>CAZCVI010000020.1:0-94223 GCA_964502145.1 uncultured Clostridia bacterium
TGTAATAATTTATGCTGGTAGCCTGCGGTATCTGACCGAAGGTAGACCTTCTCCATGCCGGGGGGCAAGAGTGATAACGTCTCTGAAAATAGCCGTTTCTGTTTAGAACCTGCTGGCACATTCCCGTCCTGAAATTCAGTATGCACCATAAAACCCTGTTCCCACCACCATGCATTGAGCGGTTGATGACCTTAATACTTTTTATAACGGTATAAGGCGTGCTCTTTTTGGCTTTTGACTACCGACGCATCCATGTCAATTTTAGCCTTTTTCTCCGGCTTATTTAATTGCAAAAACTCAAGCATATCCTTGTTGATGCCCTTTAGTCGCAAAAGATACTTGTTGGACAAGGGAATAAACGCCGTCTTTTCCAGCCGATGTTCCTCCTCTGATAGGTTATGGAACACATCCAGGTAACGGAATATGGAGGACGGTGAGGGGAAGATGTTGATCTTACCATTACGCCATTGACGGATTAATTTCTGACGACCACGTCCAAAGGCGTTCTTAAGGTCAAGGTGCTTGAATACTCGTTGTAAATCGGCATCGCCCTCCAATCCTTTGATATCATCCACGCAATCCCCACTGCAAAGATTTAACAATATTACGCTTAATACGACTTAATAGTCACTCCAACCTTGTTTACCTTCCTTGGCGCTGAGGTTCTGCTCCACCATCTTCATAAATCCCATTATATGGAGCAAATCCAAAAAGAGCAACGACTTGGCTAACGCGGTGGTGCCAAAACTTTTTTATTCTTCTTCGTACTTGAAAGATAAGACGCCTTGTGTCATAATAATATTACCTCGTTTGTTTTTTATTGATGTGTGGTCTGAAACCTTATTAAAACATCTTTTGAAGCAACAAGCGAGGCTTTTTCCATCTTTTTTCCCTCGAAAGATAAAAAATAAACAAGTCACCCTTCCCAAATAGGAACATCCCTTTTTTTAATCGCAAAAGCTTTTTTAGGGAAGTATAGACGGGCGACAATGGCTCCAGAGACATTGAATTATCAAGGGTTTAAAAGAATCTATTTTTTTCTGGCGGTGAATCCAGGATATCCAAAATCCACCCCCAAATTTCTGAAATGGTTGTGGACGATATGGACTTAGTGGACGACATGGACAAAAAAATGCTTTTGTTTTCGGTCCACATCGTCCATATCGTCCACTCTGTCCATGTCGTCCATGTTTTTTCAAAAATCTGATGGTGAATCCAGGGTCACACAGAATTCCCTGCCAGTTTTTTAAGCGTATCATAAGAGCACGTTCGACTCACTCCTTATTTATAGGCGACGATAAACAACAGCTCCATTAACAATAGTATACTCCACCACTCCTTCGCCTTCCCAGCCAATGAAGGGTGAGTTCACAGAACGGGAATAAAAGTTTTCGCTACTGATTTTAAAGGGCTCTTCAAGGTTAAGAATGGTCAAATCGGCGGGGACACCGGGCTTAACCATGCCCCTGTTGGTTAGATGAAGAACCTGGGCGGGATGGGTAGAAAAAAGGCGGATGAGTTGGTGAAGAGTGATGATATCAGGTTTGACCAACCGGTCATAAATCACGGAGAATGCTGTTTCCAAACCAGTCACGCCAAAGGGCGCCTCGGCAAAGGGGCGGTTTTTTTCTTCGGGAGAATGGGGCGCATGATCGGTGGCAATACAATCAATGGTGCCGTTTTGGATTCCTTTTACTACTGCTTCGCGGTCCCTGGCGGTGCGTAACGGGGGTTTCATCTTGAAGAGGGGATCACATCCCTTGATGGCGCTCTCATCCAACAACAGATGATGGGGCGTGACATCTGAAGTCACCGCAACATGGCGTTTTTTGGCATCGGCAAGCAAACGAACCGCACCTTCAGTGGAAATATGGGTTAAATGGAGATAAGAACCGATTTCTTCCTGAAGACGAATGTCCCGTTCAATAATAACATCCTCGGAAGCAGCAGGGATACCTTTTAATTGGCAGTGATGGGAAAAAGCGCCTTCATTTACCTGACCATCAAGGGAAATTGAGTGGTCTTCAGGATGTTCGATGATAGGAACATGCAAATCCTTGGCTTTGATAAGAGCTGCTTTGAAGATGGCTTCACTCATCACACAACGCCCATCATCGGAAAAACCACGGGCACCAGCATGAACAAGGGATTCCATATCGGTTAATTCCTGGCTCTCCAGATTCTTGGACACGGCAGCCACGGGAAAAATGTTGACTATCCCAACTTCTCTGGCCCGTTTTTGGATAAAATGGGTCACGTCAAGGTTGTCGTTAACGGGTGACGTATTGGGCATGCAAGCTATGGAAGTAAAACCACCATGCGCGGCTGCTTTGGAACCGGTTTCGATATTTTCTTTGTGTTCCTGTCCGGGTTCCCGTAAATGAACATGGATATCAATGAACCCAGGACTTATAATTAAATCAGACGCATTGATCATCTCGGTCAATTCACCGGTTCTGATTTGGGGTGCGATCTCTTTGATCATCCCATCCTCAATCAAGATATCAAATATTCCATCGGTCTGGGTGGCAGGATCGATTAACCGCCCGTTTTTAATTAACAAAGCCATTGGATTCTCCTTTTTTTGCCGCAGGCGGATCACTATTTCGCGCCTGAAAGGCACCTTCGTTTATAATTTTTTTTTCAGGCGGTCTGCTGGTTTGGCTTATCCAGATTGGGTAAGAACGGGATTAGCAGCATGGCAGGGATAGAGATCACAAAACTGAAGCCAAAAAGCCATGCATACCCGTACCAATGGGCGATAAAACCACTGAGCACACCGGCAAACAAACCGCTAACACTCATCATAGCAGAACCAATAGCATAATGAGCGGCTTTAAATTCTTTATGACAGATGCGCATTAAATAGGTCATCAACACGGCGGTCCCCAGTCCCCCGGCAAATTGATCGAAGGCATGGGTAAAAGACACTAAGAGCAGATTGGTCATGCCGATACTAATGGGATATTTGACATTGGTATTCGCTTGCACGAAGTAAGACAGATGAAGGGCAAGAGCCATGTAAATCACATTGGTAAAATTCTGGGCTAAAATAAAGGGCCACATGACTTTTTTCAACCCATGATGGGAGATCATCCAACCGCCGGTTATAGCCCCAAAAATAGAGGCGGGCAATCCTACCCAGGCAGCGATACCACCGTAATAAACCTTGATACCCAAATCCACCATAAACGGGGAAACCATGGTCGAAAGGGTCCATTCCCCGGCACGTAAAAGAATGATAAAGGCCAGGATAATGGCAATCTTTTCCTGGTCCATGAATAAAACAAATGCCCTGCTGAAATGGGAATCGGGGTCTTTTAAGATAAGGGCTTTTAATTGATTGCGAAAAATTCCCACCAACACGAGGGATAAAAACAACAGTAACACGACGGTTGAGGAAAAATCGAACATTCTTAAACGGGGAAATACCTGGGTTAACATGCGATAATAGGGCGAGCGGAAGAAATACCGCAAGATCAGAACTACCAATACTACCCCGGTCGTGAGCACCAGAGGTTTTAACTGCAATAATTTCAGCAAGAGAGTTTTTATTGGCTGTTTGGGTTTTTCTACTTCGGGCAAACAGAAATAATGGTACAGAAGGAAAATGAGGAAAATAGCGGCGGCAATTAAAAATGCGGGAAACCAACCTACAGTGGTGCCAAGGGTAACAATACCACCGAGGCCGACCATCATGGCAATACGAAATGCCATGGTACGGAAACCGACAAATTTAGCCTGCCCCTCTTTATCCAGAGCTTCCATATAATACCCGTCAATGGCGATATCGTGGGTGGCGGCAATAAATGAACCGATAAAAAAGAGAATAGCAATGAGTTGGACACTGTTTTGCAAGGGAATAACAAAAGCTGCGGCGACCAATATGATTTGGAAGGCGGTTTGCATGGCTAACAACCAGCGCCGCTTGGTGCTGTATTGGTCCACCAATGGTCCCCAAAGGAACTTCAAAATCCAGGGCAAACCAAACAAGGAAGTTAAACCGATGGATTCAAGGGATACTTTCATATCCCTGAAAAACACGGTGGCGACACTGCGGATCATGCTGAATGGAAACCCCTCGGTAAAATAAGTGGTAAATGCCCACAAGTAAGGGGTAGCATACCATTTATCGTTCTGAGTGGCCTGGGTTTCGTTGGAATCGGATATTTGTTCTGTTGCCGTGGTTAAGGATTGTGCTGTTTCGTTTTGCTCATTATTCGACATTTTTTACTCTTAGTTTTTTGATATCTTCCTTGTATCTGGAGATCAACCGGATAAAAAAATCCATGTATTCGGGAGTGCGGAAATCGGGGTAGGTCCACTCCATTACAGTCAAGGTATTGCGTTTTTTAATGACATATTCGATATGGGCATAAATACCCTTGGCCAGGGGAACGCGATGATAGTGGTTCTTCGTGGTGGCCAGGATGACATTGGCATCGGAAAGGAAACCGGGATCGATGTTAATAGCACGCTGCCCGGAGATAGCGTTTTCTATTTCGATGCGATTGGTTAAAATCTTGATATCTGGCAATTCCTCGGGAGAGATCAATGTCCCAAACGAGAAAAAACGCTTGAATAACTGGGTGCCCATTTCATCATTGTAATAGGTCGTTTTTTCAAAAGGAAATTCTACCGACTCCATATCAACGGGAGAAAAACGCTGTTCAAGTTTTTGTTTTATATCCTCGCACAGTTGGCGGTGGCTATAAATAAAGCCGACGAACAGCTTTACTTTTTTGAATTCTGTTTCGAGGCCCATTGGTTGCTGGAGTCGTTGATATTAACCACAAAAAGATTTCCATTGATAAACGCGGCGGTTTTTTTCGCGGCAATTGACACTTCATGCATACTGCCGAAAAAGGAGGGACCGCTATAATAGAACTGATGTTCACCGTTGAGTTCCAGCATTTCGCCGTCCAGGGTAGTAAAATAAACTTTATCGTTCTGGATGCCGATTATACGGTTCAACGTTCTCCGTTCATCGATAATTTTTTTATAAAAGGGGCGGAGATAAACCACGGACAGATTGGTCTCGGTAAAAAACTTTTTTTTACTCCGTTCAGTGAGAATGTAAATAATGCGGTTCGTTTTGTCATAGGAGAATTGGCGCATTTTTTCCGCCAGTCGTGTGTATAGATAAGACCGGTAATTGAAGCGGATAATGGTTCGATCATTGCCTTTCGTGATGACCACGATTTCCTTTTTTTCCGGGTCAAAATCCAGTACATCCAGTTCGGCGTATTTCCCTTCTCCCAGGAACATGGTCTCGTCGATTTTATAGGTATGGTTATCGGTGTTATCTACTAATAGTGCTTGGAAGGCATTCTTTAAATCGGAGAGGTAGATAATAAAGGAGGAACTATCCTTGGAGAAAACGATTTTTACGACCTCAGAAGAAGTAAGATCAAGGCGTTGCCCGTTTTCAATCAAGGTTCTCACGTTGCTGTTATTCTCCATGGCGTTATAAACCAAAAAATAACGTTTGACACAATCAATGGGAACGTTTTCCAACTGGACAATATCGGTGACGACAGAAAAGGTTGAAGTGGCAAAATTGTATTTATAGACGGGGTAAGGGTAATCGGGATAGACGGTTTTTTTCTCCCCGGTTTGGGAGACGATGGAAAACGGAGAATCAAACGCCTTGGCATAAATATCACTGTGGGTGATATATGCCAGATTACCGGCATTATTAAAACCAGCCACAATAGAGTTCATCTTAATAGGCCGATTGTAAAGAGACCGCAGGACAAAATCTTTACCGGTGTTATCAAGGGCATAAAGATACACCTCGTTCCCCTCGCCTGCATCGGTGGAAAAGACCATCCTTTTTCGGTCGCGGGAGAAGAAAATATCTTTGAATTTCCCCTGGTATTCGAGGGCTTTCAAAAGTTTCAAGTCATTGGCATGGAAAATATAGAGTCGTTCGCGGTCGCCGCTTTGTTTGACAGCAGACACGAGCAACAATTCATTGGAAAGCCAGTGAATGGAAGTAACATCAAAAAAGGGCGAACTGGGATACTGGGGGAATTGATAGGTGCCGGGAAATAATTCGCGCATATGCTTGACATCACTGCCGCTTAAAATAGCCCGGGTGATCCAGTTCTGGATGTTGCCTTTGTCCTGGTTGGTGATGTAATAGAGTCCCTGCAACCAGTTGATGTCTTTGTCCCATTTCTCTTTGGAGTACACTTCATCCAGGTACGCTTTGGCCTGTTTGTCTTTGGAGAGCAGCAACACGTGGCCGAAGGTTTGTAAATAATCTTTGTTGTACTGGTTATACTGTATTTTTTTTAGGACAGCTTTAGCTTCTTTGAGTTCGTTGCGACTGAGCAGGTATTTGGCCATTAACAATTGGGCGTCATTGTTGGCCGGGTTTATTTCAATAGCCGCTTCAATATATCGGCCCATCTGGTTCAAGTCTTTCAAGCGATAAAAGGCCTCAGCAGTACAGAAATTAAAATAAAAATTATCCGGCAAGCGGTCTGCCTCGGGTTTGAGAAGTTTTAAAACCTCGCCGGGTTCATTGAGTAATAGATGCAGTTGGGAGAGCGGGATTTTAAATTCCGGTTCCCCTGAAAGTCGTATGGCTTTCTGATAGTTTAATTTTGCCATGGGATAATTTTTTATCTTCTGGTATTCCATGCCCATGCAGAGATAGGTGGCTGCAAAGTTTGGCGTTAAACCGATGGCACGTTGCAAATTATTCATAGACGTGGAATCTTTCATATCGGTGGTGGACAACGCGATCCCCACCAACGCGGGAGTGGACCTGTGATTGTTGTCCAGATAACTATTAAATTGTTTGGTCACTTCCCAGGAATTGTCCTCGATTAAACTGATAAAGATGCTACGAAGACCGGGATCGGAGTAGTATTTAAAGAATTCCTCCATATATTGCAACGCCAACACTTTATCTTTGATCAGAATATACGTCACGCCTTTATTGAACTGGGTAAATTCTGCCGCAGGATATAAGCGAGTAGCGAAAATTACCGCCAATAATAATATTAAAATGATCGCTCGTCTCATGTTCACCTCATTAAAAGATTATATCACATTCTATTTTTTATAAAAACTATTTATGCTAACTATTTATTCTAAAAACCAGTCATCTAAAAAAGATTCATCGGGCACTCAAGACCCCCAGTTCAGTTTTTCATTGAGCAGTTTATAATAGCTAATCTCGCCGGATTCCACCATCAGCAAATAGGACACGGCGATACGGACTTCAAAAAACTCGCCTTGGGACATGGGCAATACTTTTTGACCATCCACGGTAATATAGCTGGGGTTTTCAGAGATCAATGTGACTTTGATGAGGGAACCGTCGGGGATCACCAGAGGTCTGAAAGTTAACGAGTGGGGAGAAATAGGGGTGATAATAATGCCATTCACATGGGGCGAAACAATGGGACCCCCAGCAGCCAACGAGTACGCGGTAGAACCGGTTGGGGTGGCAATAATCATGCCATCGGCACTGACCTCGGAAACGTAAGAGTTGTCAATCTCCAATCGTAACTTGATAATCCTGGCAATATTGCCTTTGCCAGCCACAACATCATTCAAGGAGAGAAATTTTTCGCCCTTGTAATCGAGTTCCAACAATTTACGCCGGGAAATTTTAGGCATGCCGAAAAAGATATCATGCAGACTTTTGGCCAGGCTCTCCTTGTTCAATTCGGTGAGGAATCCGAGGGTGCCGAGATTAAAACCAGCCACGGGAATCTGGTGGGCCACAGCATGGGGGGCGACAGAAAGAAAGGTACCATCACCGCCAATCAAAAGAATAATATCGCAAAAAGCAGCGATTTGATTTCTTTCCATTTGGCTCTTTGAACCGATCAAGTCTGCGGCAATGGACTCCAGCACGATTTCCACACCGTAATGAGTTAAGATTTCGATGGTTTGTTCCAGATACACCACCACATCTTGGTGGGGTTTTACGACAAGGCCAGCACGTTTATAATTCAAGTTTAATTGCATCAGTTATTATTGTATCATTAATGGATGCTTTTTTTCTATACTCCAGTAAAAAAAAATATTCCCGGTTGCCTTTTCTTCCTTTAATGCCGGAGGAGGTGAAGCCAGTGATGGAGAAATCGAGGGCTTCAATCTGCTGTTTTAAGTGCAATAAAGTCTGCATACGTTTTTGCGGGTCGCGTACAATGCCGCCTTCATCGACATCCCAGGGTTTTGCCTCAAATTGAGGTTTGATAAGAGAGATGATACGGGCATTTTTAAAAGGGGTGAGCGCGGGCAATATCCGGGCGATAGAAATAAAAGAGACATCTATGGTGATAATATCGGGTTCAATTCCAATAAGCTGTGGCGTGATGAGGCGGGCATTTTCTTTGATCAGTGTGAGTTTGGGATTATTTCGTAACTGTTGATCGACCTGCTGGATATTCACATCCACACCTACCACGTGCGCGGCACCATTCTTTAGCATATAGTCGCTAAACCCCCCGGTAGAGATGCCGATATCCAGTGCCTTTAAACCTTTGGGGGTAATTCCAAAAGAGTTGAAGGCGTTTTCAATCTTTAATGCACCGCGTGAGGCATAAGGTAATTTTTCTTTTAAGCTGAGAACCTGGGTTTTTGTGATACGTGTATCGGCTTTAATAACAACCTGTCCATCCACCAGCACTTCCCCGGCCATGATCATGGCCCTAGCTTTTTCAATGGCTGGAACCAAACCACGGTTTACTGTTTCAATATCCAACCTGGTTTTTACAGTTTTGTTTTTTATGGTTGCCTCGGAACAAGAAAAGAATAAGTAGAATTGTTAAGCATGTCCAATGACACCGCTCTGGGTTAACAATTTTTCCTTAACAAGCAATCTCTCAAAACCCCATTCCTTGCAACCGTTCTTGATCGCTATTGGCGGCCACGGTGGTGGCTTCCACTTTACTGGCGTAGGCTGTGTTTTGGTAGAGATAACCGTTATTATAAAGATGGAGGGCGCGTTTCATATTGCCAGCGGACTCAAGGTAGTAGCGACGTAAGATTTGCAAACCCAGGTCGATATTGTAATTCACATCAAAGATGCGGGTTCTATCGATTTTTAATTCATCCCGCCAGACAGTTAGATTCACCTGCATTAACCCGTAAGCGCCAAGATAGGAAATCGCATTGGGATTAAAATCACTTTCCACTTTAATGACCTTTAAGACCAGATTGGGTTCAAAACCGTATTTGGCACTCTTATGGTAAACGGTATTGAGGATTTCTGAAAAGATAGGAAAACGTTTGGCAAAGGCATTGGTTTTGTATTCCATGAAGTCATAAATGGCTAATTTTTGCTGGTTGACCTGGGCTTTTTGTTTCATCTGGTGCAATTGGCCGGATAATATTTCCACGGCTTGGTTTTTGCTTTCATAGCGGTCACTAAACTCCAGCATGGCGGCAAATAAGCCGGACAAACTCGTCAAGACCAACACCAACATGATATACGCGACTTTTTTTATGTTTCTTTTAATCATAGGACTCATTTTAATCTCACCATAACAAATTCAATTTTTAATAGCACAACTTATATCACTTAAAGAACGTAAATAACTTAAATAATGCCAGATATCATACCGAAAACATGCTGGTAAAACCAATATATCGGAACAATCGCAGCTTCGCTTGAATTAGAGCAATACTTTGAGCATACCAGGGACAATAGATACTTCAAAATGACGGATTTGCGGAATAATTTCGCCGTCTACCTGGATATCAATGGGATTCCTGGGAAAAACTTTAAACATGGGCGCTTGGAGCAGGGTCACCTCTTTCTGATGGTTATGTATACCCCGGATTACTTTTAAACCCACTTTTATCGTGTGGAAAAAAGAAGAGGTATGAATGGCACAACAGTCTAACTGGCCGTCAAACAAGGCGGTATTTGCAGGCCCGACGGTCAATTTCAGGCCATCGGCATAATAGGGGGTATTCAAGAACACCAACAAGGAAAAGGGAACCTTTATTTCAACGGGGTGGCCAGAACGGGGATCGTTGGTGGTGATCTTGGCGGTCAACGGAAAATCGGGGCGGTCAAAGGAGCGACGGATGCCCTGTAACCCGCTCAAAAGGCGGCTAAAGGGATTTATCCGGGAGAGGACGGAACGGCGTTGCTGGGCTTCTGCTACATGCAAATTGACAGTAGTACCCAAACCTGCACTGACTGTGCCCAGAAAAAACTGGTGCCGGGTATTCCCATTTTCCTCGATAATTTTTAGATAGCCCACATCCATCTTTTTCACATTCCAGGCGGTGATGGCACGACATGCCTCGGTAATGTCTTTTATGCCGAGGCCACGCACGATGTCATTGGCAGAACCGGTGCCAATCATACCCATGATCGGTTGGGGACAGAGATTTAAAATCTCGGCGGCTATGATATTAAAGGTGGTGTCACCGCCAACGCCGACAACCACGGGATAGGTCTGGGCGGTCTGGGCGGCCAGTTCCCTTAAATGGGCCTCGCTTGCCGTAACAAAAAGACGGTAATCCACACCATGGGAGGTTAGATAATGTTCGATCTTTCGCTTTTGTTTGAGGGAACGCCCCTGTCCAGAAGAGGGATTGTAGAGAATGGCGATCTGGTTCATCTGGATTTATCGGGGGATTCTTTTAACAGGCACTGCGGGCAGATACTGCTGTTGAAATCGGCGTTGCTGTGGTCTTCCAGGTATTGTTCGACCTGGAACCAATAACCCTGGTCATCGCGGATTTTTTTACAATTGGCGCAAATCGGCACAAGACCATTAAGCGCTTTAATACGCTTGTGTTTCTCCACCAATTCCTGGTTGATGTCTTCCAGTTCTTTATTTTTTTGAACCCATACCTCAAAAGTGGAGAGCAGGAGGTCAAGAATTTGCAATTGATTGGATTTGATATAGTGTTTTTTACCGGCAAAATAAATTTCCATGCCCATGTCGGGCATGGTGGAGTTATTTTGCAACGAGGTTTCCCGTAGCCTGGCATTGGCCAGCATGTACTTGACCTGGTTGAGGAGGTAATCCTCTTTATAGGGTTTGGTAATAAAATTATCTGCGCCGCATTCGAGGCCACGAATAATATCTTGCGGCTCGGTAAGAGCGGTCAACAATACCACGGGGAGAGAGGAGAGATGATCGTTTTTTTTAATGGCGGCACAGAGTTCAAAACCGTTCATTTCTGGCATTAAGACATCGCTGACCACCAGGGTGGGCCGATGGAGCTGCAAATATACCAGGGCCTCGGCTCCGCTGAACACACAGTCCACCATGAACCCCTCCTTCTCCAGAATGTATTTTAATTTTTCGGTCTGGGTCAGACTATCTTCAACAACTAATATGGTTATTGTGGCTGGAACCTTTGGTGGCGTTTGTTCATTCAGATTTTTTTCGACCATGTTCCTTTTCCTTATTGGTGGGTCTTCACTTATTGGTGTCAGTGAGACCGGGTTTGATTTTTCTGGCGTAAAAATCAGGGTAGAGTAATTGCATGCATTCATTGCATATGCCATGGGTGAACCCGGCCTCGGTATGACTACTGACATACTCTTCGACTTCCTCCCAATATCCGTCATCATTGCGCACTTTTTTGCATTTGCTGCAAATAGGAATCAGGCCACTGAGGGTGGTGATCTTTTCATTGGCCATCTTCAATTCGCGGTTCAATCGTTCCAGCTCGATGTTTTTCTGCACGATGGCCTCGTAAGTAGAGAAGAGCAGATCGATAATTTGCAAACGTTCGGAGGTGATGCGGTGTTTTTTACCAGCGAAATAGATTTCAATGCCCATTTCAGGACTGCGTTTCCCTGACATGTGGCGTAGTTTCATATTGACCAACAGGTAATCAATGCGGGAGAGCAAATAATCGCGGTTGTAGGGCTTGGTAATAAAATTATCGGCACCGGATTCGAGGCCCTTGAGGATATCATAGGGTTCGGCCAGGGTGGTCAAGAGCATCACCGGAATATCCAGAAAGCGCGTATTTTGTTTGATTTTGGCACACAATTGAAAGCCATCTATTTCAGGCATCATGACATCACTGATAATCAGGGTGGGTGTATTCGTTTCCAGCCAAGACAAGGCGTTGGGACCATCGGGTGCCCATTTAACGGTAAATCCCTCTTCTTCCAGAATATATTTTAACTTTTCACCTTGAGTTAAGCTGTCCTCGACCATCAGGATCAAGACATTGTCTTTAACTCGTTTGAACTCGTCGTTTTCACTCATATTTTATTACTCCTTGCTTTAAAACCATAGAGTTATATAGCTATATAATGCGTTATGATATGTTATTTTGGCGGTGGATTCAGGTATCATTGTATTTTTATGTATT
The DNA here is from genome assembly GCA_964502145.1 of uncultured Clostridia bacterium. GTDB lineage: Bacteria > Acidobacteriota > Aminicenantia > UBA2199 > UBA2199 > CAZCVI01. Next base: position 12,325 of record CAZCVI010000020.1, read on the forward strand.
ATCATGAATCATTATATCGTTATCTTCACAATACTGCAACCTCTTTATTTTATGCAGGCACGAATTTTTTCGGCCAAAGCCAGAGGCGGTAGTACATAATCGGCTCCATTTAATTTAACCGCCTCGCCGGGCATGCCATAGACAACACAACTCTCTTCATTCTGGGCAAAGGTAAGCGCCCCGGCTTCTTTCATTTCTTTTAATTGCTCGGCACCATCGCAACCCATGCCGGTGAGCAGCACACCGATGGCCTGTTTGGCTAAAACACGGGTCACGGAACGAAACAAGAAGGCAACGGAAGGGCGCTGCCCTTTTTCAGGGTTGCTTTTATCCAGCAGAATGCGTAATCCAAAAGTAATCCCCATGTGACAATTATCCGGGGCCAAGTACACATGACCGGGCCGACAAATTTCCCCTTCTGTGGCAACATGCACGGGTATACCTGCACCATTCTCCAGCCATTGGGCCAATCCAGCTACAAAACCCTGGCTGATGTGTTGCACGATCAGCACGGGCAGAGGAAAAGAGGGGGTCAGCGTGGTTAAGATAGTGAGTAAAACGGGCGGGCCACCAGTAGAAGCACCAATGGCCAGTAGATCGTAGTGACGCTCGGCTTTGCTGTTAATTGCCACGGGAGATAGTGGCAATGAGGAAAGGGGTGTGGCCGCGTGCTTTAAATTCCTGGGAAAGCGGGTCACTACCTTGACAGCAGCCATGAGTTTGACGGTTTCCACCATGTTGGCAGCAATAGCGGGATAATCGGGATGGGTCGGGGCCACTGGTTTTTCCACGATGGCCACGGCACCGGCATCAATAGCTTTAAAGGAATGTTCCACTTCATCCGGTTTGTACGCGGCACTGACAATCACGATAGGCAGGGGCGTTGTTTCCATGATACGCCGGGTAGCACTAAAACCATCCATACCGGGCATGACAATATCCATGGTCACGACGTGAACGACAGGGCGGTCAGGGTTAGCCAGATATAACAATGCCTCCTCGCCACTGGCCACACGGTGAACCACGCGGATGTCAGCATCGGATTCCAGTATCCGGTGCAACAGCAAACGCACTGACGGGGAATCTTCAACAATCAATACATGTATCACGAGAGGCGCCCCCTCCTTAAGGGAAGCTATACGAGTTTTTTCACCACTTCCAAAAGATTGCTCTGGTCGAAACTACTTTTAATAATATAGGCATCGGCGCCAACGTCAATCCCTTTTTCGCGATCTTCCCGCGACTCCAAGGCAGTGACCAGGACCACGGGCAAACGATTCAAATTGTGGTCGTCACGGATTTTAGCGGTCAATTCAAACCCGCTTAAACCGGGCATCTCCACATCCAGCACCACCAGATCAAAGGACTCTTCCTTGATGGTAATCCAACCATCCATGCCGTCGACAGCCACGCGGACGCGATAACCAGCGGTTTCCAGGATGTTCTTGAGTAACATGCGGGAAGTAATGGAATCCTCCACTACCAGGATGGACTTTTTGCGCTGGGTGGCTTGGGCGGCCTCTTTTTCTTTATCCTGGTGCAATACAGTGCGTTGGGCCAAATCAGACTCAAGGATAGCGGATTTGATGAGATCAACAGGATTGAGGATCAAGACGACCTCGCCAGACCCAAGAATAGTAGCACCGGCAATATTTTTGACACGGGACAACTGCTGGCCCAACTCTTTGACCAGCACTTCCTCTTCATTGAGCACCTGGTCGACTTGAAAACCAATCCGCCGCTCACCGGCCTCCACGACAACGATATGGACATCATCCTGGCTTTGGGGTGAGGAACCACTGGCGCCACCGGGCAATTGCAAAACCTGCTGGAGACGAGAAAAGGACAATAGTTCATCTTTAAGTAAAAAAGTCTTGCGGTTCTCAACGGTTTTAATGTCTTTGGCTTTGACCTGGAGCACCATGGTCACATGGAGGGTAGGAATAATAAATCGCTGTGTAGCAACTTCGACGAGGATACCACGGAAGGTGGCCAGACTCATGCGCAGGGTGAAACAAAAGGTGGTGCCCTGGCCGGGAATGGAGGTGATAGCTATCCGTCCACCGAGGCGGTCAGTGGCTTCGCGAACTATAGCCAAACCGAGACCACGACCAGAAATATCAGTAATAATAGGACTGGTGGAAAACTCGGGTAAAAAAATAATGGCCATTTTTTCCTGGGCAGACAAGCGCTCCCACTCCTCGGATTTGTACAGGCCCAATTCGAGGGCTTTGTCCTTGATTTTATCGAGGGGGATACCAGCACCGTCGTCGGATACAGTGATCTCGACATTATTATTCTCTTTTTGGGTGATGGTAATTTGCAGCAGCCCACATTGCGGTTTATTGTTTTTCAACCGTTCCTGGGGCGATTCGATGCCGTGGTCCAGGGCATTACGCACCAGATGCAATAACGGGGCTTTCATTGCTTCTAAAATCCGTTTGTCAATCTCGATATGGTTACCCGTGAGCACCAGTTCCACCTCTTTTCCTTTTTGGCGGGCCAATTCGCGTACCATGCGGGGGAAACCCTCGGTGAGAGTGGCAAAAGGGAGCATCAAGGTCTGGCGCAAATCGGCCAGATGGATGTCGATCATGCTATTGAAGAGGCGAAAATCACTGCGCAGGGATTTGGTGATGCGGTCGATCTCGCCTTGCAGTTCCTTTTGCTGGCCACGGTTAAACTGGAAATACTCCATGACTTTTTTCCAATCCCGTTTCTGTTTCTCCGTGGTTTGGTTGGCTTGGATGGATTTAAAGGCAGCAGTGAGGGTGGATTCTTTTTTTTGCATGTCGCGAAACACCGGGGCGATCTCTTGTAATTGGGTCAAGCGGCGTTGCGTGGCCAGTTTCATAAAGATCATTTCTTCGGCTTGCAGCAGTAACCGGTCAATTTTTTCAGAGGCGACGCGAATGGTGCATGAACTATTCGCCACAGAGGGTTCCAAGGGGAGTTCTGGTGGCGGTTCTGGTTTAGCCGGGGCTGGTAGATTCACATATCCTTCCCGTTGAAACCTACGTTTGGGTGTGACCGGGGTGGAATCAGGCGAAACTAACTGTTCAATTTTAGGTGGTTTGGATTCCATGGTGAAACTGGTAAAGCGGACCAATTCCAGTTCCTTGAGCAAGGCTGTCATATTGGGTTTGTGTTGTTTGGATACGATGAGATCAATGGTATTTACGGCCCGTTGTAGGATGTCGAACATCTCGGTGGAGGCGGGCACGCCCTTGTATTTAAAATCTTTAAAAATACTTTCCAGGGATTGACAGATAGTTTCCACATCGGAAAGTTCCACGGCGCGGGCCGCGCCTTTGAGACTGTGGGCTTGACGGTAGATCGCTTCCAAGATACGTTGGAGTTGTTCTTCCCCTGGACTTTGCTCCAGTTCCAGCAAGCCGGAAGAGATGGCTTTGATATGCTCGTCCGCTTCCACTTTAAAGGTTTCCAGCAACCGTTTTAAAAAATCCTCTTCGCTTTTGCGCGTGTTTTTTGAGTCGCTCATTGCCCTATCATTATCATCAATAAGAAAATAATAAATATTAGCTTAAGTATTAGTATCAGCATGATTCACTTCTTATTTATCCCAAAACCATGATGCCCGTTTTATTCCCAGCTTGCTTAAACCCTGTATTTTTCAACGATGGCCTTGAGTTTTTTGCCCAGTTCGTTGAGGTTGACAGCGGATTGTTCGAGTTGTCTGGCACCGGCGGCATTTTGACTGATGGCATTATTAATACTTTCCATGGCGCTGAACACCTGATCAATACCAGCCACCTGTTGGCGGCTGGAGGCTTCTATTTGCACGGCAGACTGGGAGGTCTGGGTGACATTCTCACCCAGGGTGCGGATGGCGCTACCGGTTTGCCCGGCTTGGTTAACTCCGCCTTCCACAGCTTTACTGCCCTTTTCCGTGGCCATCACGGCAGCACTGGTGGCTTTTTGGATATCGGTGAGGATAGTACGAACCTGGGAAGTGGATTGTTTGGATTGCAGGCTGAGGTTTTTAATCTCTTCAGCGACAACAGAAAAACCTTTGCCCTGTTCGCCTGCTTTGACCGCTTCAATGGAGGCGTTCACGGCGAGAAGTCGCGATTGATCGGCGACGTCATCCACAGCGGCGATGATTTCACCGATGGATTGGCTCTTATCACTGAGTCCTACGACACTGTCGGCAATAGACATCATTTGTTCTTGGATGGTATTGATGGCAGCGATGGTTTGTTGTACGGCGGATTCGCCGTTGCGGGAGATTTGCACGACATTTTTGGCGCGCTCGGACATCTCCTTGGATTTCTCATTGGATAGCTCGGTGGTTTGTTTGACCTCTTTCATACTGACGACTACTTCATTGACCGAGGTGGCGACTTCCTGGGTAGTGGTGGCGAATTGGGCGGTGGTGGAGGAGATTTCAGCGGCAGAAGTAGACAGAACAGAGATACCCTGGGTGAGTTCACGCATTTGTTCGCGCAGGGTGGCGGCCATATCTTTCAATGAACGTAACATCTGGCCCATTTCGTCCTGGGAGTAGTCGGTCATATCCGGGGAAATCTCACCTTTGGACATCTTCTCGGCAATGCTCATGGCGATATTGATGGGACGGGTAATAGAGATAGTAATAAGATAAGCGATGAGCAGAGAGATCAGGACAGCCAAAAAGACGGTGACACCGACGATCCAGTAAGACCTAATTTCATTTTTCTTGGCTTCAGCCTTGTAATTTGCCGCCTGGGTGGTGGAAAAATCAGTGAAGGATTTTATCTCTTCTTCCAGTGCGGCAATATATTTGGAACCTCTGGTCTTGGTAATCGCACCTGCTTTTTCTCTCTCTTTTAGGCGGCTCAGCGCCACCACTTCATCGCGAATGGGCTTCCAATTGGCGAAATTCTGCCGCAGTTGCTCCAGAATTTTCGGGTCCCGTAGCGTGCTTTTTCTAACATTCTCCAACTGCACGAACACTTCTTTTTCCAGAGCGTTGACGTTTTCCACTGCCAGTTCCAACTGTTCCGCGTTTTCGGCCAGCGCCACATCTTTCATCATGCGGCCCATTTTAATGATATTTATATCCGCCTCGCGGATGGCATTACCGGTGGTCATGGAGTGATTGTACATCTGGGTGGTGTAATTGGCCAGAATGGTCATCTGGTAGATAGAAAAAACGCTGACCCCAATGAGGAGAATCAGCACCACTCCGAATCCAAATAATAAGCGGGTGCGTATCTTGACATTTTTAAGCATGGTATTCCTCCTAAATGAATAGTTCATTCTCATTCTATTTCTTGATGGACGATTATTTTTTTATCTGCCAGTAATTTGGCGGCATCCAGAACAATCAGGCGGTTATTGGCGACACCGCGCAAATATTCGGCACGTATGCCCGTGAGGGTGGGGAGCGGGGGGTGGATTTCAGTGATAGGCAATGACATGGTTCCGGTAACCTCTTCAGCCAGTATGCCAAAGGTCATGGCGGTTTGGGTATCGGGGCTATGCAGAATAATCACGCGGGTGAGATCGGTCAGACCTTTACGGGGCATATCGAAAAACTGTTTCAAATCTACCACGGAAATAATTTCACCACGGATACTTACAATACCGGCCACAAAAGCGGGCACCCCGGGAACAGGGGTCAACGTTTTTAACGGGTACACTTCCTGCACATAGAGGCATTCCACGGCGTAGAATTCATCGGCCAAGCAGAATTCTACCAGTTCCAAGCATTGGCCGCGGTCCTCTGTTTGTTCGGGCTGGGCCAGTTTGGCGGCACGGGTAGCCAGGATATGGTGCTGTTCTGCCGGGCTGATCGTGATCGTCTCTTGTAACCGTGCCGCTGATTGTTGCATACGAAGGCGGAGGTCAGCCCATTCAGATTCAGGTTTAGTTGGCGTAGGATTGATAGCGCTCATTCACGTGCTCCTTTGTTCATGGACATGGTGGTTTTAATAATATCCCGCATACGTCCCGCAGTTAATCCTTCTTCCTGGGAAACCACGGCTTCATCGGCCATGGTTTGCAGCAGGGTGAGCGCCTGAGAAAAGTGGCGGTTGGATTCGGCTGGATTTTGCTGGCGCAGGGTGATGTGACCCAAGGTGAAAAGCGCCAGTATGGAATCTTGGTCCAGGTAGAGGCAGCGTTTTAATTCGCGGACAGCCTCCTCTTCGCGGCCCATTTCTTGCAGGATAGTGGCTTTTAAATAATATCCGGTAGTGGCCAGTTTATTGGCCAGGATGGCTTTTTCGCACCATAACAGCGCCTCATCCAGATGGCCCAAATTGGCATAACAGCGGGCAACCAGGGCACACATCTTGTCGTTGTGGGTTGCAAAAGCAGGGTCACCCTCTATTGGAGCGCCATCTTTCACATGACTGGACAGGATTTCGCGATAATTACCCTGACGATAGAGTAATAAAACACCCGGGTAAATATCCATGGGAAGTATGGGAAGTATGGGAATTATGGGAAGTATGGGAAGTATGGGAATAATGGGTAAATCTGGGGAGACTGCAACAGGATCGACAGGGGGATAATTGGCTAGTAGAGGCCACTCGGTTTTAAGCGGGGGGTGTTCTGCGACTTTCTCGCATTTGGTGAATATCGAATCATACTGCGGTTCCTTGTGGAAACACTGGATGTCAAAGAGATGAAATCCATCGGTTGGAGCGACTAAGAACCAGCCACCCATCACCAGGGAAAGATAGAACCGTTCGACCACGGCTTTGGCTTTTTCGGCGGAAAAATACATTAACACGTTACGGCAGAATAGAATATCCATGGCATTGGTATAATTCAGCAGTGAGGGATAGGTGTCTTCTGCCAGATTGAGATATTCAAAGCGAACCATCTTGATGATTTGTGGGTCGAGTTGATAGTGTTTGTGGGTTGTTTTAGTAAAATAGGTATCTTTAACCCAGGCAGGCGTTTCGCGGAAAGACCATTCACTATACAGGCCGGATTGCGCTTGCTCCAGAGCTTTGCCATTGATATCCGTGGCCAGTATCGTGATATCCCAATCTTTTAATTGGTTTTTTTTGCGGTCCAAGATCATGGCAATGGAGTAGGCTTCTTCACCCGTGCTACACGCCGCGCTCCAGATTCGTAAGGAGCGTGATTTACCTGTTTCTGCCGCCGCAATTAGGCTGGGTAGGATTGCCTTGTCCAACACTTCAAAAGAGGAAGCATCGCGAAAGAAATAAGTCTCGCCCACGGTCAGATGGCGGCTGAGTATTTCGACCTGTGTTTTATTTAAAGGTGAAGCCAGTAGCCAGCGAATGCAGGCTTCGGGCTCCTGGAACTCAAAATCAGGCGTGGCTTTACGAATACCCCGTTCCAATTCAGACCAGCGGGCCTCTTTGAAACTGAGGCCAATATAACGGGCCAAGTAGTCATTTAATTGCGCCAGTAAAGGCGTGGGAATAGCACTTTTAATGACCGTGTCGCCGGGAGTATCACTGGATTTATTAAAAATGTCGTCAGGCATCTGGGTTCTTTTTTATTTTTTTTCCTACCAGGGTATTGAGTGTTAGTTCTTCCTCGTGGGTCAGCAGTTTTTCCAGGTCAGGGATGAGCATCATCCCATTGTCCAGCTTCATAACGCCCGACAAGAACTGCACGCCCGCGACTATTTTATCCGGGGCCACCACATTTTCCGGTGCTGGTTGGATAACACCGCTAACTGTATCCGCCACCAGGGCGAATGAGTGGGTAGGAGTATAGACAATAATAAAGCTTTGCTCCGGGTCAATGGGTTTTTCCTGTAAACGGAACCGGCGGGCGATGTTCAGAACTGGGAGAATGAGACCTTTATAGTTCACCAGTCCACACACGATTTCCGGGGCTTGGGGCAGGAGTGTGACTTCCACTGCGTACACCACCCGTTGCACCGCCTCCAGTGGCAGGGCGAATTGCTTTTTTGACAGTATAAATACCAGATAATAACTGGAGGTCGTGGTAGTTACTTCAATCGTATTCATTGATTTTTCCTTGATGCTTATATGGTAATATATTTCAGGTACGAAAGTAAATGGGTAAAAGAAAAAAAAATAAAATACGTGGCGTCCCACCCCGCAGGGTTCTTAGAAAAAAGAAAAAAAGTGTTGGAGTTGAAAAAAAAAGGGGGATGCTCTATAATAAGAGCACCATGACACACCTAAACCCGAAACCGCAGGTCAGCCTGGCCCCGTTGGAACACCTGTTCTGGGACCATAATTACGCCTATAGCGGGCAAGAACTGTACGATTTTGTGCTGGGCCACAGGGAGATCAGGGAGCTGGACCGCGACCAGGTCAAAGCCCGCATGTTAATGACGGTGGGCTGGTACCGCTTGATTGATATTTTTGGATTGTTAAACCTGCGATTACTCTTAACCGATCCAGCGCTGGAAAACGTCTGGGTGGATAGCTTGAGGAACCAATATGCCCTGGCCAGAAAAACCGTTGAACAATCCCTATCATAAACTCTATCAGTGCCAAGATGACGTGTTAACCTTCATGAATACCATGGGTTCTCCTTTTTATCTGGGTGGTGGGACCGCGTTAAGCCGTTTTTTTTTTAATCATCGGTATTCCGATGATCTGGATTTTTTTTTATTGCCCGATGTGGATTTTGTCACCTGCGTGCATGAACTTCAGGGCCAATTGGAAGATCATGGGTATCATGTTTCGACCTTCGGTTTCTCGCCAGATTTTGCCAGATTTGCCATCACCGAACCCAACCGCTTTCCCCAGATGCCACTCAAGTTAGATTTCATCCGTCCCCGTGCAAACGCCCATGTGGGCGATTTTATCGCCACCCCCCTATTCCCCAGAATCGATAACCCCAAAAACATCCTGGCGGAGAAACTGGTCTATATCCATAAAAAGTTCCCCAAAGATATGGCGGACATCTGGGTGATATGCCAGAACCTCGCTTTCGATTGGGAAGATATCATCACGGCCACCGCCCGTAAGGCAACCACGGACCCCCTTTTTCTGGCGGAAATCGTGGCTCAATTCGATGCCCATGAACTAAACACGGTATTATGGATAAGACCATTTCACGTGGCAGAGTTTGAGCGGGATCGCCAGCTTATCATTAAAAACATCATCACAAAAGAGAGCAATCAATTATTTTCCGCTTAGGAGCAGTTACGAAACAACCGGATCATTTTCGATTCAACCAAAATTCGAGAAACAAGAAGACCTTGCATTGTTTCGCCACGTTAAGAATTTTCATGTGATGTGGTTATCGTAATTATGAACTGCTCAAATATCCAGTTGATCTTCGCCATCCGCGCTATTCATTAATCAGCCTGGCCCAAAACCTCATTTTTGGCCCTTTTTGCTCAATAGAGAGCAACAAATCACCAGTCATCACACTATTTGGCGAAAAACAGCCGTCATAGGTCAATGATTGCCTAAAAATAGTCTCGTATCATTAAAAATTGTGCTCAATGACCAAAATGAACTAATTTTTCTGAAAATAAGCCAATTTCCCAGATAAAAAGCCATCCATTGACCAAAAACCGTCATCAGAGTCCCAAAAACTCCTCGCATGACCTCAAACTGTCAATGGTGCAGAAAATTACTCAATTCATTGAGAAAATTACTGTTATGTTCGAGAAATTTTCTTTAATATTACAGTAATTTTCTATTATATTTGAGAAAATTACTTGAATCATAAAGAAAATTACTGAATCATTCGAGCTATTTCTTCATGATTTGAGAAAATTACTGCAACTATGGCGCTATATCGTCATGGATGACGTGATGGCTGAAAATGTCTCGTTTTTTTGTCATAGATGACATGAATAGGTCAATTTATCACCGTTATTACTGGCGAATTAAGAAATTCCCGAAATCATGACCTTCCTACGACAAAATTGCAGAACAATATTCAACGATTTGACTCTATCGGTTAAAGATCACGTTATTCATGCTCTTGCGACCCACGAGTGGCAATGGTGGGCTCCAAGCTGAAACCATGCCGCAAGTGGACGAATTTTCTTCCAAACAACATCAGAAAGGATCAGGTTATTTCGTAATAGCTCCTAAGCGGGCGAAGTGGAATTGGTGGATAAAAAAAAAGAAGCGGCAGTTCCTACTGCCGCTTCCTTTAATATGTTTAACTTGTATTTTTTCAGGTACTGACTTTTAAAAGAGACTTAAAAGGCGATTTCAAGAAACGCTCTGCACCGGAGCAGCTTCCAGTCGTCGTAATTTACACCACCCAACCAATCATTACCGGTGTATTTTTCACCGATATAACCGATCTTGATACCACCAAAATTGTACTTGCCCATAAAATATAAACGGTTCTTTTTGTTGGGCAAATTGGTGATACCACGACTCATATCGTCGTCAAATACGGTGTAACCGAGCTTGAGATACACTTCATTGGCTACCTGCGCACCGAGACCTAAATCATAAATCCATTTCTTGCTGGAATAATCATCGGCAGTGGTGGTGATATCTATACCATCTTCATCTTTGATGTACTTGGCTTTCCCGGAAAAATCCCAGGTGATACCTATAACATTAAAGGTGTATTTCAATTTTAACAGGGCAATAGTGGTTTTGCGGTCCTGGTTTTGGTTCCAGATTCTCAGGTTGACGGGGTAAAGGGTCATGTCTCTGCCCTGACCATTGGAATTATAATCCAACGTGGTGTATTCAAGACTTAAATCCAGAGTGTCTCGCCCGTAAGAAGCAAGAGCGGTAAGACCTTTCCAACCGATGATGCTTTCATAAGCCATCTCGTCGAACTGGAGCTCGGAGTTGTCAGCAATAGCAGAAGGAGACTGACCACAGGTGCCATTAAAACTGGCCCAATCATAACCATAACGCCAGCGCTCGTCATTGCTGATGAGATTATAGCGACCGGACATGTCGTCACCTTCAAAACCCTCGGTGAGCAATACATCCTGCTCTCTTCTGGACGCCATCACGGATAAATAATCCTCGCCGACATTAAAATACTCCAACCCAAAACTCAAGCCCATGTGAAATGGATCATCGAACTGCGCGGTTAATTTATAGGCAGTATCACTCAAATCTTTGGCAGGCATGCTGTTCCAACCACCCCAATCCTGGGTATAGTTTTGGGCATTATAATCGGTCTTGGTAGAGGTGAACATACCGGATAACTGCAACCAAGTGATGGGTGCGGCATCAAATTCGACGGATAAAACGGTGTTTTCAAAACGATCTTTAAAATCTTTACCGTTGCGGGGATTGGTGTCAGCAGAGTCACCTTCGACATCTTTGGAATAATAACCGATCAAACGGAAATTGAAATTGGGCGATACGGGGAAACGGAGATTGGCACCATAAGCATAATCCCGGTTAATAAAGGCTCTACCCGTAGCATCATCGGCTGAACCACCGGTAGTCCAACCAGGACCGGCCCACAAGGAAGGTAAACTGATGCGGGCGAGATCATAATTGAACCATTTGGCAACCTTGGCGGCGAAAAATATGCCGGCTGCATTGTCGCGGTCAATATAACGCAAACGACCGATGGTCCAAGGACTGAACATGCCAAGATCACTGCTGCCTAATAGCACATTGTCCACGATGCCCTGCATCCAATCGGGGGTTCTGAATTGTCCCCAAATTCCACGCAACTTCATCAACTGCGCTTTTTCCAGATTGTCATTGTTCCAATACGTGGCCCAGAAATTGTTTCTGAACCGGCTGCTGATCCTGAGTCCCACTTCAGCATACTTGGAAACCTTGGCAAGCAAGTTAAATTCTATCTCGGAAACAATACCATTATGTCCACCCTCACCACCGGAAAGGTTGGAAAATTGACTGGTGTCATTACCATGCATAAAATTGGTGAATAATTTTCCGGAGGTCTTCAAGCCAAACGCACTGGAAGGGCCAGCAGCGGGACGGGCTACAGCTACAACGGGAACAGCAGGTGCTTCACTGGCAACCGGAGCAGCTATTTCAACGGTTTTGCCTGCATAAAGCATGGGCAATTTAACATACACGTAAGCGGACGGGTCAGCTCCACTTACATACTGGGCCATAATCTTGTGTTGGGTCTCTTTCTCAGCATCGGAACCGGTTCCCGGCGCACATAACATATCCATAAAATGGGGATCACCATCATAATCATCACCACCACCAAAGCGGTGCTGGCCTTCATACTCGTTGACACGGCGGGTTAAAATTTCATTGGGGCCGGGGAATCCCTCGTTAGAGGTTAACAATACCTGCCATCCCCATTGAGCACTGACATCTGCGCCCAGGTCTTCTTTTTTAATAAGGGCGATAAACGTTTTACCACGGGGAACGACTTGAATAGGTACAATAACGTCTTTGGCTGCATCTCCAGCCTTGGTTTTCACCTCGGTTAATACTTTTGACATGGGCTGGGGACTGATGACAATAGCTTTTTCCCAATAACACTCGGGAGCAAACGCGGCATTCAAACCGGGTAATGTGAGGGCATGGCCACTGTTGGGTTGGCCATCCATGTCGATGAACACAAACGCCTGCTGGGTACTAAAACCACTGGCCATAGACCAGGGATTCTCCAACGTGGCATTAACGGTAATAGAGATTTCCACAGTGGACCCTTTGTCTTTGATGACTACTTTGGTAAGATCAAAAGAACCGGCGGTATAAACAGGGTCGGTGGGATAGGTGAAATTACCGGGCCCATTGTCATCTCCAATGGGGTCCTTGAATGTGATGGGCTCTTCGGCGAATAGTGACGCGGAAAAGACCAGGATAACGATTAACAATGTCAGCAAGATGTTTTTCTTTGCTATCATATTTCCTCCTTCATTTTTTTGTTTTTATTTAAGAAAGTATTGTTATGTGTTCAGTATTAATAATTCATTGTTTAATGGGGTATTCATGCAGGTTATCCTTTGACACCGCCAGCAGTGAGGCCGGAAACGAGGTACTTTTGCAGCATGAAGAACAAAGTGACAATCGGAATGGAAACAAGCACGGCCCCGGCGGCAAAATATCCCCAATCCTGGGCAAATTGCCCGACAAAACTCTGCAAACCCACAGGTAATGTATAAGACTTTTCACTGTTCATAAAGGTGGCGGCCAGAATAAATTCGTTCCAAGCAGTCATGAAAGAAAACAGGGCAGTCACAGCCACGGCGGGTTTGGCCAGGGGCAGGATGATCATATAGAATATTTTGGTCTTGGAGGCACCATCTATTAAGGCGGCTTCTTCGAGATCACGGGGGATAGTGTCGAAATATCCCTTTAACATCCACACACAAAAGGGAATGGCGGTGGTGGAATAAATGAGCACGAGGGCGAAAAGGCTGTCTAATAAACCGAGCATATTAATGATCATATAAAGAGGGATCATCATCATGGTGCCGGGGAACATCTGGGTCACGAGAAAAGAGAGGAGGCCAGCGGTTCGTCCAGGAAAGCGGAAACGGGAAAAAGCATACCCGGCAGTGGCAGCGAGGAATACTCCCACCAGAGTGGTGGCACCGGCGACAATCACACTGTTCAGCAACCATTTGAAAAAGGGTTTGTCAAATAACAGGTAGGAAAAGTTGGCCAGGGTAGGGGTCTCGGGAAACAAACTCAAGCTGATACTGAGCCCCTTGGAAGATCCAAACGCGATCTTGAGAACCCACAACACGGGATAGATAGTGCCGATAGTGAAGATAATAATGGCTACCTGGAGTAATATATTGCCAATCGTGGTTTTTTGTTTTTTGTTGCTCATCAGTCAAATACTCCTTCGCTGGCTTTAGTGGCACGGTTGGTGAATATCCCGTAAGTCAGCAGGATCACAAAGATTATAATGGAATAAGCGGCGGCAAAGCCCCAGTTAAAATTTTCAAAAGCGTACCGATACGCCTGGGTAATCAAGATATCGGTAGAACGGTTGGGCGCACCGTTGGACACGAGGTAGATAATATTGAACATGTTAAAGGTCCAGATAGTGCCCAATATAATGGCCGGGAACAGGGCGGGCTTTAAAAGGGGCAGGGTGATATTTTTGAATTGCTGCCACTTGGTAGCGCCATCCATTTCTGAGGCCTCGTACAATTCGGCGGGTATGGCTTGCAACGCGCCGAGTGAAATTACCATCATAAAAGGAAACCCGAGCCACGTATTGGTCATCAGATTGGCAGCGAAAGCGGTCCAGAAATGATTGAACCAACTGATGGGATCGACTCCCAATAACTGCAAAAAGGCATTGATGGCTCCGAATTGCTTGTGAAACATGCCCTTCCATATTAAGGCGGTAATGTAATTGGGAATGGCCCAGGGTAAAATCAACAGCACCCGGTAGACTTTTTTTAGTTTCATGTTGGGGCGGTTGAGAATCAAGGCCAACATGAGGCCGATTCCCACGTGCAACATGACGTTCAACACGGTCCACATGACGGTGACCAACAGGGTGAAATAAAAATTACCGGGGGTCATGGGATGAAAATCACCGAGTATCTCGACGAAGTTCTGCAAGCCAACAAAGGTCCAACTCTTATGGGTGATACGGAAAAAGCCCATGGACATGCCCCATACGAAAGGGAAAAGAACGAGCACAACCATGCCTGCCATGGACGGGAATATATACAGATAGGAGTAATAATTTTTCTTGACCGCATTAAAGGTTTTGAACGCATAACCGGCCAGGATAAAAAAGAGGACAAAGTAGGCAATGGCCAGGAACACGAAGGCAATCACTCGGGCCCGGCGGTTGAATTCCTTCTGATAGGTCTGCCCATAGGTGGTATCCAAGTCGATACGGATGGCATAATCTGCCCCGGCAGGCGCGACAAACTGACTGGTATTGTCAGGGTAGGAGGCTGTTGCTGCGGCTGATTCTGTCAGGGTGAGAGTTTTCCAGTCGGGGAGGAAGGCGGCTACTTTTCCCTCTTTGAGGAGACGCACGTATTCGCCGAGGTTTTCCCTGTCCTGGGTCGCAATCACGCGGGTCACGGTGTCCAGATGCTGCATTTTTTCAGTTAGCAGGGTCTGTTTGATCTGGCTGCCATTGGCTGTGAATATCCACAGGGTGATAAACAACATCACCAACAGGGCAGGGACGGTGACGGCCCAATGATAGCGAGGCAGGAAAGATATCAACAGGGCAAAAAGACCAAAAATGGCGAGACTGGCAAGAAGAATCCAATGGAAACCAGACGCTATATCTTTCTTAAAGGTATAGATTATTTTAATAATACCCTTGATTTTTTTGGCTGATTTGAGGGCGGGTTCCACCAGGGTTAATAGTTGTTTGTCGCTATCCGTGGTGAGCAGGAATTTCTCGGGGATATTGTCTTTCTTGAGGCGATAGTTGATCTGGGTGCTGTCATCGTAGGTGTTTTTATCGGCAGTGTCCTCGGGATTGATGGATTTGTTTATTTTTGCCGGATTCGTGTGGAACAAGAAGTTAGTACCGGCCACCACCTGGATTTCACGAATACCGGGGTCGCGTGCCATCATGGTTTTAACCAAGGCGGGGAGTTTGGCCCCAAAGGTCTCGTTATTCTCGGCCAATTCAAATTCCAAGGCCAGGTACCGGGCCCAAAAATGAGCCCGCGTGGCCTGGATGTCCTGTTTATAGATGGAGTTATTGTAATTGTTATGGAGCATGAACCCCACCATCACCATCACCATGGCACAAAACAGGGCGATGTATACGACGATTTTCTGTTTTTGTTTGGTTTCTTTAATCATTGGACTATATCCCTTTTTTCCTATGCTCTCTTCCTGCCCACCTTCAGCGAATGCCTTTTATTCGTTGCGGAATTTTTTGATATCTTCCAGCGCTTTGGCCTGGGCTTCATCCAGGGCGGCTTTGGGTTTCATCGTTTCATTGAGTACCTTGCCAATCGCCAGATCAAAGGGGGTCCAAACCATTCTCATTTCGGGGATATTGGGCATGGGTACGGCCACTTCCGATTGCTTTCTAAAAATGGGGATGAAGGGGTGATTTTTAACGGCCATGTTTTTATAGGCTTCCACATTGGCCACGGGCTGGTCGGCCTTGGTAGCCATGATGATCGCGGCCTCGGGACTGGAAAAGTATTTCATGACTTCGAAGGCCTCTTTTTTATGGGTGCATTTGGCGGACATCAACAAACCCTCGGCAGTGAGGAAGGGTTTGGCCGGGCTGTTCACATCGGAAATAATAGGCAACAACGCGACACCGAAGTCGATTTTTTTATCAATTTCACCGAGGAACCAGGGACCACTTAATACCATGGCGGCCTGGTTCTTATTGAACAGGGCGGTAACCAGGGTATTGCTGATCTCTTCGGGCATGATCTTTTCCTTTCTCAGCAGGCGGTGAATGAAAGTCAGGGCTTTGACATTACCCTCGGAATTGAGGATGGGGTTGTCGTTCTTGTCAAAAATACCACCACCAAAACCGAATAACCAGCCGGCACTGTAATAGGTCAGGCCATTTTCATACACTAAGCCGTATTGATTGGCCGCGGGTTTGGTCAGGCTTTTGGCCAGGGTGATCAGTTCTGCGGTGGTTTTGGGCGGGGTTTTTACCATTTTTTTATTGTAAATGAGGGCAACGCATTTAATGGCAACAGGCAACCCATAGAGCGCGTCTTCATAGGTGAGCGCTTGCAGGGTGATAGGGATGTACTGCTTTTTTAACTCATCATTGGCCCATAAACCCACTGGTTCCAGAGATTCGCGGGCGACCCAGTCGCCAATGCGATCATGACCGAAAATAAACACATCGGGTCCTTTGCCACGGGGGATGGCAGCGGTGATTTTATCGGGAAAGGCATCGTAAGGAACCTGTAAGAAAGTGACCTCGATGTTGGGATGGGATTTGGCGAAATTCTGCCCGACCTCTTCCAGGGCGGCTTTTTCCAGGCCGCGGTAGGAGTGCCACAGGACGATCTTTACAGACTCGCCCAGCACTTGGAAAGGAAAGAGGCTGGCGATAAATAAAACGACTATAATGGCTATGATTATTCTTTTCATTTGTTATCCTCCAAGATTAAATTTAATAGTGTATTTTTATCAAAGATGTGGATTTTGTCTGTTTCCAATACCAGTTGGACGGATGCGCCAAAGGTGGCTTTGGTGTAGGGGGAGACGCGGGCCACGACTTTATTGGCCCCAAAAGTGGCATGTACATAGGACTCGGCGCCCATGGGCTCAACAGCATCCACCATGCCTTTAATGACGGTGGTCTCTTTTTTAAGGATGGTATATAACTCGGCATCGTGCAGATGTTCGGGCCGGATACCGAAGATAAAATCATCGCCCTTGACATCGGTGAGCTTGGCTTTATAGGAATCTGGCAGGGGTACTTGTATGCCATCGGCGATAATTTGCAAATGGCCATCCAGATGTTTGATCTGACCGGGGAAAAAATTCATGGGGGGGGAACCAATAAACCCGGCGACAAAGTAGTTGATTGGTCTTTCATATATATCCAGGGGTGTGCCGGTTTGATGCAATGCGCCATCCTTGATTATGGCGATTTTGGAACCCATGGTCATGGCTTCTACCTGATCGTGGGTGACATAGATACTGGTGGTTTTTAATTGGAATTGCAGTTTGGCCAATTCAGTGCGCATCTGCACTCTTAATTTGGCGTCGAGGTTGGAGAGGGGTTCGTCGAAGAGGAAAACAGCGGGTTGGCGAACCATGGCGCGACCCAGAGCGACGCGTTGGCGTTGGCCACCGGAGAGTTGTTTGGGCTTTCGTTTTAAGAGGGCTTCAATGCCCAGAATATTGGCGGCATCGGTGACGCGTTTGATAATTTCCTCTTTGGGGAACTTCCTCAGTTTCAGGGCAAAAGCCATATTGTCGAACACGTTCATATGGGGATAGAGCGCATAGTTTTGAAAGACCATGGCAATATCGCGGCTTTTGGGGGGGACATCATTGACCACGCGGTCGCCGATAGTAATGGTGCCCGAGGTGAGTTCTTCCAGTCCGGCCACCATGCGTAACAATGTTGTTTTACCGCAACCGGATGGTCCTACCAGAACCATAAATTCGCCGTCCTTGATAACCAGATCAATGGCATTCACGGCAATAACGTCCCCGAATTTTTTGGTGATTTTTTCCAGGATTACTTGAGCCATTATTTATTCTCCCTTTTTGGATTCTTCTTTTTTTGATTCTTCTTTTTTTTGGGGGGGTAATTCATTGATTTTTTTAACACTGTCTCTAATGATCAACTCTTGGTGTAGTATAATTTTTTTGACCCGGAATTCCCGGTTCTTTTTATATTCAATCAGTAATTCAGCCGCTTGGGTGCCGATGGCATCCTGGTCTTGACGCACGGTGGTGAGAGCGGGGATAAAATGTTTGGCTATGGGGATATCATCGAAGCCCACGATGGAAACATCGTCGGGAACATTATAACCGTGGCGTTTTAAGGCATTGATGGCACCAATGGCCATGTTATCATTGGCGGCAAACACGGCGGTGGGTAGCACCTTGGTTTCTTTGAGGATCAGCTCCATTGCTGTGAACCCGGATTCAATGGCATAGGTGCCTTCCCTGATATATTTCTCGTAAATATCGATCTTTAGTTCTTTTAAGGTATCAATATAGGCATCATATCGGCGGCGGGCTTCCTTGTCGGAAGCAGGGGCGCTAATAAAAGCAATCCGGCGGTGGCCATTTTCGATAAGATATTTCATGGCTTTACGTGCGCCATCGTAATTATCCTGCAATATAGCGGGGATATTTAAATCTTCATCCACATGGTCTACAAAAATGACGGGAATTTTTTTGCTTATTTTTTCGATCAGTTCTTTATATTCGGGAGTATAGTGGGCCCAGAAAAAGATTAGACCCTCGATATGTTTTTCATAGAGTAGTTTCAGGCTTTCCAGTTCCCCACCGTATTCTTCCACCGCGCTGGCGATCATGACGCTGTAATCGTTCTGTTGGCAGACTTTTAACACAGCCTCGGCCCGTTCGCTATAATAACCATCGAAACGGGGAATCAAGAGTCCGATCACATTGGATTTTTTTTGTACCAGACCACGGGCCATCTGGTTGGGGATGTAATGGGTTTCCCGAATGATTTGCTCTACCTTTTCCCGGATATCCTTTCTTACTCCGGGTTTATTGTTTACGACTCTTGAAATAGTGGCAATGGATACGTCAGCGAGTTTGGCTACTTTCTTAATGTTCATATGAAAACCTTTTCGTATCATAAAATTGAGATTCCATAAAGCTATGTTACACAACTGTTTTTAAAAAGTCAAGAGTTTTTTGTAAACGTTTACATTTTTTTTAAAGATTTTTTGCCGTTATGGGATAACCCTTTTGAAAACACCGATAAGAGCGGGGCTTTTAAAATCAAAAAAAATAGTATATAATATTAATAAATCATATCGGATGGAGGTTTGTTTGATGAACAGAAAAGTGATGATAGTGGTACTGGTGTTATGTTTTACAGTTGGGGTAATTTATGCCAAAGTTACGGTAGCGGGGAATGGGATTGCTCTTAGTCAAAGGGATTTGAGCATTACTGTATGTGCCAATGATAGGAATCAACTTCATGTTCGCGTTTTTATTACGGGTGGAACAGTAACACTTCCTTTCTTCAGAGTGGAGGAAAAATTCAGTCCGGTTGTCCCGGTTCCATTGGGAGAAAAAATTAAAATGGGGGGATTTCTATTGCAGGAAGATGAAAACGGTTTCACTTTATATAAAATAGATCATACGAACGATGGTAATACGCCACGAAAACTTTTTTCCTCGACCTTCACGCGGGCTGGCGAAACAGTGATTGAAGAGAAGTCATGTTATGATAACGAATTGTTTTATGGGATGGGGGAGGTGGCGGACCAATTGGCTCTCAATCGCACTCTATATACGATTTACCAGGAAGCGCAATATGGTAATCAGGCGATGTTGTATATTCCGTTTTTCTTTAGCAGTGGTGGGGATGCTTTTTATTATAATGCGGCGGGTCGGGATACAGTCAAATTTAAGAAGAAGAACGAGTCGGCGGTGGCTTATACGGGGTTAAATGGCTTTATTGACTTTTATTACTATTATGAACCAAAACTGGATAAGATAGTCGCCTCGTTTTATGAGTTTTCCGGTTCCAGGTCTATGATTCCCAAGTGGGCCTTTGGGTATATTCAATCCCGATTCGGGTATAAAAGTGAACAGGAAGTTTATGAACTGGTGGAGCAGTTCAAACAACATGACGTTCCAGTCAGTGCCATCGTGCTTGATTTGCAGTGGTTCAAACACATGGGCGACCTGGATTATGATCCGGTCAACTGGCCGAACCCGGAGAAAATGGATGGGGTTCTGGAAGCAGCGGGAATCAAATTGTTGGCGATTTCAGAACCTTTTTTCACGAAGGATAGTACCAACTATGCTCTTTTTGAGAAGAACGGATTGTTTGCCATGGACAAGAATAAGAAAACGTTTACATGGAAGGATTGGTGGTGTTTTGGTTCTGAATACGGGGCGATTGTGAATCCGATTGCTCCGAAAGCAGAGGCATTGTTGGGGGCAAAATATATTGCGATGATGAAGCGCGGTATTGATGCATTTTGGACGGACCTGGGGGAACCGGAAAAGGTTCCGGCGGCTGCTTATTTTAATGAATTTACGGAACAGGAGTTTCATAATTTTTATAATTTAGCTTGGACCAAGCTGATTTATAATGCAGTCAGCAAAGAGTTCCCGGATAAGCGGTTCTTTATTCTCAGTCGCAGTGGGTTTACCGGTAGTGCCGGGTATGGCGTATCGGTTTGGTCAGGGGATTCCAGTTCCAGTTTTGAGGGGTTGGCCAAGCAACCGGGTATGGGACTTAATGCCGGTTTAGCTGGGTTTTCTTATTGGGGTAGTGATGTGGGTGGGTTTGTGAGTAATAGCGAAATACCAGAGGAGGAGTTGTTTATCCGTTGGATGCAATTTGGTACCTTTAGCCCGGTATTTCGTGCGCATGGGGCGATGTCAGCGCGGGAACCATGGATTCATGGTGAGAAAGCATTGGCGATTATAAAATATTATATTGATTTAAGGTATCGGTTGCTGCCTTATATTTATTCCACCGCGTACCAGACGTACCGGGATGGGATACCCATGATGCGACCACTTTTTTTCCAGCATCCGCAGGATGAAAGTCCTGAAGTTCGGGAGCTAGGCAATCAGTATTATTTCGGTGATTTCTTATTGGTGGCGCCAGTAGTGGAAGCGGCAGCTTTGGAACCGGAGACGCGGGTCTATTTACCAGAAGGGGTGTGGTATGATTTTTATACATTTGAAAGGATCCCAGCAGGGGTGAAAACGTTTACGGCAGATATTAAAAAGATACCGGTTTATGTGAAAGAAGGGGCGATTTTGCCTATGGATGAAAAGGGGAAGGCAGTGGTTTTGTTGATTCCTGGTAGAGTGTCCTCTTCTTTTACATGGTATGATGATGATGGGGTCACCAATAATTATAAGCAGGGTGATTTTGAAGCGATTGAGATTACGATGGACAGTAAGCAGGTAGTGTTTGCGGGAGTTAAGGTGGAAAAAGAGGTGACGTTAAAGATTATCAAAGAGAATCAAACACCAGTGGAGGTGAAACTGACGCTCAAAAAAGGAATTACCACCTTCACGTTCTAATCATATATTAGCGAAAAATAAAGGGGTGAATCCTGGATTCACCATCAAATTCTTGAAAACATGGTGAGGCAATGTGGGAGTTATGGGAATGATGGGGGGAATGTAAATATTTATGTTTATCCCATAATTCCCATATTTCCCATTCTTCCCATTAACTTGGCGGTGAATCCAGGGTATATCTATACGCCCCTACCTTGAGAGGGTGCCTCTTTATACGGTTATTATCTTATTTTTTAGAGTTTAAAGATTTTTCCGAAATCGAAGGTGAAACTGCATTTGCCGATATTGAAGGAGATTCCGCCTTCTTGGAATTCATCGGCGCGGTGATATTCCTTTTCTTCTTCCCCCAAGGTGAATACTTCGGCACTGGAAGTGACCGGATCCACAATACAATAATATTTTACCCCGGCATTTTGATACAATTGATATTTCAAAACTTTGTCTTTCCGAGACGTGGCAGGGGAAAGGATTTCAAATACGATGACCGGGGGAACGGTTAATTTGGTATCTTCCAGATTATCGTCACAAACAACAAGAATGTCTGGTTGAACAACGGTGTCCTTGGTGATTTGCCAATCTACAGGCATATACACTCGACAGGTTTCGCAGTTTTCCAATAGACTCCCTAGTAAAATAACGATTTTTGCACACAAGTACTGGTGTTTTTTGGAGGGGGCGGGAGTCATGGCGTAGGGGATGCCATGGATGATCTCCCATCTGCCTTCCCATTCCGCATAGTCATCATAGGTATAATGGGGTAAATCTTCCATTTGTAAAGCGGTTGCGTTCATATTTTCCTCCTTATTGAGTGATAAGGTTTGTCAATTATAATTATATTTTCTTATTTTACCACTGCGTCGGCCATTTTGCCGTCTTTGAAGGTGAGGATCATATCCGCATATTGATAGATCACTTTGTCATCCAAAACAACTTTTTTTAATGGGGCGCCCAGGATATTTTCGACTTGAGTATACGTCATGCCTACCTTGATTTCTTT
Source organism: uncultured Clostridia bacterium (assembly GCA_964502145.1). Lineage (GTDB taxonomy): Bacteria > Acidobacteriota > Aminicenantia > UBA2199 > UBA2199 > CAZCVI01. The sequence goes on from CAZCVI010000020.1 coordinate 34,867, forward strand.
GGTATTCAGTTCACCTTTTCTGATGAAGGGTTCAGGGGGCAAGTTTCTTGGGTCAATCATCGTGCCTTTGATTGGTTTGGATGGGATAGCGACAGCAAATTGTTCAGGGTTCTTTTGGTATTGGTTGAAGGTTTTGGTCAGTTGGCGCAGTAGTGTATCCATCGAGGTGTCCAAGGTGTTGAGATTCCCTGTTTGTTTGGGGTCTAACAGTTCCAGTTTTTCTGTGGGAATAGTTGTACGAATCAAAATGGAACTGCTGGAGCCTGCCATTTTATCAGGACCTATGGATTTGATTTTTTGCCAGGGGATGAGATAGGCTTTTTGGCCGACGTGGAGAATACCGTTCTTGGTGATGTAGACGGAACCGGGTTCCATGCCGTTGATCTCGTTGGTAAACACTCCTGATTCATCTTTAATAGAGAACCCAATATCCTTGGTATAGAACATCCGGCTCTCGATTAATAAGAGAGACTCGTCTTTGCTGATTTCTTGGGCACTGGTTTCAGCGAAACCGGCCATCAACCCGATAGTTAAAACGAACATTAAAACAACCACTAATTTTTTCATGATTACCTCTTCAAAGATCACGTTTATATTATCTTCTCTTTATATCACTAATGATTCCCAAATGCAACTGTTAATAATAACTTGGATTCACCGCCAACTTTCCGGAAAGACTGGACTATCTGGACATACTGGACATTCTGGACTAACTGGACTTCACAAAACCTTTGATTTTTCAAGATTGTCCAGTAAGTCCAGAATGTCCAGTTGGTCCAGTTGGTCCGGTCATTCTTTCAATCTGATGGTGAATTCAGGATTCATGAAAAAAAATTGAAAAAAGATTTTATTTATTGTATACTGGCAGACATAGTGGAGGTAAATCATGAAACAATTTATTTTTGCATTATGTATACTGGTGGTGATTCTTTCTGGGGCACTTTATCCTGTTGAAACGGTTCAAAAGAATGGCCCTTCCTGGTATCAAGATGCGGTAGTGTACGAAGCATTTGCACGGAGTTTTTATGATACCGATCAAGATGGTATCGGAGATATTAAAGGATTGATTGCCAAACTGGATTATCTCAATGATGGCAATCCTAATACCACTAACGACCTGGGAGTGAATGCCATATGGTTGATGCCTATCTTCTCCGCTCCCAGTTACCACGGTTACGATGTCACGGATTATTATCAAATCAATAAAGAATATGGGACAATGGCTGATTTCGATCTACTGCTCCAAGAAGCCCATAAGCGAGGCATAAAAATCATCTTGGACCTTGTGCTGAACCACACGTCAAACAAACATCCCTTTTTCCTGGAGTCGGCCAAAGGTCCGGATAACCCAAAACGGGACTGGTACATCTGGAAAAAAGAGAAACCCCAGGGCTGGGGTCAACCCTGGAGCGCGGAAAGTAATTCCGATAACGTGTGGCACCCCCTGGGCGGTTATTTTTATTATGGCGTGTTCTATTTTGGGATGCCTGACCTCAATTACAATAACCCCGAGGTCATCGCCGAAGTCAAAAAAATTATCAAGTTCTGGTTGGCTAAGGGCGTGGATGGGTTCCGTTTGGATGCGATTCGTTATCTGGTGGAAGATGGCCCCAAATTGGGTCAACAGGAAACCGATGCCACCCGCAACGTAATGGCTGAATTCTACAATGAAGCGAAAAAAATTAACCCGGATTGCCTGTTGATCGGTGAAATCTGGGCCAACATGGATACCGTAGCTTCTTATTTTAAAAGTCTCGTTCGTCCCGCGCAGGTGGATACCGCGTTTAATTTCGATCTGGCTGCTGCTATTATTGACGGCTTGAAAAATAATGTGTTTAAAGGCATTGATGTCACTTTGGATGTTTCTCAAAGCGTGTATCCCAAGGATGCGATGGATTCTATTTTCTTAACCAATCACGACATGGATCGTATTGCCACCATCATCAATGGTGATATGGGCAAATTAAAATTGGCCGCATCAATGTTGTTGACATTACCGGGCACACCTTATATTTATTATGGCGAGGAGATTGCCATGCGGGGCAGTAAACCGGACGAAATGATCCGCCGCCCTATGCGCTGGGACGAAAGCCCTCTGGCAGGTTTCACCATAGGACCCAAACCATGGATTAAACCCGACCCTACAGCGGGCCTGGATGTTGCAACCATGCAAAATGATAAAAATTCGCTTTTGCAGCTCTATATAAAAATGATCCGCTTGCGTACCAACAATATCGCGTTACGTCGCGGTTCTTATTTGGCTGTAAAAGTGACAAACCCCCAGGTTTATGCCTTTTTAAGAAGTCACCCGGACCAAACTTTGCTGGTGGTGCATAATTTCTCCGCTGGTAAAATCACAGGCTTGGCTCTACCGGGAACACTGGGCACCCTGACTGAATTATCCGCCAAGGAACCAGTAACCTCGATAGACTTGGAACCTTACGAATCAAAGCTATTCCAGGTAAAAAGCGAGTAATGCGATGGGTGACAAATTATGCCCTAAGATTATACTGGAAGGCACACGGTTAACCTTTAAAACGGAAATTGCCTTTGCCTTGAACGAGCACCCCGAAGTCGTGGGTCCGCGTAAATACCGCTATCATTCACCATTGATCTCCGGTGAATGGTGTGCGTTTACCCCTTTTCCCTGGGGTAGGGGCTTGATTAATTTTGAGCCTGCCCACGAGGAAAAGCGGGCCATGGAAACCTATAAAACCTGGGCCCATCTGTTTGAACTGTTGTATTATTATTCTTGGATTATTGATCGTTTTCATCTTTCCACCCGGTTGTATCAATTGTTATACCATCAGAAAGATTATGATTTTCGCTGGTTGGAAGAGAAATTGGTGGCCTGTGGTTTCCATCTTGTGTTTATGACCCGTTCCGCCGAATCGTTTGCCGCTGCCAGAGAGAAGAGGTTGGAAATATCCGGGAATCCACAACAGTACGATCATCTGCACCTGTTCCAGCAGGAACAAGAACTACTCGAAAAGCTGGTCGCCGATTCTATCTTACCCGTAATAAGGGTAGATATTTCCGATAATAATGTGAATGCCGCCGTGGAGAAAATTGTAACCTGGTTAAAAGAGAGTGGCGGGCTTTATGTGGCCGAGCAAGAGGCCGGGATGTTTCAATGAAAAAAAAGTGGGTTTTTGTTTTCTTACTCCTCTTGACTATTTGGGGTTGGCATTGCAGTAGCGGCGACACCGGGACCACACCCGAACCGGTGCCGACGCCACCGCAACAACTGGGCACCTTGTTCTGGTGGAATGACACCGTGTTCTACGAGATTTTCGTGCGTAGTTTTTACGATAGCAATGGCGATGGGATCGGTGATTTAAATGGCGTGATTGCCAAACTGGATTATCTCAATGATGGGAACCCGAACACTTACCACGATCTGGGTATCACGGGTATCTGGTTGATGCCCGTGAATCCCTCGCCCAGTTATCATGGGTATGATGTGGAGGATTACCGGGATATCGAACCGGATTACGGCACTACCGCCGATTTTATCAACTTGGTAGAGGAAGCGCATAAACGGGGTATCGTGGTGATCGTCGATCTGGTGATTAATCACACCTCCAGTTTACATCCCTGGTTCTTTGATGCCGCGACGGGTGTGGGGGCCACCAAACGGAATTGGTACTGCTGGTCGCCCACTAAACCGGATAAAAGGGGCCCCTGGGGGCAGGAAGTCTGGCATGCCCATGCCAATGGCAGTTATTATTACGGCGTGTTTTCCAGTCTGATGCCGGATTTGAATTACAATGAACCCGCCGTGCGCACTGAAATTAAAGATATCGCCCGCTATTGGTTGACTACTATGAAGGTGGATGGGTTCCGGTGTGATGCGGCTAAATATATTGTCGAGGAAAATAATGTCTTGGAAGATACTAATGCCACGTTGTTATGGTGGCAGGAGTTTTACAATTTTTACAAAAGTGTGAATAGGCGGGTGCTGGCAGTTGGTGAAGCGTGGGATGAAACCGCCGTGGTGAAATCGTATGTGGGCGGGAAATTTGATTTTTGTTTTGAATTTGATTTGGCTGTAGCCCTTTTGAATGCCGTGCAGAATGGTTCTCCTTCGGTGATTACTACCAAGATGGAGCAATTGTTGGCCAGTTATCCTTATCATCAGTATGGCACGTTTCTCAGCAATCATGATATGGATCGTGTTTTTTCCCGGCTCAGTAGTGACTCCGCGCAGGCCAAGTTGGCCGCTGCTGTTTATCTTACTTTGCCCGGTGTGCCCTTTATTTATTATGGCGAAGAGGTCGGCATGTTGGGAATTAGTCCCGATGAAGATCGCCGTCGACCCATGCAGTGGAGTAGTGGCTTAAATGCTGGTTTCACTACCGGGATTCCTTGGCGCCCGTTGAATAGTAATAGCAGTGTATACAATGTCGAAACAGAACAAACCACCAGTGATTCTATATGGCAGTGGTATCGAACCTTAATTGAGTTGCGGAATCGGTTTGTCGCCTTGCGGCAGGGAACCTATCAGCCGTTGTTAGCCAGTACCAATGTTATCTTGGCTTATTTGCGACAATTTGGGAATGAGGCGGTAGTGGTGGTGGCCAATTTTTCTGCTGCGGAACGAACGAATATCTCCTTAAGTGCTGTGGTTTCCAATGTGTTACCCGGAACGTATCAAGTAACGGATTTAGTCGCCAATGCTGCTGCTGGCACGTTAACTGTGGGAGCAAACGGGAAAATAGAAAACTGGACGGCGGTATCGCAATTAGCCGGGAGAGCTACCACGATATTAAAACTTGAGAAGTGAACGGCGTCCCCAAGCGCCTATGGCTTTTCCATGGGGATTGTGGTAAAATAACCCAGGCTGGCAATAGGATAAAACGGTGGTTTTAGGAGTGATCAATGATAGGCATTAAGCGAATCAGGATTGAGAATTTTAAAAGTTTCGAAAAGTTGGATGTGGTGCTTGGGGAATTTAATATCTTGGTGGGGCCCAATGCGTCGGGGAAATCAAATTTTATTCATATATTCGAGTTTTTAAGAGATGCGGTTAATTTTGGGTTGGAGAATGCCATGTCCATGCAAGGGGGGGGCGATTATTTTAGGAATATTGGTTTGGGGAGTAATGCCAAGTTTTTAATCGAGGTGACTTACGGAATCAGCGATAATACGATTGAAAAAACACTGTTTGGGGTAAATCCAACAGAAATAATATACATGTTATCCATCGAGTTTTTGAAAAAGGAACCATGGTATGAAATCCATGAAGAAGAGGTGCGGGTAGCATTCACAATTGGGAAAGAGCAGACGGATGACACCAGCAAACCTATTGGAAATTATCGGATTATTCGAGAAAAAGACAATGTCCAAGGCGAACTGAATATTCCTAAGGATTCAGGTATTAATGAAGACATAGTATTTCCATTAGCCAAACTTTTAGCAGCCAAAAAGGGAACGGGGGAATTACTTTCCAAGAAGGAGTTGTTGTTGGCTAGTCCCTTATTGCGTGTCCCTTTTAATGTGGCAGAGATATTTAAAGGCATGTCCGTGTATAATTTTGATCCCCGATTGCCTAAGAATGCAATCCCTATCACAGGTAAAACAGGATTGGAAGAGGATGGCAGCAACCTGGCTATTGTATTAAATCATATTTTTGCCGATCAAACCAAGAAAGCACAGTTTTCTGAAATCTTAAAAGATGTCTTGTCGTTTGTGGAGAGTTTGGCAGTAGAAAAACAAACGGATGGTTCCCTATTATTCAAATTACAGGAGGCGTATTCGGGCAAGACATTTTTACCTGCCTCATTGCTCTCCGATGGTACCATCAATATCACCGCCTTGATCTTAGCGCTTTTTTACAACGACAATCCCATTGTCCTCTTCGAAGAACCGGAACGAAACATTCATCCCCATCTGATATCCAAAATCACAGCCATGATGAAAGAAAGATCTAAACAACGGCAGATTATAGTCACCACCCACAATCTGGAAATATTAAGACAGGCGGAGCCGGAGGATATCTTATTTATTGCGCGGGACAGCCATGGGTTTTCCCAGATTACCCGGCCATGTGAAGATGAGCAGGTCAAGATTTTCTTGGCCAATGAAATGGGTATGGATGAACTGTATGTGCAGAATTTATTAAGGGTGTGACGATGGCATTCAAACAGTTATTCATTCTGATTGAAGGTGATGATGACGAACGGTTTTTCCGGCACATTATCACGCCGATACTCCAAGAAAGGTATACATACGTGCAGTTTTACCAGTATGCACAGCGTTCAGCCAGTGTTATTGGCAGTTTTATCAGAAGTATCCAGGCGATGAAAGCGGATTATATCATTGCCGGAGATATAGACGAAATCCCCTGCATCACCCAAAAAAAAGAGACGCTTAAAAACGAAAAATTAAAAAAGGCAGATATCCAAAACAATCACATCGCGATTATCATAAAAGAGATTGAGAGCTGGTATATGGCCGGGCTGGATGAGAAGGCTCTGCATAAATTGGGAATTTCTTACAAAAAAGACGATACCAATAACTTAACCAAAGAGGTATTCGATAGTTTTGTTCATGGGAAATACAAATCCAGAATCAATCTGATGCAGGAAATCTTACGGTTATTCCAGATTGATACGGCTCAAAAAAGGAACCGTTCTTTTGAATATTTCACCCTGAAGTATTCGATGAACTAAAACGGATAGAAGACAAGCAAATCCTCGAATTCTTTCGAGAAACTTTCTAAAAAACCGTGTCAGCATTACATTCACTATGAACAAGAGTTTCTTTCCGGTAATAATCCCACGGTGCAAAGCATCGTTGGTGGGGCTTTCTTTTTTTTAATCCGTGTAATCATTTTAATCTGTGTAATTGGTAGACAAAAATAAAACTCCCCGGTTTTCCATTTTTTTTTACATTACCGGTTACATTTTTCTCTGGAAAATGGTATGATTAAGACATTCATTGATTAATAAAATGATGTGAATGAAGATGATAGAAAATAATGACAAGACCAGGGAGCAATTGCTGGCAGAGTTAGCCGCTTTAAAGGAACAAAACGAGGCGTTACGTGCCTCTGAAGAAAAGTTTCGGCGCATAGAGGCAGAATTGTCTCTGCTCCATGACGCCGCCTTTGAAGGGATCATGATCCATGATAAAGGCGTACTATTAACAGCCAATGATCAATACTTTAAAATGTTTGGCTACCAGCCCCATGAATTACTGGGCAAACAGGTGCTGCCATTAACCGTGCTGCCCGAGTCACTCGATTTTAAGACCCGTCGCACTACCCCCGAAGGTGTCACCACTTACGAGATTTTAGGACAACGCAAGAATGGAGAAACCTTTTTGACCGAGGTTAGGGGCAAATTGATGACCCATCAGGGGCGTACTGTTCGCGGTGTGGCGGTCATAGATATCACGGAACGTAAGAAAGTGGAAGCCGCACTCTTGGAATCGGAAAATATGCTCCGCTTTCTCTCCAACCGCCTCTTCCTTGCCCAAGAAGAGGAACGGGGACGACTAGCCAAAGAATTGCACGATCAATTGGGACATGATCTGGTGCTGTTAAAATCCCGGTTGCGTTCTTTGTGCCGCAAAGTAGGGGAGAACCACGCCGAGTTTAACGATGATTTCGGGCTGGTGGTTGGCGAGATCGACCAGATCATTGAAAATGTCCGCCGTATCTCCCGCGATTTGAAACCCTCTGTACTCGAAGATCTGGGCCTCTTTGCTTCCATCCAATGGCTGGTAGAAAATTTTTCCAGGCAACATGGCTTGCGTATTTCCCTGGATATGGCCGATATTGATCATCTTTTTTCCAAGGAAGCGCAGATCAGTCTTTACCGCATTTTTCAGGAGATACTTACTAATATAGCCAAACACTCCGAGGCAGTCCAGGTGGTCGTGGTGATTAAAAAAGAGAAAGGGTATATTTTATTTAATGTGGAGGATGACGGCAAGGGTTTCGAGTTAAAAAAAGTAATGGCCCGAAAATACCATGAGAAAGGTGTCGGGTTGACCGCCATGAAAGAGCGTATGCGTTCGCTGGGTGGTTCGTTAGAGGTGTGCAGTCAACCTTCAGGCGGCACTTCTATTCATTTTACTATTCCCATCGAGGAAAAAGAGGTGTAAGCATGGAACCATATCGAATTGTTTTGGCAGACGATCATGTGATCTTTAGAAGGGGTATCAAGGGATTGATCGCTGAAAGACCAGATCTTAAAGTGGTGGGCGAAGCCAATGACGGTTTGGAATTGCTCAACATTTTGCAGCGAGGGTTAAAAACAGACATGGTCATCCTGGATATCTCCATGCCCAATCTCCGAGGCATTGAAGCCACCGCTGAAATTAAAGGTATATTGCCAAAAATCAAAGTGCTGATACTGACCATGCATAAAAGTAAGGAGCACCTCTATCATTCTATCTCTGCTGGCGCACAGGGGTACATGCTCAAGGAGGATTCCGAGCAAGAATTGTTCTCTGCCATCGACACCATTCGCAAAGGCGATATCTTTGTCTCCCGGCTACTGACCCGCGAATTAACCGAGGAACTCTCCCATATCCACCAGGGCGACTCGCAACTGGCCACGGAAACCCTTACACCACGCGAACGGGAAGTGGTGAAACTGGTGGCGGAAGGGAAATCCAACAAGGACATCTCAGACCTCCTCTTTATCAGCACCCGTACCGTGGAAAATCACCGGGCCAACATCATGATGAAGTTAAAAATTAAAAAAACCGCGGATCTCATTCGTTATGCCATCGAAAAAGGATATGTAGCCATCAGCGGATAACTTCATCCATACTGTATCCCCACTTCTTAGCAGGTTTTTTCTTTTTTTCTAGTAGGTATTTCTACCTATATGAAAATAGGTATTTCTGGTTATTGACAATCGTTTGGGAAAGGACGAAAATAACATTAATTTAAAGCAAAATGGTTTTTTTAAAAAAAATGGAGCGACTAAACGGAGTTATTTAGTGGAGAGGGGGGGGAATGGAAAGATTGGCAATTTAAAAAATTTTCCCTCTCCCAACTCCGTGGTGCTCCTCATGATTATAATCTTCATTTTATAATTTTCATTTTATGATATTCCTGCTCATTCATCCTTATCTACCCAAATTAACCTTAGTCCAAGAGTTCCGTAAATTCGTGGGACGGGAAGGTGATCGTTTTAAAAAAGGATAGCACGTACCTGTCTGTCATACCAGCAATAAAATCAATGATACGGCGTTCGCTGGAGTCCTCTTCTGGGAATGGATGGATATATCGGGCTGGGTTTTTCTTGAGGTGATTATAGATGAGGGTTAAAATTTGCCTTATTTTATCGACTTCTTCCGGGGATTCTTTAATGCAGTAGACACGTTCATATAAAAAATCCCTGAGATTAGCTATCTCTCCATAGATTTTTTCCGGGATAGAAATATAGCGGAGGTTTTGTGTTAAGGTTTCGTTGATCACATTGACTACCATCGTGTCGATGCGGCGGGAGAAGGATTTTCCCAATAGTTCCTGGCATGAACGCGGGATGTCTTCCCGCGTGATCATTTGGGCCCGGATGGCATCATCCAGATCATGGTTGACATAGGCAATAATATCCGATAAGCGGGCGATTTGTCCTTCCAGTGTATAGGGAATACGCGACTGATCCACCGGGATGATCGGCCCCTGGCCTTTAGAGTGTTTGAGAATACCATCCCGTACTTCATGGGTGAGATTTAGCCCTTTGCCATCATGCTCCAGTTTATCCACTACCCGCACGCTTTGTTCGTAGTGTCTGAACCCGCCCGCCAGTAGTTCATCTAATACTCGTTCCCCCGTGTGTCCAAAAGGCGTATGACCCAGGTCGTGTCCCAGGGCAATGGCTTCGGTTAAGTCCTCGTTCAGATTTAATGCCCGCGCAATCGTCCGGGCAATCTGGCTCACTTCCAGCGTATGGGTCAGGCGGGTGCGAAAATGATCGCCTCCCGGGCTGATAAAAACCTGCGTCTTGTGCTTCAAACGACGGAAGGATTTGCAATGCAAAATTCGGTCTCTATCCCTCTGGTATTCTGTTCTTACTGATGATTTCTCTTCTTCTACCTGCCGCTGGCTGCGAAAACTACGGGCTGCCGCGGGATGAAGACTGTCTTCTTTTTTTTCCAATTCGATTCTGATGTCCATCCCGAATATTTACCCTATCCCAATCATTTTGTCAATTTATTTTTTGTATTTTTGTCTTTTTTTTATATTATTATTCTCGGAGCAGGATATATTCATGATATAATAATAAATGGAATAATCAATCGAATAATCAATCGAATAATAAATCGAATAATTTTCAGGGTCATTATTTCAAACTGGATCACATGACAAAAGTCAGGCGTGGGTTGTCTGAAAATGATGAGAATATAGATGAGAAAATAGATGAGAAAATAGATGAGAAAATATAAAGGAGAAAAAATCGGTCCTATTGTATTGTTACTGCTCTGGGTGGTAACTCTGAATGCTGCTGATTTTGAATATCAATTCGAATATTTTTCAATCGAAAGTGGACTGTCGCAAAGTGCTGTCACCTGTATTGTTCAGGATAGCCGTGGATTGATGTGGTTCGGTACCCAGGATGGCTTGAACCGTTACGATGGGTACAAATTCACTGTCTATTTACCCCAACATGGAAACCCCGATAGTTTAAACGGCAGTTTTATTAACGCTCTTTTTGTGGATAGTGGTGGAGATTTGTGGATCGGCACCCGGGCGGGATTCAATAAGTTCCTGCCCGAGAGCAATAGTTTCCGTCATTATCATAAGACCCTGGGTGGCTTGAGTGCCAATGATGTGCTTGCCATCGCCGAGGACCAGGATGGGTATTTATGGCTGGCAACTGCCTATGGGGGACTCAATCGGTTTGATAAAAAAAATGAATCCTTCGTGGTCTACCGTACCGAGGTGGAAAACCCCCGGAGTTTAAGTAGTAATAATATCACCGCTGTATTTGTTGACAGTTCCGGCGTGTTGTGGGTGGGTACCTTGAATGCCGGACTCGACCGTTTTGACCGACGCTCCAACACATTCACCCACTACCGCGCCAATCCGGCGCAACCCGGCAGTTTGAGCTCCGATCAGGTACGCGCTATCTGTGAGGGGAAAGACGGCGATATCTGGGTGGGTACAACCAACGGCCTCAACCAGTGGGATGAATCCAAACAATCATTCAAACACTTTATTTCCGTGTTAAATGATCCCTATACTCTCTCCCACAATGTCATCAAGACTCTTTTTAAAACCCAGGCCGGTGTATTGATGGTGGGTTCTGAAAAAGGCTTCAACCAGTATAACCCCAAAACAAAAAACTTTACCCGGATCATGAACGATCCAGGAAATCCTTCCAGTATCAGTAATAACATTATCTTGGCCATCTATGAAGACCCTTTTAATGTGCTCTGGGTGGGAACCGAGGGGGGTGGTGTCAATAACTATGCTCCGGGACGATATAAATTTCCCCTGTACCGTGACAATTTCAAACCGCATGAAAACGGCTTGAAAGGAAAATATGTCTATGCTCTGCATGAAGGACAAGACGGTACTATTTGGATTGGCACAGACCAGGGACTTAACCGGATGGATCGTAAAACCGGGAGTTTTTACTCTTATCCGGTCCATCCCTCCGTTCCCGACGCGTTAAGCAATCAGGATGTAGTGGCGATTGGGGAAGATCGTTTTGGTGTGATCTGGGTGGGCACCTGGGGCGGTGGACTTAATAAACTGGACCGCAAAACCGGGAAATTTACCTGTTACCGCCATGATCCCGCGAACCTTTCCAGTATCAGTCACAATGTGATCCGGGTGATTTATGAAGATCGACAGGGGGAACTCTGGCTGGGTACCGGCGGGGGTGGGTTGAACTGGTTCGATCGGAAAAATGAACGTTTTGTTCATTACCAGAGCATCCCGGACAATCCAAAATCGCTCAGCAATGATTATATCTATTCCATTGCACAAGACGCCGCCGGTGTGCTTTGGATCGGCACCCGGGAAGGACTCAATTCTTTTGACCGCCAAACACAGGAATTCACCTGTTTTGGCCGGACGCCCAATAACCCCAATGCTCTGAGCAGTAACTCGGTGAGCTCTGTTTTGGTATCCGCTACCGGTGTGTTATGGGCCGGGACATACGGGGAGGGATTAAGCAGGGTTGAGCCCGTGAGCGGTAAAGTGACCTCCTATCGGAAAACAGAGGGACTACCCAATAATGTCATTTATGGGATATTGGAAGATTTGAACGGGAATCTTTGGCTGGGTACCAACCATGGTTTATCCGTGTTTAATCCCCGCACCGGGAAATTTCGCAATTACTTTCAACAGGATGGGCTTCAGAGCAATGAATTCAACCAGGGGGCCTATTATAGGTGCCGGAACGGGGAATTGATGTTTGGTGGTATTGACGGGTTTAACCTTTTTCACCCCGATGATATCCGGCGCAATTCCCATGTGCCCCCCATCGTGGTGACAGACTTCAAGGTATTAAATGAATCGGTCACCATCGGTCCCAACTCCCTGCTAAAAAAATCCATCATAGAAACAAAAGAGATCACCCTATCCCATCGGGATTACGTGTTTTCTTTTGAATTTGCCGCCCTGGATTATTATGCTCCTGCGGCCAACCAATACGCTTATATGATGGAAGGGCTGGACAAGGATTGGACCTATTCCAGGACGCGTCGTTTTGTCTCCTATACTACTCTCGCCCCCGGGCAGTATACGTTCAGGGTGAAGGGCAGTAATAATGATGGTGTTTGGAATGAAAATGGGACATCTATTAAAATTATTATTACCCCGCCTTTTTGGAGTACCTGGTGGTTTATTATTTTGGCTATGATTTTACTGGGAGTATGCATTTTTGCCCTGTTCCGGGTCAGGACCCATAATATGCGGCGGCGCAACCAGCAATTGGAGGCCATGAATGTTCGTCTCAACCAGGAAATCGGCGAGCGTAGCCAAATGGAAGAGAAACTGCGCAAGAGCGAGCGCCGGCTCAAAACCTTTTTACACACTGCCAGCGAAGGTTTCTTGGAAGTTGATGCCGATGAGTTTATACTGGATGTAAACCCGGAAATGTGTGTCATTCTGGGCCGCAAAAGAGACGGGCTGGTGGGCCGGAACCTATTTGATTTTATTGACCCCAAAGACTATGATACTTTCCGCCAGGAAGTGTTGCTACGAAAAGAGGGAAAACGCGGCTCGTACGAATTGACCATGTTATTACCCGATAATACCGAGATCAATTGTTTAATCAATGCCGCGCCGATGTTTGATGAATTAAAACATGTGAACGGTTCCTTTGCCCTGGTGACGGATATCTCGGATATCATCAAGGCGGAAGAGGAACTAAAACGGACCCAGAACTATCTGAAAGATGTTTTTGATTCACTCTCTTCCATGTTGGTTTCCATTGACCGTGACGGTAAAATCACCCAGTGGAACCGTGCCGCCCAAGAACGGATGAAACTATCGCGGGAAAATGCGTTCACCGGGAAAATCTGGGAGGTGATCCCGTTTTTGAACGTGTATCGGTCGCACTTGGAAAATATTTTTATCTCCCGTAAACCCGTGGAGTTTTACCGGGAGAGTGTTGTGTTTGATGGCCAGGAAAAGCGCTATCTGGATATTTTTATATATCCGTTGCGGCGTAGTGGGTTGGAGGGAGTGGTTATTCGTTTGGATGATGTGACCGCATTGGAACAAAAGGACCGGCAATTGATACAAGCCCAGAAGATGGAGATTGTCGGGAACTTGGCCGGGGGATTGGCCCATGATTTTAATAATGTATTGGGCGGTATGGTGGGCACTATCTCGTTGTTGCAAATCATGTTGGATTCGGGCGAGGCGTTTTCCGTGGAGAATATCAAGTCCCGGATTGATACTATTGAACTGGGAGCAGAACGGGCCGTGGATTTGGTGAAACACCTGATGACCTTGTCGCGGAAGAACGAGCCGTTGCTGGCGCCCACAGATTTGAACCTCGCATTGAAACATGTGATCAAGATATGTGAGAATACCTTTGATAAAAGCATCCATTTGGAGATTGAATATTATGTGGGCAGGGCATTGGTGTGGGGCGATGCCACGCAACTCGAACAGGTGCTGCTCAATCTTTGTATCAATGCCGCCCATGCCATGACTCTCATGAGAAAGCCCCATGAATCATTGGGAGGGAACCTGGGTGTCTCGATTTCTACCATCTCTCCTGACCCGCTCTTTTGTGACAAACACCCGGAAGCGGTTGAGAGTGAGTATTGGACATTAACTGTGACCGATACCGGTGTGGGGATCGAGCCGGTCATCATTCCCAAAATATTTGATCCTTTTTTTACTACCAAGTCCGAGCAGAAGGGGACTGGCTTGGGATTGGCCATGGTGTATCAGATTGTGCAGCAACATCGCGGTTTCCTGGCCGTTTATTCGGAACCCGGGGTAGGTACTACCTTCAGTGTCTATTTGCCCACCTTAAAAACAAAAGAAGAGCTTGAGACGCCGATCAAACCCGAGGAAAAATTGGTTATGGGCACGGGGTTGATCCTGGTGGTGGATGACGAGGAAAATTTAAGGGATACTACCCGTGAGATTTTAACTTCCTGTGGGTATCAGGTGATTACTGCCGTCGATGGCAGTGAAGGCCTCAATCTGTTTCGCGAAAGACATCGTGAGATCGTGGCGGTGCTTCTGGATATGGCTATGCCTATCATGTCTGGAATGGAGGCATACGTGGAGATGAAGAAAATAAATCCCGCTGTAAAGGTATTGCTTACCTCCGGGTTTAAACAGGATAGCCGTGTTAAAGCCGTGCTCAAGCTGGGAGTAAACGGGTTCATCCAGAAACCCTTTTCCATGTACCAATTATCCAGGGAGATTGCCGAAGTCATCCTTCTTTAGCACCCATTTCAGAAACACTTGGAGAGGTTCTTCAAATAGCTAAAGCTTTGGGGGGGACTGCGTCCCCATTTATTAAGTCACCATTGTGTGCTTGCTTAATATGGGCAATCATGCTGGAAAAAAGGTTTTCCTGGCCGGTCTCCTTTTTTTTACCCGGCTTCAAGAAAAAAACAGATAATTGCCGATAAAAATCGATTGTGATATAATCTATTCTATGAGGTACACTATCCATGATTAATGAAACAGCCCAATCAACTGGCATGAATGTCTCCCCAAATCCATTGGGGCACAAACTGGAAATCGGCAGGCATAACTTCAAAGACCGAATCTTGGAGGACTGCGTTTACGTGGATAAGACCGCATATATATACCAACTGATAAACCAGGATTCCCAGTGTTTTTTATCCCGGCCCAGACGTTTTGGGAAATCGCTGTTGGTATCTACCTTAAAAGAACTGTTCAGCGGTAGTAAAGAACTGTTCAAAAATTGCTGGATTTATGACCAAATGGACTGGCATGTTTATCCCATTATCCATCTTGATTTTTTACGCATTGATTATCGGACGCTGGGATTGGAACGGGCCCTTGATGAGACCATGGTATCCCTGGCCACACACTTCAACCTCCAATTACACAGACAATCCAGTAAAGGCAAATTGGCCGAGTTGATTGAGTTAGTGGCCAAAGATAAAAAAGTCGTCATCCTGGTGGACGAATACGATAAACCCATCATCGACTATCTGGAAAACCTTCCAGAAGCAGTCAAAAACCGGGATACTTTAAAAAACTTCTTTTCAATTTTTAAATCCTACACCGATAAAATCCGCTTCCTGATGATTACAGGAGTGTCAAAGTTCAGCCAGGTTTCCATTTTTAGCGATTTGAACCACCTGTCTGACATCACCCTCGACCCCAGGTATTCCGGGATTTTGGGTTACACCCTGGCAGAAATCCAGCACTACTTCCCCACGTATATAGATCAATGGGAACAGCAAACGGGGGAGAAACGGCAGATACTGTTTGAGAAATTGCAAGACTATTATAATGGGTACTCCTGGGACGGCGTTCATTTTATGTACAATCCTTTTTCCATCCTCAGCTTTTTCGGAACCTATCAATTTGATAATTATTGGTCTTCCACCGGTACGCCAACCTTTTTGGTGAATGTATTAAAAAATACGGATATTATGGTCAGCCAGTATGACAGGTTTAGTGTTTACGCCCATTTTTTTGCCAAGTACGATATTCAAACCATCGGTGCGGACAATATCTCGGCACTCCTTTTCCAGACGGGTTATCTCACCATCAAAGAGAAAAACGACCAGTGCTATACCTTATCCTATCCCAACCGGGAAGTAAAAACAGCCTTTCTCCACTATTTATTGGAAGGTTTCAGTAACAAGCCGGGGAATGAGGCCAATTTAATTACAGAGCAACTGCGTGAGGCTTTAGCAGAAAATAATATCGATAATTTTATCCAGGCTCTCAAATCCCTGCTCTCCTCGATACCCTACAATATGCAGGTTCCACACCGCGAAGCGTATTATCACTCGCTGATTTATATCGCCTTAAAGATGTCCATGGCAGGTGTTTTTGCCGAAATCCAGACGGCCATGGGGCGGAGTGATATCGTGGTTTCCCTGGACCGGTGTCTGTATATTCTCGAATTTAAAATGGGTAGCGCCCAATCGGCTCTGGACCAAATTTTGACCAAACGCTATTATTCACCTTATCTGGGGCAGAACAAAAAAATTATCCTGCTGGGTATCGGGTTACAGGAGAGCGAGCGGAACATTGTGGATTGGAAAATCCAGGAACTGGGTTCAAACCCCCATCCATCCATCTCCCAAGACGCCCAAGCGGAAAAACGACGTATTGCCAAACAGATGCTCACCGATAATCTTCCCGTGGAGTTCATCGTGAAATATTCCGGTTTATCGGAAGCAGAGATTAAAGCACTCTAAAAGAACTCGCCCTGATAATGTCTTTCTTTTTCGTTCCTACCCTCCTAACCTCCTAATTTCCATCTTTCCCTGTGCCTGCCCTCAAGAAAGAAAAGAAAAAAAAGAAGACCACAGATTTCGCGGATTGGAATACCGGTAGAGTTTTTTTGCAGTTGGTTGACAAGTGGGGAAAATCAACGTATTATATTCCCAGAGGGACATATGACCGAACTAACGATTCGATTGAATTTTGTGTTTTTATATGGTATTATGGGTTTTCTGGTATTACAGGGTCAAAAGTTGTCTTGGATAAAAAGTTTGGCCTCATTTTATTTTATGGCCAACAAAGAGAGGTATAATAATGAAGAATGTATTTGCGGCAGTTGTTTATAAAGAAGATGAATTATATGTGGCCGAATGCCCGGAAGTGGGGACAGCCAGTCAAGGGTATACTATTGAAGAAGCAGTCTTGAACTTACAAGAAGCCACAGAATTATATCTTGAAGAATTCCCTATCAAAGTAACCCATCGTCCATTTTTAACCACGTTTGAGGTGGCTGCATATGCCTGAACTTCCAAAGATTTCAGGTACTTTGGCCATAAAGATATTTGAGTATTTAGGATTTAGAGTGGTCAGGCAAAAAGGGAGCCATGTGGTCTTAAAAAAAGAGAATCGGGGTTGTGTTATCCCTATTCATAAAGAACTCGCCATAGGTACTCTCCGCAATGCGATTAAACAAGCTGGCATTACTGTTGAAGAATTTCTCAATATGTATCATAACCATTAATGGATTCACCTATGTATCATAGAGAAAAAAAAGCCCCACCAATGTCACAAATTTCCACCAATTGGTTTTTTTAAGCCGGGAAAGACTGTTATCGTTTTCCTTACTCACCTGACTCACCCCACTTACCTTACTCACCTATTAATCCAATAAGATGATACAAAATAAAGACCGCACCCTGTCTAGGTTCACCGTGAAATGGACAACCACTTACAGGTTTATGTGGGTGTCCATTTCACGGTGAACCTAGACATTATTATGAATTAATACTTCCGTATTATGCAAAACATGCAGTAAAAAAAAGGGAAATCCTAAAGAATTACCAGTTGACAGATGGAAGAAATTCATACATAATAAGAGCGGAGGTATTTTATGGCAGACGATGATGGTCATGAAGTACGTTTTCATCTGGAGAAGTTATTGGGTTTCTATGCGTGATATCAGGGCTGCTTTCTCATACAATAGTATCACTTTATGCCGATAAAAGAAACGAAAAAATCGATTGTTACCGCCATGACCCGCGATGAACTGCGACAGGTAAATACCTTGTTACGCCGCAAGCTGGTGGAACAGAAAAAATTTCAACAAGAGCGGGAAACGCGGCTGGAATCGGAATATCGTCGGAAATATTTTGCCCTCTTTGATAATATTACGGAACCGGTTTTTATCTACGACGCGATTACATACAAATATTTGCACTGCAATCAAGCGGCTATCTCGTTTTATGGCTATACTCGCGAAGAAATCTTGGCTTTGACACCCTTTGAATTACATACTCCGGAGGAATTCGAGAACGTCCGCGAAAATATTGATAAACAAACCGAAGAGACTCCCTTAACCTTTACTCACCTGACCAAAGACCGCCAGTACAAAAAAGTGGAGATTAAAATAACAGATGTCTACTTTGAAGGCGCACCTGCTTGGATGAGTCTGATCCACGACATCACGGAACGGACGAAAATGGAAGAGGAACTGAACCAGTACAAATTCCGCCTGGAAGAGATGATCAACGAAAGAACCCTCGAAGTGCTGATCTCCAATAAAAAACTGAAACAAGAAATCGGGGAACGGAAAAAAGCGGAGTTGGCTATCCTGGAAAGTGAAAAAAAATTCAGGAGCATTATCGAAAAATTCTTGGACGGTGTGGTATTGGTCGATGAAAAAGGCACGATAATTGAATGGAACCAAGCCCAAGAAAAAATTTGTGATGCAAGTCGTGCCATGGTTTTGGGGGAAAGAATCTGGGATATCCAGTTTAACCACTTACCGGAAATCGAACGAACGGAAAAAACCTTGCAAAAAATCAAGGACGATTGGGGCGATTATTTAAAAACGGGAAAAAATCCCTTTCCTACGAATCCCTCTGTTGCGAAACTGGTTCATCCAGACGGACGGGTATCTGATATCCAACGATTGTACTTTACCATTGAAAGGGAGAACGGCAGGATGGTAGCCATCACCACGCGGGATGTGACGGAACAAACAGCGCTGGAAAAACAACTACTCCAAGCCCAGAAAATGGAAGCGATGGGCACATTGGCGGGTGGTATCGCCCATGATTTTAATAATATCCTGGCCGGTATCATGGGGTATACGGACCTGGCTATTCGCAAAACGGATAAAAACGCCCCCACCCAGAAATACCTGGACCAAGTAATGACCGCCACCCGCCGGGCCACGGACCTGGTCAAACAGATATTAACGTTCAGCCGCCCGGATAAGAAAGAAAAGGAACCGCTACGGGTCAGTGCCATTTTAAATGAAGCACTGAAACTGGTGCGCTCTTCACTGCCCACCACGATCTCCATCGTGGCCAAAATCGACGCGGAAAATACCTTTGTTTTTGCCGACCCCACCCAGATACACCAGGTCATCATGAATCTCTGTACCAATGCCAGCCATGCCATGAAAGAAAAAGGTGGCGTGTTGGAAGTGCGGTTAAAAGAAGAGATTATTGAGGATGGGATTTATAAAGAGCTAAAGCCCGGTCCCCATTTAAGATTGACGGTCAGTGATACGGGCTACGGGATTAAAGCGGAACTGTTGGATAAAATTTTCGAACCTTTTTTTACCACCAAGGGACCCAATGAGGGCACGGGTATGGGTTTGGCCGTGGTTCATGGGATTGTAAAAAATCACCACGGTAATATTTCGGTTTACAGTGTCGAAGGTCAGGGCACCAGTTTTTCTATTCTGTTACCCGTGGCGCTGAACGTCATCCACAAAGAAAAAAACCGGGTAGAAGCCATTCCCGGTGGTAATGAACGGATATTGATGGTAGAAGACGATGCCCGGTTGGCGGAAGTACAAAAAACACTGCTGGAAGAACTGGGGTACCGGGTGACTGCCATGACCAGTAGTGTGGAAGCACTGGAAATATTTAAAAAACTGTACGACCGTTTCGACCTGATTGTCACGGATTATATGATGCCTAAAATGACGGGGGTCCAGCTCACGCACAATATCCACGCCATTCGACCGGATATACCGGTGATTCTTTGCACGGGGCACCACGATATTATCACTCCCCAAAAAGCAAAATTGAACGGGATCATTGAGATTATCCTTAAACCTATTGAACTGGCACTCTTCGCCCAAACTATCCGCCACACCCTGGAAAAAAAAGTTAGTATGTAAGGAAGCGCACCTGCCAACGGATTAGTACACCATGGAAACTTTGGAATCTCAGTTTCTTGGAACCGGTTTAATCTCTCCCATCTGATGACTAAAAAGTCACCTATAAGCATAAATGTCTCAATGGCCTGGTTATAGAATGACCAGAGAGTAAAAAAGATCCATCATTCCAGTTGGTTTATGAGCAGAGAGAAAAAAAAATTCAGCCAACCGGGTTGGTTTGTGACCAGAGCACAAAAAAAATACAACTTCCGGTTTTTTATCTCTCGATTCTACAAAAAATACTGAACCGAGGGGTTTGGATGGTGAACGGTGGGTTAATATGGTGACGGTTGAGTAAAATATGGTGAACGGAGAGGTTAAAAGCTGAACGAAGGGGTAAATATGGTGACGCTTCAATCAAATATGGTGAACAGTCAATTAATAATTCCGACTTAGAGCTTCCAACGGTGAAAGCTCCAAAATTTTACCACTATTTTTACCAAATTAGAGTCAAATGTGCGCAACGAAGCACATTTTTTGCGTGTAATTGTAAACGTGGCCGCTTGCCGCATTAATAATTGGCGAAAATTAATACTCGGATACGATTTCTGGCGAGTTTTCTGGTAGAGTCTAGGCTGCCTTTCCTATATGTTTAATCAATTCTGGCAGTAATCCGATATGTTCCAGCTCGTGGTAATTCTTATGCAACAGTTCCGTTTCGTCTACTTGTTCGTGTTCCCAGCATAGCGGGTAGGGGATAAACACCCCGTGGCCACCGATTTCCAGGACTGGCAGGATATCGGATTTTAAGGAATTGCCCACCATCAAGAAAGAGTGGGGGTCAAGATGGTATTTTTTCAGGACATGTTGATAGGTATCCACTGTTTTTTTGCTTAGGATTTCAATATGTTTGAAATAGTTGCTCAAACCGGAGCGGGCGATCTTGGATTCCTGGTCGAAAATATCGCCCTTGGTGATCAAAATTAAGGAATAGGATTGCGCCAGTAGGGGAATGGTGTCGCGGACATGTTCCAACAGTTCCACCGGCGCTTTTACCATATCGCGGGCCAACTGGATGATTTCTTGAATACGATTACCGTTGATGCGTCCCCCGGTTAATTCAATGGCTGTCTCAATCATGGATAGGGTAAACCCTTTGATACCGTAACCGAAATATTGCAGGTTGCGCATCTCCGTTTCAAAGAGTCGCTTTTTTATTCCATCCGTGCTATCGTACTCTGCCAGAAGGGTTTCAAATTTTTCGTGGGTCATATGGAAAATGGTTTCATTGTGCCACAGCGTGTCGTCGGCGTCGAAGGCAATGTGTTCAATCATGGTCTTTCTCTGTGGGTGGTTTTTTGAATTCCTATAACTTATAGTAATCGCAATAATTTTTTTCTTCCGGGTCATCCGGGTCATTGACGTAGACTTCAAAATCTTTGGTGAGCGTGTAGATTTTCAAAGCGTCCTTGATTTCTTCTCGTAACAGGGCGCGGGCGCAGCCGCGAATGATAATATCCGTGGCTTCTTCGCCTCGGTCTTCAGTGGACATCTCCTCGTAATAATCGCCCAGCTCTTTTCGTAATTTCTGGGCTGCTGGCCAGGGGGTATCGTCTTTTTTTGTGAAGGAGTAGTACTTCCAATCCCCCATGCTCCATTTCCCGTATAATTTTTCCGTGGAATCTTCAGCAGCGGTTAAAAAACACAGTTCTAAACTTCTGTTCCAGGGGTAACAATCTATAGCCAGGGCGCGGATACATTCATCTTTAAAACTTTCTGCGGATTTTTTTAACTCATCAGCGATTATACTGGTCAGCTCTTTCGAGAAACTATTTCTATCAAATGTCATTACAGAACTCCTCTATTTCAAAAGTGATTATTTGAGTGATTGGTCAAGTTGTTTATTATAGTATGAATGGGGTATTTTTGGCAAGTGAATTCAGTATTAATTATATCCGTGGATGAATCGATAGAATATTTGGATTCACCATCATTTTTAAAAAGCACCACGGATAATCGTGGCAAGCTGGACTTTCTGGACACTCTGGACTTACTGGACAAGCTGGACAAAATTAAAAGATTTTGGAAAGTCCAGTTGGTCCAGTATGTCCAGCTAGTCCAGTATGTCCAACTAGTCCTGTCTTTCCTGAAATTTGGTGGTGGATTTAGGGAATACCTGGATTCACCGCCAACTTAATGGGAAGAATGGGAATTATGGGAATGATGGGAATGATGGGATAAACAGAAATATTCCCATTCCTCCCATAATTCTCATAATTCCCATCATTCCCACTTGCTTTTACGATACTCTCAAAGAATTGGCGGTGGATTTAGGAATAATGGGGGCATTGTATTCTTTTTAAATTTCTTGTACAATTCATAAAGACAAAAAATCATAAAAAAGGAGGAATAAAAATGACATTACGAGTAATTAAAGCCATTTTACTGTTGGGGGTGGTTGTTTTTAACAGTGGATCTCTGTTTTGCCAGGAAAAAGCGGAAATGGTACTTATTCCCGCCGGGGAGTTTCTCATGGGCAAAGATCGTTCGGCGGATAAACCCACGGTAGAGAAAAGTTATATTGATAACTATGCCCATAAAGTATGGATCGATGCATTTTACATGGACAAGTATGAGGTGACCAATGCCCAGTACTACCAATTTTGTCTGGCTACCCGGACACCCTTGCCAGAATTGTGGGGGATGGGTGCGTTTCATTGCGGCTTGGCATTTCCCGATAACCCCGTGGTGGGAGTGACCTATGGTGATGCCAAAGAATATGCCCGATGGCTGGGCAAACGTCTGCCCACCGAGGCGGAATGGGAGTATGCGGCCAGGGGTGGTCTGGTGGGCAAAAACTATCCTTATGGCGATGAATTGGATAACAAGCAAGCCAATTTCGCCCCGGCTTCAAAAGGAACGCGGATTGTGGGCAGTTACCCGGCCAATGGCTACGGGTTGTTTGACATGGTGGGTAATGTCACGGAATGGGTGGCGGATTATTATGACAAGGACTATTATAAAACCGGTCCAGACAAAAATCCCGGCGGGCCCGAAATAGGGAAACAAAGGGTTATCCGTGGTGGTGGATGGCATACGGGGATTTCTTGTAGCCGGGTCTATTATCGCAACAGCTTGGGCTCTGGCTGGGTGGATTTTAATGTGGGTTTTCGGTGCGCCAAAAATAAATAATCTGGGAAAGCGGCAAGATACGTCTTTTTTTTTACTTTTTTAATACTTCCTGGATGCACCATCACATTCTCGAAGTCTTTTTCGACAAAAGAATTCTGGCTTATCTCCCATACCTCCCATTCTTCCCATAATTCCCATTTTCCCCGAGGCCTTTAACGTTTTGGTGGTGGATTTAGGACTTGCATTCATCTTGGCTTTGCGGTACAATCCTGTTTTTAAAGGAGGCTATACGATGACAAACAGTATTTCGCGAAGAAGTTTTTTTACCCGAAGTTTGGGTGTGGGTGCCGGGTTGTTTTTTTTCAAAGGGTTCCAGCTTTTTTCCCAGGGTGGCAGTGTCGGGAAAACACCGATTATTGTGACCGATCATACCAACAATACCGGTATGGAAGCCATGAAAGCGGGTTGGGAAGTATTGCTAAACGGTGGCAGTGCGCTGGATGCGGTGGAAAAGTCCACCAATATCGTGGAACTGGACCCGGAAGATACCTCGGTAGGGTACGGTGGTTTACCCAATGAAGAGGGTGTAGTGCAATTGGATTCCTGTGTTATGGACGGGAAAACATACAGCGCTGGAGCAGTGGCAAGCCTGGAAAATATCAAGACGCCCTGTTCAGTAGCCCGGATCATCATGGAACGGACGGATCATGTATTAATGGTAGGCCCAGGCGCATTGGCGTTTGCCAAAAAATGGGGTTTTAAAGAGGAGAATCTGTTAACTGAGAAAGCCCGGAAAATCTGGTTGCAATGGAAAGAGAACCTGAGCGAAACGGATGATTGGGGCCCACCGGAACATATGGTCATAAAAAAAGTGGCTCATGTGCGGGAGCACGTGCCTTTTACTTACGGCACTACCAATCACTTGGCCATAGATAAAAATGGTGACATCGCCGGTATTACTTCCACCAGTGGCTTGAGTTATAAGATTCCCGGTCGAGTGGGCGATTCACCCATTATTGGCGCTGGGCTTTATGTGGATAATGAAGTGGGTGCAGCAGGTGCAACGGGCCGGGGCGAGGATGTGATTAAGTCTTGTGCCTCTTATTATATTGTCATGCGTATGCGTGATGGCAGAACCCCGCAACAAGCTTGCGAAGACGCGATGAAAATGATTGTGGATAAATATAAAAAGGTCAATCCCAATTATTTCCCCAGCGAGAAATTTATTGCCCTCAATAAAAAAGGCGAGTACGGCTGCGCCTTCCTGAGTGGCAGTAGAGCAGCAGAAATGACCGTGGCCAACGTGGATGGCATTCGTAAATACACGGGCACCGTGGTGTTTAAAAAATAATCGGGTGCAGGTGTGTAGAGACGTTGTGCGCAACGTCTCTACTGACATCCCCCCATTTTTTTACTCTTGTAAAACCGCCCAAAAGAATATATAATTGGTTTATATGGCCAGGATCACACCATTACTATTTTTTTTACTGCTGTTCCTTGCACTGACCCGCACACCGGGTCTCTGTCAGCAACTGGTTGCCACTTCCAATCAAACAAATCATCTGGATAACTATCTCCACCGTAACTGGAAAAGCGGTGCCGGTCTACCGCAAAACAATGTGAATGCTATTGTGCAGGATGGCTTGGGTTTTCTCTGGGTGGGAACGGAGAATGGACTGGCACGATTTGACGGCCAGGAATTCAAGGTGTTTGATACCCATAACACCCCCGCGCTTAAAAGTAATAGGATTACAAGCCTCCTCTGGTCCGGGGATAAGTATCTCTGGATTGGCACAGCAGGCGGCAGTCTGACCATTTATGAGAATAATAGGTTCCGCCATTTTGACAGGGGTAATCTATCGCCCACCGGGTCTGTTCAATCGATTACCAAGGGCCTGGATGAACATGTGATAATCGGGATGTCTGGTGGTAGGGCGATACTCGTACAGGGGCGGTCTCGCAGTCTGCCAGTGGAAAACCTGGGCCCGAACCTGCCGGGGGATGGCGCGGTGGTGGTTTTGGAGGATAGTCAAAAGAAACTGTGGCTGGGTACATCCAAAGGATTGAAATATTTTAAAGATGGTAAAATGACCACTTATACTGTGGCTGACGGATTGGCGGATAATCACATCCGTTGTTTCTTGCAAGATAAGAACGGCCATCTCCTTATTGGCACCGCTGGCGGACTGAACCGACTGATTCCGCAGCAACCCTTTTTCTTCAGCACTGTCGCTGGCTTCGGTGACTGCGCCATCCACGCCCTGCTGGCAGACCAGGAAGGAGGCATCTGGGTGGCTTCGGACCGGGGATTGTACCGGTTAAGCCGCGAAAATGTGAACCCCAGGTTGGAAAAAGTATCTGCTATGGCTGGACTGTCCGGGGAAATACCTGTTTTGTCTTTGTATCGGGGAAATGATGGGATCATATGGTGTGGTACGGCTGGCGGGGGATTACACAGCTTGTCTCGCTCCCCTTTTCGCTATTATACTACCAGAGATGGTCTGTCCCATAATTATGTAAAAACTATTTATCAGGATAACCAGGGCAACATGTGGATCGGCACTGGCGGTGGCGGTTTAAATCGTTTCGATGGTAAAAGGTTTACCGTGTTCACTACCCGGAACGGGTTGTGTAGCAATGATATTACTTCTTTATGCCAGGATGGGCCGGGGAATCTGTGGATCGGCACGCCCCACGGCTTGCAGCGGGCCTCCCAATGCCACATTGATGAATCGCTAAACACCTATACTGAAAAAAACGGCTTGTCTGCCAATGCCATTAACGTGCTCTTTGCCGACCGCCAGGGAAATCTCTGGATCGGCACCCACGGCGGTGGGTTACTGGGATATCAAAACGGCAGGTTTTTCCAGGCCGGTAGGGGAGAAGGCAGTGTTCCGCAGGAATTTGCTTACAGTTTTGTCCATGCATTGGCGCAGGACAACTCCGGGAACTTATGGGTGGCTACAGGGCAGGGGCTGCTCTGCCTGGACATAAAAACCAATCTCCTATTGCAGGAAAAAAAACTGGAGCAACTCCAACAATATACTATCCGCGAAATTTTTATCGATTGGCTGGGGCGATTGTGGCTGGCTACCACTGGCCGTGGTTTGATCTGTTATGACCGGGGGCGGGTGATCTCTTTCCCTGGTCATTCTGAATTGAATGGCATTAGTATTCACAGAATTTTTGAAGATAACAATGGTTTACTGTGGCTTACTTCCGGCAAAGGTCTCTTCGCATTTGACGAGGTAGGGTTTGTCTCTCCCCTGAAAGATTCACGCCGAAACCAGTCTGTCCCAAAATTGCGCTACAACCTGTGGCTGGAAAGCGATGGCTTAAAATCCGCGGTTTTTACCGGTGGTTCGCAACCCGCAGGGTGGAAAACCAGTTCCGGCGAGTTGTGGCTGCCCACGGTAGCGGGCATTACCGTGATTGCACCCGAGACAACCAAGCTTTCCAATCCCATCATCCCCGTAGTCTTTGAGAAAGTTGTGGTGGCCGGACAGGCATATCACTCCCAAGACATCCCACGGTTACCTGCGGGTACCACGGCACTGACCTTTTACTTTACCGCCCTGAATTATCAGGGCTTTGAAAACCTCCAATACAAATACCGCCTGGTAAATCTGTCCTGGGGGGAAGAGGATATCCAAAGCCAAGAGGAAGGTGTGATCGGAGCTAGTAAAGAATACACGCTACAACATCTAACACCGGGAAAGTACCGGTTTGAAATATATGCGGGGAACCCAGAGAAAGGTTGGAGCGAGAAAGCCGCTGGTTTCATTTTTTCCATTGAATACCAGATACTCTTTGAAATTAGATATATACTGATTGGTATCGGTATTCTGACCATCTTGGTGGTGGTGATCTTTTGGTCCAAGAATCGCTGGGACAAGAAAAAAGAGATACTACGGATTTTTACCGAGGATGAACGGTATAAAACTTCCGCCTTAAAACCCAGGCAATTCAAAAAAAGCATGCTCCAGTTGCTGACCCTGATGGAAGAGGAAAAACCCTACCTGGACGCGGAAATGTCGGTGGCTAAAATGGCGGAACGGTTGGATATTTCCAAGGAACATGTCTCGCAGATTATCAATCAGAAATTTTATATGAATTTTAACCAGTTCTTGAACAAATACCGCATTGAAGAGGCGAAGAAGCGCTTGCAAGACCCGGCGGAGAACCAATACGTGGTTCTCAAAATTGCCTTTGATGTGGGCTTTAATTCTAAATCTACCTTTAATACGGCCTTCAAAAAATTCACCGGCATGAGTCCATCGGAATATAAAGAAAAATTTCAGCCACCAAGTGGTCCGAAATCATGATTTCGGACGAATAACTCCTTCACTGAGTGTATATTTCTCTCTGTTTGACATAAAGCGTTGTGTTAAACGATTTTTATGAAAACGAATAGAGGAGAAAATGTATGCTTGAATTAAGAAACATTACCAAGAAGTACAACCGTGTCCCGGTGGTTAAGCAGGTGAATTTCACGTTGCAACGGGGCGATATTCTGGGTTACCTAGGCCCCAACGGGGCGGGGAAAAGCACCACGGTCAAGATGCTGGCAGGTTTGCTGGAACCGGATAGCGGTGAGATTTATTTGGATGGGCAGCGGGTAGATACGACTTCAAGGGAGTTTAAAAAACGGATCGGCTATCTACCGGAACAGAGCGACCTTTATCCCCACTTGACGGGCTATGAATATCTACAGTTAACGGGCCAATTGCGCCACATCCCGGAAAAGGAACTGCACGGGAAAATCACGGGCCTGATGGCACAGTTTGGTTTGTCGGTGGAGATGAATATGTCGATTGCTTCCTATTCCAAGGGCATGCGGCAAAAGGTTTTGGTGGCGGCCACATTGTTACATAACCCCGATATCTTGCTGCTGGACGAGCCACTTACCGGTATGGATGTGTTTACCATGCTGGTGTTCAAGGATACGTTAAAACATCTGGCGCAAATGGGCAAGATCGTGATCTACTCTTCCCATATTCTGGACGTGGTGGAAAAGGTGTGTACCCGCGTGATTATTATTAATAAGGGGAAGATTTTGGCCGATGATTCGGTGGAAAGTTTGAGTCGGCTGATGGCCCTGCCTTCTTTGGAATCTATTTTTACGGAATTGGTGCATCAACCGGATACGGCGAAAGTGGCGGAAAGTATTATTGATATCATCGGTCACGGGGTGGTTGCGGCATGAACCAAACCACAGCGGGAGTCAAGCACATGAAAAATACAAAGCGCTTACTGCGGGTCTGGCAGGAAGGAATGGCAGAACTCTTGCAAGTGAAGGTACTGGTCAACCATTTCTTGAAACGTTTTGTCCAAAAAGATAACCTGGATTTAGATGATAAAAACACCGAGTTTCTGGTGTTCGGGGTGGTTTTTGTCTCCCTATGGGGCGGGTATCTGGCCAATAAAACCGGGACACTTTTTTTTATCAGTATCATGATGACAGCCACTGCCATATTTTGTTTGCTGAACTGGGAGCGGTTACTGCTGGACCAACGGGATTTTCTTAACCTGTCCAGTTTACCCGTGAGGGGTAGAACACTCTTCGCCGCCAAGATTCTCAGTTTGGTGGTCATCGTGGGTATCATTACCACGGCTTTCGGCCTCATTGCCACCCTGGTCTATTTTAAAGTCATGAACGACTTGTTGTCGGCAAGTGCGGCTTGGACTTTCGGGTGGTCCTTTTTTGTCGTTTGTTTCCTCGCGAATTTATTTGTTTTCCTGTTGATTATTGCCGTGCAGAGTCTCTTTATGCTTCTCTTGAGAGGTGAGATGTGGGCACGGGTTTCGGTGTGGGTGCAGGTGGTATTGCTGATGGGGCTCGGTTCCGTGTTTATCTGGTTGCCCCGCTTATACGAAACGGATCACACCTTGCAATCCGTGTCCGAATTTTTTTCCTATCTGTTTCCCCCCCTTTGGTTTCACGGGCTTCACCAATGGATGAATGGTACGGCGGGTGGCTTGAACGGGTATTATATTCATGTCTCCTGGTTATCCCTGGTGGTGTTGGGTCTGTTGTATGTGTTGAGTCTGCCTTTGAGTCTCAAACAGTTTTTTAAACAACAGAACAACCGCAGCCGGAGCTCTCTGCGGATATTCGCCGTGCCGTTAAAGTGGGGCAAACATCTGTTTGATACTTTATTGTTAAGGAATCTGACCGAACGGGCCGTATTCTATTTTTTCACCCGGAGCATCAAACGGAGTCGTTTTCATCGTTTGAAGTTGGCCTTGTTTTTGGCGCTTCCTGTTGGGTTGGTGCTGACTTACCTGATTACCCAGTACAATGATTTCGGGGCTATTGCTTTTCGACGAGTGAGTGCTTACCAGATGGCCTTTCCTTTTATCATCTATTTTGCCACCCTGTTGGGTTTGCGGACCGTGGTCGATCACCCCGTGGCACTCGAAGCCAACTGGCTATTCCAGGTGACCGCGGCAACGGAAAGTAAATATCATGTGCGGGGTATGAAAAAGGCCATGTTTGTCAGTACACTATTGCCTATCGCCCTGTGTCTATTCTGTTTTTACCTCTATGCTTGGGGACTGGAACTCGCTGTCAAGCATTCGTTGTACAGTGTGGTGACCGCGCTATTGATGCAGGAACTGTTCTTTTTTAACTACCGGAAAATCCCCTTTACCGCCGTTCATAATCCCACCGTGATTGATTTTAAAGTGGCGTGGCCGATTTTTGTCTTAAAGTTTTTGTTTGGCTATTCCATTTATATCCATGTGGGGAATCTACTGCTGAATTCACCCAAGGTCACGGGGTTGTTTTATCTCTTGGCTAGCTGCTTTTTTGTGGCCTTCGGGTATTTTCGGAACAAAATCAGTCGAAAGGGCTTGATTTTTAAAGATGTCCCACCCTCCCCCATGGTCAGCCTGGATTTATACTATTGAAGATCGGTGAGCGGGTGCGTGGGAACCGTGTGTCGGAGCTGTCCTATTTTTTTTGGCCAAAATGGGGAAGTTGTCCTATAAATAGCACATATTTCTCACCGGTAGTTTGGCATTGAAGTTGCCATTAAAAGATTTAAAAAGACAAGGTACAAATAGTCATGTAAAAAGAGTTAAAAAAGGGTATTAAACTAAGGTATAAAGAGAATTGAAGAAAAAGTTAAACAGTAATGCGCGTTAAATTTATGGCAGAAATGCCTGGGTGCAGCATGTATGGAGTCCGGGAATAATAACGTTCCCGGGCTTCATATCGGCTGAGCCTTTTTTAAGCGGTTAAAAAAGGGAAAACGTGAGAGGGAAAAATATCCATGAAATCTTCCTATAACTATTGACAAAATAATTTTGAAATGTTACCTTAAAGTTGGGTTTAATAATAAAGGCTGAAAGAAAAATGAAATCTAGCTTTGGGATGGCAATTCTTATGTGGCACCTCGGGTGCTTGTTAATGCTTGGAAGTTTTATCAACTGTGGTTCTGTATTGCCTCAGACGGAACGGGAAGCCAGAATTCTGGTAATCCATTCCTATCACATTGAATTTGATTGGACCCAAACCATTGATGAAGGGATCATGGAAGTGTTGCGGAATAAAGGGTATCGGATAATGAAGTATTTTATGGATACCAAGCGCCATACTGACGAACCCTTTATACGTCAGGCCAGTCAACATGCTCTGGACTTGGTCAAGTCATTCAAACCTAATGTGGTCATTGCCTCCGATGATAATGTGCAGAAGTACGTGGGGAGATTCTTGGTCAACCGTCCCGATGTGTCCGTTGTTTTTTGCGGGGTGAATGATAATCCTATCCGATACGGTTACCCCGGTCATAATGTGACCGGCATCCGGGAACTGCCCATGCTCAGGAGCAGCCTTAATTTACTGAAGATGGTTTGCCCCCAGGTCAAATCATTTACAGTGTTTTCCTCTAAAGGGGCTACCAGCAATGGCTTTATCCATTATTTAAAAACATTGAATTTGGATATCCAGGTGGATGATATTGTAGCCACCGATAGCTTTAGCCAATGGAAAACAGCTTGGCTGAAGATAAAGAGCGATGCTGTTATTACCTATGAATACCATAACCTTCAAGAGAATGGGCAACCAGTCGATCCAGACATTGTTTTGCGCTGGACTGTGGCCCATATGAATAAACCCGTGATCGGTTTTTTTGCCGGGGATATCCAAGAAGGTTTTTTATTGGGGCAGGTGCAATCCGGTTTCGAGCAGGGCGAACTGGCCGCTAAAAAGGCCATTGAAATTTTAAAAGGGAAAAAAGCCGGTGAAATTCCCATTACTATTGCCCGTGGTGGGTTGGTCGTGATCAATGCCAATACTGCCTGCCGCATGGGTATTGATATATCTCCCATTGAAAATATCGCGGATGAAATTTTTTATCGACAATAATGATATTGAGACATAGATAACGTGAATTGGATAGCGGTTCTGGAGCGCGAAATACAGACGTGATGAAGATCAAAACAAAATTAACCGTGCTATTGGCGATAGGCTTTTTGTTGATCAGTGTAATTTCCGTTTTTTTTATCGACTGGTTATTTAATGATAATCGGAAGGCGAATTTTGTTGTGTTCAGGACAGAGTTGTTAGATGAGAATAACCTGTCCATGGACGAATCCGCCGAGTTGTTCTTCGACCTCATTGATATGAAATTCCTTGCCGGGGTTACCCATAAAGAGGTTCTGGAGTATATTAAAGAGATTGACCAGTTGAATCGAGCCGTGGTGGTGATGGACTATAACGGGTCTTCATTGCTCCAGTCGCATTCCCGACCGGAGTTGGTAGAACTTTTCTCGCCAGGAGTGATCGACAAACAAGTGCAGGAACTCCACAGCAAAAGCAGGAAGAATTTTTCCCTGGATAACTACCCCTTGTTCCTAGCGTCCTCGCAGATCATGGTGCCATGTAAAATATCCTGCCGTATCTACAATGCTTCCAAATGGATTATCGGTTATGGTAAAGTGATGGACAGTGTCCAAAAACGGCTGCTCTTTGTGAAACGGGAAAACGATAGAAACGCCCGCACTCTGATGGGCGTGACTTTTTTAATCCTGGTTTTTGGCGTTTTTCTGATCGTGATTGCCGTGCTGCTTTTTAGTCGCAAGGCGATATTTCAGCCTTTGGAAGGGTTGATCGGCAGTTTTGATCGTGTTTCTGATGGTGATCTAATGCATCGCATCGAGGTTACTTCCAAGGATGAGATGGGTCACTTGGCCGTCGCTTTTAATAATATGACTGAGAATCTCAGTAATAATGTCCATGAGATTCGCGCTGTTAATATTAAATTGGACAATTATTCCCGTGAACTGGGCCTACGGGTAGAACGACGCACTAAAGAGCTGTCCGAGATGGTAGAACGATTAAAACTGGAAGTGGATGAGCGCAAACGCGCTGAAGAACAACTCCAAATATTTGAACTGGCCCTCAAACAATCCATTGATGGCGTTTTGATTGTGGACCCATTAGGAACAGTCAAGTTTACCAACCAGGCGTGGAACAATATGCATCGGATTCCCAGCGAAAACAACCCTGTCATCGGCCAGCATGTTTCTATTTTTCATTCCCAGCAGCAGTTTATCGACGAAATGGGGCCTTTTTTGAAAGAGGTTTTTGAAAAGGGTAGTTTCGAAGGGGAAATCGGGCACGTGCGTCGCGATGGTGAGGTATTCCCGACCTGGATGTCTGTGACCCTGATTCAAGATAAGAATGGCCAACCGATTGGCAGAGTGGCTATTGCCCGCGATATTACCGAGGCCAAAGCTGTGGCCAATCAATTGCAAGAAGCGCGACTGGAAGCCGAATCCGCTAACCGCGCCAAATCGCAATTCCTGGCTAATATGAGCCATGAAATCCGCACGCCCATGAATGCCATTATCGGGATGGCCGAATTGATCCTGGATACTGCATTAACCGCTGAACAAGAAGACTATGCCTTCACCTTGAAAACCTCGGCGGAATCACTGTTGAATCTGCTCAACGATATCTTGGACCTCTCTAAAATCGAGGTGGGTAAACTGGATGTGGAACCGCTGGCAATGGATGTCAGGAAGTGTGTCGCCGATGTGGTTAAAAACTTGCTGGTGCAAGCCCAACGAAAGGGACTTGAATTGATTTTCGCCGTGGATTGGAATATCCCTCCCATGTTGATTGGTGATCCTGGACGCCTGGGTCAAATCCTGACCAATCTGGTGGGTAACAGCATCAAGTTTACCGAGAAAGGGCAAATTGTGGTCCAAGTGGCTCTGGGAGAAGCACCGGTAATTGAAGCACCATCTGATGTGGACCGTGTATGGCTTTATTTTACCGTGTCTGATACTGGTATTGGCATTCCAGCCGACAAACAGCAAGTAATTTTCGATAAATTTACCCAGACCGACAGTTCTATTACCCGTAAATATGGTGGTTCTGGGCTGGGATTGACTATTTCACGGGAGTTGGTGCATTTATTGGGTGGTAGTATCGGTGTGCATAGTCCCGGTGATTTGTTAGGTGAAAGCGGTAGCACCTTCTATTTTTATCTGCCCCTGATTTTGCCAACCACGCATTTGCTGGCTGGTGAACATGCCCATATCCAGAAACTAAAGGGCAATTCTCCCCTGCTGCTGGATGAAAAGCGCCAGAAAATAAATATACTGGTGGCCGAGGATAACCTGATCAACCAGAAATTGATATTGCGCATTCTGGAGAAACAGGGTTTCCTGGTGGATATTGCCTATAATGGCAGGGAGACTGTTGAGAAATGGCAGGCTAATACTTATGACCTGATACTGATGGATATCCAGATGCCTGAAATGGATGGCTTGGAAGCCACCCGCTTGATCCGTAAACGCGAAAAAGAGATCGTCGCCACGCCGATCCCGGTCATTGCCTTGACCGCTCACGCGATGAAAGGGGATCGTGAACGGTTCATGGAAGCGGGGATGAATAGTTATATTTCCAAACCCATCAAACAAAACGAATTAATGGAAGCCATTGAAAAATTACTACTCTTATCTGCAAACAATTAGAATAAAGTGCTGGACTCCCATCACTTTTGCTTTCTGTCCATATCGTCCACATCGTCCATTTCGTCCATATCGTCCACATAGTCCACGTCATTTCCAAAATCTAAGGATAAAACAAGGTAAACTCTTTGGTTTACAAACCGTATTAAATAAAATAGGAATTTCTAGCAATGTTTGCTCAAAAAATGAATAGAGGAAGGTCGAAATGATTAAAAATAGTGTTGTGTGTATGATAGGATTATTTTTTTTATTATGTGCTGTTCCTGGCACGGCAAGTGCTGAATCGCCCTTTGTACGTTTTCCCTCGTTGCATCCCGATGGAACACAGATTGCTTTTTGTTTTCAGGGTGATATTTGGACCGTGCCCGTGGCTGGTGGGGAAGCACGGCGTTTAACTATCCACGAGGGATATGACAGCCTACCCATGTGGAGTGGTGATGGTACAAAGATTGCTTTTTCCAGCAACAGGTACGGCAATGACGATATTTTTGTCATGCCTGCTGCCGGGGGGAACCCGGAACGGGTCACTTATTATTCCTCCGGCGATTTGTTGAGTCAATGGGCGACTGATAATACCCTGTTGTTTACTTCCTCCCGTATCGCCAATGGCGTCGAGTGGGATTCGGAAATATTTTCCGTTCCCGCCACTGGAGGTACACCGCGACACCCCTTGGCCTCCCTTGGGTATACGCCTGCGATGTCGCCGGATAAACGCTTTATCGCATTTGTCAAGGGCGACTGCACCACTGATAATGAAGATTACCATGGTTCTGCCAATACGAATATCTGGCTCTATGATACCAAAACCGGGACCTATTCCGCTCTGACTGATTATGATGGCAATGATTTTTCCCCGCGCTGGGGCGATAACCGAACCTTGTATTATATCAGTAGCCAATCAAAGCGCTACAATGTGTTTGCCCTTACTCTGGATGAAAGCGGAAAGGTCACTGGGAATAGCCAGCTCACTGCATTCACGGATTTTGGCGTGCGGTATTTTAATGTGTCTGCCAATGGCCGTGTGTTGGTGATGGAACAAGGCACGTCGATTTACTCTATGAATGTAACCGATAAAAAAACCACCCCCGTACCGATTACGATTGGCGCCGATTATCGTTTCGACCCCCAGGAACAAAAGACCTTCACTGAAAAAGCCACCGGGTATGCAGTCTCACCCAACGGCAAATTAACTGCACTGGTGGTGCGGGGCGAGGTGTTTGTCAAAGAGAATAACAAGGATAAAAGTAGAGCTGTTAATCTGAGTAATCATCCTTACCGCGACCAACAACCCGTCTGGTTAAATGATACGGCCCTGATATTTTGCAGCGACCGAGCAGGCCAGGAGGATCTATATCTTGTGACTTCTGCCGATGAGAAGCAGAACGATATTTTTAAATCTCTAAAACACCGCATCCAACCTATCACCCATTCCGAACTGCCCGAAACTAACCCGCTCATGTCCCCGGACGGAAAAAAGATTGCCTTTCTGCGCGGTCTGGGACAATTGGTTGTGGCGGATATCTCTGCTACAGGTGTGCTGGGCACTGAAAAAGTGCTGCTCAATGGTTGGGCTTCGCCCCGGGACGTGTGTTGGAGCCCGGACAGCCAGTGGTTGGCCTATGCCATGGAAGATCTCGATTTTAACATGGACGTTTTTATCCAGGCTGCCGATAACAGCAAGGCTCCCGTGAATGTTAGCATGCATCCCCGCCCGGATCAAAATCCCCAGTGGAGTCCCGATGGTTCTAAGCTGGGTTTTATTTCCAAACGCAACTACGGCTCAGACGATATCTGGTTTGTCTGGCTGAAGAAAGAGGATTGGGAAAAAACCAAGCTAGATTGGGAAGAAACAGAAGAAGAACCTGAAACACCTGCCACTGATCCCAAAGCCACGGATAAACCGGCGAAAACTGAGCAGGCAAAAAAGGATCAGCATAAAGATAATAAAGAAAAAGAGAAGATTAAACCGGTGATCATCGACTTCGAGAACATTCATGAACGCTTGGTACAAGTGACTTCGTTACGCGGTGATGAGGGTAATCTGGTATTCTCCAAGGACGGTAAGATTGTATATTATACAGCCAAAGACCCTGCTGCCAAGGAACAGGATATGTACAGTTGCAAATGGGATGGCACCGAAGCCAAGGCCGTGACCACGGGTGGCTTGAATCCGACCCGTGTCACCCTGGATAAAGCCGGGTCTTACCTTTATATGGTTATGCCCGTTGGTAAATTGGCCCGTATTGAGACCAAAGCGAACAAAATGGAATCCTTGCCATTTGTGGCCAAAATGATGGTGGATTATGCCAGGGAAAAGCAACAAATCTACGAGGAAGCTACCCGCACCTTGACCTATGGGTTTTATGATCCTGGTTTTCATGGTCAAGATTGGCAGAAGTTGATCGCGACCTATAAAAACATGGTATTAAAGGCGTCTACTGAGCGGGATTTCCGTTATCTTTTTAATATCATGCTGGGACAATTAAATGCCAGTCACATGGGGTTGTATATCATGGACCGTGGTGAATTGCAACGCCAGCGTACCGGGCTTCTGGGTATTGATGTGGAACCTTTACCCCAAGGCGTAAAGGTCAGTCATATTGTCCCCGGTTCACCTGCTGACCGTTCTGGCAGCAAGTTGGCTATTGGCGATATTATTTTGTCCGTGGATGGTGCCCTGGTTACTGAGCAGTTGGATTTTAATGCTTTATTAACCGATAAAGCCAATGAACAGGTGTTGCTGGAGGTGAAAGACCCCGCTGGTAAAATCCGCGAGGTGGTGATCCGCCCGGCCAGTACTCTACAACCATTATTGTACGATGAGTGGGTCAAGGAACGGCGGCATCTCACGGATGACTATTCCGGGGGAAAATTGGGTTACCTGCATATCCAGGAGATGGGCTGGGAAAGTTTTGAACGGTTTGAACGGGAACTGACTGCTGCCGGGTACGGGAAAGAGGGAATCGTGATCGATGTGCGTTATAACGGCGGTGGTTGGACGACCGATTATTTGATGGCCGTGTTAAATGTCAAACAACATGCCTATACTGTGCCCCGGGGTGCGGCGAATAATCTGGCAGCCGAACATACCAAATTCAGCGGCCATTATCCCTATGGTGAACGGTTACCTTTTGCCGCGTGGACCAAACCCGCGATCACGATTTGTAACTCATGCAGTTATTCCAATGCCGAGATTTTTTCCCATGCATTTAAAACTCTGGGACTGGGGAAACTGGTGGGAGAACCGACCTTTGGAGCTGTGATTTCGACCGATGAGAAGGATTTAATTGATGGGTCCCAGGTGCGTTTGCCTTATCGGGCGTGGTATGTGAAAGCCACGGGCAAGAACATGGAACATGGACCTGCGGTGCCGGATTTTATCGTGGCTAACCCGCCGGATGCCAGGGCCAAAGACAAGGACCCCCAGCTTCAAAAGGCTGTGGAAGAATTATTGAAGGAAATCCAGTCTAAAAAATAGTGTATAATGATTGGTTTATGGAGGACAACATGTTTTTTAAGTTGGTAAATAGTCCGGGTCGTGTGATGGTTCGTCTCTTTTCTGTATTGTTTATAATTCTGTTTCTGTTGCCGGCGTGTGCTCCCAAGGAAGAATCCAATACGGATAATCCTGTACCAGCCATCACCACCATCTCACCCACCGGTAAAGTATCCCATCTGCCTTCCTTTATATTGACTATAGAGGGCACTGGTTTTGTCAGTGATTCTGCCATCGTGTTTAATGGTGTTATGAAAAGAACCGAGTATATTAATGCCAAACGGTTGAGTTGTACCATCAATCCAGCGGATATTCCTGTGGTGGCTTCCACATTGTCGTCCGCAGAGCTTGCTCTGCCTGCATCGGATCACAATGTGGTCGTGCTGGTGCGTAGTCCTTTACCCGGTGGTGGCGATTCCAAGCCAGTAAATTTTGTAGTGCATAGCAACCATATTTTTCCCACGCCTGTTGCGCTAACTGCTGGAAACCTTTCTTATCTGAACCCTTCCATGGTTATCCAAGATGCGGGTAATATTTGTATGGCCTACGAGTTTTTTGATAGTCTCAGTAAACTGTACGCCATTGATTTTGTTCGTTCCAATGAGAGTGGTGGTGGCTGGGTGAGTCCTGTGCGGATTGTGCAGACTTCCAAAGGGTGTTATAATCCCAAGCTTGCCTTGGACAGCGAGGGTAGGATCACTATTGTTTTTTTTGCCGAGGAACGGCTATATTTCGCTCGTTCCACGGATAATGGAACGACCTGGAGTTATCCCGTGGTTATTTCTCCTTTGGCCTACGAACCCCTTGAGGCTGCTTTTGCCATTGATCGTAATGGTGGTTTTAATGTGATCTGGCCGCAGTGGGTTGAAGGGTGGAATTATCAGGTTCTTTTTACCCGTTCCACCGATAATGGGGTAACTTGGAGTTCGGTTATAAATATTTATAGTGGTTGGAAGAATTCCAGTGATGCCTATTCGCCCACTATAGCTGTGGATGCTAACAATGGCATATTTGCCGCTTGGGCGGCTTGGCCGACTGGCGGCAGCCGCTATGATTTTGTGTATAGCAACTACTCCCTTAACAATGGCGCCACATGGCAGAGTGTGGATACCTCCTATGGGGTGAGCAAGTCCCCCAACCTCGCGATAAACAGCAATGGTAATATATATATGGTATTGTCTGCTGCTGTGGTTCCGTTTAGATATGGTATCGCCTTCAAAAAATCAGTTGACCGGGGCACCACCTGGGCCCCCCAATCCTATATCAAAGAAGATGGCTGGAACTCTTCCCCGCACATGAAAATAGACCGCGCTGGCAATCTGAATGTGATCTATGAAACGGATGGGAAATACTATTTCACCCGTTCTCTGGATGATGGCTCCACCTGGAGTCAACCAATTCTGATTATTAATGACTCCGGTGTATTGGAAATGGCGCTGGACTATTGGGGAAATATTTATGTGACTTACGAATCCGGCAGTTCAGGACAGCTTTATTTCACTAGCAGTAAATAGTACCACGGAAATGGGGTAAAATTTTACTATTATTTT
Organism: uncultured Clostridia bacterium; assembly: GCA_964502145.1. Lineage (GTDB taxonomy): Bacteria > Acidobacteriota > Aminicenantia > UBA2199 > UBA2199 > CAZCVI01. The sequence continues at coordinate 74,265 of CAZCVI010000020.1, forward strand.
CAGGAGGACACTATGTGTGGTAAGAAATTAAATTGTTTGGCTGGTGTTATCGTTTACTTGTTTTCTGTTTTGTTTTTAATCCTGCTTTTGCAAGGGTGTGTGACCCAGGACGGAATCGACACCAAGAACCCTGTACCAACTATCACTGCCATCTCCCCCAATGCAAAAGTATCCCATTACCCCTCTTTTACCCTGACCATAGAGGGGAAAGGTTTTATCGAGAATTCAGTCATCCTGTTTAATGGGGTGCAAAAACAGACGGAGTATGTCAGTGCCACCCGGTTGACTTGTACGATTAATCCCGCTGATATTACTGTCGTGGCTCCCACCGCGACGTCCGATGGTCTTGCCCTTCCCGCACAGGATCAGAATATGCCCGTAGCCGTGCGAAACCCTTCTCCCGGTGGTGGGGGTTCCTATCCCATGACTTTTACGGTGCGGAGTAATCCTGTTTTTTCTACTCCCATCCCTCTGACCTCTGGTAATGTAAGCTATTATTTTCCTTCTTTGGTTGTTCAGGATACTGGTAATGTGTGTCTGGCGTATGTTTATGCTGATGCTATTAATCATGTTTCTGCCATTGATTTTATTCGTTCTGACGCCAACGGCACCAATTGGGGGACTCCGGTGCGGATAGCCCAGGCACCTGTGGGTTGCTACTATCCCAAGATTGCCCTGGATAACGAGGGAAATATCAATATTGTTTTTTTCGCAGTGGATCGGCTCTACTTTGCCCGTTCCACTACCAATGGCACGACGTGGAGTACTCCTGTGGCGCTTTCTTCCGTTTCGGATAAAAACTTTGAACCTGCTTTTGCAATAGATTCGGCTGGTGGGCTCAATGTAATTTGGCCCCAGTGGGTCGATACGGTGAATTCTCACATTCTTTTTTCTCGTTCCACTGACAAAGGGGTGAATTGGAGTGTGCCTATCAATATTTATGCTGGGTGGCTGAATTCCATAGAGCCCAGTTCTCCGGTTATAGCTGTGGATTCCAGTGGTGGCATTTTTACTGCATGGGCTGATCTATGGTGGCATCACATGTACACGGAATCTTCTCTCAAAAGCAACTACTCGCTTAATAATGGTCTCACTTGGCAGAATGAAGACGACGATTGGGGCGGGGGCAGTCACTCCAGTATTGCAGTACACAGTGACGGTGTAATATATAAAACAGGAGCTGCCGTTATGATGCCGCATTTTTACGAAATCTTCTGTCATAAGTCAGAAGACCGTTTTACCAGTTGGAAAAACACCGCCGATCTTCCTAAGAAAAGCAAGGGGTATTCCCCCCAATTAAAAATAGACCGGGCTGGCAATCTGAATGTGATTTATGTAATTCAAAGCCTATGCTACTTCTTCCGTTCTCAGGATGGCGGAGCAACTTGGACTGATGAGATTCTCATTACTGATGATCATGCTCATAGTTGGTCTGATTTTGCTATGTCACTGGATCAATGGGGAAATATTTATATGGCTTACGTATACGGGGATCCCACCCAGATTTATTTCATTAGCAGTAAATAGAACTGTCTCCCGTGGCAAACGTGCTAACGCAAAAAGAACCGGTTTATTGCCTCCACGATTTAACCAAAATCTATAAGAACGGGAATGTACTGGCCAACGACCATATTTCCCTGGAGATCACTGCCGGGGAGATTTTTGGCATCTTTGGTCCCAATGGCGCCGGGAAAACAACCCTGGTGCGCCAGATGGCCGGATTGATTAAACCCTCTTCCGGTTCCATCTTATTAAATGGCCTTGATGTGGTAGCCAACCCCGGTTTGATTCCCGAAACTGTGGCTTATTTTTCCCAGGCGCCGTGGATTCTGTGGAGTCTGAAAGTATGGGAAACTATTTATTTCACGGGTATTTTCCGGGGTTTGTCTAGAAAAGTGGCGCGGCAAGAAACGGATTTACTGATGACGGAACTGGGACTATACGACATCCGCGACCGCTTAATGGAACGACTCAGTGGCGGCCAAAGCAAACTACTGGGCATTGCGGCGGCTTTGATCGGCGAGAGACCGGTATTGATCCTGGATGAACCCACGAATGAATTGGACCCGATGAACCGGGTCAAAGTCTGGGAACTCTTGGCACGCTTGTGCCGGGAGAAACATACAACGATCATCCTGGTGACCCATAATGTTTTAGAAGCAGAACAAGTGGTGGACCGGGTGATTATTGTGGATCGGGGCAAGATTATGGCGGCGGGTACACCGGGGGAATTAAAAGCACGGGTGGATGATCGGGTGCGTATTGAAATTACTTTTAAATATGGCGCTCCTGATGAAGAGGTGGCCGTGATTCGTTCATTTGCAAATGCCCGTTCTTTAAAAGCCGGGAAGTGGCAATTGTGTGTGCCCAAACAGGATGCTGCCGCGGTATACCAGCAGATTATAAGCCGTATTGATATTGGGTTTCTGGATGATTTCAGATTGGCTACCACTACGTTGGAAGATGTGTACATGCGTATGGGCGGGAGTTTTAGCGATGAATTCCAAAGCAAATAAATTTTCCAAACATGTGCGGGATACCCTTTATTTAATCTGGACGCAGATATTAAATGTGCGTACTGGCTGGGTATGGTATTTTTTGCTCAGTAGTTTTATCCCCTTGTTGACCCTCTTTTTTCTGTTTATGATCCTGGGCTATCAAATCCAGTATGCCATTTATGTCGTGACTGGGAATGTGGTGTTTGCCGTGGTGCTGGGCTCGTTGAATACGCTGGCGGAACAAATGGGCTGGATGAAACAGAACCGCTTTTTTGAACATTATGCCGCGTTACCTATTTCCAAGTTCAGTTTGATAATCGCCCTGGTAACCCGCTGTACTTTGTTTTCTTTGCCAGCCATGGCCATGGTATTGTTGTTGGGGAAATGGATTTTCCGTTTACCGATTGTTTTGCATCCCATGTTAATCGTGGTGTTTGTGCTCAGTGGTTTTGCTTTATCTGGGATAGGCGCGGTGATTGGGATTAGCAGTACCAATAGTAATTGGGCTAATATTGCCACCAGGGTTGTGTTTCCCATTTTGATTTTTGCTGCGCCCGTGATGATTCCGTTGGAGAATCTACCCGTGGTGCTTCGGTATATTTCGGTGGTATTACCTACGACTTATATTGCCGGAGCCTTTCGTGCGGTATTGGCCGGAAATTTAGATGGGAACTTTTGGTTGGATATGAGCGTAATAATACTATTCACTGTTGTTTCATTATATTGGGTAGCCCGCAAATTCGACTGGCGTGTGGATTAAAAAAAAATAAAAAAAGAAAATGAGAAGATATGACTATTCATGCTGATATGTTGGCTGATTTGCTGTTTGCTGTGCAGGGGGAGTTTAAGCGGGGCATTACTTTTGTAAAGAGTAAGAGTGAAGAGACTTTTCTCTCTTATGGTGAACTGCTTGAACAGGCTCTATTACGTTGGGAAGAATGGCAACGTTTGGGCATTGTTGCAGGCGCCGAATTGGTGTTGCAAGTGGAGGATCAGGAACAATTTATTATTACCTTCTGGGCCGCTGTAGTAGGGGGCTGTGTGCCGATTCCTTTTTCAGTCAGGGTAATGGATATGGATGAGCATATGCTGGTGTTGCAGAATATTCTAGCCACATTGGAGAATCCCATTGTCCTGACCGATTGCCCTGAAATCATAAACACGTTACCACCCCACCATAAAATCATCCCCATCGCCCCCATTATAAAAAGTTTTGCAGGGGTCCAGGGGACAGTTTTTCAAAAGAGTCCCCTGGCCGCCGGAGGCAAAAACATTGCTTTTATCCAATACTCTTCCGGTTCAACTGGAACTCCTAAAGGTGTGGTGCTCAGTGCAACAAATGTTTTGGCTAATATTCGCGCTATACTTAGCGGTATTCGAGCGCGATATGAGGATGTGTCGTTATCTTGGATGCCCTTGACCCATGATATGGGCTTGATTGGTTTTCATCTCGTCCCGTTGGCTGCTGGCGTGCCGCAGGTGCTGTTGCCGGTTGAATTATTCGTGCGCCATCCACTGCTGTGGATGGAAAAAGTTTCGCAACATCAAGCTACCGTGTTGGGGAGCCCTGATTTTGGCATGAAACTGTTTTTAGGGGCGTTAAAAGAGCATTCCAATTATGACTGGCAATTGGCACAGGTGCGCATTATTTTTAATGGCGCTGAACCCGTGTTTGCAGAGACGTGCCGGAAGTTTAGCACGGCATTGCTCAAGTATGGCTTGCAACCCCACGTGCTTTTTCCCGTGTATGGCTTGGCTGAAGCCACACTGGCCGTGACTTTTCCTGCACCCGGTGAACCCGTGCAAGTGATTACGGTTAGCAGGCAGAGTTTAGCCGTGGGCGAGGAAGTGATTTACGTGGGCGCGGAAGCAGGGGAAGATGCCACGCCATTGGTCGCGCTGGGTGGCCCGGTGGCTGGGTGCCAGGTGCGCATTATTGATGATTTAAATCTGGAGTTAACGGAAAACCGGCTGGGACATATTGTGATCCGGGGCGAAAATGTGACGGGAGGGTATTATCGCAATGAAGAAGAAACCACCCGCGCTTTTACTGCTGATGGGTGGTTAAGAACCGGCGATCTGGGCTTCTGGTGGGCTGGACAATTGGTCGTAGCTGGACGCGTTAAAGAGATGGTGGTGGTTAATGGTTTGAATATTTATTTACCTGACCTCGAACGAATCGCCGGGGAAACATTGGGTATTGACACCCGTAAAATTGTGTGTTGCCCATTAGACAGAGAAACCAATGGCGGGGAAATTATCGGGGTTTTTGTAGTCTGGCGCCGCGATAGTGAAACGTTCTTGCCATTGGCTCAAGAGTTGCGACGGGTGATGTTGCAAAAGACCGGTGTGACGATTGGCCCGGTGATTCCCGTGGCGCGGATTCCTAAAACTACCAGTGGTAAACGCAAACGTTATGAATTGGCACGTCGCTACCATGAGGGCGAATTTACACCCGTGCAACAGGTTGCGCCTGTTGTAACTGTGCCGCAGGCTGGTAGTGTTGAAGCGCAACTCCTGGATATTCTGCACCGCCAATTAGGGGTAACCGGGATCGGCGTGGAAGATAATTTAAGTCATTTCGGTTTGAATTCTTTAAAACTTCCTCCCTTGCATGATGAGGTGGAACAACTTTTCCCCGGTCTGGTGAAACTGACCGATTATTATCGCTTTGCCAATATCGCTGCCATGTCCGCTTGGATTCGCGCCCAACAACAGCTTCCCCGCGTGGCAGAATCTCTGTCTAAAAATACCACCATTCATCGACAGACACGAAAAGAGGGTATGAAGAAATTAGCGTTGTTGTTTCCCGGGCAGGGGTCGCAACATGTGGGTATGGGGCAGGATTTGTGTACCTATTTTCCCGTGGCAAGCCGAGCTTTTGAAGAGGCGTCCGATATTTTGCAGCAAGATATCAAACGCCTCTGTTTTGCCGCGGAGTTAGAGGAATTAACCCGCACTGAAAATGCCCAGCCCGCCATTCTGACCGTCAGTGTCGCCAAGTACCGCGTGTTCCAGCAAGAATTGGGCATTGTGCCCTGTCTGGGTGCCGGACACAGTCTCGGCGAATATTCCGCTCTGGTCTGTGGGAATGCGTTAACCTTCCGCGAGGGGTTGTTGCTGGTCAAACAGCGCGGGCGTTTAATGGCCCAAGCTTCCCAAATGGGCAATGGTAGCATGAGTGCCATTTCCGGGCTGCATAAAAACGCCGTGTTAGAAGAGTGCCGCAAAATCGACAGTGAAAACCACCGCGTGGTCGTGGCTAATATTAATGCCGCCACCCAGGTCGTGATTTCCGGTCACACAGAAGCCTTGGCCAAGGCCCACGAACGCCTGACTGCCCTGGGTGCGCGCGTGGTGCCATTACATGTCAGTGCTGCTTTTCACAGTCCCTTGATGGAACCTTCCGCCCAGGAATTTGCCCGTGAATTGAGTCGGTATCATTTTAAAATGCCTGATTGGCCCATTATTTCGAATGTCACGGCCCAACCCTACCCCGATAAAGCCAGTATTCCACTGTTATTGCAACGGCAATTAACCGCACCCATCCTGTGGGCCGATATCATGGAGTATATTAAAGCCCAGGCAGTGACGACGGCCATTGAATTGGGTCCCAAAAAAGTGCTGAAGAATCTGTTCAAAAAAAGCAGCCGTGATATTACGGTTTATTCTGCCAATACCCAGTCCGATTTACTGGCACTACAGGAGTTAAACCCGGTGGACTTCGTGGATAAACGCCCCAATCTGTTGGAACGTTGTTTGGCTATGGCGGTGTCCACAGTCAATCGAAATTTTGACGAATCTGCTTATCAAGTGGGCGTGATTGAACCCTACCGCCGCATCCACGATATGTTCTACCGCTTGCAAGCAGAAAAGCGCGACCCGGAACCGCACCACTTGGAAGAAGCGGTCACGCTGTTAAAACAAATATTCGCCACCAAAGGTGTTCCCGTTGCAGAACAATCGCAACGACTCCAGCACATTTTCCAAGAAATCTCTTTCACTCCGTCCATGTCGTCCACACTGTCCATGTCGTCCATTCCGTCCATAGAAATAAAGCGGCAGGATGCCGCTTCTACTAATATAGATATCGCGGTGATTGGGGTCAGCTTGCGCACCTCTTTAGCCGAGAATGTGGGGCAATTCTGGCAGAATCTGGTGGCGGGCCGCGATTGTACCCGGGAGATTCCCGATGACCGGCAAAACGATATTGATGACTATTTGCCCCACCTGTTTAAGATTAAACTGGATGAAGCCAGTCGTACTAGCAAAAAAAGATATTTAACCGGTGGGTATTTAGAGCACATTGACCGGTTTGATTATCGTTTTTTCCGCTTATCGCCCAAAGAAGCCAGTTTACTTGACCCCTGCCAGCGCGTGTTTCTCGAAGAAGCCTACCATGTGCTGGAAGATGCCGGTTATGCGGGTAGGGGAGTCATGGATTCCGATACTGGCGTGTATGTTGGCTATTCCGATGATGTCAAGTTAAATTATTTCCAAATGATCAGTCAGATGGAACCCGAATCGATTGCCCAGGCCATAGCGGGGAACCTCTCTTCGATTGTTCCTACCCGCATTTCCTATTTTATGGATTTAAAAGGGCCGGGAATTCTCGTGGATACCGCGTGTTCTTCCTCGCTCGTTGCCATTCATCTCGCGTGTCAAGCTATTCGGAGTGGTGATTGTGAGCAGGCTATTGCAGGCGGCGTGCGTATTCAGCTCGTGCCTTTGATTCATACCGCTAAAGTTGGTTTTGAGTCTTCCGATGGCAAGACCCGCACCTTTGATGATGATTCCGATGGCGTTGGTTCCGGTGAGGGAGCGGCTGCCGTGTTGTTAAAACCGTTGGACAACGCGTTACGGGATAGTGATCATATTTACGCCGTGATCAAGGGCAGTGCCATGAATCAGGATGGGCAGTCGCTGGGAATTACTGCTCCCAGTGCCGATGCGCAGACGCGGGTGCTTATTAAGGCTTGGAAAAATGCTGGGATCAATCCCGAGACACTCTCTTATATTGAAACCCATGGCACAGGCACACGGGTGGGGGATCCGATTGAAGTGGAGGCGTTAACTGCCGCGTTTAAGCAGTTTACCAATAAGAAACAGTTTTGTGCCGTGGGTTCCGTGAAACCTAATATTGGACATTTGTTTGAAGCGTCGGGGATTTTTGGTTTTATTAAAGCCGTCTTGTCTCTGGAGAAAAAAGTATTGCCCCCCCTGTTGTTTTTTAATCGGCCCAATCGGCATATCTCTTTTGAACAGTCAGCCCTTTATATTCAGGATCAATTAACCCCGTGGAATCCCCAGAGTTATCCCCGTCGGTGTGGAGTCACTGCCTTTGGTTTCAGTGGCACCAATTGCCATATCGTTCTTGAAGAGTTCCCACAGCACACGCAAAATAGTAAAACGTGTTCCGAGGGCCGGAAGTATTGTTTCCCGTTGTCTGCCAAATCCAAAGAGGCGCTACATTCTTTCGTTCACTCTTACCAGGAGTTTCTTGCCACTGTATCCGAAGATCAATTGGCCAGCCTCTGTTTTACCGCCGGGATCGGGCGCGGGCATTTTACTTTTCGTCTCGCGTTGATCGTTGAGAGTGTCGCCCAGTTGCAGCAGAGGTTCCAGCAGTTAGCCAGTGATGGTGTGGGTGAAGCCACCGGTATTTATTACGGTGAGGTCGGGAAAACTTCCACGGTCACTTTATTTGCTCCCGATGAAGACCCCGAAGTGGTCGCACGGCACTATGTGAGTGGCGTGGAACCGGATTGGCAGCACTTTTATCGTGGTAGCGACGTTCATCGTTTATCATTGCCTTTATATCCCTTTGAAGCCAATCGCTGTTGGTTGGATATTCCAACTTTTGCAGAGCACACGCAGAAACCCTTGGAAGGCAAGCTGTTTTTTGACATGGTCTGGGTAGAGGAACGGCTCCCGGAGCCAGAGGAACCGCGCCCCAGCACTGGGCTGGTATTATTGGTACGAGACAAGGACGGTTTAGGTCAGTTATTGGCCCAAGAGTTAGTAAAAACCGGTTCCCAGGTAGTGGAAATTCTTCCCGGTATAAAATTCGCGCCATTGGCCCCGTATTGTTTCCAGGTCGATGGTTCCGAGGCTCATTATGAGAAAGTATTATTAGCGCTTGCTGGTTTGCCCGTGGCGCGGGTGATTTTTCTGGCTGGATCGCAACCTGCGGTGACCAGTTTGACCGCGTTGTTCCGTTGTCAGAAACAGGGTACCTATCCTCTGTTTCATTTAACCAAGATGTTGCTCAAACATTATTCCACGGACAAGATGGAATATATCGTAATTACAAATTATGTCCATGCCATCACCACGCGGGAGACGTGTATCAAGCCTGAGAACGCCCCGTTAATGGGGTTAACCTATGCCATTGATCAGGAATGCGAGAACATCACGACCCGTTGTATTGATATGGACGACACCATGACTCTGGACCAATTGGTGGCCGAAATCCAAGCGCCCAAGCAGTATCGTCTCGCTGCGTATCGGGAGGGTCATCGTTATGTGGAGCGTTTTGTGCCGCTGGAAATAGAAAAAGCCGCAGCCAGTCCGGTGGAGTTTGTTTGTACCGGTGTGTACATGATCACGGGTGGCACGGGTGGGATTGGTTTGGAGATGGGCCAATATCTGGCGACCAAAGCGCCGGGGATTACGATTGCCCTGATCAATCGTTCGCCCATGCCCGCATCTGCGCAATGGGATGAGATTCTGGAAGAGGAAGAGGATAAATCAACCTGCAAAAAAATTACGGCCATTCGGGAAATGGAAGCGTTGGGTGCCAGGGTTATATTAAAAACTGCGGATTGTGCTGTTTTAAAGGAGATGAAAGCGGTATTCACTGATTTGCGGGCGCGGTTTGGTCGTATCAATGGCATTATTCATGGCGCGGGCGTAGAAGGGGAGGGTTTGTTAGTACGCAAGAGTGAGCAAAAGTTCGCCAATGTTCTGAACCCGAAAGTAGCGGGCACGTGGATATTGGATCATCTCAGTCGTGTCGATAAGCTCGACTTTCTCATCTTGTTTTCCTCTGTCGCCACCTTTCTAATGAACGTCGGGCAAACCGATTATACCGCAGCCAATGCCTATTTGGATGCTTTTTCCCAGTATCGCAATCGTCGTGGCCAAAAAACAATAGCGGTCAATTGGGTCACGTGGAAAGAGACGGGTATGGCGGTTCATTTTAATGTAAATTTTGATATTATTTTCAAAGCCATTCCCACGGCCCAAGCCGTCGCTGCTTTAGATATCTTAATCCAAAAAAAAGTGACGCGGGTATTAGTAGGTGAATTAAATATTCACTCCAAATTAGTCAATTTGTTAAAGAATGCCCAGTTCCAATTGGACGCACCGATTCGCAGCATCATCGACACGCCCGATTTGCCTGCCAAAACCCAAAGCCTAGAGAATCAACGAAAAAAAGCCCGCGCTGTAAAACTTACGGGCCACGAAGATGGGCAATACAGCCAGGCGGAACTTTTGGTCGCCCGGGTCTGGGGGGAAGTGCTAGGTTTTGATGAGTTCAAAGTGACGGATAACTTCTATGAACTCGGCGGGGATTCGATTCTAGCGACGCAAGTAGTGAATCGCTTGAACAGTGAAAATAATCTGAAGATTGCATTGATAGAAATATTCAATTACGAAACGATTAAAGAGCTGGCGCAATATGTGGAGAAGCAGATAGGGGAACGAAGCGAGTAAAAAAGAGATATTGGCCCACGAATTTACACGGATTATCACGAATGAACACGAAGAGAAGGTCAATTCTTTTAATTCGTGGAAATTCGGGAAATTCGTGGGCCAAAATCCTTTAAAGCTGTGTCATAGATTTGAAAGGAATCCACCGGGAGATGGATTCCACCCCCCGGTGTTCCTGTTAAACGGGTCTACCAACCATTGCATTCATTACTACTACCTTCGCATATCAAGTACAGAGTAAAAAGGAAGCCGTCTTCACTATCCTCACAGGTTACACTATAAGTACCCACACACAGTTGAGCTTCACATGCGGCGTAAATTAGGAAAGAATGGATAAAATCTCCACCTGGGTGGCAACTCATCTCGGCCAAAACATCACAATTGTTTGTTGGGGTGCATTTTTTCAATGCAAGTCCTTTCACTTGAACGGTAAAGGTACTGGCCATTAATAGAAAAATAATGGCGGCAATGGTAAAAAAAGTTGTTTTTTTCATTTCTTCTCCTGTACTATTATTGGATGATAATCTCCAGATGCTAAGCCGTAGAACAAGCCGTTTCTTCGGGCTTTGAATTGCACACGACCTTGTTCGTATTCAAACACGCGCATCAGCTTGCCACGGAAATTTATCTGGTATATGACACTTTTGTTTTTACCGGACATAAATTGAAGATAGAAAAATGATTCAGTCTCATCAACAAAACAAGAATTAAACATGGGAATCTCGAAGAGAGCCACCTCGTTGGGACTCATTTTTTTTTGCTGTTGAAGGGCTTTTTCCAATCTCTCTTTGTATTTGGGCAACACACTGTCAATTAAAACGTCAAAATTCCGGATCATTTTGTGTCCCTGGAATAGGTAGACTGAAGAAGGACGATGCAAGAACACAAATAACAAGCCATCGGCGGTTAACGAATAGGTGGTATTACTCCGATCCGCATTTAACCAGCCTTTCTCTTGATAATAGTCCTTTAAGCGACTCTGGGCATAAAATTCCTCGAACGCCGGTCGGAAAATGGTGAAACAATCATTCAAATTCCGGGATAAAAAAGAATGCATAATATCCATTTTATCATTCAACTGATCAATGATGGCACCATTAACAGAATAGGCAAACATGCAGCCATTTTTATCGACCATGGGGCGAAAGGCCAAACGGTTTTTGCCGCTCCGGTTCAATATTGTCTCCTTCAGAAATTGACCCTTGTCAGTGTACTGGAGCAGCTTATCGTCGATTCCATCGTGGAGATAAATTCGACCATCTACTCCGGCTGAAATCTCCTTGTTCGTTCCACCTTCAGGATTAACTTGCCCTCGAAGAGCGCCATGGTCCAAAAATTGCCCAACGTATTCAAATTTGTCGTTAAAAATGAAAATCTTAACCAGTTTCATGTCATAGACATACAGCCATTTGCTCTTGGATACAGCAATCGACCAAGGGTTGGCCATGAATAAACCTTTGTTATAATCCGGTAAGATCTCTTTGACCACCACCAGCTTGGAACGGGGTACCTTTGCCTCAAAATGGGTGGGCTTTGGTATTTCCAGTAATTCCTGTCCCCATCCCCAAATGGAAAGCAGTAACACCATCAACCCAATCATGGTCATGGATTGAAAATTTCTACTCTTTTTATTTATCATATTTGTTTCTCCTTTCGCTCAACCGCTAACCATAACAAGGTTTCATTTTCCCTCACTTTTAAATATAATGGGATAACACTCATCCTCGTCAGTATTTCTTACAATTCCGTAAAATAGGCCATTTCTTTTGGCCATGAGAGTCACTCGTAACTCTTTTGGAAAGGTAAGTATTCTAATAAGCTTCCCAGTGAAATCGATTTGGAATAAGATAAACTGTTTTTGTCCGATAGCCTGGAGATAAAAATATGGGGCATCATAATCCACGACGCACGAGAGAAACAATGGTACATCAGTATGAAAGAAAAAGTCCGATTTTTTTTTCTTGCCGACATTAATAATTATATCTATTGTCTTTTTATAGTTGGCTAAGACGCTGTCTATCAAAACATCAAACTTTCGCAGCAAATTTTTTCCATTGAAGAGGTAAACGGTCGAGGGTCGGTGTAGATATATAAACAACAAACCATTTGCCGTAATATCACAGGTGGTATTTATTGTTGACGCATCCAGCCAAAATTGGCTCTTAAAAAATTCTTTGAGTTTACTTGATTCCAGTTCCTTTTTTGATTTTATACCACTATAAAATTTTAAAAAATCAGGTTTACAATAGATGTGATGGTTGTTCAATTCCTTCTGCAAGTAAGTATGAACCAGCTTCATTTGGTTATCCATTTGGTCAATGATGCCTCCATTTTTCGAATATATATAAAAGAAGCCATTTTTGTCGACTATGGGGTAGAACGTCCCGGAAAACCTCTGGGTTCGATTGGTTTTAATATCCCGCAGGTAGCGACCGGAATCGGTAAATTCAATAATTTTAGCATTTTTTCTGTCGCTGATATAAAATTTGTCATTCCAGCCTGCATAAATCTTCCAACCGAATTCACCTTGGGGGAACGTCTCCCCCGGTCCGATCCCTTTTTCTAGGAACTGCCCCACATACTCCCCCTTACTGTTCACCATGAAGACTTTCAATAATTTTTTGTCAAAAATATAAATTTGGCCATTCTTATTTACAGCTATTTCGGTCGGTTCGGCCATAAATACATCATCATTAAAATCGAGGGGTATTTCCTTGACAACGACCAACTTGGATTGTGGTAGTCCCGCTGCATAATGGGTGGGTTTGGGTAAAGGAAAAAACTCTTGCCCAAACCCCAAAACGGGAAACAGCAGCACAACCATCCAGAATTTTGTTTTGGCAAAAATCGTCACTCTGTTTTTTTCTATCATATTCTCTTCTCCACTTGGTTTTTTAAGACAATTATGTCTGAACTTTTCATTTTTTATTCACCTCACGATTCAGGATTCCCACTTCTTTTCAACACAACTATAAGCGACCACCATCAAGGATATCATTCTTTACTTTACCTCCTTCAGCCATACCAACTCAATTTTTTTCCAATTATTAACCACTCTCGTACCGAAATAATACTATTACCACACCTGGATAGAGGAAGTCAAGCCATTTTGAGGAAAAATAATTATTTCTACATATTGCCTGGAACAGATCGAAGGCAGAGACCATTAGGGAGTAAAAGAGAAAAGAATGGCCCACGAATTTACACGGATTATCACGAATGAACACGAAGAAAAGGTCAATTCTATTAATTCGTGGAAATTCGGGAAATTCGTGGGCCAAAATTCTTTATAGCTGTGTCATAGATTTGAAGGAATCCACCGGGAGATGGATTCCATCTCCCGGCGTTTCAATAAAAATTAGCAAACTACCATTGAGAGCATTCTAAGCTATTGGCTTCGCATGATACGTAGATGGTCGTGATACCGTATTCATCATCACATTCAACCTTCCATAGTGATTGGCATCTCCAAGTATCACATACTGAAAAAACCAAAGAATAACCCATAATTTCTCCCGTACAACGTTCCTTGGCCAGATTAAGACAATCATTGTCAAAATTAACCCGGCAGGTTTTGTTTGCTAATCCATTCGTTTCAATTGTCAAATACACTGCCATCAAAAAAAATATAACAGCAGCAATGGTAAAAAAAGTTTTTGATTTCATGTTTCCTCCATAATAGCAAAAACTGGTAATTTAAAGTACTCTATATACAAATTTCACCTGCATGCAGAAACAATGGTATTGGTAACGATATCAACAGTGGTCTCATTTAATCCACCTTTTTATATATAACTGGAAATGTTCCCTCAGTATTTTCTGCAATAGCGTAAAATAGACCATTTCTTTTTGCCTTGAGTCTCACAAGAGGAATAGGCGGCAATGAAATTATCCGAACAAGTTTTCCCGTTATAGAAAACTGGTATATCATAGATTCTTTTCCCCATCGCTGATATTGCAGATAAAAATAGGGTTCATCATAATCCACGATGCAAGAATCGAATAGGGGGAAGTACGTGTAATTTATTATTTTGGGGTCTCTCTTCTTGGTAGCGTTAAAACTCCGGGTTATGTCCTCTTTAAACGTGGGTAAAATATTGTCTATCAGAACATCGAACTTTCGCACTAGATTCTTGCCATTAAAAAGATATACAGTAGATGAGTTATGAAGAAATATAAATAAATAATTATTGTTGAGAAGATCAAAGGTCAAATTCTTTGGAGTTGGATTCAACCAAGACTTTCCCTCACCCATTTTGGTTCCATCTCTTTTTACTATCGTTCTGTAATATTTTTCCACATCGGGTCTATAAATAATATAATGATCGTTCAAGTCTCTTTTAAGGTAGGTATGAACCAACTTCCACTGGGTATCCATAAGGTCAACAATGCCACCGTTTGTTGAAGAGGCATAAAAATAACCATGTTTATCGACTACAAAAAAAAATGGCGTGAGAGTTTTGGAATTTCGATTAACCCTCTTGTCTAAGAGGTATTTCCCGGATTCAGAAAACTCGATAAATTTATTACTATAACAATCATTCGAATAAAATTTTTCATTCCAGCCTGCATAAATCCTTACACTAAAACCATTTAGAGTCAAAATTTCACTAGGGGCCATACCTTTTTCAAGGAATTGTGTTACATACTCATATCTGTTGTTGAACAAAAAAACTCGCACTAATTTAGAATCGAAAATATAAATCATGCCCTTGGAATTTGCTGTTATCCCTATTGGGTTCGCCATGAATTCATTCTCATTAAAATCAAGAGGTATCTCCTTCACTAGCACTAGTTTAGATCGTGGCACCCCAGCCTCAAAATGCGTGGGATTCGGCAAATCGAGATACTCTTGCCCAACGCAAAAAAGGGGAAACAGTAGCACAACCAACCAGAATTTTGTTTTGGCAAAAATTGTCAGTCTATTTTTTTCCATCATATTCTCTTCTCCTCTTGGTTTTTTAAGACAATTATGTCTGAACTCTTTTTTCTTTATTCATCTCATGATTCAGGATTCCCTCTTCTTTTTAAAGCAACTATCAGCTACCACCATCAAGGATGTCATTCTCTAATTTACCTCCTTCAGCCATATCAACTCAGTTTTATTCCAATTATTACCGACTGTTGCGCCGAAATTATACTATTACCACACCTGGATAGAGGAAGTCAAGCCATTTTGAGCAAAAAAATCAAAAATAATTATCTCTACCTGTTAACTGGAAAAGAAAAAGGAAGAGACTGTTAGTGAGTAAAAGAGAAAAGATTGGCCCACGAATTTACACGGATTATCACGAATGAACACGAAGAAAAGGTCAATTCTTTTAATTCGTGGAAATTCGGGAAATTCGTGGGGAAGGTTTTTTTTTCTTTTAAGCGCTGCTACTGTCTTCAAAAAGAGTATCGGGGCATAAGTCTTGGCCGTTTTTCCATTGGATGCTGCCCAAGAAGGGGCGGACTGTATTAAAGGTGTGGGGATCGTTTAATTCTTTGAAGATGCCGGTATTGAGATAGGGTTTCATGTCAAAAAGACGGACTTCATTGTTGGTGAAAGTGATGGTCAAGGTGTAATCGGCATTGGCGGTGACGTTTTTTACTCTTGGGTTCATGGTGTTGGGTTTCATGGGAATAGTTATAGCCGATGTTGGGGTAATTGTCAACTGGGCGGGGATGATTTTAAAATGGGAATGAGCCTGATGGACGGAAAAGTCCCCATCAAAGATTTGGCTCAATATGTGGGTAAGAGGATAAATGAGCACAGCGAGTAAATGTAGCCCAAGCTTCCAGCTTGACAGGCATTACAATGGTTGAAATTAATCTGTTGAATGGAATTGGAAATACTTGACAAATGGTGTTTTGCCTCTAATGGAAATGGACAACACCGCCCTCAGTATTGCCCTTGCCATTGGAAATCTGAATGATTAAGCTTCTTCCTTTAGTATAATTTCTCTAAGCATATGCGATTCACCCCCTACTTGCATTGATTCTTGTGAGCAACCACCATTTCAATCTTCCCATACACAATCACTTTCTTAATTTATTAGATTTTTTAATCCTAATCCATTTCTCAAGTTTAAAATAATTGATGGATATGATTTTTCAATCATAGTATAAATTGATGCAATTCTATTAAGGCAGTTCTCAAATGAATCTTTCCCATTAGAGTAAAGTTGAAGTGAAAGTCTTAAATCTTCTATATTTTTTATGAATTCATGCAATTCATTGAAAAATTCATCATCCAAAAGGAGTCTATTTTTGAACAATAACTCTCTAAAAGCTGCGATCATAGAAGACACCTCATCAATATCGCTCTCAATAGAGGCGGATATTTTGTTTTGTCGAATATCATATTTTGTTAATGCTTCAAATAATGATCTTGCCTTATTTTTGCAGCGATATACTTGGTTGGAAAATTTTCTAAAAACCTTAAATTCCTCGTTAAATACTTGTTGTTTGTAATAAGCCGTGGAATTTAGGGAGGCTTGAATTTCTAAAAGATTTTTTTGGTTTTCGTGCTTTAATAACTCTATTTTTTTATTAAAGATACTATCAAACCATCTTTCAATAAAATTTTTTAATAAATATATAAGAATTGAAAATGTACCTACACTTGTAATTATTGTTTGTAGTATGTTATTCATTTCTGTATCCTTTCACTATTTCAATAATTGCATCTCTAAAGATGTTTAAATCTTTTAATCCGAATTTTAGAAGAGTGTATTCATTTCCTTCAATATAAATAGTATCGCTTGATTTAGAATTTAAAAAACGATATAATTCAATGTCTTTTGTGTGCGTATAAAGAATGTCATTCGGTATAATAAATTGTTCGCTGATTGAAGACATTAAAATGTTTGAAATGATCAAATGTGCATCAGGTAATTCCAAAGACTTGGACCAAAAATACAAGTCATTAGGTTCATTCTTTTCTGGGTTTCCTTGGTTTAGTATATGTGCAAGTCTTAATGGATCCTTTTCTTTATATTTTTTTAACCATTGCACTAATTGCGTTGGGCAATCTATTTCAAAGAAATTTTTCTCTATAAATTCTTTAACTCCAATTGCAACATTTTGAGCATCTCTTCCTTTTACTTCAATTTTAATATTTTCTCCAAAATTTACCGCCATTGTCAAAATCCCGAAAAGGCTCTTGGCGTTAACAATTTCGCTATCTATCCATGAAGTATTAATAAGCATGATATCATTTTGTTTAAACTTATTTGCGTAATGTGATAGTTCGGCTGATGTTCTTGCGTGGAATCCCAGAGAGTTGATAATTTTAACCGTTAGAGTAGAAAAAAATGAATTTTCTGAGTTCATTTCGACTTCTCCTTATAATGTTTGTTAGGGAAATGGTTTAAATATTGATTCATGAAGAAATTCGAACAGTATAAACATAAAAATTTCCTTGAAAAGGAATCAGTAAAGGTAACTATGCACCGGTAATCGGGTTCATTTGGAGTTTCCTCATCCCATTCAAGTTAATTAAGAAACCTCCTCTTCTTTTGGTCTTCAGCACCAAGCATTTACATTTCTGAATAAGCTACCGCCATTGCGGGGGCACTCGAATTTTACCTCCTTCAGCCATGCCAACTCAGTTTTATTCCAATTGTAAATCACTATTGTACCGAAATCATACTAATACCACATCTTGATAGAGGAAGTCAACCCCTCTTGTGGAAAAAATTGAAAATGAGTATTTATACCTATGAACTGGAAAAGAAAAAATGGAAAAGAAAGTTTCTGAACCGTGATGCGTGGGATTAAAGGATGACCGGGATTGTACTAATTGATGGATGTGAGGAAAAAATGGAAGTTAGGTAGTTGGAAACTAGGCGATTAGGAAAAAGAATGGGAGACGGAAGAGGACTGAGAATGGTGGATGTTACATCCTGCCGTTTTTAATAGGCAGTGAAGAAATAATAATGGCAGGATGCATGCAATTTATTATCCTGGTCATCCTATAATCCCACGCATCACGGTTCAGAAACGAGTTGATTCTTATTGTTTCCAACATGAACCAATTTTTTCTTGCAGATTACCTTTTTTCCCTTGACAAAGACCAAGGAGTACAATAAAATAAAAAGATGGATACGAATACAACGGCACTAAACAACAAAATATACCGAACTCCAGTACGCAGATTTGAGAAATCGGGCACGGTCAATCCCGAAATGTCCTACTATGTCCAATTGGAAAACGTGGTCAACTCAGATAAACAAGATATCCAAACCATGGTGAACCAAGGCCGTTATTTTTCCCTTTTTGCACCCAGGCAAAGCGGCAAAACTACCTTTCTGGAAGAATTATGCCACCAATTGCATTCCGATCCCACTTATATTGCTGTGATCCTGGGTTTCCAAGAGTTTAAAAAGCTGAACCAAACCCAATTCTATGCACAACTGGAAAAATACCTCTATGAACAATTAATGAACAGACTCAATGCAGTGAACTGCGAGAAAACTGCGGCAGTTCAAGAGTTTTTTTCCCAACACCATCTGGTCAACAATATCTCCTTCAAAATATTGTTCGAGGAACTGAACCAAATCCTGAAATTTAAAAAGATTGTGATTCTAATCGATGAATTTGACGGCATTCCCGCCAGCGAACTGGGAGATTTCTTGGCCACTTTACGGGAACTATATCTGAAATATAAAAAGGTAAAACAAAAAGCCCTCTATTCCATTGGTTTGATCGGTATTCGTAATATTACCAAACTGGTAGTAGGCGGGGTGTCACCCTTTAATATCGCGGACCACGTGGATCTGCCACCTTTCTCTTTAAAGAATGTGACCGACCTCTATGCCCAATACACGGCTGAAACAAACCAACCGTTCAACGAACAAGCGGTGCAAAAAATTTATGAAGAAACTGCCGGCCAACCCTGGCTGGTAAACCGGCTGGGTTCTATTTTAACGGTGAATATTAAGCCAGAAACGAGCGAACCGATCAATGAAGAGGATGTGAAGAACGCCATTCAAGTTCTGCTGGATGAAAAAAACGATCACTTCGACAACCTCTATGAAAAAGCCAAACTGCATAAGGAAACCTTTGTAGAAATTGTGTTCGATCACGTGGAATATAACCCGGACGATGAAGATCAATCCTATTTGGAACAATTCGGCCTGATCAAAAATAAAAACGGCCACGCGGTCGTTTCTAATTCAATCTATAAGGCACGCTATATCAAAACGTTTTTCAAGGAAGTAAAAGCATACGAAAGCATCCCCGTGCAAAAATACCAATTGCCGGACAATCGGCTGGATATGGAAAATATCCTGCTTGATTTTGAGCAATATATCGCGCAAATTGGCGTGCAAGCTTTTTATACTGGCAAAAAAGCCTATGAAAAGACGGGTCAATTCCTCTTAACAGCATGGCTTTACCAGTTTGTCCGGGGCAGGGAAGGGGAACTGCGGTATGAAGTGAAGTCCGGGTTTGGCATCATGGATATCCTATTAACCTATCTGGGACGAAAATATATCATCGAAACAAAAGTCAACCATTCGAATCTAACCCGCATGATCAGTCGCGGCATAAAACAGGTGGCGGATAATTATCTGGCCTCAGAGTTTTGCCAAGAAGGATACCTGATCGTTTTCGATGCAAAATCACAACTGGGAGAAACCTGCGAACCACAATATCACCAATCTGGTGATAAAAAAGTAGCGGTTTTTGTCATTGCCATCGGACGAGGTTGTGTCAAGTATTTTGTGTAAATTATTTTCCACATATTTTTGTTGAAAAA
>CAZCVI010000021.1:0-90709 GCA_964502145.1 uncultured Clostridia bacterium
ATAAAAAAAGATAGAGGGATTGAATACCTTGAAGTATGGGTCCATTACCTGTCCAGTCAATTACCGACGGATTGGGTTGAAAAAATGGAGCAAGCGATCCCACAATTGATAGAAAGAGGAGGTGACGTGATGATTACCATGGCAGACGCATGGAAAGCCGAAGGAAAAACCGAAGGAAAAACCGAAGGCAGGAAGGAGACGACCTGGGAGTTTATAAAAAACGCCTTTAATATCGGTCTACCTATAAATATCATTGAAAAACTGACGGGGCTCCCGGCAGATGAAATCAATCGCCTGAAAAAAAAGATGGCGTGAACTCTTGTGTAACTGGCAAAAGAAAGGTTTTTGGACCGTCGTAAATATACCCGGTGAATAAGATAAGAAAGAACCAGAAAAGATGAGGTGTTACATGAAACGAGATTTAATTAGAGTGCTGTTCGTCATACTGTGTTTAATGAATTGTACTATGGCTGGGTGCAATAATTCAGCTAAGGCTTTGGATTACAACAACCAGTTGATCCAAAGTCAAACTATAGTAATGGAAAAGATGTTGGCGCTTACCGATACCTTTGAAAAATCCGATCCAGCGGCGATGTCGGCATCGCTAAAAGCACTGGCGCAGACAATTGACCGTGCTATCACCGATGTTTCCCGTGTCGCTGCATTTGATGGCGATACGTCGCTGCGGGATGCGTTATTAACATTATTGAAATTCTACAAGCAGATCAGTGACCAGGAATTCCAAGAGATCGTGGGTATTTTGGGCCGTGTCAATCCACCTGTTACCCAGGCTGATGTGGATCGTATGAATGTAATCAACGCGGATATCACTAAACGTGAAGCGGTATTGGATGAAACATTGGGAAAAGTGCAACAAG
Organism: uncultured Clostridia bacterium; assembly: GCA_964502145.1. Classification (GTDB taxonomy): domain Bacteria; phylum Acidobacteriota; class Aminicenantia; order UBA2199; family UBA2199; genus CAZCVI01. Next base: position 879 of record CAZCVI010000021.1, read on the forward strand.
CATTTGCCAAAAAATACAAATTTGAAATCGCCAAGCACCAATTACAGGATAAAGTCGACCAGTTAAACCAGAAATAAAAACAAGGTTTTATCTCTCTCTTACGCCACCATCACTTTATAGAAGCCTATCGCTGTCGTTCTTTTTTTATTGTTTAAGGGTTTATGAAGTACTGACGCAAAATCCAGCTATTTATACCAAAGTAGTATAAGAAAAAATCAGGAGGTTTTAATGAAAAAAGCAATTGGTTTGCTTATAGCTGTCGTATTATTCTCAATACCTGCTTTTACAATAGATGATGCCCGGTTATTGAGATTTCCCGATGTGAACAAGGACCGGGTTGTTTTTGTTTATGCCGGTGATATTTGGACTGTTCCTGCTACTGGAGGCGATGCCCAGCGGTTGACCTCGCACAAGGGCTCAGAGTTGTTTCCCCGTTTGTCTCCCGATGGGTTGTGGATTGCTTTTTCTGGTGAGTATTCTGGTTCCCGGCAGATTTTTGTGATGCCGGCCAGCGGCGGCACTCCCAGGCAGTTAACCTATTACAATGAAATCAATAATATGCCACCCCGGGGCGGCGTGGATCACATCCCCCTTGATTGGACACCGGATAGCAAACAGATACTGATCCGTGCGAACCGTACTCCGTATGAAGAACGCCTGGGCAAGTATTTTCTGGTTAGTTTAGACGGCGGCCTGGAAAAACCGCTACCGATTCCTGAAGGCGGCTTTGGTACCTTTTCACCCGATGCTAAAAATATCGTATATACTCCTATTTCAAGGGAATTCCGCACCTGGAAACGGACCAAAGCCGGACGCGCCCAGGATGTCTGGACCTATGATCTGGAACAAAATAAATCTCAACGAATCACTACCTTCTCTGGTACTGACCAACATCCTATCTGGTACAAGGATAAAATTTATTATGTCTCAGACCAGAGCTTGACCCTGAATTTCTGGTCGTATGATTTGAAGACCCGGGAGTTCAAGCAGGTGACCGATTACAAGGAATACGATGTCTTGTGGCCTGCGGGTGAAAATGGTCGTGTGGCCTATGAGAACGGCGGTTATATTTATATCTTGGACCTGGACAGCGGTGTTTCGACCAAGCTGACAGTGAACCTCCACTTTGATAACCCCAACCGCCTCCCTTACTTTAAGAATGTGGCTGCTTTTGTCTCGCGATTTGGGGCCCATCTTTCGCCCAATGGGTCGCGGGTGATATTGGATGCTCGTGGCGATCTGTTTTCTGTGCCTGCTGAAAAAGGGGTGACGCAGAACCTGACCCGTACCCAGGAAACGCGTGAAATGGTGCCGGTCTGTTCTCCTGATGGCAAATGGATTGCCTATATCGCGGATAATACCGGCGATTATGAATTGTACCTGTTGGACCCCGAACAAAAAAGGGATACTATCCAGTTGACCCATGATACCAAGGTCTGGAAATTCCCACCGGTCTGGTCACCGGATGGGAAGATGCTGGCTTTCGCCGATAAGAATCGCAACCTCTTTGTCCTCGACATTCAATCCCAACAGATTTTCCCCGTAGATAAGGGCAACAAGGATGATCTAAACAAGTTTTCCTGGTCTGGTGACTCCCAATGGCTGGTGTATACCAAGGATGGGGAAAACAGGTTGAGTCGTATCATGGTGTATTCGCTGGCCAAAAAAACATCGTCTCAATTGAGTAGTGGCCGGTACAAAGATATGAATCCCGTGTTTTCTGACTGTGGCAAGTACATTTTTTTTATTTCTGACCGTGATTTTAGTATGAGTCGTGGCGATGACTTTTCCAGCATGGAGTTTGATTTTGTGTATCACAAGACCTCCCGTATCTATGCGATGGCTCTGACCCGGGATGTGCCTGATTTGTTCAAAGAGGAAAACGACCTGGATAAAACCATTCCGCGCAAAGAGGCATCCCCGGATACCAAGAACGGCGTAAAGGCGGGTGCCAGTAAAGATGAAACCGCGAAAAAGACGGCACCGGCACCGGTGCTGATTGATTTTGAGGGTATAGCCGAGCGCATCACAGTTTTTCCTATTCCTACCGATCAATACATGACCTTGGTGGCGTTGGATGGCAAGATATTGTATAACAAGGGCCGTGATCTCTACCAGTTCGATTTGAAGACTAAAAAAAGTGAACTGGTAGTGGCGGATGCCAGACTGACCGTGGTGTCTGCGGATAAGAAAAAGATGCTGGTGAATGCGGGGGGCAAAAATGCGGTGCTGGAGATCAAACCGGAGCAGAAACTAAAGGATATGAAGGAAACGAAGGAAACGAAGGATGTGTTCCTCAATACCGACGATGTCACCATGAAGATCGACCCGGTCAAAGAGTGGCAGCAGATTTACAATGAAGGGTGGCGTATTTACCGGGATTGGTTTTATGTTCGTAACATGCATGGGGTGGACTGGCCCAAGATAAAAGAAAAATATGCCCGCTTACTGCCTTATGTGGGGCATCGTGCTGATCTGGATTATATTTTCGGCGAGATGGTGGGGGAATTGAATATCGGCCATACCTATGTTAATTGGGGTGATTTTGAAACGGTTACCCGCGTGGATACAGGCTTGTTAGGCGCTGATTTGATTGCCGACGAAAAAGCGGGACGGTACCAAATCGCCAAGATTTACAAGGGCGAAAACTGGAATGAAAATACCCGCTCTCCCCTGACCGAACTGGGATTGAATATCAAGGAAGGTGATTATATTATCGGTTTGAATGGGTTTAATGTCACTACCCGTGATAATCCCTACCAGTTTCTGGAGAATACGGCTGGCAAACGGATTACTATCACTGTGAACAGTTTACCCAAAGCAGAGGGTGCGCGTACTCTTTGGATTAAGACCATTCGCAGTGAGAAGGACCTTTTTCACTTTGATTGGGTGGAAAGCAGGCGCAGGTTAGTGGATACACTTTCACAAGGTCGCATCGGTTATATTTATGTACCGGATACTGGCGTGGAGGGGAACGGGGAACTGTTCAAGGGTGTTTATGCGTTTAACGACAAGGATGCGTTTATTGTGGATGACCGGTATAATGGTGGCGGGTGGTCGCCCGTAAAAATGATTGAAAAATTGACCCAGCCGATTACCAGTTATTGGTCGGAACGTGATTTGGATTTGCGACATGACCCTATGTTTGCTTTACGTGGTCCCATGGTGATGTTGATCAATTATTACTCCAGTTCAGGCGGCGATAATTTCCCGTTTTGGTTCCGTTCAGAAAAACGGGGCATATTGATTGGCACTCGGACCTGGGGTGGTTTGGTCGGGTATTCTTGGAGTCCTGGACTGGTCGACGGCCCCTCTTTTGCCGTGCCGTCTACTGGTATTGTCAGCACAAGTGGCGAATACATCGTGGAAGGCGAGGGCGTTTGCCCTGATGAGGGGTATGAAGTTTATGATCTTCCTGAAGAGATCGCCAAAGGCAATGACCCCAGTATCGAAAAAGCTGTGGCCTATCTGCTGAATGAACTGGCGAAGAATCCCCCGAAAAAGGTGAACAAACCAGCAGAACCAGATCGCTCCAAATGGCATGAGAAAAGACAAGATTAAGAAAGATATAAGAAAGATAATAAGAAAGAGGTAAAAAAAAAGGCGGCTGCACAAAACAGCCGCCTTTTTTTATTATTATTAAATACCAGTGATTATTTTGTTGGTTTGGGAGCCGGGGCTTGTGGGGCGGGTTGCGGAACCATACCGGGTTGTGGTGTCGGAGCCGGGGCTTCGATGCCTAACAGTTCTATTTCAAAAATCAGCACTGCATTGGGACCGATGTCACGGGAACCTCTATCTTTATAACCCAGTTCCGAGGGAACGAAGAACTTGTATTTGGCGCCTACTTTCATCAATTGTAACCCTTCGATCCAGCCGGGGATGATATTGTTCAACTGAAAAGTGGCAGGCTGTCCGCGTTTATAGGAATTATCAAATTCGGTGCCGTCTAATAATGAGCCTTTGTAGTTGACTTTTACGATGTCTGTACTTTTGGGCATAAGGCCGGTGCCTTCTTTGAGTACCTGGTACTGGAGGCCACTGGCTGTGACTTTAATGCCGGACACTTTTGCGTTCTCTTCCAAGAACTTTTTTCCTTCAGCCAAGTTCTTTTCGCCTGCCACTTGGCGTTCTTGCATTTTGCGGGCATTAAATTGCTGTTGCCAGGTGGTGAATACTTTTTGCATCTCTTCCATGCTCATCTGGCCGTCTTTGCCTTTGCCCGCGTCATACATTCCTTTGACTATCGTTTCAAAATCCATATCTGGCATAATTTCTTTGAGGCTCATGCCGATATTGTAACCCAGCGAATAGCTGATTTTTTTGGTTTCTGTTTCCAGTGTGACTGGTTTTTCGTGATCCACTTTTTCCGTGGAAGTTGCTTTGTTGCATCCCAGGACGAACAGCATTAAGCCGCTCATTAAAATAACTACGATTTGTTTCATATTCTACTCCTTGATTTTTATTCTAAAATTCAATAGTACCAGAATCCGCGCTAAAAGGCAAGACCAGTTCACCGTTTCAGAAAATAGATATTTTGCTTGTCCGCTGTATTGTGTTTGAGCCATTCCATTTGTCGGTCTGTTTCCCCTACCCAGATAATCAGGCCGTTAGGATCGGTCAGGTTCAGTATCTGCAAATCAGAAGTGCTATCGCCTGCCGTGATCAGTGGCGCGTTGTCGCCGATGTATTTTTTATAGGCCGCTGCTTTGCCTTCAGCCACAGTGAGTGGTTCTTCCAATTCTGCCGCTAAGATCGGGTCCGGGTCGGTCGTGGTGTCCGCTTCTGTGGCTTTGAAGCGATTGCGCATGGCAATCACACGGGAGGGTGGCAGATCGAAGTATTCTGCGGCGATGTATTGCACTGACCACTGGCTACTGGCAGAGATAATATAGATGGTGTAATTGAGCGTCGTGAGAAAAGTGACCAATGCCTGCATAACGGGATTGGCATACGGCACGGGAACTTTCCCACCCTCGGCTTCCAAAAAGGATTGGCGATTATGCATGACGCGGCGGGTGGTTTCTGTGACGACTGCGGCGGGAATATCCACCATAGCGGAAACCATCTGTTGGAACGCGTCCCGTTTTTTGTGTTCGTTGAGCAGCGACTCGTATGCCCCCCAGGTCAGTGGGATGGGTTTCCCAGTGATAGTGAGTGGGCCCGATTGTTCGTCTATTTTTAATTGGATAAATACGGCTTCGCCGATATCGCCTACCAGGAGCGTGTTATCCAGGTCGAAAACCGCGATTTTGTGTTCCCTGGCCACTGCCGGAAGATGGTGGAAATAATGTTCCACTTGTTCTATCGCACTGAGCAACTGCGAGGGAATACGCATTTTTAAGCGGATGGTATCTGTATTTGTATGATTCATTTTTTACTTCCTTGTTTGACGTAATACTTATTTTACCACTCTTTGGGAATTATTACCACTGCGAAATAATTACCTGGATGCAAGGCCAAGTTTCAGAAAAAACTGGACTATCTGGACTATCTGGACTTACTGGACTTGACAAAACCTTTGATTTTTCAAGTTTGTCCAGTTTGTCCAGCTTGTCCAGTTTGTCCAGTAAGTCCAGCCTGCCACGGTTATCCCTAGCTCTTTTTGAAGCTTGGCAGTGAATCCAGGCACTCCCCCTACTTGAAATTTAGTGGTATCTGTGATACATTTAGTACTGGATGAAAAAAAAACTTTTATTATGGTCAAAGGTTCTTGGCTTTATACTGTTCTATGCCTTCGTACTTTTTATGTCTACCTTTCTCACCATGAGTTTTTTGATTAAAGGTGATGAACTGGAAACGCCCAATCTGACAGGCAAGAGCTTGAAAGAAGCCTATGATATTGCCAGTGCGAAAGGGTTATATTTGAAGAAGATTGTCGGTAATTACGATCGCAATTTTAAACCCTTGACTGTCATCACCCAGATGCCCGTGCCCGGCGTGCGCATCAAGGAGAAATCGGCCATCAAGGTCTTTGTTAGTTCCCAGATGGTGGAAGTGATTGTGCCCAATTTGAATGGTCTTAGTTTGGCTGAGAGTGAGCGGCGGTTGTTGGAGAATGATCTCAAGAAGCGGTACATTGCCTATATGAATGCCCAGGATATGCCCGTGGATACCGTTATTTCGCAATCTATCCCAGTTGGCTCGCGCGTGAATTCCGGGGCCGAGGTCGATTTATTGGTCTCCAGGGGCGTGGGGGAAATGGCGTATATCATGCCCGATATTATTAGCAAACGTTCTACTGATGTGCAGATTTCGTTTGAAAAACTCGGTTTGAAAATTTCCAAGATGACCCGCGTTCCTTATCCCGGAGTCGAACCCGGCATTATTATCAAACAGTACCCCTTGTCTGGTTACCGGATTAATGATAAAGCGCGCATCAGTATTGAGGTGAGCCAGTGATCAAAGCACCCAGCCCTATTTTTCCTTCTATTTTATCCAGCAATTATTTTAACCTTGAATCTCGGTTGCAGACGTTTGTGGCCCATGGTGTTGAATTTATTCATCTCGATGTCATGGACGGTCATTTTGTGAATAATCTCTCTTTTGGTCCAGCCGCAGTCAAGGCTATTAAATCCCAATTCCCTTTAAAAGTCGATGCCCATTTAATGGTTGACCAGCCCGAACGGATGATTCCCTGGTTCTTGGATGCTGGTGCCGATTGGGTCTCTTTTCACCTTGAAGTGCCTGGCAATGTTTCGTATAATATCGCCCAGATCAAGGAACGCGGCGCGCGGGTGGGGTTGGCTTTAAACCCAGATATGCCAATAGAACGCGTGTTTCCTTACTTGGCAACCATTGACTATGTTTTATTAATGAGTGTTTTCCCCGGTTATGGCGGGCAGAAATTTATTCCCGCTACCCTTGAACGTGTGACCCAATTAAAACAACAGATAGCCCACCTCAATGCCCCATGCCTCATCCAGGTCGATGGTGGCATAAACACCGAGCACGCTGCGCAACTTTGTCTTGCCGGTGCCGATCTTTTTGTCATTGGCACCTTTCTTTATAATGCCGAAAACATTGCCAAAACTATTGAAGACGTACTAAATTCTATTCATAAATTCGATTCATAAAAGCGGAGAATAAGATGAAAAAAAAGTTTACTTTGATATCTTTTCTTATCCTGACCTTGTTGTTTTCCCTCTCTTTTACCGCGTGTGGTGGTAAAGGGAGTAAAGGGAAAAAGCCAGCATTAACTCCTCAAGGGGAGTCTTCAGATAAGGATGTGTATCAAAAAGCCCGGAAGATGATCAAACGGAACCCGGAAAAAGCACGGTTATTGTTCAAAGAGATCATGCATCTCTATCCAGACAGCATTTACGCCCGTCGGTCCAAGGTTGGGATTGCCGATTCATATTTCCGGCAGAAAGATGCTTCTTCTTTGATTATGGCTGCATCCGAGTACCAGGAATACGTGAATCTTTATCCTCACTCTCCCGATGCTGTGTTTGCCAAGCTGCAAATTGCCCTGTGTTATTATAAACAGGTTAAGAAACCCGGACGTGATCAGACCAATACCCATCAGGCTATAAAGTCCCTGGATGCCATGGTCAAGATGTACCCCGATTCCCCCGAAGCTGAGGCCGCCAAAAAGATGCTGGCCAAGGCACGTTTAACCCTGGCCAAACACTATTTCGATATCGGCATGTCCGATTATCGCCTGGGCGCACCTAAAGGGGCGATTGTTCGCTTTAAACAGGTCGTAGATGAGTACCCCGAATTTCCCCAGATGGATAAACTCTCCTTTTATACTGGAAAGTCCTATTATTATATGTATGAATTTGACACGGCTATCTCCTTTTTTCAGAAAATTATCAGCAGCTACCCCAAATCCAAGTACCAGAAAAAAGCAGCGGCCATGATTCCGGCGACTCTTAAGATGAAGGAAAAGATAGAGAAGCTGAAAAAATTACATCCGCTACCGCCTCCTGCGGAAGCCGAGGAAACAAAAGAAGAACAAAAATAAGCTTTTGGGATTTCCAATGTGATCAGTAATAAAACCGATATCCCCGGGAAACCGGGGGTATATCTTTTTAAAGCTGGTGACCGCGTCTTGTATATCGGCAAGGCCAAAGATTTAAAGAAGCGTGTCAGCCAGTATTTTCAGCGGCAGGATGTGCCTGTCATCCACAACCTGCTTTTAGAAGCCGATGATATCGAATATATTGTCACCGATGACGAAAAAGACGCGTTGCATCTCGAATACAATCTGGTGCATCGTTATCAACCCCCCTTTAATATCCGTTTAAAAGACGATAAAAGTTTCCCCATGATCGAGATTTCTATAGCCGAACCGTTTCCTGGTTTGTATTATTCTCGGCAGGTCAAAACCGGGTATTTTTATATTGGTCCGATAGTGGATTCGCGAAAGACCAGGGAGTTGATTGACATTCTCACCCGTTTATTCAAGTTGCGCACCTGCGCGGCCAATACCTTTAACCGCCAAACCCCCTGTCTCTATTATTATATTGACCGGTGCAGTGCCCCCTGTGCTGGTAAAATTTCTCAGGCCGAGTATCAACGCTGTTGCCAGGAGGCCATCGAGTTCCTGAAAGGAAAGAAACATGCCCTTATCGAGCGACTGGAACAGAAAATGCACTCATTTGCCCAGGTATTAAAATTTGAAGAAGCGCAAAAAATCAAGGAAGACCTCGCTTTGATCACGCCTTTTGTGGTCGAGTCGTATATTTCTTCTGTGACCAATCTTAAGCGCGATTACGATGTGCTTGCTTTTCGGTTCGACCCGGACAACCGCACTAGTTTTATTATTTTGTTTTCCGTGCTTGAAGGGCGGATACGCGGCAAGGAGTTTTTTAATTTTGATGCTGTTTCCAATCGGTCCGAGGAGATTTTAAAAGAGTTCCTTGTGTCCTATTATAGTACTGGGAACATTCCCCATGAGATACTCGTTAATCTTCTGCCCGCAGATGTCGAGGAACTCCAGGTTTTATTGGCGGGTTTAGCTGGGCGACAGGTGTCGATCAAGGTCCCCATGCTTGGCAAGAAGCGCAAGACCATGGCATTGGCTTTTAAGAATCTCAATTTATATATCACCAAGAATCAATTTTCCCTCGTGGGGGCACGTTTACAGGAAGCCTTGTTGCTGACTCGGTTCCCGCAGTCGATCGAGGGGTTTGATATCTCTCACTTATCCGAGCGGGACCGTGTCGGAGCAGCCGTGGTATTTGAAAAAGGCGAGCCTGCCCGCAAGAAGTACCGCAATTACATCATCAAGGACGCGCCGCCCGGAGATACAGAAGCAATAAAAGAAGTATTGGAACGGCGCTTTAAAAATTTAACCCAGTTTCCCGACCTCTTATTGATTGATGGTGGTATTCCGCAGTTAGGGGCCGCGTTGGAGATCAAGCATAAATTACATCTGCCCTGTGATATTGTCGCATTAGCCAAACGCGAGGAGCGTGTTTATTTGGCGAATGGTCACTCCGTTTTATTTCCCCAGGATTCACCCGAACGGTTCCTGTTGCAAAATATTCGCGATGAAGTCCATCGCCGGGCAGTGACCCACCATCGGCAAAGACGCGAAAAGATTAAGTAACAATTTATCTTTTCCCGTTTATTCCTTCACAATATTCTGCTATAATTAAACAAGACAATTTCTGAAAATATTTCTACCACAATCCGTTGTGTTCTATGAAGCCGTGGGTTTATCTCCTATTCATGTTGTATCCTGTATCCTGTTTATTGTTTCCCGTATAAACCAGTAAAATATAAATATAACCGAATATAAAAGGAGGAACAATGTTTAGCGTAAACATCAAGAAACTTTTCCCCGTTCTCTTGTTGGGGCTCATTCTGTCGTTATTGCCCGGTATTATGTGGGCGCAGACGCAGAATCTTGAGATTCATTACATCAATGTGCAACAGGGTCAGAGTACCCTGATTATTGGACCCAATGGCACCACTATCTTGTTTGATGGTGGTAACGAGTACAAGGGTACGACCGAGGTTGTCCCGTATCTCCAAGCCATCGGTATTACTACCTCTACCCCGCTTGATTATATCATCACGTCCCATCGTGATACCGATCATTATTGGGGTTTGACCGAGGTCATGACCTACGGGTACGATGCCTTGCATGTCTATGATAATGGCAGTAACAAATACAATGACATTTGGCAAGCTTTTGCCGATGCTGCCGCACAAACCACAGCCGGAGCCGTTGTACCGATTACCCTCGGACAGGTGATTAATCTCGGCAATGGCGCTACAGCCACCTGTGTGGCCAGTAATGGCTATGTACTTGGCGTTGGTGCTATTCCCAACGGTCAGGTCAATGAGAATGATCGTTCCGTCTGTTTGTTGATTCAATACGGTGACTTTGATTATCTTGTTACCGGCGATTTGGGTGGCGGTAGCGATGATATCATCTGTACCGGGCGTTCGACCAGCCAGATTGATATCGAAAGTTATCTGGTCAAAACCTTGATGCCCGCTGGTGCTTCACCCATGCTTTCTTCTTATGGACTCGAAGTCGCCCATGTTGGTCATCACGGCAGCGAAAGCAGTACCAATGCGAATTATAAGAACATTCTCACCCCCACCGTCGCCTGTATTGCCGTCGGCCCCGGCCAATCCACCGATTGGTTTCACCCCCGGATTGATGTAGTGGATAATGTCCTGTTATCCCAGGCACCCTGTGTGACCTCGCCTACCGCCCTGGTGTTGCAAACCGAGGAAGGTTATCCTGTCGGTATAAAAACCAGTTATTCCGGTTACTGTGTCGGTGACATGGTCATCACTACCGATGGTACTACCTCGTACACTATCACTGCCAATGGTGCAGTCAGTCAGGGCCCAGATGAACGGACCGCTGCTGGACTGCCTGCCAGTTTTTATTTCGATGAGTATGCCGCTGTGGACTCCTCGCCCATACTGTACGATATCCACGATGAGAACACCAGCCGCACCGCTTCTACAATCAAGTGGCTATCCAACGAGTCTTGCACTTCCGTCGTGCGTTATGGCACCGTTTCTGGCAGCCATCCTTATAGTGTCAGTTCAGGCACCATGGTGGTCAATCACCAGATCAGTCTTACCAGTTTAACGCCCTATACCACCTATTATTATGTTGTTGAATCCACCGATGCCAACAGCAACACCACTACCTCGTTGGAGTACAATTTTATTGCCGTTAATCCCGAAGACATCAAGATCGTGTTCAGTGAAGTGTTTTACGACACTCCTGGCGATGATACCGTTGAGGAGTGGATCGAGTTGTACAACAATTCCCCGGTCGGCGTTGATATCAGTGGTTGGACAATAGTTGACAACAATGGCACCGGCGCCTCATTTGCTATGCCTGCTGGTTCCGTTATCGCTTCCCACACCTATTTCACCCTCGCCCGTGATACCACCGGGTTTAATGCCTTGTATGGCTATAATGCCGATATTTACGGGAACCTTCCCTCTATGAACAACAGCGGTGAAGCCCTTGTCTTAAAAAATAAAAGTGGCACTTTAATGGATGCCATGGGCATGGAAGGGGGCAGTACCGGTGGTTTGCCTACCAATTGGGGCAGTACCACCCTTCCCAGTGCTCCTACCGGTAGTACTGTCGTGCGCAGCAATCCTGCCACTGATAGTGATACCTATTCCGATTGGTCTGTCGCCACTAACAATGGCTATCCCCAGACCCAGTTCATGAACAATCCCAGTTATATGAACGTTGTTTTTAGCGAGGTTTTTTATGATACACCCGGCGACGATACCGTTGAGGAGTGGATCGAGTTATACAACAATTCGCCCATGTCCGTTGATATCAGTGGTTGGACCATCACCGATAACAATGGCACCGGGGCTACCTATACATTCCCGCAGAGCACCAGCATGGCTGCCCGTTCTTATTTTACCGTGGCTGTGAACAGCACCGGGTTTGTCAATTTGTACGGGTACAGTGCCAGTTTGGTTGGCGCTATTCCTTCCTTGAACAACACCGGTGATGCCATCGTGTTAAAAAACAGTAGCGGCACCGTCAAAGATGCAGTCGGCTGGGAAGGTGGCGCTGGAGCTGGTGTTCCCACTGGATGGGGAAGCACCACCGCGCCCAATGCTATCACAGGTAAGACTATTGTTCGTTCTGATGTCACTGCTGATACCAACACTTATGCTGATTGGGCCATAGCCAACAACAATGGCTTCCCCCAGACCCAGACCGTTATGTACAAGGTTGTATTCAGTGAAGTATTTTATGACACTCCTGGTGATGATGCCGTTGAGGAGTGGATCGAGTTGTACAACAATTCTCCAGTGGCCGTGAATATTGGCGGTTGGAAAATCAAGGATAACAATGGCACTGGTGGCACTTACACTTTCCCCACTGGCACTACCATGGCCGCAGCCTCCTATTTGACTATCGCCTTAAACAGTACCGGGTTTAATGCCTTGTACAATTATAATGCCGATATATATGGCGCGTTTTCTGCATTGAACAATACCGGTGATGCTCTTGTATTAGAGAACAGTTCCGGGAACATCATTGATGCAGTCGGTTGGGAAGGTGGGGCAAGTGCAGGAGTGCCCACCGGGTGGGGTAGTACGACCGCGCCCAGTGCGCCTATTGGCAGTACTATTGTCCGTTCCAATGTCACTGTTGATACCAACACCTATGTTGATTGGACAACTGCCTCTAACAACGGGTATCCCCAGACCCAGACTGGTTCTAACATTAAAGTTGTGTTCAGTGAGGTTTTTTATGATACTCCTGGCACCGATTCAGTTGAGGAGTGGATCGAGTTATACAATAACTCTACCGTGGCCGTTAATATCGGTGGTTGGACTATCACTGACAACAATGGTACTGGGTCAACCTATACCGTTCCCACCGGGAATTCTATTGCGGCTGGCGGGCATTTTACCATTGCCATTAACAGTACCGGGTTTAATGCCCTTTATGGCTACAATGCCAATCTTTACGGTGCTATTCCCAGTATGAACAACACCGGTGATGCCTTAATATTGAAGGACAGCGCCGGTATTGAGAAAGATGCCGTGGGTTGGGAAGCTGGCGATACCGGTGGTTTGCCCACCAATTGGGGCAGTACGACCCTGCCTAATGCCGCTACAGGCAGTACAATTGTGAGATCTCCCGTAACCACTGACAGCAACACCTATGCAGATTGGACTACCGCCACTAATAACGGTAATCCGCAGATTCAGTAACAGAAATAAGATAAGTTAGTACAAACTAACACCGCCTAAAAAACCGGGGCAGGGTCAACCGATCCTGCCCTTTTTTTTTCCTCAAAAAAACTTACAATCATTACATATCAATCATCTCCAGATTTTTCAAGCACCCCTCCAAGGCACTGTCCAACCCACCCCAAAATAAAAAAAAATATTTTTTTGTTTTTTACTTGACACGAATGTATAACGGTGGTATATTATTAGACGTACAGTATGGATATTGTATGTTAGAAAAACAGAACGTGTAAATGAAGAAAAAAAATGTATATATTGTGGCCAGGTATATGCATTAAAAATAAAAAATAAAATAACAAAGGAGAACACAGAAAATGTTACAGAAAATTAGTAAGACAAGTCAGACGTTGGAAGTTTGGAGGACAAAATGGCAGACAAATTAACCGCTATTAACCTGATGAGGCCGCGCTTGGAGTTAGGGCGTATAATTGAGCTAGACCAGCTTGAGGCGTTTATCGCTGATCGGTCTGGTGCCAGTCGTGCTGGTATATTGCAGGTTTTGAATGAGTTGCGGGAAGCTCTTTTGTTCTTCAATTTGGATGGGCGTGCCCTTAGGATTGAAGGGCTGGGCAGGTTTTCACCGAAGATAGCTTTGGATGGTACGATCACGTACTCCGTGGCGCCCGATAGCAGGGTATTGACACGTTTGAGCACAAAGCTGTACAAAGGTGAGATCGTGAATCGGGAACATATCGGGAAAACACCGGAAGAACTGGTTGTGATCTGGAATGAAAAACATCCTGAAGACCCCGTTGTATAAGATTTAAGAGACTATCCATTTTTTAAGCCCGGTCGGTGGTGTTAGAAACCACCACCGGGTGTTTCACGAAAGGTCCGCAGGTAATCACGATTACCTGTGGGCCTTTTTTTTTTATCCTTCCGCCCCCCTCCGAATTATAGCCGATAACTTCAGGAATCATAGGCTATAATCTCTAGAATCATAGGCGATGATTTCAAAATTGTCGCCTATAATTCCACCAATCATAGGCGACAATTCCAGAAATCTTCGCCTATAATTCCACCAATCATAGGCGATAAATTCCAAGATTGTCGCCGATAATTCCCTCAATCATAGGCGATGATTCACGCATTTCTCGCCGATGATTTATCCATTTCCCAAAAATATCCCAAAAATATCCCCGCTAATTTCTATATCTCCGTATTTCCTTACCTTTTTTTTCTCAATTTACCAAAATAACTGTCTTATTTACGTGAAAATAGGATGGTATAAGGAAAAAGATGGAGAAAAAGGGTAATCGGTTTGATGGGTTGATGTGGCAAGGCATAGAGTTTTTTGTGATCGTAGACGCGACATCCCTGTCGCATTAATAAGGGAAGAAAATAAATAACAGGATACGATTTCTGGCGAATTTCGTGGAAGTAACCCCGCCAACGGCATTATGCCACGCGATTATAATAAAACAGAAACTCTTGAATTTCGGGTTTCTTTAATGTTTCCAAATCCGTTTAGTGAAACGCCCTCTTGATCACGAGGAAATGAAAAAACCGGTGCCCGTACAAAAAACCGGCAAAGTCGAACCATGTTGTCAGTAGAGTTACCCGTTTATATTAAACGGCATTTTCTATAAGATGTGCGACAAATATTTCGTGGGAATAGGTGAGGTTTTTTCTCTTTGTTACGGCTCCACGACAAATATGGCTGGAACAACAATTCAAATAAGATGCTGGGGGGCTATACGCACGGAATTTCGAAATAATGGAGGCATACAACTCGCGGATGATCAATGATGCAATTACCCAATATGGAAAAACCAAAAGGTATGAATAAATAAATGTCTCCGGGTGGTCATCAATACCTATCTTCCTGTGTTGGAGATATTGGTCGTGTTAATCGGAGCTTTCGCACCGTCACCGAAGTTTTTTTTAGAAATTTTACTGGTTCTATCATAAATCAAAATTATAAATCAAAAAAAATTTGACTTTTTTTCAAAAAAAATTTGACTTTTTTGTATATATGTGTTATAAAAAGATGGATTCAAAATCCCTACTATATGACGGAAAAGAATGAGAATGAAAATTAATGCTTATATTCTGTTCTACGTTAAGAAAAAAAAATCATTTGGAATAGGATATTTTCATTACCATATTATTCTATGTGGAGTTTCGAAAATTTTGCACTGGGATTTTTGTGACTTATCCTTGATATTAAACTGCATTAGAAACACAAAATTTAATAAATAATGGAGGAAACATGAACAATATCATGAAATTAAGTGTTGAGGAACTGAAGGATGCAAAAGGTGGTCTCCCTTACGAAAAACCTGTTCTAGTAGTAATGGCGCCAGTGGACGGTTGTGGTGGCGGAGAATATAACTCCAAAGGTGGTTGTGGAGGCGGGGATTATAACTCTGGCGGTGGTTGCGGTGGAGGAACCTATAACTCCGGTTATTGCGAGCTTTAATCTTAGCCTAAATAACTATTAATTTCTCACCCGGCAGCCTGCGAACAAGCAGTTGCTGCCAGGTGAGTTTTTCCATTCAATTTCTGGGGGATGTTACTGTTTTCATTCTGGTTTCAGGAAATAATCCCTTTTCAAGAGCTTGATTGCAAAACCAATATGGAGCCCAAATATCTTTTGAAGAGAAATAATTTTGAGCAATACATGATCCAAAACAAAAGTTATTCATTAAACAATTTCCACAAATTCCTTTAAATTTATCGGGAATTCCTTCTCGTAACTCATTAAGGACTGGGGTATTTTCCCAAACATCTTCTAACGCATCCTTTGAGGCATCGCCGAAGACGAGTTCCGGGATGTGGTTCCCAATACCGCAAAGCGCATATAAGCCATTGGATAAGACTCCCATAATGCCAAGAACTCCACAAGTAATTCCGCCATGGCCACCCTTTCCAAACATCTTGCCCAACGGGTGAAACGCTGGGGGCTGATGGTAAAATAGATTCAGCTTCGTGGAGGGAGCGAGCGTGTGTTGAACCCATTTTCCTAATTGGACAAGTTCTTCGATAGTTAAAGATTCACCGGTTTCAGTTATTTTATTGGTTCTTTCTCATTTCAAGTGGGTATGTTAAAATACAGGTATGCTAAAATATATAAAATATGGCAAAATTAAAAAAAAAGGAGCTTGAAAATGACTGGTTTGAAGGCTATCTTTACGAAAATGTTGAATATTGAGTGGCTTTGGAGGTTAGATAAGATAACTTTTGCTGAAGATGAAGGAGTTATCAGAATATTTATCGATTTTGCAAGGGGGAGTGAGTTTCCCTGTCCTATTTGCGGAAAACCTTCTAAAGTTTACGATACAACAGAAAAGGAGTGGAGGCATCTCAATTTTTTTCAGTATATTTGTTACCTGACTGCAAGGGTGCCATGGAGGCATTCACTCGCGGATGTATCCATGATGCCATTACCCAATATGGAAAAACCAAAAGGTGTGAATGAATAAACGTCTCCGGGTGGTCATCAATACCTATCTTCCTGTGTTGGAGATATTGTCCGTATTAATCGGCGCTTTCGCACCATCCCCGAAATTTTATTTAGAAATTTTACTGGTTCTATCATAAATCAAAATTATAAATCAAAAAAAATTTGACTTTCTTGTATATATGTGCTATAAAAAAAAGATGGATTCAAAATCCATACAATATGACGGAAAAGAATGAGAATGAGAATGAAAATTAATGCTTATATTCTGTTTCACGTTAAGAAAAAAAAATCATTTGGAATTGGATATTTTCATTACCATATTATTCTATGTGGAGTTTCGAAAATTTTGCTCTGGGATTTTTGTGACTGATCCTTGATATTAAACTGCATTAGAAGCACAAAATTTATAAATAATGGAGGAAACATGAACAACATCAAGAAAATAAGTGTCGAGGAACTGAAGGATGCTAAAGGGGGTCTCCCTTACGAAAAACCTGTTCTAATAGTAATGGCGGCACAAGAAAATTGTAATGCCGGGGATTGTAACTCTAACGGTGATTGCATTTCTGGGTGCTATAACTTTGGCGGTGGTTGCATTGACGGGGAATATAACAACAAAACTATTTGCAGTAATGGATACTATGACTCCGGTTATTGCGAGCTTTAATCTTAGCCTAAATAACTATTAATTTCTCACCCGGCAGCCTGCGAACAAGCAGTTGCTGCCAGGTGAGTTTTTCCATTCAATTTCTGGGGGATGTTACTGTTTTCATTCTGGTTTCAGGAAATAATCCCTTTTCAAGAGCTTGATTGCAAAACCAATATGGAGCCCAAATATCTTTTGAAGAGAAATAATTTTGAGCAATACATGATCCAAAACAAAAGTTATTCATTAAACAATTTCCACAAATTCCTTTAAATTTATCGGGAATTCCTTCTCGTAACTCATTAAGGACTGGGGTATTTTCCCAAACATCTTCTAACGCATCCTTTGAGGCATCGCCGAAGACGAGTTCCGGGATGTGGTTCCCAATACCGCAAAGCGCATATAAGCCATTGGATAAGACTCCCATAATGCCAAGAACTCCACAAGTAATTCCGCCATGGCCACCCTTTCCAAACATCTTGCCCAACGGGTGAAACGCTGGGGGCTGATGGTAAAATAGATTCAGCTTCGTGGAGGGAGCGAGCGTGTGTTGAACCCATTTTCCTAATTGGACAAGTTCTTCGATAGTTAAAGATTCACCGGTTTCAGTTATTTTTTTTCCTCTTCCCGTGGGCTGAATTAAGTTGAATTTTACCGACCCTGCGCCTATTGATTCAGCCAATCGGACAACATCTTCCATTTGTTCCTTGTTATGCCGCATGATGGACATGATAAACTGGGGTTTGAGCCCCGCCTTTACAAGGTATTTGATCGCCGTTATGGTGGCATTAAAACTACCCGGTATACCCCGGACCCAATCATGAGACTCGGCATTTGCGCCATCTACGCTAATTGCTATAAACGGCTCTTTACACCTGGAAATTTTTTCAGCCAATTCCTCTGTGCAAAGAACACCGTTTGACTCTATGTTAAGTTTGAGCTCTTGTTCTTTAATAAAATCAAGGATTTCACCAATCCTAGGGTGCATTAATGGTTCGCCGCCAGTAAGTTTGATAGTGTCTAGGCCAAGCGGTTTGGCCTGCTTTACGATAGACTTCATGAGTTCCACCGGGAAATTGGCATAAACATTCGTCTCATCTTGGAGTTTCGGGCTAATCCAGCAATGACGACAAGCCAAGTTACATCCTTCCGTAAGGTAGAAATACATTTTTTTTAATGGATAACGTTTCTTTTCTTCTAAATTCATTCTTAACTCCTGTTAGAAATTAATTGTTTTCTACTAAAATTTGCGCATTGGGTAATCTGCCTCCTGCTTCAAGGAATTGCTTTAAACAGGCAGCCGGGTTAGGGTGTCGGTCATTCCCCAGGAGATTATATGCCAAAGCAGGGCAATTACCCGTACAATAGTTTATATAGCCGCAGGATCGACAGCTTTCAATTTCCATAAGTGGTATGGAACGCCGTTCTCTTAGTCGGTTAAGTTCCGGGTGTTCTTGCCAGATTTGTGATAAACTATCATGGTTAATTCGTCCCAATTCAATATGTGGTAGTAAAATGCATGGAACCATAATACCATCAGCGCGAACTCCCATAAAATAGAAAACACAGCCACAGGCACTAAGATAACCGCAGTTAGGAAATGGGGCACTGTTTTTCAATCGTGCTTGCTCCATTCGTAGGAATTGAACCGCATCGAATAAAGGTCCAGATGTCGCGCTAATCCGCCCGTTGTATTTCCTTTTTAACGATAGTAGCGTTTCCATGGCATACAACCGATCGTCTACATCCAACTGTATTTCACCTGCATATTCACGACATAATCCCATATAGGATACGGAATTAATGGAGAAAAACTTCAGTTTTAATTCTTCTAGTAAGAAATGGGCAATTTGAGGCAATTCCTTGTTATTCAGTTTGTGCAGTGTCACACGCACAGAAACAGGCACTTGGTGCTCCTGAAGCATTTTAATTGCCACCACTGTTTTGTCGAAAGTTCCGCGCCCCCGTAAGGAATCGTGAGTTTTGGCAGTGGATCCATCAATAGACAATTGGACACCATCACAACGTCCGGTATTGTGCAAAAAAAGAGCGGTCTCGCGATCCAATAGCCCACAGTTACTGAGAAGATCAAAACGCATATTGTTTTTTACGATTCCCTCTACCAATTCTTTGAAATCCGGTCTTAACAGAGGTTCGCCACCTTGCAAACAAACCTTCATGACCGAATTGCGCCCCAATTCCTGAAAAAAAACCAACCACTCTTCCGTTGTCAATTCATCATCGATATCACCGGCACTGGAAAAGTGGTTGCAATATTTGCATCTCTGGTTACATTTACTGGTGATCTCTATATCAACCCGTCTGGGTGAATTTATAACTTTCATTGAAGAGCTCCTGCAGATTTAAGCAATAGTAACCAAATCTTTTTGAACCAGATCTTGGATGAAGCTCCTTACATCCTCGCCAACGTTATCGGGTGCATTGATACACTTTTCACGCACTTTTTCCACTAACTGGTTGAATGTGTTTTCCTCATTCATGTTTTCCCAAATAACGACACTTATCTGGTTAAGACCGAAAACAGCACCTGTATCAGGTTTATATAACAATGCCCAGTCATCAGACTCCTTCCTCAGTACAATCGATGGATTTGGGGTGACTTTACTATTGGTGTGAATTTTTGAAGCGACCGTATCATTCATGTTTTCCTCCTGTTCCTCTCGTTTGTACGGGTTTGAGAGGTAGCATTACCTAGTTTCTTTCGCTAATAACCAAACGTAATTATATAAAAACATTTATTTTACTAAAAACTATTAATACCACATATGAGTCGAAAAATCAATGCAACGGAGGACGGAATTTTATTTTTATACTTTATGCGACCCGATGTTCTGGTTTAGGCTATCCAGATCGAGTGTTTATAATACACTTTAGGACTTCCCCAGCCTTTTGGGAATCCTATGATCAACGACAATTATATTTTCCCCATAGCGACATTTAAAATGATTTGAAGCAGCGTCGTTTTTACCCCCTGGAATTCAATGGGTTCAAAATTAAAGCTATGGCCTTGTTACGCAACTCATTGAGCACTCGTATTTTTTGCAATTCGATGTTGTTTCGTGGCCATTATTCCCAGCCCTATGGAGCAAGGAATGTTTCCCAACATCAATTCTATAACACGGCCCCCTCTTTCAAACTCACAGGCTCCTTTGAGACGGTTTTGCTTGTCCCAGTTCGTTAAAATTCAGCTCAGGTGCCTTCATATTCACTTAATGCTATCCCCTCTGATTCCAATTACTGGGACCAATCCTCGTCTGCTGTAATTTTTTCCAATTGTCTCAAAATTTTGCCATTAAATTGTCTTGGGTCTAAAAATCAAGTGAAACAATCTTTTCGTCTATGATGGTAGAAATCACGCCCTTGGCGATTTTGACATTGACCATAAGGTATTTGAACACTTGGTCATAGATGGGGTTAGCAAACAGCATTGTTTTTTCTCCTTTTTTGTCAACTTTTTTATTGATTGGAAAAATACCCGCCTTTCCCCAGGTGTTTTCTCGCGGAGGATTAAAATAATGTGGCAAGATGTCGCGTCTACAATTTAATTGGCAAGGGGTTCTTGATTTTTTCCTGCTTTCCGAATGAGATTATTTTAGACTATTGCAAAAAGTATCTGAACCGTGATGCGTGGGATTAAAGGATGACCAGGACAAAAAAAAAGAAAAAAACCCGGGCTACCTGCCATGCGTCACTCAACTTTCTGAATGAAGTGGCAAAAACGCAATTAGGATGCTGATACTACATTGAATTCTGATTGTTCTAACGCGTTTATCTTCTCTTGAAAAAAACAAACCCAAGAAAACATCAAGACGCGGCATCCATTTAGCAGGACAATCCTGGTCATCCTTTAATCCCACGCATCACGGTTCAGATACTAGTGGAACAACTGTGGAAAGGCTAATTTCTATGGATATTCTCTTTCATTCCATTTTCTGCTATAATCTACCTGCAATGTACAAGGAAAAAATTATGAAAAGCAAAAATGACACCATGGAAGATTTTATTGGCTCGGAAGATATGCGCGAAGCAATTCAGGGCATCCATAACTATTGACATTAACTCTCTCCTATAATAGAATTACTATCACTAAAAGAGGACATTGTGCAATGGTAAGATTTGGCATTAATATTGCTTTTGTTTTTCTGTTTGTTGTTCCATGAGAAATGGAATAATAAACATGTAATAATAGCAATTATAAAAAATCTTATAGGAGAATTAGAGAATGTCGCAATTGAGAGTAACGGTGTGTATTGTGTTGTTTGTTTGGATGCCAGCACTGGTTTCAGCCCAGTCATTTTATTTACCGGATCAACCTGCCAGTAAGGCAAAGATGTCCTTAACGTTTTTTCACCCCATGTTTTAAAGGAGACACCATGAAGAAGTATACATTTGGTATTATGATCGTTATTTTGCTCCAGGTAACTGGTTTTGTTTTTGGCGCTATTCCCCATGCCGAACGGGAGGCATTAATTGCCTTGTATAATAGCACCAATGGGGAGAGTTGGATAACCAACAGTGGTTGGAAAACCCCTCCGTTAGATACCGATGGGTTCGCTATGCCAGGAACGGAAGAGAGTTGGGTCGGGGTAACCGTTACAGCCGATCATGTAACACACCTTGATATGAATCACAATAACTTGCGGGGCACTATTCCTGCACAATTGGGCGCTCTTACCGAGATCACATACTTGTTGTTGGGGTACAACCAATTGACTGGCAGCATCCCCCCCCAATTGGCGAATATCACCCAGTTGCAAGTGTTGTTGCTGTCCAGCAACGAACTGAGCGGTTCCATCCCACCCGAATTAGGGAACCTGCCCAATATCAATCGCCTTTACCTCGAAAACAATCGCTTAAGTGGCACTATCCCCAAAGAATTATGCAACCTACCCAATTTGGATCACCTCTGGTTATCTTACAATCAATTGACCGGAAGTATCCCTAAAGAATTGAGTAATCTCAAAAAGCTAACCTATCTGTGGTTAGACTCTAATCAACTAACCGGAACTATCCCCCCTGAATTAGGCAATATCAGTAATTTGTATTCGCTTTTCTTGTTCCAAAACCAATTAAGTGGCAGCATTCCTGCTGAATTAGGTAATCTGAGTAGTTTGAATATATTGTTGTTGAGCCGCAACCAATTAAGTGGTAACATACCCAAGGAATTAGGCAATCTCTCCGCCTTGCAATCGTTGGCCATATCCGAAAATCTATTAAGCGGCTCTATTCCTTCCGAGTTAGGCAATTGCCGCAAAATGCAATCTCTATTTATCAATAACAATCAACTGGAGGGTAACGTCCCCTCCAGTTTTACTAATTATACCCTCATGACTTATTTAAATATTAGCTATAACTGTATTACCCCCGAGAATGCAGCGGTTGAAAGCTGGCTCAATATTCATGACCCAGGTTGGGAAACCACCCAGTGCTTGGAAAAAGTTGCCCCCTTTGGAGAATTTGCCACACCCATTGATGGTGCTATTGTCAGTGGTAGTATTGCAGTCACAGGCTGGGCTCTGGATGATTATGGAATGGCCAACGTTAAAATATACTATGAACAAGATCACTCATTGGTATTTATTGGTGATGCCATCTTCGTTGAAGGAGCGAGACCCGATGTGGCAATAGCCTATCCTGAATATCCAGAAAATACTCGCGCTGGCTGGGGTTATATGTTGCTAACCCATTTTCTGCCCAACGGCGGGAATGGCACCTATGTACTGCACGCCATAGCAACCGATAAATATAATAAAACGACAGTCCTCGGTACTAAAACAATTACCATCTCCAATGCTACCGCAGTAAAACCCTTTGGCGCGATTGATACACCCACGCAAGGTGGTATAGCCTCTGGATATAACTATGTCAATTGGGGCTGGGTGCTTACCCCCCAACCCAACAAAATCCCTACCTCTGGTGCTACTATTAATGTTTTTATTGATGGTGTAAAAGTTGGGCATCCCACCTATAATATTTATAGAGCCGATATTGCCACGCTTTTTCCTTTTTATGCCAACAGTAATGGGGCCATTGGTTATTTCACCTGGAATACCATGCCTTACAGTTATGGATTGCATACCATCCAATGGAGCGCCACCGATAATGCGGGGAACATTGATGGGATTGGTAGTCGCTATTTTATGGTGCAAAACATGTGGGGGGATTCAACCCAAAGGATTAATACCCCTTTAACCTCTTTAAATAAGAAGGCGGATGCCATCCCAGAATTAGCGCTAAACGATTTCGCCGCGTTACAGGAAGAAAACACATCATCCCACCTGGTCATTAAAGAATTAGAACGGGTGGAAATTAAAGTATGTGACAATCCAGTGAACCTACAGGGTTATCTCATCGGACCCGATAAATTAGGGAGATTGCCAATTGGTTCTACTTTGAACTCCTCCGGCACTTTTTACTGGTCACCTGGGCCTGGGTTTTTGGGTCGTTACGCGCTTGTTTTTGTGTGGACAGACCCGAATGGTTTATGCTATAAAAAGTATGTTGAAATTGAGATTAAACCGAAATTCGACAGTCAGTAAAATGCAAGATATATCTATCTAATAAGTAGACGCGACATCCCTGTCACATTATTTTAGTTCACCGCCGATCAATGCGGCAAGGATGCCGCGTCTACTTTAACCCAAAACCAACCCCGACTCCGCACTAAGTGGCAGGTAGCCCGGTTCTTTTTCTTTTTTTTTATCCTGGTCATCCTTTAATCCCACGTATCACGGTTCAGATACTATTGGAACGACTATGGAAAGGCTAATTTCTATGGGTATCTATTCAATTTTTGGGCATGATCATCTCCTGATTGCTGAATCATTACTGGCAAAAAACAGAATAGATACCTATTTGGCGGGTAGATATGTTGATTTTCGCAGCAAACCGTTGGTCCAGAAAAATTTTTATAACCAACAATGAATCGATATTCTGTGGTATAATAAAGAGCATGGAACGAATAGTGCATATCTCTCAAAATTTTGCAGAAGCTGATGAATGGGACATCCAGCAAAGTTTGTCCATGACCCCAGAAGAAAGATTGATCGCAGCCAGACAGCTAGCGTTGAGGGTTTATGGCGAAGCGCAACCGGATATTAGAGCGTATCATAACAAAATCGCATGAACGGATTATCGTTTTCTTCCGATGTCAAGGATTTTATAGAACTACTGGCGAAATACAAGGTTCGATATGTGATTGTCGGTGGGGAAGCGGTTATATACTATGGTTTTGTTCGTCTGACAGGTGATATCGATTTCTTCTATGAATCCTCGGCGGAAAACGCAAATAGACTATTCTCCGTACTCTTGGAATTCTGGCGTGGGGCTATTCCAGGGATAAAAAAAGCAGATGAGTTGCTTGGCGAAAAGATAATCATTCAATTTGGAATAATTCCAAATAGAATTGACCTGATCACTTCAATAGACGGGGTAGAATTTAAAGAAGTATGGGAAAATCGTATTGAGGAAAAAATAGTGGTTGGTGATAAAGAGTATCCCTTAAATCTAATCGGCTTAGAGCAGTTAATTCAAAACAAAGAGAGTGCAAAAAGGGATAAAGATTTGGTGGACTTGAAGTATCTGGTGGCTATAAAAAAGAAAGCCCATCGGAATAAGGAGAAAAAAATATGACGTTAAGAATAATCGGAAGAAAAGTAGATGGCAAGGGAGCAAATACACACTATAAGCTGAGTGATAATACCATCTGTCGATTATTACCTTGATCTCTGCCAAAGAAAAAACATTGAACCGGAAAAACCATTCTCCAGGGCGTGTGAAACGGCATTTTAGGAAAAAATAATGTTTTCGGGGCTGGTTTCGCGGGCTTGGATTCATAAGGCTTTTTGGTCTCTTCAAAATCTATGAGCCTATTCCACCGTCCATAATTTTTTTTAAGTTGCAAAAAAAGCTGTTCAATTATATAATAGACTCATGGAAGATATTCAAATTGTTCGCGAGTTTAAAGTTAAAGTTCAGGAAATATTTCCTGATGCAGAAATTTACTTTTATGGTTCGCGGGCTAGAAAGACCCACCACAACGATTCGGACTACGATGTCTTGGTTTTGTTAAACCAAATTACCCCGGCCATCCGCAAAAATGTTTATGATCTAGCCTGGGAAACAGGATTTAAGTACGATGCCTTGATTGCACCGGTGTTATCCTTGCAAGAGACTTTTTATCCCTCCACGGCATCCCCTTTCTTGAATAATGTAAAACGTCATGGGGTGGTAGTTTGAAAGAAGAACTTGAAGAAATTCTTAAATACCGACTAAAGCAAGCAGAAGAGTCATTATTGGATGCAGATATTCTTTTTAAATCGGGCGGAAGTTTGAGAAGCATCATAAATCGTTCCTATTATGCCATGTTCTACAGTGTTCTGGCTTTAATTGCCCGATCAGGGATGGGCAGCTCGAAACATTCGGGTGTGATCTCAATTTTTGATAGGGAATATGTCAAGACCAGTATCTTTCCAAAGGAAATGAGCCAATTGTTCCATCAAGCCTTCAACTTAAGGCAGGCTGGTGATTATGGGGAACTTGATGTGATCTCAAAAAAGGAAACAGTCGAAATAATGGATGGTGCCAAAGATTTTTTGAAAACAATTCGTGCCCATCTAACGCAATAATGAAGGTTTTCGGGAGCAGGTAGCCCGGTTTATTTCTTTTTTTTTCTCAAAACATCTTAATTCTGGTAAATAATATCTCCTGACTGGAGGATGCCTTGAAAAAATCCAGACGGGTCTTGTTGACTGATTTCAAATAAAACAGGTTCTATTCTGGAATCAACCTGCCGCCTTAGTTTAAATAACTCTGCTTCTGCTGCAAGAATATCCTTTGGGAATTGCTCGACTACAACAGCTACATCTATATCGCTGTCCTCTCTTGCCGTATTTTTCGAATAGGAGCCGAAAAGAATCACCATTTTTACTGCAAAATATTTTTTAACCAGTTCCGTATACTCTGTTAGTTTTTCTATAACATCTTTTTTATCCATAAATAGAGCTCCCTGGTTTTATTTAAAATCTCTCTGGCTTTTTCTTCGTTGATCATTTTATATATTTGCTCCTTGTAAGTTGGATATCTGGCTTTAATATTAAGAGGTTCGAGAAAATCTATGAAGTTTTTCTGTTCTTCCGCGAAAAAATCATATAGGTTTGCTTTCTCTGCCAGAACAGTTAAGTTGTGGGTATATGGGGGTGTTTCATTTTGGGCAAAAACATAATACGCTTTAAGGATTTTTTCAATGGCCTGATGGCACATAAAACCAACGTATAAAAAACGTTTTGCCTGAAGCATTGCATCTGCTGTTTCAAGGTCATACTGTGAAATATCTAGCCAATATTCAATTTTTTCGTTTTCAGTCATAATATTTATTATAGCCCGGTTCAATTATTAGTTCAAGTACGAAAAAAGAAAAATACGGCCCTGCCCTCAAAAATCCATTAGTGGTGGCAGGAGTAAACGGGTTCAGGATTTTGAACTCCTACAATTGAATCGTGCCAGATTTCCAAGCATGGGGTGAAAAAGGTATTGAATCAAATCCTCTTTATGCTCCATAATAGGCACCCTCATTGCATATAGTCACCCTAAATGGGGTATTCTGCTTTTTTATTTCCAATTCCCAATACACCTTGGCATCAATAACGATATTATATTTTATTTCAATTTCCAGAACCACGCCCAAGACATCAGCCTCTTTTTTCCACCCTGGTTTTTCAGAGAACAAAATCACGATATCAAAATCCGAATCACTATTAAAATCACCCCGGCATCTGGACCCAAAAAAGGTAATCCCGACGAAATCACGATATCTTGTTTTCAGTGCAGCGTTTAATTCATCAATGATCGGCTCAAAATGCTGTCGTGTGCTTATTATTTCTGTCATGTTGTTATCCTTTTAATATTATGTCATGAAGCGGATTTATTTTCAACCTAAAAATTTAATGGCACCCATCAGTATCCACAGCTAGCGCGTCAGAGCAGCCATTAACTGGACTTCAGTCAACCCGTGATTTTTCAAACTTGTCCAGTAAGTCCAGTAAGTCCAGAGTGTCCAGTAAGTCCAGTTAACCGTGACTCTTTAAAAAGGCGGAGAAAAAAAAGCGGCGCTAAAACCGGACGGCTAAACCTCCACGAAAGATAATCCCATCATACACGGCTACTTCTCCCAATAAGAATACATTGTTTAAAACTTCACCGCGTAACCCAAAACAAACATGAACAATGGGGAAAATACTCAAGGGGAATTTATCACCCTCTTCCTCCAACTCATCCAATACCTCTTGCATGGTTTTTCGCTCATCAAAGGTCTCGGTATAAGGAAGCCCATTATAATAGGTAGTTTTTTTGCCCAGCAACACGAGACTGCCATCTAAAGGCCCAATACCAACACCAATTCCCAAATAAGGATGAATACGTCCACGGGGGAAAATTTCCCAGTGGAAATTGAGGTTGACAGAGTGGGGTAAAAATTCAATCTCGCCATTGCCAACAACATCTAACTTATTCCCATAATCATCGTAATCACTGTATTGACCATCCAACTTGGCACGAAAATAATTACGCTCATAAGAAAGCCCTATAGAAAAAGAACCATCCTTACCACCGGGAAAATAACGCAACTCAAGACCATAATTACTGCCATCCGAAGCAAAATTAAAACGCCCTTTTTCAGGGTCATAATTGTCAAACTCAGGAATAAAATTATCCTCTATCAAGGTACTGATCACATTAATAGACCAGGTGGAGTAATGCACCCCGACCTCCCAATGCCCGCCTTTCTTTTTTATTTCATCCTGGGAGTAGAGAGTAAAGCCACTCGCTACCCACACCGCTAATACCACTATTACTATCCATTTTTTCATGGGTTTCCTCCTGGACATTCAATTTGCTTTCCCAGATGTTTTAGAATACACCGTGGGCATTTAAATAGATGCCATATTTTTTATCCTCGCCGATAATGTGCTCAATGAGCCAATCTTTAAGGAACTTTACGATTTTTGTGTTCAATTGCAATTGGCCATTGTGTAATTTGACCTGATCTGCCAACACCTTTTCAACGAATTTTAGGTGCGATAACCGGTGGGCCTCAAAACCAGGGACTTGATACCGCAAGAGCAACTCCTCCTCGGAACTAAAATGAACGGCTGTATAATCAACAAGCTCATCCATCACGGGTGGCAAAATGTTGTCAGGGTTGTCGCTCAACAGAACCCGATAAAGTTCATTGATGAGCTGCACTAACTTGAGATGCTGTAAATCCATCTCTTTAACATTTACACTATATTGATCACTCCATTCAAATAACGCCATATGATACTCCATTCCTTTTGTTTCTATGCATATTGTACTATTCCATAACCTGACGAATGTCAGCCTGTTTTTTTCCCTTAAGACTGATATCCAATTGCAATTTTCCCTTACCAGTCTGACGGTCTGAAACTTTGACTTTCACCAGAATATCCTTGCTCTGTAATTGAATGCGCACGGGTTTATTGGTGGTATCCACTTTTTCGATGGTAATCGTTACAGGGTTCTCCAGAACCTTATCAGCAGGAATAATCCCTTCTTTCACGAGTTCTTTAAATTGGCTGAACTGGAAATCCATCTCCTCACCCCACAGCCAACGAATCAACAAGTTAAATTCCCCCTGCCAATACTTTTTTTTCCTGGTATTGATGAGCAGTGTGTTTTCGCCGTTTAAGAACAACATGCCATACACCTGGTTCAAAGGCGATAAAAACAGCATCTTATCACCACTGGAATTGGTTTTTAAGATGGCTTTGAAACTCTGGCTTTCACGGGAACGCAGGTTTTTAACATGGAAGTTGAGCTTCAACGATTCATAAACAGCGGAAGCATCGGGTTCTACATCGACATTCACACGGGCACAATTGGGTAACAAGAGTAAGACGAATAAGATGAAGAGAATGGGGTGAAAGCAGTGGTTTTTCATGGGTTATTTAGCCGGCTGGGTTTTTATTGATTTGATTTTCTCAAGCAATTGTTCTTTAAAATCGACACCGTGATCAATCGCGGTTTGATAGATGCGGAGAATCTGTTCTGGTTCATTTTTTATGCGATAGTAATCCACCAGATGTTCGATGATATCAAGGTCTAAGGGGTGTTTTTGGTAGGCTTTTTTTAAGTAGGGTTCGGCCTCGGTCAAGCGGTTTAGTTTTAAGAGGATACAGCCGTAAGTATCAATGAAAGAGAGGTTGTCTTTGTCTGTGGCGAGGGTAGCGGCGGAGAGTTGAAGTGCTTTTTCGAGATTTTTGTTTTGCTCCCCCCAAAAGTAGGCGAGAAAATTCTTTATGATGGGCGAATCAGGGAATTGGGTTAACAAGGCTAACAAATACGACTCCACTTTATCAAACTGCTGCTGCTTGAGATAAATATTGCATAATTGGAGCTGGGCGAACTGGTTGGAACCATTGCTGCTCTTGATAATCTGTTCTAACAAGGCGATAGCTGCGGCATCATTCTGTTGTGCCCGATAAAAAGAGAGCAATACAAAAAGATTGGGCCCGATCTTGGCAAGGTTACCCTCTATGACAAGCGCCTGGGGCGCGGATAAATCATTTAAGCGGCGGGTTAAATCAGCGACGAGAACCGTATCACGTTTTAATGTGGCTGCAATAAACAAGAGAATCTCCCTGGCTTTGTCAAGCCGATTCAAATTCCCACACGCATTAAGAATGGCATAATAATCGGTGACAGTTAGACTCTGACACACTGGCTTGTTCTGGCATAACGCGTCAAATAAATCAAGGAGTCGCTGGTTCAACCCCAGGGCAGAAAACAATTGTATTTTCTGACTGTAATAAAAAGAGTCCCAATGAAGGCGTTCAATTTTTTCCAGGGTTAAATAAGCCAAAAAAAACTCTTGTTTTTGGGAGTAGATTTCAGCGATCAGGAGATAACTTTTAAAATCTTTCTGCTGCTGTGCTTCAAGTAATGCTAAGGCTTGGTCAAACTTTTGTTGGCGCGATAAGATCAACGCTTTGGCATAAAGCAGCATGGCTGAATCGCTAATATCAACGGTTTCAACAAGTTTCAAGAACTTTTGATCTTCGCGGGCAGCAAAAAGGGCATAGAGATATTCGAGCAGGATTGGGCGGGCTTTGGGGTTGATGGTATATAATTTTTCGAGGTAAAAAGATGCTTTTAGATATTCGTTGGCTTCCATATAAAGTTGCGACAGGGCGTGCAAGGCTTTGTAATTGGTGGGATTCAGGTTCAAAATACGTTCATACGTCGCCATCTCACCTTTTTTATCCTTTAAATTCCGGTAATTGGAAGCCATATAATAATAAGCGGGCAGTTTCTGTTCCAAATGGTTGGCTTGTTCAAAATAACGGTTAGACTCTTCATACTCGCCTGTGTCGCTCTTGATAATACCGAGCAAATACACGCTGTCATAAAAATCAACATTATCCTGGATAGACGTTTCCAGATATTTTATAGCGCGGGCCAGCTTGGCTTTATCCTCGGGGTACAGGGTATAAAAAAGCGATGCCAGAAGATAATTGGAATAATAGTACTCTGGGTAAATCGTGATCGCTTTTTCGAGTAATGCCGTGGCCGCTTCAGTATCGTTTTTAACATTCTGAAGCAGGTATGCCTTTTCAGTTAAGACAAAGGGATCATCGGGGTACTTTTCCAGAAAGCGATTAATGAGCTCTTCAGCTTGTTCGGGTTGGTTGAGATGCATATAATAATTGATTTCGAGATACGCGTCGTAGGGGGTGTCCACGGTTTGCCCGGAAAGGGAAGAGACGGGGAACAGTGTACCTAGGATTAAGGCGATGGCGAAAAAAGAAGAACCGATGGTTGCTTTCATATTGTTTTTCATTGGGTCTGCCTATTTTTTTAATATCATCTTTTTTTCAATCTTGCGGGTCAAAATATGAATCATGCGCACCAGGTTCTCATCGTTATTGGATTTGAGGAGTGTATTTTGAATCAAACGAAATTCATCAATGATCAATTGGCTGTCCTGGGCGTTCCTGATCTCGTAGCGATCAAAAAAATAAACAAAATTGACAATCTCATCGAATTGAGCCTCTTCCATCATCACCAGGATGTAGTTCAACATTTTCCCTTCCTTTTCCTGGTCGAAGACTTTTGCATTCATGACGCCGAGCAGAGAGAAAACAAAATCTTTTTTGCAGGTCCGAATCACGGAGATATCTTGAAAAATGGCGTCTATTAACAGGGTCTGGTGATAGCTATCCAATTTATTTATATTCCGCACAATGAGTACTTTGAGATCGGCGGAGAGACCAGCGAAAAAGATGGATTTGATCAAGGGGAAGTCGGCATCGGCAGAGTTCTTTAGCAGGTATTCCAACGCCAAATAAAGGATTTTGTTTTCCTGGTTCGGGTTGACATAACGACGGATATAATACCCGATATTGGTATGGTCGCGGTTGACATGGTCGAGCAGTATATTTAATATTTTGGCTTTGCGCATGCCCTTTTCGCGGTCAATAGTATCAAACAAGAAATCAAAATCCTCGGCCTGGGTCATGATCTCAATAATGTGGGCCAAGAGGATTTCGTTGTGTTCTTGGCTCAGTAATTCGCGGAGAAAATCAATGTAATGGACATACTCACTGCGGTTGAAATTGGTGAGGATGAGCTGCTTGCGTTCAAAGTTCAATTTAGGATACACGCTGGCAATAAAATGGAGTAATTCCTGGGTGTTGAGCTTTAATAAAGTAATACAAAAAAGAATCTTTTTATTGCCCTTTAATTGGGCAACATGTTCTTTTAACTGTTGGAATACTTTGCTGCTGGCCTTGGAAAGAACGGCACAAGCAATCATCGCTTCAGACATCAATAAAAAGAGGTCCTCGTCGGCGGAGTTGAAGTTCTCCTTGAAGTAGAGGTAAATATTGGTGTAATAAAGGGGGCTGGGACGGTGTTTAAGTAGGTGCAACATTTCGTAACGAATCTTATAATATTTACTGGTAAGAGCGGGCAGGATATCTTTGATATGTTCATCGGGCAGATGGCGGATCAGGAATTCGCTGCTTTTCTCAATACCACTGGTATCGCCACGGTCACGGTAAAAGAGATCAAAATGGTAGAACAGTTGGTTTTTAGTAAAAACGGCCCGCACGATTTTTTCCAATGTGTCCTGTTGTTCGAGATTTTTATTGGTAGCGATATGGTCGACGGCAACTTTAAAGGCGGGTAGAGTGCCAATCGCCATCAAGCTGTGAATGGCTTCAATAATCAGGCGCACTTTTTCCTCTTTGACCAAAACCTCTTTGATCATGGGGATAAACTCTTTGTATTTTAATTGGCCGATGGATTTGAGGACAAGATATTTAAGCTGGATGTTGAGGTTCTCTGTTTTCAGCAGGTGGCCGTAGGTTTTGGTCACTACGTCGGGGTCCAGTTCGGCAAACTCCTTGATAGCGGAGAGAAATAGGCGTTCCTCTACTTTGTTAAAATCAGACAGTATCAAATCAAAATCATCAAATTTGCTCATGGGTACTTAGATTATACGATAATAAACAGGCGAGGTAAAGAGGTTGGCAAATTTTGTGGGATACGAGAGAAAAAGAAAGCAAGACTTCACCGGAGTGAGTCAGGAGAAAGATGACTCTTTCTATGATCATCGACCAATCTTTCAAATGGAATTGACAAGATGAGTTTTTTATACTATATTGAGTACTGGTAGATTATTCAGGATATGGTGGCGAAACAAGTGACGAAATCAGAAAAGTTGATAGAAAAGCTGTTAAGAAAACCAAGTGACATGAGGTTTTAGGAAGTCTGCACAATCTTGAAAAATCATGGCTTTGAAAATGTGCGGACAAAAGGAAGTCATTTCTATTTTACGAATGATGCCAATATCATCTCAATTCCCGTTCATAACAAGGCAGTCAAAAGAATCTACCTTGAGAAAATCATCAATATTTTGAAATTGGAGGAATAAATGGCGACCAAAGATTTGAATTATTATATGAATCTTCCGTACCGATTTGTCGTACAAAAGGATCCACACGGTGGTTTTTTTGCCGAGGTGGAAGAATTGACGGGATGTATGACCCAGGGGGAGACGTATGAGGAAGCCTATAAAAATATACTGGAAGCAATGGAAGGTTGGTTGGAAGTTGCACTTGAAAGAAAAATTGAGATATCGGAACCAGAAACAGAATCACGATACGATGGGGAATTTACCTTAAAAGTACCGAAATCATTGCCCAAGAAGTTGGCAGATAAAGCAATAGGTTTATAGGTCTTAAAGACTTTTGGTCATTACCTTGGAACGGAAAGTGAAATTTTGCAATGATAACCGGGACATGTCTTCGCCGCTGGTTTTGGACTCATAATCGAGATCATAGAGCATCTGCACTATGTGCAACAACTTCTTGTTGGTAAAACCACGGGCAGTCTGGATAAACTTGTTCAAAAAATAAGAATTCTGGCCCAATAACCGCCCCACTTCAGGCACGGGATAGTTGCGTTTCAATAAAAATTTGGCAATATAAATCTTGTTGTAATGGGTGACCAAGGTTCCAATAATCAAGGCGGCCTTGGTGCCGTTCATGAACAGATACCGTAATATACGGAGATACTTGGCGGTATCTTCGGCTTCAATGGCATCGGTCAAATCCCAGATGGAATGCGCTTCAACACCGGTGATGATTTGATCGATATCCTCGGAATCAATACTCTTCCCACCCGACACATCGGCCACTTCCAGTTTGGGTAATTGATGCAGCACGGAGATATAATCCTCTTCTTTCATCTCGACAATCTTATCCAAGGCATTGGCGGTAATAGTCTTGCCAATATCTTTTAAATGACGGGTGATGTACCGCTTAAATTCAATCTCGGAGATGCGATCCAAATCCACATTGTAACAGTTGGGCGAACTGAGTTCCTTGGTAAATTTGTCGATCTTTTCTTTCTTTAACTGCTTGTATTCATCCTTGGTAGTATTAAAAGAGAAATAAATAATCAACACCGTATTGAGATTGGGTTTCTTCAGATAATCTTCTAACAACCCCTTGTCGTATTTGGCCAGCGTGACTTTCTTCTCATCACGGATAGTCACAACCAGGACCTTTCTGGATTGCATAAAAAAACTGGAAGATTTGACCTCGCTGATAATTTCTTCCCAATTGCACTCATCGTACTCGGGATCAAAATAATACCGGCGATAATTAAAATCGGAAATCTCTTCGAGAAAATTGGCCTTGAAGGTTTTGATAATCTTTTCACCTAAAAACTCATTAAAGCCGGAAAGAATCACCACGGGAAAGGAACCATCCTTTTTTTGGATCTGGGTTAAGAAATCAATAAACGACGTGTCTGGCATGGGGGCTTCTTAAAAGTTCTCCATTATAGTAGTCACGACACTGGCCGCGAATTTTTCAGCTATTTTTTGCAGGGTATCGGTTTGCTGGGAAAAAAAATCATCTTGAAATTGGGAAGCGTTTTCCAAAGAATAAGAATCGGTAAAATTGATATCGCTCTCCTCGAAAATAACCTGATTGTTCTGCAAATTGATGAAGCGGACATTGGCAGAAATAGTAATCCTGTAGAGATTGGCCATAGAATCCTCGGAATAGGAGATGGGCACAACCGTAAAACTGCTAATCGTGCCTTCCAATACGGAATCGGCCTGATCGACGCGGTCAACTATTCTCAACTTGCTCCGCTTGATAAATTCTTCCTTGACTGCAAAGGTAATAAACTGATCAGCCTGGAAGCGAGTGGTTTTGTTCTGGAAATCAGGAATCGCAATGGTGCGGATTTCGGGGGGAATTTGATTGGAAAATCCAGATAACCGATACCCACAACCCGTAAACAAAGCCATACAGAAGCCCAATAGTACCAACAGTGATAACATTTTATATTTATTCATGTTTATTTCTTCTCATGTTTATTTCTTCTTTTTTTCTACTTGATAACGATACTGAGCATCTTGTTCTTGACAAAGATGCTTTTAATGATCTGTTTGCCCGCGATGTGAACCTTGACCTTTTCGGATTGTAGGGCCATTTGGTTTACTTCTTCCTCTGTCGCATCCAGAGCCACGTAAATCTTATCTCTGATCTTGCCATTCACCTGGATCATGACATTGACACTATCTTCAATAATATACGCTGGATCGTATTCCGGCCACTGGGTTAGTTCTATAAAACCGGTATGACCAGACATCTGCCACAATTCATTGGAAAAATGCGGGGTGAATGGGCCGATGAGCTTTATCATGGTGTGAAAGCCATAAGCCAATAACGCGGGATTACTGGCACTTAATGTTTCTCTGGCCCCATTAAAATCATTGAAAAATTCCATCAGCGCCGCTATGGCAGTATTCAAATGGAAACGTAACTCAATATCCTCCGTGACTTTTTTGATGGTTTGGTTCAGTTTGATATAGATTTTTTTCGCTTCTTCATCTGTTATAGTGATAGTCGCTGGAGTAATATCTTTATGAAGGATAATGTCTTCCTTGGACGCGAGGAAGAGGTTCCAGATACGTAATAGGAACCGATGGCATCCTTCCACACCTTTATCGTTCCATTCGAGGCCTTTTTCAGGTGGTGCAGCAAACAGAATAAAGAGGCGGGTCGTATCCGCGCCGAATTCAGCAATCATCGTGTCCGGGTCCACCACATTTCCCTTGGATTTAGACATGGCACTGCCACCGAGGGAAACCATGCCCTGGGTCAAGAGGTGCGGGAAGGGTTCGGACAGATTCGTCCAGCCAAAGTCGCGGAATACCTTGGTAAAGAACCGGGCATATATCAAATGGAGAATTGCATGTTCCACGCCGCCAATATACAGGTCCGGCGGCATCCATAATTTTGCCTCTTTCACGTCAAAAGGAGCTTGATTACTGGGCCCAGCATAACGGAAAAAGTACCAGGACGAATCAAAAAAGGTATCCATGGTATCGGTTTCGCGTCGGGCCGATGCGCCACATTTAGGACAAGTCGTTTTAAAGAAAGATTCATCCTTTGCCAAGGGCGAGCCACTTTCAGCAGAGAAATTTTCAACCCTGGGTAAACGCACCGGTAAATTTTCCACAGCTTCAGGAACAATACCGCAGGTATCGCAGTAGATCATGGGAATAGGTGTGCCCCAGTATCGTTGTCGTGAAACACCCCAATCACGCAGACGAAAAATAGTGGTCAGTTCGCCGATGCCTTTTTGTTTGAGGAGTTCATCCATCTTTTGAATCGCTTCTTCTGAGGAGAGGCCAGTATAAGGACCAGAATTTACCAGGTAACCGTAAGCCGAGAAAACGTCATCCACTGCTTCGTTATAATTGTTGACTTTTTCGGGACTTTCCACGATAACCCGGCGAATCGGGATGTTGTATTTCTGTGCGAATTCAAAATCGCGGGTATCATGCGCGGGAACAGACATGATCGCCCCAGTGCCATATCCCATCAACACAAAATTGGCCAGCCAGATCGGAGTTTTTTCGCCACTAAACGGATTAATCGCATATTTGCCAGTAAAGAAGCCTTTTTTCTCCGTTAATTCGCGGGACGCTTTATTTTCAAACTCCACTTCTTTGATAAATGTGTCAATCGCTTCTTTTTGCGGGTGGTCTTTAATTAATTCTTCCACCATCGGGTGTTTTACCGAGAGAGCAAAGAAGGTCGCGCCAAAGATAGTGTCCAGTCGGGTCGTAAAGATTTCGATTTCTTTGTCCAAGCCATCTACCTTGAACGTAACACTGGCCCCTTTACTTTTTCCGATCCAGTTTTTTTGCATCAGTAAGACTTTGGCCGGCCATTTACTTAAATCGTCGTGGGCAGTGACCAGTTCGTCCGCGTAGTCGGTTATTTTTAGGAACCATTGGTTCAGCAGTTTGGAATCCACCTGGGATTCGCAACGCCAGCATTGGCCATCCACGACTTGTTCGTTAGCCAAAACAGTATTGCACGAAGAGCACCAGTTCACTTCCGATTCTTTCTTGTATACCAGACCTTTTTCGAACATTTTTATGAAGATCAATTGGTTCCAGTGATAGTATTCAGGCAGACACGTGGCCAATTCCCTGTCCCAGTCGTACCAGAGTCCCATTCGTTTC
The DNA here is from genome assembly GCA_964502145.1 of uncultured Clostridia bacterium. Taxonomy (GTDB): domain Bacteria; phylum Acidobacteriota; class Aminicenantia; order UBA2199; family UBA2199; genus CAZCVI01. The sequence continues at coordinate 38,247 of CAZCVI010000021.1, forward strand.
AATTGGTTTTTCATGACTTGGATATTACTGAGCGTCCACGTTTCCGGGTGCGTTTTATGTTTGATCGCCGCGTTTTCCGCAGGCATGCCCAGCGCGTCCCAACCAATGGGATGCAACACATTAAAGCCTTTCATCTTTTTGAAACGCGTGATCACATCACCGATCGAATAGTTGCGCACATGCCCCATATGCAGTCTACCCGAAGGATAGGGGAACATCTCCAAGCAGTAAAATTTCTCTTTGGCCAAATCGAAATCCGCTTTGAACGTCTTCTGCTGATCCCATAATTTCTGCCACTTCTCTTCAATTGCGATAAAATCGTAAGTCATAATTATTGCTCCACTAGGATATTGAACTTATTATCAAACTTATTATAGAACTTATATTATACTCCAAACTCCCGTTCCATTCAAATAAAAAATGCCCAAGGCAGAAATTCTTATTGGACTTGCGCTGGGACTGGGATCAAAATTGTGGAAAAAAAAGGATAGGTCTTGTTTTTTTTTAAAAAAAATATTAATATAGAGTATACATAAATGCAGGTGATAAAATGAGAGACATAAATGAGTTAATCGCTAAATTGCGGATTGAAATTGTCAAGGAAGACCGGGACGCAGCGTTCCGGGAAGTGATGAAAGAGATCGAGGCCTTTTATACAGAGAACCTCTTTCTGGAACCTTATTCAGTGGGAATATTCTTGGTCAACGATGAGCGGACCGTGCTTTCTTTTGCTTGTCCGGCTTACTTGGTCAATTCAGGGATGATACCAGTCAGTTCTACCGAGGCCTTTACCGCCAGTATTTACAGGACTGGCAGAGGCGTCATAGAGAATAATCTCCAACAGCAGAAACATCTGGCTATTTTTGAGGTCATTCGGACTCCCGAAGGCAAGTACCTACCCATCTTCAAAATGATGGGGGCCTTAATTGCTGTTGAAAACGATAAAATCGGAGTTATTGAAATTTCGCGACGTTCCATAGACCCAAAGGATCAGGGTGATGATTTTACCGATACTGATTTACAGTTCCTGGATAAAACCATTAAAATTTTCGCGCCTTATATCAAGCGCGTTTTACCGCCCAATTTCCGTGGCAAGATAAGTTAAGGTTTGGATTGTCAAAGGCTCAGAAACAATCATATGAAATCGAAGAGGCTTTATTAAAACAAGAGTATACCATGACTGATAAAGAACGTTTGAAAGAAATACTGTTGGAAAAATCAGTGATTACTGGCCGGGAGTTCAAGTTGGCGTCTGGCAGGACAAGTGATTTTTATGTTGATGCCCGGGTCACTACCCTTCATCCAGAAGGCGCGTATTTATGCGGGAAAATCTTCCTGGAGATGTTAAAAGAGTTTAAAGTTGATGCAGTGGGCGGTTATTCCATCGGCGCCGACCCGATTGTCACTGCTATTGCAGTACACAGTCACATGGCTGGGCGTCCATTACCCGCTTTTATCATCCGCAAAGAAGAGAAATCCCACGGCACTGGCAAAGTGATCGAAGGTAATTTCCCCGAGCATGCGAACGTCGCCATTTTTGATGATGTAGTCACTTCTGGTGGTTCCATTTTAAAAGGAGCCGCGCAAGTAGAGAAGCAGGGTGGCCATGTAGTTGTGATCATGTCCGTGATTGACCGCGAAGAAGGCGGCAAAGAAATCATCGAAGCCGGTGGTTATAAATTACTCTCTATCTTCACCAAAAAAGACCTGCTTTAACCGGTTATCAGGAGACAATCTATGCTGACTTACGTGGTTGGCGATTTATTTCGCTCACCTGCCCATGTATTGGTGAATACAGTCAATACCGTGGGTGTGATGGGCAAAGGGATCGCCAAAACATTCAAACAGATATACCCGGAAATGTTTGAAAAGTACCGGCAGCTTTGTGAAACCGGGGCACTCACCGTTGGAAAGCTTTGGATTTATAAAACACCGAATAAATGGATTCTAAATTTCCCAACGAAAACCACTTGGCGTCAACCCTCCAGACTGGAATATATTGAGCAGGGTTTGAGTGCTTTTTTAAAAGCGTATGCAGATCGGGGTGTTACCAGTATTGCCTTTCCTGCGCTGGGATGTGGAAACGGCGAATTAGATTGGGAGAATCAGGTTCGTCCTCTGATGGAACAATACTTAAAACCCCTTCCCATTGATATTTTTATCTATGTCTACCGAAAAAACTCCGGCATTCCTGAGCATAAAAATATTCAAGATATCTCTGGGTGGTTGAGGCAACAACCAGAATTGTTGGGATTTTCTGAAGTTCAGATAGATTTAAAGAAAATCATTGGTGCGGGAATCCACTTAAAATCCTTTTATGAAGATCAAACATTTTCTGTTCAATGGGTGGAGCAGGAAGAGAGAATCGCAATCTCGGTTGGACATAACACAGAATTTATCTATTTCGAGGAATTACTTGAATTCTGGAGCTTGATTCGATCGTATGGATTCGGATTCCCCGCTGTTTTGCCGGCCAGCGTTGCTCCATACAGAACTTATCTGTTGGCTCTTTTTGCCAAACTCCCTTACTGTTATGAAGTGATGGTCAGTAAAAATTATGGTGCTTTGGGAACATATCAAGCTCGTAGTATTCAGTATATTCCTCAATCCACCTATGCAAATGAACTTTTTAACGGAACACCCGAACACCTGATCGCCGTATGAATCAGTTAAAAATCGGTTCTGAAAAAATACTTCAGCACATTGAAAATTTATCCAATAAAATTGGCTTAGCGGAATCCCAAAGATTCTGGCCACACCATCTGTTTCATTTCACAGATATTACCAACGCCATAAATATTTTAACGGACGGATATTTATACCCACGGAATCGGCTGAAACATGCAGGAAAATTCTCAACTGATATTGCCTGTCCTGATATCATTGATAATACACCCGATAAATGGAAAGATTTTGTCAGGCTTTATTTTAGACCACGAACCCCCATGTTGTATCGTATTGAAGGCTTTCGCCCAAAAGGAAATCTCCCACTAGGCGCGCATTGCCCTGTTCCCATCTTCTTCCTCTTTGAGGCAAAGAAAATTTTAACTTCTAAGGATACACGCTTCAGTAACGGGAACCTCGCGGCAACGGGTGTAGAAGTAGACGATTCTGTCGAGTTCTATTTAAAATTACCTTTTAACAAAATCTATCATGATGTAAGCCTATTCCAATTTAGTGAAAACGATAAAAATTCGATTAAATTCCATAGGCATGCAGAGATTATTGTTCCCGAAAAATTGGATTTATCCGCCTTGAAATTGATTTATTGCCGTTCTCGCGCTGAATTTGAGACATTAATACATTTACTCCCTCCTGAGAAATGGGAGCAATGGAAAAACAAAATAGGTGTAGCTAGACGGAATCTTTTATTTTTTTCACAATGGGTTTATGTGGAAAAAGTGAATCTCGATTCATCATCTATTGAATTTTGTTTTAACCCTTCTCGTCTTTCATCCCCTTTTCATGCCGAAGTATCACTTACAAAAATAGCAAGAAATAAGCTTTGGTCAATGGTGTATCCAGCACTAAACACTGAAGAGCGGTTGAGCGTAGATATTTCACACTTGGAACACCCAAATTATTATGCGGTCTCCTTAAAACTAGATGGACATATCGCTTATTCAAGCGTATATAATAAAGAATCCGAAAACGTTTTTTAACTGGTGCTATCCCAATTCTTTTATAATTTGTAAGATGCGGTCATGGACGGCGGGGATGGAAGCGAAGATACCACGGTTCTTTGTCAGGGTTGTACCGGTGGTGAAATCCAATTTATGGCCGTCGACATCTGTTACAATGCCACCCGCTTCTTCAACGATCAAACTGCCTGCCGCATGGTCCCAGATTTTTTCTTTGTAATCTGGTGTTTCAGGGTGGGGGATGCGCAGGTATATTTCCGCATTGCCACCCGCCACAATCGCGTACTTCACTTGACTGTCCATCTGCACTGGCCGTTGTTCCATTTTTAATAACTTCGAGATATGCAACTGCATTTCCATATGACTATGTGCCGACACATAACTTTCAACAAAACGCATCTTGGTCGGGTCAGTGATAGACGAAACATGAACCCTCTGACTAAACAAATTATCCACATTGATAAGATAGGTTTTTCCCCCTTTCAGCGCCGTAAGAATATAACCCTGGGTAGAAGTTTGTCCAGGAACTTCCAGATTCGGACAACCCAATATGCCCACTTCCACTTGACCTTCCACAATCAACGCCAAAGCCACTGCAAATTGCTCGCCCCGCAAGAACCCTTTTGTACCATCAATCGGGTCCAGCGCCCAGAACTTCGTATGAGCAGGTAATTGACACCCCAGATCAATACTGGAGAAGAGGTTTTCCTTATTTATAATACAATCAATTGCCGCGTCTTTTTTCAGATAATACAATATCTTATTAAGAATCGCCTGATGCTCCTTTTTTTGGAGTGCAGCCGAACACTCTTCACCGACAATCGGAGTATCCGGGAAATAGGTGTTCAAGATACGGCAGACCACAGCCTGGGAAGCAAAATCCGCAATAGTTACCGGGCTTTTGTCTGCTTTTGTGATCGTTTCCCCGTGGGTTAATTCAGCTTGGATAGTTCTGCAAATGCGCATTGCTTCGATGACCGCGTATTGACCGATTGCTAAATCCTGTTTGTACATAGTGTTGCTCCTCATTCATTTTCCGGTTAGAAATTGCGATGGAATTTTTTTATATGGAATCTTACCAGTATGTCTTTACGTTATATATTATAAAAAAAAACGGTTGCTGTCAATTACTTTTTTTTCTCCGGTGCATAAAAATGAATCATCCGCGTGACAGCCGCCGCACACACACTGCAATAGGGTTGAAGGGTAGAAGAGAACATGAGACAATCCACAGCAGGTCTGTAAAAACCGTTCGTGGCATAACCTGCACCTTCAAAAGCACCGATTTTTCCTTTGAACTTGGGATTGGCCAGATGGAGTTTTTTCTGTCTGGGATTCATTTTATTGTCAAAATTATCTTTGTCCCAAGGCGTTGGGATAGCGATGTCTTTGGTGCAAAATGATTTCCATTTTAATTGCGTCGGATTTAACAGTGCCGTGATATTGGGTTCTGTCGGTTCAATGCCCAGCGGGTAGAACTCGTTGTAAGCCACAGTCGCTGCATAATATTCATCTGCTAACCCGCCAAAAGAGTGACCGAATTCGTGCAGCAAGAGATAAGAATGCTTTTCTGGATTAGTCGTAAAAAGACAATAGGCATTATATATCCCCCCACCACCATAACGCGAACTGTTGACCATAATTATCAGTGCATCGTAAGGAGCATGCGCTGCAATGTCGCGGATCATGCGGTTCTCTTCAGTTAAATTGTACCGATCTAAACCCAGAGCATTAAACGTGCTCCCCACTACTGTGTTTTTATAAATACCTTCAACAGGTTGGTCCGTGCCGCTCTCTAAAGACGCTTTAAAAACACCGTACACATTAAACAGGTGGCGGTTACTTTGATAGGGTTCATGCTTGAAAAAAAGATCGGTGATGTTTTTCATATCCTGGATGAATTTATCTTTTTCAGCCAATGTATATCCTTCCGCGATAAAAGCCAAGTCGACCTTGTCATGAGCGTCCCCATTTTTAATGATTTCCGTCACCGTGACCCCATCCAGTAGTGACTCTTTTGAAATCTCAATCGACTTTGGGTCAATGATTTGTTGGAACACCGGATGCAGAATGTTTTTACGGTCCCTACGTTCGATAGTGAATTTAATCTTTTCTTTTGGGAAAGGAAGCAACGCTGTTTCGTGATAGGTGCGTTTGATACCTTGGGCCGCCATATCTGTGGTCATGTATTCCGAACAATAACTGGTGAACCCCTTCGAATAAATCAGCGTACCCGAATCGACATGGTAAATCTTAATATAGTAGCTGCCATTATCGAAACCGTCCAGCACGTTTTCCGGGTTTCCTGCCCAGATGCCTTGCTGGTAGATTTTATCCAGGGAAAACAATTCGCTCGTTTTATCCGCCGTGTGGTAATAATCCACACGCATCGTCTTGTCCTCGAAATACTGTTGAAAGAAGGAAGTGTCGCTTGTATACAAGGAAAAAACACCCGCAGAAAACAGAAACAGCAGCACACCCAAAAAAGTAAAACAAAAAACTGAAATTTTTAATTTAGAATTCATAAGACACCTCCATTTAAACCAAAGTTTTAACACAAGTATTCTTATAAGTCAAGGGATTTTCTGGCTCTGGATTTATTCCCAGTAGTGTGGTATACTTTGAATTTATCAGAGATGTGAGCGTAATGAAACGTAATGGAAAATGAAATAATGAAAAATAGCAATAGTCTAAACATGCCGGATAAAGCCAATCATTACCGTGGTATCCTAGTCGAAGTCATCACGCAAGAATTGTACCCTGAAACAGAATTCCCCGCCCACTTGTTCCCTGATCTTACCCAGGTGCTGACGAATTTTTTTTACCAAGTGTTTAATAACCGGAACCCCGTCAAGGAGAATGGGGAAAACATCCATAGACTCGTTCGTGACATACTCGATTTCAAGAATATACTGGAGAATTCACCCCAAACTATGGTCATGTTATATCGTACTTGCATTAAAAAATTTATCTATTTCAAGCATGCCCGTTCTGGTTCCATGCGCGATGAGTGGGAAGATATTTTCCAGGAAGTAGTCACCCGTTTGATATCTGGGAAAATGTTGCGGATTCAAGAGAAATACGATTTTTCTTATGGGGAAGGCATAAAAAAAACAAATTTTACATCCTATTTAATGGTCTGTGTCCGTAATATATATATGGACATCATCCGGGAACGTCAAGTACGGCCCTTAACTGCCGGTGAACTGCATTCTCTTGATGACGCCCGGGAAACCCATGTTTCCGAGGATAAGAATATGTTGAACCACTTGATTGTGGAAGAAGAGTTCCGCAAGTTTCACACCTTGTTGGCCCTGCATTATCGCAGTCGCTTTAAGTTGGAACTCTGTCTCAAATTACGATGTCGGATTCCCTTGGTCAGCGCCGATATTTACCGTTGTTTTCCTACATGCAGCAATGATGAGGTGAAAACTCTGAGCGGAGATTTCCGGGATGTGAAGGATAAATCCGTGTTCGACGCCGTGATTCCAGTATTTAATCGCCATGAAGGCCACGAGAATAAAAGTGATACGTTGCGGAAATGGCTCAGTCTTAAAGTCGATGAGATACTCGACCACATGAACCGGACGCACCAATGTATTGTATATACCGCGAAGAACGTGTTTGATTTTATTACCCTGTATTATGAACGTGTGAACCCGCAGCTTGAGGGGGACGGAGGCAAGAAAAATGGAAACATTTAATAATGGACATATAAACGATAGATTATTATCAATACTGGCGGATGCCCTGATACAGAACCCGGAGAATGTACCAGATGTACCGGCAGTAGTATTGGATCACATGGAAGAATGTCAAGAGTGTAAGGACAAGGTGATGGATGTCGTCTTGTTCTTGGGGAACCCAAAAGTCACAGCACTGCCACAAAAAACACGGCAGCAACCGTTGCCGCTGGTAGAAACAATGCATAACCGTTATTTTTATCCCGGCAAGATAGCTGCCGTATTCGTGGCCTGTGCCGTGATGTTGAGCGTGTATTTTTTTGTATTTAAAGCACCTGCACCGCAAAACCGGCAGCATGGGAACAATATAGATGGTAGTATCACTGGGAATCATGTTGAGCCAACTATTTCTACTGTTCCAGAGCAGAATAATGGACAACCTGTAGCAACCAATACCGATATCACCAGGAATACCAATGACTTGGAAACAAAATCCCGGTTCACTCTCAATCCCAATCTTGAGAATATGATTGGTAGCCGGGTTAGAAGTGGCGTATTTGAAGCGTTATCTCCCACCAATAACAGTGTTGTCAAAGGAATCATCCACTTTTCATGGAAACAAGAACAGATGCATCCTATCTCATTAAAGATTGTCAGTAATCGGGGTGATCTGCTTTATACTTTTGCCGTGAGTGGTCAGGCCTTTGATTTTAATGAAAAGCTGGAAAACGGTTTATATTATTGGAAACTGGAAAATGACAATGAATTGCTTTATGTCGGAAAGTTTAAAGTTCTTGGAAACAGTGGAATGAAATAATGCGCATTAATAAGCGGCGAAAACAAGTACTTGGATATCATTTCGGGGAAGTTTTCTTAGAAAGATTTAATTTCCCGTTTCGATGAAGATAGGCAGAACTTTTACGCCTATTTCTGAGGCCGCGAATTCCACTTCAAATTTGGCGCGGTTAGTATCATCGATAGATTCTACAAAAACCACCAGGAATATTTCCGCTAGTTCCAGGCGTTTTCCATATTTAGAAGCTTGTTTTAAGGATTCGTGATAGTTCCGTTCATTGGCAAAGGATTTGAGTTCTAGGCCGTAGCGGTTGGTTCCATAGGTGAGAATTAAATCGATCTTGCCATTACCGGTGGGGAATTCTGGGATAACCCGTCCGCCGGGAGATTTCATAAATTCACTGAGGTAGGCGTACAGGTTAAAATGAAATATCGCCTCAAAGATATGCATATCCGAGCGCCGGGGCATATCTTTAAACAACCAGACACTGTTCTTTTTTAAGTAGGTCTGGTAGAGTTTCAAAATATTGGGGATGTTTAGCGTCGTATCCGTGATCACATCGCTCATGGAGATAAATGGGTCTACCAGTTTTCCCAGGTCATTAAAGTATTGACCGGAGAAATAATTAAACAGTCGTTTTTGCACAAAGGGGCTGGCAAATTTCATATAATATGTTTTCTGATCGACAGTCTCTGGTTCCACCAAGCCGTGCATGTACAGTGCGTTCATCGCGTTATTATCAAACGAGAAGGTTATTTTTTCATCTGTTTGGAACATTTTCAGGATCAGTCTTTTATTGGCTTCTTCTTTAGCCTTGCTGATGAGGTTCAAGATATTATTATTGGGGAGTACATAGGTGGCGACAGCGCGGACGATTTCAAATTCATTGGCGGTAATGGGTTTACTTTTATCATTGGTATACCATTGGCATCCTTCCGTTAATAATTCGCCAAACCAGCAGGTTAAGCCTGGTTGGCCGTTGAATTCCTTGTATATTTGGTCGATGACAGATGGTTCGATGGCTTGGCCGCTTTCTTTTTCATACCACTGAAACATGCCGCGGACTTCTTCGAGGGTAAGGTTTGGGATTTGCAGAGTCCGTTGTGTATTAAAGGGGGAGCCTTGGACATTTTCAATGCCCAGCACACTGCGCACACCAATAAGAGCCAACCCGTGTAGTATAAACGTTTTGTCCGGGCTTTTTTGATCCGGTTCACTGGTTCTGGAGATAAAAATATCCCGGAAAATATCGGCAAAACTGTTAATAAAATCCTCTTTAAGTGCATCGAATTCATCGAGGATCAGAATGACCGGTTTCTGGAAATACTGCTTGGTAAATAATGATGCCAAATCACTGATGAATTCAATCTTAGGAAAGGGAATCTTAAATATCTGGGTCATTTTATCCAGTAAAATTTCAAGAACTTTTTCCTCGCTGGCTTTTTTTTTGGCAGGTTGCATGGAGATGATTCCCACATGGTATTCATCCGTTTGTTTCAATCTTCGAACCAGTTCCTGCATCATCCACGTTTTGCCTGTTTGCCGTGGGGCCCAAACGGTGAAATAGTGACCTCCTTTTTCAGGGTTCTCACCTGTCAATTGGGTATATCCTATTTCCAGCAGTTCGTTTCTGGGCACGTAATAATGCTCATCTATATCAATCGGACCATAAGATGAAAAGCGTCGCATGGTAGACTCCTTTTTATTCGTTTTTTTTCCTTCAGTTCCATTATAACAGAACGGTCCAAGAAAAACAATCTGAACTTTTGACAAAAAAATGGATGGTTAGTAGACGCGACATCCCAGAAGCATTAATAAGCGGCGAAACCATGAACTTGGATACGTTTTTGGGGAAGTTTTCTTGGAAGAGAATGGTTGAATTTGCTGGCCAGGAATGTTGACAAATTTGTATTTTTTTGATAGTATAAGACGATGAAAAAAAATACCTTACTCTTAGTGATTTTCGTACTCCTAATCTTCTCAGTATTTTTGAACTATAAGTTGTTTGTTCTAAACACGTATCATAGAAGCTTGATTCCCTTTTTACTGAAGGGCGAGAGGATTAAAAATTTCAGTCTCCTTGATCAAAATGCCCGGTTCATTGAGCCTTTTCGATTAAAAAAGGGCATCTCTCTGGTTTATATATTCTTGAAGGATTGTTCTCCTTGTGATAAGAATATCGTCTATTGGAGAAAGATTGCTAAAATATTCAACCAAAAGATTTCCGTAATCGGGGTAGTTCTGGGAACTCCTACCGATGCGTTTAATTTTGCCGAGAAAGCCAATCTAAACTTTCAAATCTATGTCCCAGACGACTTGGCAAAATATACCCGTGACATGAGGTTGATGATAAATCAGTCTCAAACCATTGTTCTTCAAGATGGCAAGGTGAAGATGGTAAAAATGGGGAACATGGACGGTTCAATTGCCATTGATTTAATTAACTTCATAAAAGGATTATTAAAATGAACATGAAAAAGATTAATAACCATACCAATAGGCATAACATCTACTTCATTATTAGCCAGTTAAAATGGGTCGTCATTGTTGGAACACTGTTGCTTTTTAATCAGGTCCTGTTTTCCTTCGAGTATTATGTGATAACCGATCCCACGCCCACGCAAAAGGAGGGGAACGCCGCATACTTGCAAGAAGTTCGTGCCTTAGGGGAGGAGTTGGGCAATGGTCAGTACTTGTTTGCGCCTTTTTCTATTACCGCTGATAAAAACAATGTTTTTGTCTATGATCGGGCGCAGGTAAAAGTGTTCCGTTTTACCCCTGATTTGAAGCTACAGGTTTTCTTTGGACGTGGCGGACAGGCCCCGGGAGAATTTTATAGCCGAGATAGACTTGACGCCCTGGAAATTGCCATTGGTAATGATGGAAATTTCTATGTCAATAACTTCAGTGCGGGAAGAATGATTGGACTGGACAGACAGGGAAAACAATTAAAATCATATTATTATGGAGATTTTTTATATGTCAATAAACCCACTGCGGACAAAAACGGTAACGTTCTGTTTGTCTTCTTAAAAGATGGTCGGATTGAGATCCAAAATGAAAAGAAAATGATCCTGGCGCAAGGCAAAAGTGAAAAAGTACATTATGGTTTTTTATATGAAGGACCAGGGAAAAATAGTAAAGAGCTTTATGCCAGACAGAAGTTTCCCCCGGAGACTTCTTGGACACTTACTATTGATGGGAAACTTCTGATTCTTTTTTCTGCTTCAGCCACGGTTGCCATTTTTAATGGGAAAGAGTACGAGAGGACATTAAAATTGTGGCCTCAGGGGGCATTAGAGCGGTATAAGAAGTATTACCACCAGGAAAAGAAAAAAAAGGAGGATATGTTTTCCCCCATGTTTTTCTCACTTATTGTGGACCAGGACAATAGGGATATCTTTTACGTTCAAGAGCGTTCCGATTACAGTCAGAAAAAAAACTCATTTCTTTTGTATGCCTTTGATTTGGCGGGAAGACTCTTAAAAGTGATCCATGTTCCCATTCAATGGTTGGATGGGGATCCCTATTTTCCAAGAATACAAGCAAAAGTGAACCATACCTTTTATGCTACCCGTGGTGGTGAAGAGATTGTGATGTATAAGGAGAAGACTAAATGAATCTTAAAAAAGTTGTTTTAGTGGTATTGATTGTCTTGGCTGGTATTGTAACGATTGACCAGTTTATCTTTCCAAAAATAGCGGAAAACTGTGACTGCGTGGTAGGATTTGAAATTGGAACGATCCTTTGCCAAGAAACTTGTCAAGGTTTTGAAGATTGTTATTTCACAAAACCTATTTATGGCTACTGTAGCGACGGTCATTGTGTTTCATGGGGGCGGGTTTATTGTTTTGGCCTTACGCATAGCAGTACTACCTATGTATGGTTAGAACCCTGCTGGAATTGCACCCAGTCTTAAGCTATCACATCTACTAGGAAGTAGGGTTTTATTGAGCATATCATGGCATTCTGAGAGGAGTGTCATTTTATCTGAGGTATGTTTTAGCTTTTTTCATGGCTTCTGCCGCTGGAAAACACTTCACGCTTCCGTTTTTTATCTCTTGCCATCGTTGCTCGGCTAGATTGAGCCACTCTTCTTCAATCCCTGGTTCTATAAATCCCTCGATACTGTCCCATAATCGATGTGCTAAAACAATCCGCTCATCTAATGGCAAAGCCAACACTTTGTCTGTTAATTCTTTTAATGAAAGTTCCACAACGAAACGACCTCCTTGGCTTTCTGCTATAATAATATCTCAAATCGGGCAATTTTTCAATGGAAAAAAACTTTTCAAAAAGTTGGGACAGACCAGAGGGCAACCGACGGATGATTATAGTAGACGCGACATCCTTGTCGCATTAATAAGCGGCGAAAACAAGTACTTGGATACGATTTTCGGGTAAGTTTATTGGAAGATTGGTCGATTGGAGAAAGCCTTTGAGGCTTTTGAATTATGAGAATTGGTTGTGGTGGATAAAAAAAGAACGCCAATACCCTCACCTTGGAAATAAATCAATTCCTAAGCAATGCCACTGGGGTCTTTTCGCCTAACTTCATAACCTCCAAACTTCTTAACTTCCATCTTTTAGGGTAGGTATAAATACTCATTTTGAAAAAAAATCCAAAAAGAGATTGACTTTTCTTCATAAGGTGTGGTAAACATATCCTTCCGGTGAATTTGGAAATGATTGGAAAAAGAAAATCTGGGTTGGTTTTGCGAAACGGGGTAAGGTTAGGCCCTAGTGGTGGTAACTTAGTATTATTTTTAATATCGTCAAAATTTGCATGAAAAGAAGAGGTTTTGAAGATGAAGATGATTATGATTTATATGATTGTGGGAATATTAAAAAACAAGACCCTCCCGAGGGTAAAGAAAAAATTGTATTGTTCTTTTTTAATAATTTTTTCATGTTTTATTTCCAATCCTAAATCTTGTTTCACAAAAACTGATGGATAAAATTTGAGTATAATAGAAGTGGAGGTCACTAAAATGAGTGAAAAAAAAAAGAAAGTTATATTACTTTATTCAGGAGGACGAGATTCTTTTTTATCATCTTGTCTCTTGGTGGAGGCGGGTTATTCTGTTGATATGATTACTTTTGGCAATGGTCTTAGTATATCTGAAAAAAATGCTAGACATGGGGCTAAAAGGCTTATTAAAAGATACGGCAGTGATCGAATCGCTTTTCTCGGGGCGAAAAGCATTGCTGGAATTTGGCGGGCATTTTTATTGCCCTATTATAATTTAATGCCAAGCGAAATTTTAAAAGAGTATGGAGAATTAACTATAAGCCAATTTAACTGTCTTACATGTAGAATGGCGATGTATACGTGGGCTATTATTAAGGCTAAGCAGGACAATATTTGCTTTATAGCAGATGGTGCAAGGAAATCACAAGGTTTTGTGGTTGAATTACCCTCATTTATTAAGGAATTGGAGGTTTTTTTATCGACATTTGAAATAAAATTATTACTTCCTGTTTTTGATTTAGATATGGAACAAAAGAGAAAGGATTTGCTTTTACTAAGAGGTTTTACACCTAAATCCCTTGAACCCCAATGTCTTATTGGAGTACCCCTTCCTAACAATAAAGCTCCCGATGAAACCATCCAGAAGGCTGTAATTAAGTACTTCAATACCATAATTGTTCCTAAAGCCAAAGAAATTATAGCAGAAAATTATGAAACTAATTTAGGTACTAATAGTGTGATGATATGAATGGAACAGCAGATAATAGGAGTAAAAAGTTTGTTCTAATTCCATTTTGTCTTTTGGCACAGGCTTACCACGCTAGAGGACTCGTTAAGTACGAATGGCGGGGTGTCATAAAACCAGTAATTGACGAAATAGTTAAGAGAGATATAAATATCATCCAAATGCCATGCCCAGAAAGCTTATTCCCTAGCTTAGAAAAGAGCCTTGACCGAGAACCAAAAAGTTATCTGATATATGACTCTCAAGATTTTCGGGGACATTGCAAGAATTTGGCGAAAGGTATATTAGCTCAAGTTAAAGCCATTATTGGCAATGGATATGAAATTTTGGCGATATTAGGTATTGAATATTCTCCTTCCTGTGCAATCAAAATTCAGTATACAAAAAATGGTACCACCGACCTGTCAGGAATCTTTATACAAGAAATCAAAAAACTATTTTTGGAAGAAAGTATTAATATTCCTTTTATCGGAATTAATCGTAAGGGAATAAAACCTTCCTTATCAAAATTGAATGCCCTGTTGGATCAAAATGAGCAAATAACTCTTTTTGAGTAAGATTTAGTCCACAAAAAGAGGGGACTCACATTAGAATTCTATGTTTAGAGTGTAGAAATTTTCATTTGATTTTTATATTCTCTTTACAAAAGAATGAGGCACGTTCCCCAGATTTTTATTGGTGATTTCTCGCAGGTAGCAATGAAGCAGATTCATGCAATTGTGTCCCAATATTACCTTAGTTACTTTGTAACCACTTCATTTTTTTGAGGCAGGTACTTTTAATTTTGCAATAACGGTTTGTAAAAACCGCTACGCGTTAGGCACACATGCGGATTTTGGTATTTGGACGCTAGCAATTGCGAATACTTTTAACACCATAGTCCGTTGAACTCCTCCGGGAAAAAAAAAGACGATACGCACGAATGTAGGAATCTTTGATTCTTCTCTCAACAATTCCTTGAAAAAATTATAGTGCATACTATTTCACCTCCATTTTCCCTTAACAATTTTACCTTATTCCTTTTTCTTATCTGCCCACCAATATGAAACCACTCCAGTATTTGGGGAATGCGGTGAAGGGATTTTTAAGAAGCTCTAGTTTCGCTTGCCTGAGCGCTTTACTGAAAGGACGACCATTCAGAATGTTGCGATAAAATGCAATCATCAACTGACTGGTACTGCGATCCTCCACTTTCCATAAGGAAAAAACAATGTTACGAATACCGGCATAAAAAAAACCTCGGTTCAATGCCATCATCCCTTCCCCTTTAATGAGCTTCCCTACTCCACTTTCACAACTACTTAATACGATCAACTCCGCATTCAAATTGAGATTGTATATTTCACCGGAATATAAGATTCCATCATGAACCTGAGACTCGGTCTGGCTTTTGGGAGTCGAAGCAAATACTAAACCGGCTAATTTGGGTTCGCCTTTATCTTCTAAACTATGGGTGGCGATATGAATCAAATTGTAGCCGGTTTTATCCAGGGTTTTAAAGGCCTTTTCTGTGGCTTCCTGGCAAAAATAACCCAAGGCACGCTTATGATGCTCATTAAATAACGAAATGATGGCTTGCAACTCCTCCTCGGAAGCGGGAAGCTGCGAAACCAACGGCTCTGTATCAGACATGGTGTTTCTGAGGTTGCTGGAAATCTCCGTGGACCCCTTTATTTTCTGGGTCATACTGGTCAGAATGTACCCAGCACGATTATGCACGCCAAATACGGGGGCAAAACCTAGAAAAGCAGGACTCTCTTGGGTACGACTACCCTCCTGACTATAATGCCGCAAACCGGCAGAATAATGATATACAAAATCATAATGCTTGATCAAATAATCCACGTTTTGCAGGCTTGTGTCGTCCGCTTTGTTAGTGACGCTTGGTTCTGGAGCCAAGGATTCAATCGGAACATAATACAAACTGCTGTCAGGAATAATAATCAGTTTAGACTTACCTGCCAGTAACCGCTGCACGGGCGCAAAAATTAGCGCGTACAATTTTACATTCAAACCAAGAAACGTTTTGTCCTCAATTTTTTTGATTGAACGGTAATAATCGGCCACGAGTTGATTTAAATCGTCTTCCAACGGGACGGATTCGACGTGCAGTGCGTGGCGGGTGAGCACGAAAATGTGCAGGATACTTTCGCCGATAAAGTATTCTAGCAACGCCTCGTCATTGTCCAACGAGAGCTGGAGGTCTTTGATTTGAACGGCCAAGGGATTGTATTTTAGGTCGTAGTATTTCTTATAGTTTTTCTCGAAATCGCTGATTAATAGCCGGTAATCGTTGAGGAGAGTATAATAACGGTCTTCAAGGATTTTTATTTTATTTTTATCGCCATTTTCTTTTTCCTGGTACTCTTTTTCTAAAAGCGTATCATAATGGGTCAGTTCGTTTTTCAGGTCCATTTCTTTTTGTAAAAGGGCAGCGGGAATACCGGCGAAACGTCGGGCGCGCACCTCGGATAATGATTCGGCGAGAACAGCGGCTTTACTTTTTTCGGAGAATATGAAAGCGGATTCTTTATACAGGGGGTCGTGGGTGATTTCAAAGAGAAACAGGGCGGTTTGAATGGCTTCGGCATACATGTCGTAAATTTTCTCGCTGAACAAGAGCTTGTAACTCTCGGATTTGTAGCCACGGCGTATGGTATCGACGAGATTGGCTAAGAGTAAATAAATCTGGTGTGCGCTTTGGAGGTCTTCGACTCGTTCGGGTTGGCGCATATAGCGCATGCGCAAGGCTTTGGCTTTGGCTAACAAGACCTGGAGTAAAAAATTGGGGTTGGACACATTGGCCAAGGAGGGATTGGCGGAAAAACGCCGATCCTTAAAACCGGGCACCAAGGCTATCAAAGAATCCTGGAAATACAAGAGGGACTGACCCCACTGCTGCAATTGGAAGTACACTTTTCCCAATTGGAAATAGATATCGGCGGTATCGGCTTGAAACCCGGCTGTTTTTTCCTCTTTTATAGTGAGGGCGGTATTAAGTGCGGAAAGAGAATCGGTATAATCTCCTTTTAAACGAAGACAGATGCCGATATGCAAGTAGCTTTCGGCGACTTCGGCACTTTGATCGCCATAGGTATCGAGGCGAATGGTCAGGGATTGGCGCAAAGCACGCAGGGCTTCTTCAAAGTTCCCTTCCAGGGCATACAGCATGCCTATTTGTTCATATATGCTGGCAAATATGGGGTTGCTGTTGCCGTATAATTTTTGATAGGCTTCGATAGAGCGGTTAAAATGGTCCCTGGCTTTTTGAAACTGGCCTTTTTTGAAGGAGGCGGGGTCTTTGTCGAGTAACCGGAACTTCTTTTTCAGATCATCGGGCAGGCCGGCGTATTGGCGTAATTTGATAGCGTAGGATTTTTTATAATTATTTTCGGCTTCGGTGGCGCTTTGCATGTTCCAATAAACCAGTGCGATGCTGTTATAGGTTTTGGCTACTTCCCGGTGATTTTCGCCCAGAACTTCTAATTGAATGCCCAGTGCTTTTTGGTAGAGTTCGAGGGCTTGTTGGTATTGGTTGTCTCTGAGTTCTTTAAAAGCGAGGCGTTTGAAGCTTTTAGCGAGTTCGAGGGGTTGGTAGCCGAGGTGTTTTTGGGTGAGGTTTAAAGCGGAGTTCAGGTTTCCCAGGGCGCTTTGGTTGTCATCAAGGTTTTGGAAGTTTTCACCTACTTTGATATAGCAGGTAATTGCGGATGGCCAGTCGGCGTTTTTTTCATACAGTGCAATGGCTTTTTGATAGAAATAATTGGAGCTTTTAAATTGTCCGTCTTTGGCGAGTTTTTCGGCGTTGTTAATATATAGGGTGCATTCTTGAAGTTGACGGGGTGGTTGGCGTGGTGGTTCTAAATGGGGGGTTGTATTGCGGCAGCCGAGGTTGGAAAGAACTAAGCAGACACAGATTAGCAAGAGGGCTGGGAATTGTAAATGATATTTGGGACTGTGATGCATGGCTTTATTATACACCAGAATGGGGGGATTGTAAAAAATAAAATAGGGTATTGGTGGGCAAAAAACGAGTGCAAAGGGTTGACATTGGGGCAAAAAAAGTATATATAACTATTATGAAGACTATAAACGTGATTGATAACAAGGAGTTTCTAACTATTCTGGCAGATGTCAAAGTTGAGGTGATCAAACTTTTTGGGGAGAAGTTGCAGCAATTGGTTTTATTTGGTTCTTATGCGCGTAATGAGCAGGATTCTGAATCGGATGTGGATATTATGATTTTGGCTGAAGAGGGGGAGGATGAATTGCGGAAGAATCGTCCTTTGGTAGCGAATATTATTGCGGAATTATCCTTGAAGCATGAAAAATTGATCTCATTAACGCAGGTGCCGTATACGCGATACCACGAATATTTAGATATTCTGCCTTTTTATCGTAATGTCTATGATGAAGGTGTGGAGATTTATGGAAAAAAGACAGCTTGATTTAGCCGGGTAAACGCTTGCAAATTTATTAATGAGATTGAGGAATATATGCAAGCAACTCTATCGAGTAAAAAAGTGGACCAAGAGAAAACCTAAGCTGTCGGCAAAAAAAACGAACAAATCAGCTTGCTGACTGTTTATTGTCTGACAAGCGCACTTGGATTCACCATCAGATTCGTGAAAAAAAATGGACGATATGGACAGAGTGGACGATATGGACGATGTGGAGCAAAAACAAGAGCATTTTTTGTCCATTCGTCCACATTTTTATTAGAATTTGGTGGTGAATCCAGGACTCGCGCCTTGTCAATCCATTTTTTATTTATTTTTCCAGAGGGTGGGAAAAGGGTTAGGGCAATTGGATCAGTGTTTCAATTTCTTCAAGAACATTTAATAAGTTGGGCGCCAATGAACCGACCACATTCTCTTCACTGCCTTGATGTTTATGATGGGGATAATTCGGAAGACCCAATTTTTTATGGTGCCCGGTATTATCGTACCGGAAAATCAACTGCTGGGAAGCATTACTATATTGATAAGCATACATCAGACGGTCCAAGGTTATTTCAACGTCAACAAATTCCCGTATATGAAGTATCGACCCATCAATAAAATAAAGTTCACCACGGATAAAACCTTCATAACGTCCTCGCTTATCATAGGAAACCTTGGATAATTGAACGATAGGGGATGTTTCGAAAAACAACCGGACCTGTTGGAAATAATCTTCAACTCGCAAAACTGATATTCCTTAATGTTTCGGCTTTCTCGTTCAAGCGTTCCATTAATCTGAATTCGCCAATCCATTCGATAGATTCCATCGTCTCTTCCCATTCATCATTTTCATAGGCAGTGATAAACGCTTGTGTGTTCAGATGGGATTGCTCCTCGAATTTTTTCAATCTCAATGCGGTTTGCCGTATCCCGGCTTCCACTAAGCGCAGTTCATTTTCCAATGCTGCTTCTACTATCGGCTTTAATTGCCGTTTGGATTGAGAAACTATTTTTAATTCAACCATTTTATTTCACCCGATTATGTATATAACATAAATAAAGCAAATTTTCAACCCCCCTTTTTATTAAAAAATCCACTTGTCCTCTTATCATTGGTCTGGCGGGTAGAAAAAAAACCAGTTTGCTGACTGTTTCTTGCTTGACAAGCACGAGACTTCACTGCCAAGTGAATGGAAAGAGTGTGATGTATTTCAGATGACTCCTGTAACGACCACTTATTTTTAAAATAAACTCAAATGACTGGGACAATGACACGTTTCACCATTGCAAGTCATCATTTCACCCTTGCAAGTGATGATTGTACCCCTGCAAGTGATGATTGCACCCTTGCAAGTCATGATTGTACCACTGCAAATGATGATTGTACCACTGCAAGTGATGATTGTACCGCTGCAAGTTGTGAATGTACCGCTGCAAATGATGATTGTACCGCTGCAAGTTGTGAATGTACCGCTGCAAGTGATGATTGTACCGCTGCAAGTTGTGATTGCACCGCTGCAAGTGATGATTGTACCACTGCAAATGATGATTGCACAGTGGAAGGTCAAGAGTACACCACAGAATCGACACATTGTTTGGAAACATAAAGGAATAGTCGGGCTGCTTTTGAGTAAAGTAACCTGGAAGGATGAGAGATCACTATGGTTTGCCAGTAAAAACAATATAATAGGGATAAAAGTAGAATGATTATTAGACAAAACAAAGCGGATGAAGCTTAATGTATAACGTCTGGCCCACAAATAGATGAAACAAAGAAAAAGATTGGCCCACGAATTACACGAATTAACACGGATTTATTGGAAAAAAAAGCGTTTATTTCCTTTTAATTCGTGCAAATTCGTGAAATTCGTGGGGGTCTTTTTTTTTAATCCGCTTGGATTGTAGTTCCATAGCCTTCTATTGAGTGAACACTGCCGATGGGCGTGATATTTTTAAAAAAAGATACGTCTACCCTATTGACAATAATTTTCTAATGAGTGACAATAAGCTTCTGTGGAATTGAAGAGTTAATATATTTCGGAATAAAGAAGGAAGAAGGTGCGGTGCAATGAATGATCTAGAAACAAAAGACGAGTTGGCACATCCAAAAGAAAAAAGGCGCAAAATATCCAGTTTTATTAAAGTCCTATTGGCTATTAATGTACTGGCATTGGCAATAATCTTTTATCAGCAATTTTTGATCAAAAAAATGACAGTTAAAAGAGATAACTATCAATCAAGAGTAGGCGATACTCTCCCTAAAATAGACCTGATCCGTATAGGTAAAAATGCCGGGAACTCAGTGGAGCCAATTGATTTTTCACAAGGCATGTTTGTCTTGCTCTTTTTTAAATCCAATTGCCTGTGTTCCAACAACCATACCTCATGGAAAAATCTGGCCAGCTATTGGGGCACGAGAATCAAGGTACTTGGCATTCTCCCCACTGAACGCGAGGCCGCGGAGAAAATGCTGGAAAGTCGCCAGTTCACATTTGAGATATTTATCCCAAAAGAGTGGGTTACTTTTCGCCAACAGATGGGGATTGTTTCCAGCGAAGAACAAACGATTTTGGTCTTCCAAAACAAGGTTATCGCTATCAAACTGGGCACTTTAAGGGCTGAGGATTTGGCAGACATTTTTGCCTCAATCAAAACAAGGTTAAAAACGATATAATATAAATATGAATCAAGGAGAAACGAATGATGGATAACCCAAAAAAACGGCGCCAGATTCCTTTGGCATTTATCCTGTTATTGGTCCTGCCCTGTTTGATCTGGAGTCAGGAATTTATGGAACTACCAAAACCAAATTCATTTGTAAACAAAAATATCCCCCGTTCAAAATTGAGGGTGGTCAACGAAATACTTCCCGATTTCGACAAAAAATTATTTTTTGCTGTACCCTATCAGATGGCAGTTAATAAACAACACGAAATTTTTGTATTCGATATTAAATTAGGGAGCCTGTTTTTCTTTAATGATCAATGCGGGTATGTGAACCAGACACTTTCTCGTGGGCAAGGTCCGTTCCAAACCGCTTCCGTTGAGAATAATGATATCTATGCCGCTGGAGATGGGACAGTTTATGTGCATGATGGCATGGGTGATCGGGTGATGCAATTCTCCAATACAGGCAAACCTATCAGAGAAAAAAGATTAAACCGCATCAACGCTGACTTAAATGCATTTCGTCCGGTGGTTGATCGCGATGGCTCATTATTCACAATATCGTCTCACAATGGCATTGTGGATAAATACGATAAGAATTTCAAATTTGTACGCAGTTATCTCGACAAAAACCTGATGGATAAGTTTCTTTATTACCGCTCACCCTATGAAAAAATATTTAAGAAGTATAAGAAATTTTATGATAACAAAATTTGGCTATTCCCTGATTCCTTTACTGTATTTTATGATGTCACTGTTAATAATCTGCTTTTTATCTATATAAGCAGGTCTTCTACTGCGTATATCTTCGATAAAGATAAGCTGGTGCGAAAGTTCGACGTGTTCCCTGATCTGCCATTATTACAATTCAAAGAAAAAACCATAAAAGCGAACAATGAAAGAAAAAAAAGGGGCATCCATGAGACCACCACAATGGATATGAGTATGTTTTTTTCATGCTTTTTAGATAAAGATGCGAATTACATTTATTTCCAAGCCAGTACTGCGGATAAAGAAAATTCACTTTATCAATATGATTTTAGTGGTCGACTCATTCGGATATATAGTAATTGTGATCATAGTGTTACTTTCAAAGCCAGAGTCAAAGACAATTTCTATGGACTCTCTGTCATTGATATGCATCCAGTTATCTTCAAGATTGTCAAGGAGGAAAATAAATGAATAAATCGTCTTATGTGATTATCGCGGTTATTGTTATAACCATGACTATTTTATTTAGTGTACAACTGAGTCCCTTGCAACATGTTTACTGCAGGCCGTACTATGGTTTCTCTTGCGAGATGGAGGCATTTGAAACATGTTATGGAGGCGAGGTAATGGGGCATTGGTTGAGATGGTCCTATTGTGATGGCCCTTATACTTGTGTGGGCATGTATACTGTGAATTGTTACGTAGGAGACGAAAGTTGTAGGCTTGGTTTTATCTGTGATGACAGATCAAACACTGATTGTATAGCAAGGTCTAACTAGCTACACCATCAGAACGCCAGGAGTAGGGGGTGATGAACCCCTACTCCATTCGGTCACCCTACTATTCCTTGTATTATTCCCTCCACGCATCAAGGGAGATACAAGGGCGCTAAAAAGACGGTTATTTCCTTTCATTTCTGGCGTCTTTCTTTTCTCTGGCACTCATAGCGGCTATCAATAACTACAATGCCACTACGATGGGCGTGATATTTTTAAAAAAAATAAGCCTACCCTATTGACAATAACCTTTTAATGAGTGACAATAACCATTGTATGATTAAACAGTTACATTTTTTCTGGAATATGAATTGCATGGTTGAAAACGATATAATATAAATATGCATCAAGGAGAAAACGAATGATGGATAACCCAAAACAACGGCGCCAGATTCCTTTGGCATTTATCCTGTTATTGGTCCTGCCCTGTTTGATCTGGAGTCAGGAATTTATGGAGCTACCAAAACCTAATTCATTTGTAAACAAAAATATCCCCCGTTCAAAATTGAAGGTGGTCAACGAAATACTTCCCGATTTCGACAAAAAATTATTTTTTGCCATACCCCATCAGATGGCAGTTAATAAACAGCACGAGATTTTTGTTTTCGATATTAAATTAGGGAGCCTGTTTTTCTTTAATAATCAATGCGGGTATGTGAACCAAGCACTTTCTCGTGGGCAAGGTCCGTTCCAAACGGTTACGGCTGAGAATAATGATATCTATGCCGCCGGAGATGGGACAGTTTATGTGCATGATGGCATGGGTGAGCGAGTTATGCAATTCTCCAATACAGGGAAACCTCTCAGAGAAAAAAGATTAAACCGCATCAACGCTAGTCTAAGTCCATTTCGTCCTGTGGTTGATCGCGATGGCTCATTATTCACAATATCGTCTCACAATGGCATTGTGGATAAATACGATAAGAATTTCAAATTTGTACGCAGTTATCTCGATAAAAACCTGATGGATAAGTTTATCTTTTACCGACTACCCTATGAAAAGATTTTTAAGAAATACAAGAGATTTTTAGAAGATAAAATTTGGCTATTCCCTAATACCTTTAATGCATTTTATGATGTCACTGCTAATAATTTGCTTATTATCTATTTAAGCAGGTCTTCTTCTGTGTATATCTTCGATAAAGACAAGCTGGTACGAAAGTTCGATGTGTTCCCTGATCTGCCATTATTAAAATTCAAAGAAGATTTAATAAAAGAAATCAAAGAAAGAAAAAAAAGGGGCATCCATGAGAAGACCACAATGGAGCCATGTATTTTTTTTGGATGTTTTTTAGACAAAGATGCGAATTTTATTTATTTCCAAGCCAGTACTGCGGATAAAGAAAATTCACTTTATCAATATGATTTTACTGGGCGACTCATTCGGATATATAGTAATTGTGATCATCATGTTTTTTTCAAAGCCAGAGTCCAGGACAATTTTTATGGACTCTCTGTAGTTGATATGCATCCTGTTATCTTCAAGGTTGTAAAGGAAGAATATAAATGAATAAATCGTCTTATGTGATGTCTATTTTTTTTAGTGTATAACCTAAATCCACTGCCAAGTTAATGGGAGTTATGGGAATTATGGGAATTATGGGAATTATGGGAGGTATGGGAATACTTCTATTTATCCCATAATTCGCATAATTCCCATACTTCCCATAACTCCCACATACTTTTACGATACTTTCAAAGAACTGGCGCGAAATGGGGGCATTTAAAACATATTATAGCAGCTTGGTAATAGGTCATTGGTTGAATTTCTGCGGTCTTTCCTTTCTCTGGCACTCATTATGCTTATATATCTTAAGGAGCTCTAATGTCCTTAACTTTTTTGAACTAGAGGAATGCCAAATGAATGTGATGCTTATCGACGATGACAGTGAATGCCTGGAATGCTTGTCGAGAGCACTCCGCTTGAACGATTTTGAGGTTGCAGTCTTCAGATCAAGCCAAACAGCTATCAATCACTACAACGCTACTAGTGTAGACGTGGTCATCACGGACTACCACCTCCCAGATACAACGGGAATCGACACACTAAAAACACTCAAATTAATAAACCAGGACGTTTACGTCTTGATCATCTCAGGTGACCCAGAAGAACATATCGAAACCCTGGCTCTCCAAGCAGGCGCATTGGCTTTTTTTAGAAAACCGATCACTATCTCCCACCTCATTACCAAATTAAACGCGATCCCTAAAAAAAAATCCATCTGAAACAGTTAACTTCACCCAGCGTTCCATTCTGAACGTTCAAAATTGAACAAACGTTCAAATATGAACGTCTATTTGACCCACACTAGACACGGGAACTCCTGTTAAATTTAAAAAAAATGACACGATACACCCTTTTTTTTGTCTGCGAAGACTGGGGCGAGATAAATCGATCCTTTTTTAACATTATGACCTTAAAAGTCTGACAAATGAGGATTTAAATAGCTGTGGAGGAGACGGAAAATAGCGTTGTTTTCGCTGCATTGATTTGAATTCCCACGGGTTGAAAATAGGGTTGATTAAGCTGCTGCGAAAAATAGTTAGATTTCTGTTTTTTTGGCATAAAAAATGCTTTATATGTCTATGTTATTAAACCCATGTGGAGGTGTAATTTGAGAAAATGTGTATTAGTTATGTTAGCCCCAGTTCTGGTACTTGGACTTGTAGCATGTCGCCCAGACCAGCAGATGGCCCCGACCGTGGCAAAATCGGTGAGCGATAATTATTCGGGCAGCGAAGTATGCGGGGGCTGCCATTCAAGCATCTATAACCAATTCGTAGAAAGCGGTCACCCCTACACGTTAACCGAAGTAGCGAATGGTCAAAAACCGATTGGTTTGCCCTTTTCAACGCTTCCTAATCTTCCGGGTACTGGAATGAGAGACGGCGACAATACGCTTGGCCCACCTGCAAGTTATGCGGATGTGTCGTATGTTATTGGCGGCTATTACTGGAAAGCACTCTTTATTGATTTAAATGGTTATATTATTACGGGTGCAGATGTCCAATATAACGTGGCTAACCATCGTTGGGCACCTTTTTTTAATGGCGTGGTGGATAAACCATACGATTGCGGGTCTTGTCATACAACGGGATGGGTTCCTGCCACTTCCACCGCTACACGGAAAGAGAGTCTGCCGGGTATGGGCGGAAATTTTTATGCGGGGGGTGTGCAATGCGAAGCATGTCACGGTCCAGGCGCGGCCCATGTTAATACGAGCGGCGATAAACGATACATTACGAAGAATACAGCCTCTTCTATGTGCGGGAAATGCCATACCCGCCAAGATGGGAATCGCATTGTGGCGGATAATGGTTTTATTTCCCACCACGGACAATACGACGAACTGCTGGGCTTGAACCCGGACAATATGGGGGCTGGTGGAATGGGGAAACATCTGGCTAACGGGGTAGGTTGCAACACCTGCCATAACCCGCACGCAACCACGGTGAATCGCCACCAAACAGGCAGCAATGGAGTAGTTAAAGAGTGCGTGGAATGTCACCCTGACCGCGTAATCGCTTCAGGTACGGCACACTCGCAAGAGAATTTAGCTAACAACGGCTTGTTAGACCAACCGAGTGGGAAAAAAATCACCAATTGTGTGGCCTGTCATATGCCCAAACTAACACTCTCAGCAGTCACAACTGCAAAAGCAGGTTCAGGACCCTATATTGGCGATATCAGAACCCATATCTTCAAGATAAATCTTGCTAAAGCAGAGCAATTCACAGCGGATGGGAAATTTTCTTATCCTTGGACTACGGCCCAATATTCTTGTAAGCAATGCCACAACGGCGTCTATTTCTTTGAGTTGCCTGTTCCTGTTTCGTATCAGGTTCATCGCCGTCGCACCTAAGGCGACTGGCACGGCGTGAGTCAGAAATGGAAAAATTATTTGAAATAAAAGCGACTGCTCATAGAAGGGTCAATCAGTGTGCTGATTCTCTAGGCTATTCGATGTTAAAAATTAGGAGGTAAACATTGCAACGTATTAATAATAAACCAAAAGCGAAATTGACCCGAAATTTTCTGTCACACCACCCACTGGGTCAATGGCTTGGGCTGGTCGGGCTGGTGGTGTTATTTATTACCTATTTTTTATCGCAACCGCTAGCGGCTAGTTCAGCGGCAGATACTGCGGTTAACGAGAAATACCAGGCGTGCGCCGAATGCCATGACGATATGGCGGCATCACTAAAAATGGGAGTGCATGGTCTGATTGATAAAAAAGGCTTGGCCCACCAAGCGAACGCGCAATTTAGCTGCGAAAGCTGCCACGGCGATATTACAAAACATCTGGAAGAACCGGAAGCAGGGAATATCTTTGCCTTCAAAACGGGGGATAAAGCGAATATGAAATCGAACCGCTGCCTGATCTGTCACAAAGACAATCATGCGGATTACTTCGCCAGTTCCCATGGCAAAGCCGCCCTGGATTGTTCCTCCTGTCACACGGTTCATGGTAAAGCCAACAAGACACTACTCAAAGAAAGCCGGGGCAAAGTTTGTCTCTCCTGCCACGAAGATGTCCAGGCGAAATTTCAACTGAACGAACACCATCGCTTACCTGAAGGCAGCATGGACTGCATGAGCTGCCACGACCCACATAAACCGGCTACACGGGAAAGATTGGCGGGCTTCAAACAGGAAACCTGTTATAAATGCCACACGGATAAACAAGGCCCCTACCTCTATGAACATGCCAGTGTCCGGGTTGAAGGCTGTACAGTGTGTCACGATGTGCATGGTTCCCCGAACCGTCACCTGCTGATCAACCAGAGCGTGTCGGAATTATGTTATAGTTGTCATAATGTTGTTCCTGGTTGGCATTCCCGCTTCACTCCGGCTACCAATTGCGCTTCCTGTCATTTTTCTATCCACGGTTCCCATCTGTCTCCCAAATTTTTAAAATAGGAGTTGAACGATGATCAAAAATAAAAGTATATTATACACTGTGCTGTTAATCGTGGTATTGTCGCTCTATATCCCGGCTGCAGCGGCGGATGAAAAGAAGCAGGCTGGCGAACTCACGGGAAGTTTTAATATTGGCTACCGGGGCGTGGATATCAACGGGGTAAAAGCGAAATACAACGAGGATTATAACCTGGATAAAGGATTCAAACTCTTTGATTTTTCCTTGTTGTTTCTTCCTGACCATGGTTTTAAGAAGTATTTTGACCGGTTGGAACTGAATGTGGCCCATCTTTTTGGCGATCCTTTTCAATCCATTGAACTCTCGCTGGTCAAATACGGCACGTACAATTTTAATTATACGCGGCAAAAATCAGTCTATTATTATCATGATATTTTACCTGATATGGACATGCATACCTATGATTTCGACCGTATCCGTGATAATGCGGCCCTTAAAGTATGGCTGTGCAAACACTCCCATTTCTTTTTTAACTTCGACCGCATCACTAAAAATGGCGAGAGCACAACTTCCATGGATGTCAGTCACGATGAATTTGAATTTAGCAAACCTGTCAATGAAGATTCCAAAGAGTTTGCTTTTGGTTTAGACCTGGTATTAAAAGGGCTTACCATTTATATTGAAGAAAAAATCCAGGATTATCAAAACAATAATAGTTTCTTCTTGCCCGGTGCTTCCGCTGGCGAGAATACAGGTAATTTTGCCCAGTTAGAAGAGATGTTTATCAATCAGCCCTATGATTTTCGTAGTTTCACCCATACCGGCAGGCTCAGTGCCCGTCCCATGGACAATCTATTAATCAAAGTTGCTGCCAGTTACAGTGACCAGGACCTGCGGCTTGATTATTCGGAAAAACAGCAGGGCACAGCCTATACTGGAACCCCGTTTAACTATACCACGAGCGGCACTGGTAATTTTGATCGTGCCACGACCTTGTTGGACCTTGATATTTCCTATCTTATCAACGATAAATTTGCTTTGAACACGGCGATTCGTAAACACGATTTAAAGCAGGATGGCACATTTCATGTGTATGATCGCGATATCATGGAAACACTTGATTACAACACGGAAGGCCTCGAATTTGGACTGCAATACCAGCCCACCACCAAGTTAAGCTTAACCGCAGGTGTCCGTGCGGAGACGCGCAATGTGGAACTTTCCCAGGAAGGTGTTATTGAGAAAGAAGAGACCAAACGAACCGGACTTTTTGGCAATTTACGCTTGAATGTGAGCAAGACTCTTGCGCTGACAGGTGATTATCAGTTCGGTAGTTACAATAATCCCTTCACACACATTTCGCCCACTGATTTCCATCGTGCCCGGTTCACTGCCAAGTACAATCTCAAGCACTTCCATTTTAACGCGTCATATCTCTATCAACTTTCCAAGAACGATATCGCGGAAGTATGGAAAGCGGAACGAAGCCAGTTGAATCTACGGGCAGGTTACACCACCAAATTCATGCGGCTCACTTTAGGGTACGGGTTAATTTATGCAAGGAATGAAGGCGACCGCGTCATTGCCTTTTACGGCCCGGCGACCTGGAACATCCTCAATGAAGGCAGAACCACCATGTTTGATGGCACACTCCATATACTTCCCAGCACCAAGTGGACCGTGGGTCTTTATGCCAATTATTATAAGAATGATGGGTATTGGGAAGTTGAACGGCTCATTGTGCGTCCTTTCTTGGAAGTGCAGTTGTTTCATGGTATTTCTGGACAGTTCGCCTACCGTTATATTGAGTTCACCGAGAACATGTATGGATACAATAACTATATTGCAAATATCTTCGAGATCTCCTTTGGCTACCGCTGGTGATCTGAGAGAAGGAGTAAAAATATGATAAAGAAAAAACGATTCTTAAGTCTCTTCCTGGTTGTTTTTGTGTTGTTAGTGATGGTTTTGGCTTGCAAGGTGACCGATCCAATCGCCCCTGCGCCTCCGCCCCCAGCCACTGATACCCCCACCGCTCTTTTTAATCATTCAGGCCATGCCGATAAAGCTGCTGAAGCCTGGGTACATTGGAATGGTGATACACCGCCCATGGTTCCTACCGGTTGTGCCAAGTGTCACAGTGCGGGTGGCTATCTCGATTATTTGGACAACGGCGTAGTGAATGCGGCGCAAACTCCCGGTACTTTGAACTGCGGAGTATGCCATGCGGATTCGACTCGTGGTATTACCCATGATCTCGGCCAAGTTGTATTCCCTTCGGGTGTGGTTGTGGCAAACTTGGGGCCGGAAGCCATTTGCATGAACTGTCATCAAGGCCGTCAGTCCACACCATCCATGAATGCCTACCTGACACGGAATACGGCTACAGTTGAAGATAGAGTGTATACTGCGCTTGGCTTTCAAAACGTCCATTATTTCGCTGCGGGTGCCACGTTATATGGCAAAGTGGTTCATGGTGGGTACGAGTATACCGGTGCCGTGTATGATGCCAAATTTGCGCACGCGGAGGGCTATGATTCTTGTACGGATTGCCATAATCCCCACTCGCTTGAAGTCAAAGTCCAGGAATGCACCAAGTGTCATGCCGGAGTTAATGCTTCCAATCTCCATGATATACGTCATTATGGTTCCATGACCGATTACGATGGTGATGGTGATCGCACGGAGGGCATTTATTATGAACTCCAAGGCATACGCGAGCATCTCTATAACGCCCTATGGGCTTATGCTAAGAATGTCTCCGGTATTCCCATTGTTTTTAATGATGCAACTAATCCCTACTTCTTCTATGATACCAATGAAAATGGTATTTGTGACACCAGCGAAGCGGTTAGTTCCAATGCCTTCAAACGATATACTCCGCGTCTCCTTAAAGCCGCTTATAATTACCAGTTTTCCAAAAAAGATACGGGTGCTTTTGCCCATGGTGGTAAATATGTGATTCAACTGTTGATTGATTCATTGCAAAGTGTCAATGGTGCTAATCCCAATCCCATCCCATTGCCAGTAATGTCCAGGGATGATGAAGGTCATTTTGATGGTGCAGCCGAAGCATGGCGTCATTGGGATGTGGAGGGTGATGTGCCCGCCGGTTGTTCTAAATGTCATGCCCCTACCGGTTTGGCGACCTTCTTAGAAACCGGTGTCACCGCTGCCATCAAGCCCGGACATGGTTTAATGTGTTCCAATTGTCATGCCGCAGCTCCTGCTACCAGACAGAATGTGCGTGATCAGGAAGCTGTCACCTTCCCCTCCGGTGCAGTGCTTACTTTGGATGATCACAGCAACCTCTGTTTGAATTGTCATCAGGGTCGTGCTGCTAAATCCACCATTGACAAAGCTATTGCTGCCAATGCCGGTCCTTACTCTTTTACCAACATCCATTATTTCCCCTCCGCAGCCGTGTTGTTTGGAACCGATGCCAAAGGTGGTTACGAATACGCTGGCAGGACCTATGCTGGACGTAAGATGTTCTTAGCTCATGGTGGTGATTTTGATACCTGTATTGAATGTCATATGGGCACCAAGGGTCAGGACGAAATGTTCTCGCATAATGTCCGTAAACCCAATCCAGCCGATTGTGTGATCTGTCATGGCCGTGATGTTTCCGAGCCCAATCCCGGATGGGATGCCGCTACTTTTAAGTTTGGTTCCATCCGTCCCCAAGCCTCTCCCGATTATGATGCTGACAATATAGTCACCGAATCCCTCAAGAGTGAAATCGCTGGTCTGCAAGCGGCACTCTATGCCGAGTTATTGAACCACAGCAAACGTATTGGAGCGCCTCTCGTGTACAGCACTTCCTCTTATCCCTACTTCTTCAAGGATCTGAATGGCAATGGGTTGTTAGATGACGCGGAAAACAAATCCAGCAATGGTTATAAGTTCACCGCTGCTTTATTAAAAGCCGCTTACAACTATCACATGACCATCAAAGAACCTTACGGATTTATTCATAATTCCATGTATGTCGCGCAATTACTCGTGGATTCAATATGGAATTTAGGTGGTAATGTCAGTAAGTATACCTGGAGGTAATCCCAGTTTACACCCAGTTTTAAACGTTTTTGATTCTATAGATTGAGGGGCGGTTTCGGTTGTTTGGATACCGCCTCTCTTTTTTTTATTATTAGCCATAATCCCCCCCCTGACCTGAATCCACCGGCAAGTTTTAAAAAAAACTGGACGTACTGGACAAGCTGGACGTACTGGACAAACTGGAAAAATCCCCGGTTTTGTGAAGTCCAGTAAGTCCAGAATGTCCAGTAAGTCCAGATAGTCCAGTTTTTTCTGAAACGTGGCAGTGAATCCAGGCTGATATACGAATATGCTTAAAGGATAAACCATGACCAAAAACAAAACCGCAAAACCCACAGGCACTAGTAAACCACGGCTATTTTTTAAACTGGTGAAACAGAACCTTGTTTCTCTTCATCATTTTATATGGGGCAAAGGGTGGCGCAGATTTGTATTGGCTATCGTCTTAACATTACTTCTCCTTGTCGCCGTTTTAACCGTGGCCGTGGAAGTCACTTCCACCCCCAAGTTTTGCAACACCTGCCATAACATGAAACCCTATTATGCCAGTTGGAAATCATCATCACACAAACATGTCACCTGTACTGATTGTCATTTCCCCCCCGGTTTAAAAAATAAGCTCAAGGGCAAGTTCACCGCCCTATCTATGCTTGTGAATTATTTCACCGGCGTGTACAAACGTAATAAACCCTGGGCCGAGATTTCCGATGAGAGTTGCATGCGTAGCGGTTGCCATGAAACGCGAACCCTGTCCGGCAAAGTGAACTATAAAAAGAGTATTACCTTTGATCATGCCCCCCATCTTACTGGATTACGGCGCGGGAAGAAGTTACGTTGCACCAGTTGCCATTCCCAAATCGTGCAAGGTAGCCATATGACAGTCACTCCCAGTTCATGTTTCCTTTGTCATTTTAAAGAAACCAGTAATGATGCACCCATTCATCAATGCACCAAATGCCACCAACCCCCAGTGGCCCAAAAAGCAGATGGTACAGTTGTCAGTGTCCCTTATGATCACAAGATGGTCCTGGACCGAAAGATTCAATGCCAGAAATGTCACGGCCCCATGATTGTGGGCGATGGTGCCGTGCCAAAAATACGCTGTAGTAGTTGTCATGCGGATGTCGAAAACCTCAAGCACTATAATGATGGTCCCATGATGCATAAAAACCATATCACCGATCATAAAATTGAATGTGACCAATGCCATACTGAGATTCAGCATAAATCTATTGCCCGCACCCAATCCGTTAAACCCGACTGTAATGCCTGTCATCCTGATTTTCACAATGCCCAGTTGTATTTATTCAGCGGGAAAGGTGGCCGGGGCATACCTGATCATCCCAGTCCCATGTATCAGAGTGGTCTTAATTGCCAAGCGTGTCATTTGTTCCATCAAGCCGCCGATGATTTCGCAGATAAAGGCCACACCGTGCGTGCCAGTGCCTTATCTTGCGAACCCTGTCATGGCACCGGCTATAATAAAATGATTGAACGCTGGAAATCCCAAACAGAACAAAGTATCGCCCGTTTAACCCAAATACTCGACACCACAACAGCCAGTATCGAAAAAAATAAGACCCATAAGAACTATCACAGTGCCCGGAAAAAGCTCGATGATGCCTCTTACAATTATAAACTGGTAAAATATGGCAATTCCATCCATAATATTGCGTTCGCCAATATCTTGATGGAAAAATCGTATCAACTCGCCAAAGCCAGTCTACAGGAACTGGGTGTTCCCGTAAAAATAGCCCCTTTCCAGGTGCAAACACCTATCACTCCCGGTGATTGTTCCAATTGTCACGTCGGACTCGAATTAAAAGTGCTCCCCGTGTTTGGGTGGCAGTATTCCCATGCCATCCATGTCAAAAAACAGGGTTTAGCCTGCAATCGCTGCCATTCCAATGAACAAAAACACGGCGCACTAATAATCACCAAGCAGGATTGCATGAACTGCCACCACCAGGAACCCAAAACCGGTAAGCCCACAGCCTGTAAAACCTGTCACGTCACCCAGGACGCCCTTTATTTTTCAACCCTGCAATTTTCTACCTTCAATATTCCCAATGTTATGGCCAACGCAGTCACCTGTGCCCAATGCCATCAACCAGAAAAAGGTGCCGTGGTCAGACCCAGCCAAACCGTTTGTGTTAATTGCCACGACAAAGAATACGGAGACATGTTCAGCGAGTGGCAGACCACTACATTAACACAATTAAAAAGACTCCGCGACAAAGTGCAAAAAGAGCAGCTCAGTAAAGGGAACCTGAGCTATGACACCTTGCTGCTGTTAGAAAAAGACGGCAGCAAAGGCGTTCATAACCCCGAATTGATCGAAAAATTGTTAGCCGAAGCCCTCAGATAAATGTTACCGGCTCTTTTAGCCTCTTTTTTCAATTGGGACATAATCTCTGATCGTCGCTCCCGTATAGATTTGTCTTGGTCTACAGATGCGTGCTCCTGGAGTATCGTTATTTTCTTTCCATTGTGCAATCCAGCCCGGTAAGCGACCAATCGAAAACATCACGGTGAACATATTCGTAGGAATCCCAATCGCTCGCATGATGATCCCACTGTAAAAATCCACATTCGGGTACAGTTTCCGGTCCACGAAATAGGAATCTTTGAGTGCCAGTTCTTCCAGTTTCCGTGCGATATCCAGTAGTGGGTCTTTTGTGCCCATTTTCGTGAACACTTTATCGCAGGTTTTTTTTAGGATTTCCGCCCGTGGGTCCTTGTTCTTATAGACACGGTGGCCAAACCCCATTAATTTGAAAGAGCTGTTTTTATCTTTCGCCAATTCCAAACATTTCGCTGGCGTTAGGTCTCCCTTGTAAATCTCTTCCAACATTTCGATTACCGCCAGATTCGCGCCACCATGTAATGGTCCCCAAAGCGCGGATACACCCGCCGCACAAGAAGCAAAAAGATTCGCCTGACTGGAACCCACCATTCGCACCGTGGCTGTACTGCAATTCTGTTCGTGATCTGCATGTAAAATAAAGATCAGATTCAACGCGTCAATAATCTCCTGATGCGCTTCATACTCCTTATAAGGCATTGAAAACATCATGTGTAAGAAATTATGACAATACTCCAATGACGGATTCGGATATATATTCGGCAAACCCAACGCATGTCGATAAGACGATGCCGCTATGGTACGCACTTTACTAACCAAACGCGCACTCGCTTCCTCAAAAGAAGAGTTATCACACGGATTGCACAGTTCCGGGTGAAAACAAGCCAACGCGTTAATCATCGCCGAAAGAATAGCCATAGGATGCCCCGAAGTCGGGAACCCTTCAAAATGATGCATCATCGCTTCATTAAGAAATTCATTACGCAACAACCCATCTTTAAAACCCTTCAGTTCAGAAACCGTAGGCAGATGACCAAAAATAACCAGGAACACTACCTCGATAAAATCCGGGTTCGGTCGGTCGAATTGTTCAATTGGAATACCACGGTATCGTAATATCCCCGCCTCACCATCAATGAACGTAATATCACTCACACAGCTCCCCGTGTTCCCGTAAGCCGGATCAAGCGTGATCCACCCCGTTTTAGCACGTAATTCGCGGATATCAATACCAATTTCTCCTTCACTGCCTTCTATTACCGGTAGTGCTACTTTTTTATC
Source organism: uncultured Clostridia bacterium (assembly GCA_964502145.1). Taxonomy (GTDB): domain Bacteria; phylum Acidobacteriota; class Aminicenantia; order UBA2199; family UBA2199; genus CAZCVI01. The sequence goes on from CAZCVI010000021.1 coordinate 73,265, forward strand.
GCCATACATCAATGTTGCTGTCTTCTCCATAGTTTCACCTCGTTCATATTTCTCTTGGATTTTTATTACCACACCGTTATATAATAAATAAAAATAGATTGCAAGATATTATCTCATATTTTTAACAATATTTATTATAATCGCCGCCAACCTGGTGTGGACAAAATGGACGATATGGACATAATGGACTTACTGGACTTACTGGACTAACTGGACTGACTGGACTTACTCGATTTCACAAGACTTTTTATTTTTTTAGCTTGTCCAGTAAGTCCAGTTAGTCCAGTAAGTCCAGATCGTCCAGTTTGCCACGGTTATCCGTGGCACAATAAAAATAATAGTGAATTCCCCCCCTTTTTCCTCAGAAATAAATTTTATAAAAAAATAACTTGACATTTGTCAGGCGAATTTTTACAATCATAGGTGAAAACAAATCAGGAGGTGAATTTAAATAAAATCATATTCAACATGAAGGAGATCACAGAAAATGGCAGAGAAAATAGTCTACAAAGATAGTAAATTCGTTATCCCGGATAACCCGATTATAACCTTCATCGAAGGCGATGGCACCGGAGTCGATATCACTCCAGCCATGAAAAAAATCGTGGATGCAGCCATTGAAAAATGCTATCAAGGGAAACGGAAGATTCATTGGAAAGAGATTTACGCAGGCGAGAAAGCCTTTCATAAGTTTGGTTCTTACCTGCCCGAGGAAACACCCAAAGCCATCAAAGAATATTGTATTTCGATTAAAGGTCCTCTCACTACTCCAATCGGCGGTGGGATTCGCAGTATTAATGTCTCATTACGGCAGATACTCGACCTTTATACCTGCATCCGCCCAGTTCGTTACCTTCACGGCGTGCCTTCCCCGGTCAAAGAACCTGAAAAAATGGATATTGTTATTTTCCGGGAGAATACCGAGGATTTGTATACCGGTATTGAATTTGAAGCCGGTTCCCCGAACGCCGAGAAGCTCATCGAACTGTTAACTACCATGGGCAAGACTATCGTACCCCATTCAGCAATCGGTATTAAACCCATGTCACAAATGGGCACCGAACGATTAACCCGCATGGCCATCCAATATGCCATAACCAAGCAACGCAAAAGCCTGACCTTTGTCCATAAAGGGAATATCATGAAATTTACCGAAGGATACTTCAAAACCTGGGGTTATGAACTCCTCAAACGTGAGTTCAGAGACTATATCGTCACCGAGGAAGAAGTCGCTCAAGGGAAATCCGTTGTCGGCAAGATTCTTGTTAATGACCGCATTGCAGATTCCATGTTCCAGCAGTTATTGTTGCGGCCCCAGGAGTACGATGTGTTGGTCACCCCCAATTTGAACGGTGATTATTTATCCGATGCCGCAGCCGCGCAGGTAGGTGGCCTCGGTATTGCCCCAGGCGCCAACACACGCGACGATATCGCCCTTTTTGAAGCCACCCACGGTACAGCACCCAAATATGCCGGTTTAGATAAAGTCAATCCCGGCTCATTAGTACTGTCCGCTGTCATGATGCTAGAACATATCAATTGGAATGAAGCCGCAGTAATGATAAAAGACGCCATGGAAGAAACGATCTTACAGAAAAAAGTCACCTACGACTTGGCCCGGCAAATGGAAGGCGTAGATGCCTTAACCACCTCCCAATTCGCCGATGCTATCATCTGGAATATGTAATTTCATGCGCATAAAGGAGAAACAAATGAATGTATGTGTAAAGTGTGATAAAAATTTCGTGGAAGAGTACAAGTTTTGCCCCCTGTGTGGCCGTGCCTTTGAGAATGAATCCAATCCCGAATATTGGCGCGCTAAAGCCAATGGGCTCCGGCTCAAAGGAAAGACCCGTAGCGCCATTGAATTCTACCTTAAGTTCAATCAACTCACCGGCGGCGACGCCTACTCTTTTGAAGCGCTCGGAGAATTGTATTACCAGCTAGGCGAAATCGATAAGTCCATTGAAAATTACCTTGAATCCATTCGGTTGAAAGACGATTTCGCCGATACCCATTATAATCTCGGCGTCAGCTATTACCGCAAAGCCGATATTAAAAAATCCATTGACAGTTTTAAGAAATGTCTCGAATTGAACCCCGATTTTGTAATTGCCTATTATTGGCTCGGCATTACCTACTATCATTTTGGAGAACAACAGAAAGCCATTGATTCTTACACCAAGTTATTGGATTTTAATCCAACTTCTTTTATTGCCAATTACCATCTCGGTGTTAATTACAGTTCCATGGGTGATTACAGTAAAGCCATTTCCCATTTCGATAAGTTGAATGCGTGTTGTTCCGATGATGAAGCTGTTCTATATCATCTCGGCGTCGCTTATTTCGAATCAGGCCGCTTAACCGAAGCCATTCAAACACTCAAACGATCCGTGGAAGTTAACCCCGAAGGCAAACGCGCGAAAAAGATGCTCGATTATATTACCGAAACCAGGGAATTTTAAACCCTAAAAAAAAAGAGTGGCCCACGAATTACACGAATTTACACGAATTAACACCATCAAACGCATGCTGTAAATCCGTGTAAATTCGTGTAATTCGTGGGGCCTCTTTTTTTTATTTTATTCATTCGTTTTTAATCATTTCCCGCAGCACATAGGGTAATATTCCTTTATGACTATAGTATTCCACTTCAATCTCCGTGTCCAAACGCGCCTTAACCCTAAATGCAAGCGTGTTCCCGTCCGGTTTAACCGCCTTAACCTGCACTAGTGAACCCGGAGTCACCGTGGTAATCCCAAAAATAGAAAAAACCTCTTCTCCAGTCACCCCCAGTGAAACCATAGACTCTCCCGGTAAAAACTCCAGCGGTAAAACACCCATACCAATCAAATTACTGCGGTGAATTCGTTCGTAAGATTCCGCGAGCACCGCTTTCACACCCAGCAAATAAGAACCTTTCGCCGCCCAATCGCGACTCGAACCCGTACCATACTCTTTCCCACTCAATACAATCAGGGGCATACCCCGGTCCTCGTAAACTATCGCCGCATCATAAATAAAGCACTCTTTTTTTTCTGGAAACAAAAGAGTATATCCGCCTTCTTTAGGCGTTACCAGTTTGTTTTTGAGGCGGATATTGGCAAAGGTGCCCCGTTTCATGACTTCATGGTTGCCCCGTCTTGAGCCGTAGGAGTTAAAGTTTTTTTGTTCCACCCCGTGGTTTTTCAAGTATAATCCCGCCGGATAAAACGCTGCAATGCCACCCGCCGGTGAGATATGGTCCGTTGTAACCGAGTCTCCCAGTACCAATAGTGCCCGCGCATCAATTATATCCTGTCGTGCCGTCGTGTCTGTTCCTTGCACTCCATCTAAGAACGGTACACGGCGGATATAAGTCGAATGGTCCTCCCAGGCGAACGTATCACCTGTTGTTACCTGTAGGTTCTGCCAGTTTTTATCACCTTTCAGAATATCCTTGTATTTATCTTTGAATAGTGCAGGTGTCACAACCGTGTTTACCAATAACGCGATCTCTGCCGCACTAGGCCAGATATCATGCAGAAAAACCGGTACACCATCCGCACCTAAACCCAATGGTTCTGTTGTTAAGTCTACATCCACGCGTCCAGCCAAACCAAAAGCCACTACCAGCAGTGGTGAAGCCAGATAATTCGCTTTCACTCGTTGATGAATCCGCGCTTCGAAGTTGCGGTTACCCGACAGAACGGCTGCCACCAGCATATTATTATCTACAATCGCTTTTTCAATAGCCGGGTGCAATGGGCCGCTGTTGCCAATACAAGTCGTGCAGCCAAAACCCACGATATAGTAACCCAGTTTTTCCAGATAGGGCATTAACCCCGCGTTTTGCAGATACGCTTCCACTACCCGTGAACCCGGGGCAAAAGAAGTTTTCACATGTTTTTGGATAGTCAGTCCTTTTTCCACCGCTTTTTTCGCCATTAGACCCGCGCCAATCAACACCGCCGGGTTCGATGTGTTAGTGCAGGACGTGATCGCAGAAATCACCACGCTACCATCGCGTAACATGACTTCTTCACCATCTATATTAATGTATACCTCTTTCCCCCCGTTTTTTGTACCATGAATGGATACGTTTTTCAAAGTTTCATTGAAGGATGTTTTCATATCTTCCAGATTAATGCGGTCTTGAGGTCGGTATGGACCAGCCAGTGAAGGTTTTATCGTAGACAGGTCTAGTTCCAGCACTTTGGTATAATCCGGTGTTTCGTTTCCATAGTAAAACATCCCTTGTTCTTTTGAATAGGTTTCTACCAGTTCCAGCAGTGCGCCGCGGTCTGTGGCTTTTAGGTAAGCCAGAGTTTGTTCGTCTATTGGGAAGAAACCCATAGTCGCTCCGTATTCCGGCGCCATGTTGGCAATCATCGCACGGTCTGGCAGGGACAATTGTTTCACACCGGTTCCGAAGAATTCAACGAACTTTTCCACCACTTTTTCTTTCCGCAGGAGTTGTGTGATTGTTAACACCAGGTCAGTGCTTGTAGTTCCTGCTACCATTTCACCGGTCAGTTTCATGCCCACTACTTCAGGGATTTTCATATATAAAGGTTGGCCCAACATCACTGCTTCCGCTTCGATGCCGCCTACTCCCCAGCCTACAATGCCCAGACCGTTGATCATTGTCGTATGTGAATCCGTACCAATCAAAGAATCCGGGAAAGCCACCCCTTCAGCACCCGTTGTGTTAGTTGCAATCACGTGGGCTATGTATTCCAGGTTCACTTGGTGAATGATGCCAGCGCCAGGAGGAAAGATATTAAAGTTTTCGAATGAATGTTGCGCCCATTTTAATAAAGCGTAGCGTTCGTGGTTTTGGGCGAATTCTTCTGCCATATTTTTTTCCAATGCGTCCCTGCTGCCGTAAAAATCCACTTGCACCGAGTGGTCAATGATCAAGTCAACTGGAATTGCCGGGTTGATTTGCTGTGCATTTTTGCCCATCTCTTTTACCGCGTCACGCATTGAAGCCAAGTCTACTACTGCTGGCACACCCGTGAAATCTTGCATCACTACCCGTGACGGAAAGAAAGGAATTTCTTCCATTCGTTCAGCGACATGTTGCCAGTTTGCCACTTTCAGAACATCCTCGCGTTTGACAAATTTTTCACCCTTTGTTTCGTAACCACGGAGCAGGTTTTCCAGTAGAACTTTAATCGAGAACGGTAAGCGGTCCAGGTTTGTCAGTGTTTTTTCTTGCAGAGATTTAAGGTTGTAATAGGCGTATTTTTTCCCATTCGTAAGCGTTATATATGATTTTGTTTTAAAGTCATTCATGTTAGTCACTCCTAGATCACATGTTTTTTGGATACAGCTTATATTAACAAATATCACTATCAGAATGCAAGTAATTTCTCAAAAAAGGAAAAAATGTGCTGGAGTGTTCCCCTTGATCTCTACATTATATTGTTGGGGTTCAAAATATTGAACCCGTTTAATCCCATTCCCCCCAATTCGGCAATAATAGAAGCCGCATCCTGATGCTTATTTAAACCGCATAAAAAAGGCCTCAACCGGCTTTCATTAAAACCGATTGAGGCCCAATTTGTTTTCATGTTTTTACTTGAACTCTGCTGGCAGATTCATTTCCTGCCACGAATTTCATATACATTTCAAGTTAGTATCAGTTTCAGGACAGAGAGAATCGAATGACGTGCATCCTCGCTCTGTATTACAATAGGGTTGGATTGAGCAATTAGCAGGATACCAAGAAGGGCAATAGTCGCCTGTATTACACCCAGTCTCTACATACGTACATGCACCACCTAACACTTTAGATTGATGTTTTTGGTCAAGACGTGCGATAGTTTCTTTTTTTAGACCTAAAGGTCTTTGACTCTTTTTTGGTTTCATAGCTTTCTCCTGATTTTTTCCTATAGTTTCTATTATGTTTTCTCCAGACTTGAGAGAATGAAATATATAAATAGCACACAGGTCTAATAATGTCAATACCAATCGTATGATTTTCTGTATTATATCGGCATTAAAATTTCACGCTGGACTCTTGAGCGACTACCTGCCTGTTGAAATCTTCCCCACTACATATTATCAATACGTATATTGGAATCCTAATCTTAAAATATCTTGCCCAATACCTCTAAAATAGCAACTTGACTGATGGGTTTGGTAATAAAATCATTCATCCCTGCCTGCAAACACTTTTCCTTGTCTTCTTCGCGGGAACTGGCGGTCATGGCAATAATCGGGATATCATTGAACCCTTTTTCACGAATCGCACGGGTGGCTTCTACACCATCCATCTCGGGCATTTCCATGTCCATAAAAATGACCTCGCACTCAGACGGAGATTCAATAAATATTGCAACAGCTTCAACGCCATCATTGGCTTTTTTTACGACACAACCGGATTTGGTCAATATAATCTTGGCAATCTGCTGATTCACAGGATTATCTTCGGCTAATAATACTTTTAAGCCTTTAATTCGTTCTAAGATATCAGCGGTTTTATTTTCTTTTTCGGTGCGAACTTCACTGTCAGGATACTCTTGCAAACGAATGTTAGCGGGCTGGGGAATAGAGATATGAAACTGCGTGCCCTCGCCAACACGACTGGATACCGCAACGGTTCCACCATGCATCTCAACGATTTCCTTGACTATAGACATACCCAACCCTGTGCCCGCTTCTCCGGCAGTACCCTTTTGCGAGATGCGGGAATACTTGTCAAAAAGAAACGGCAATTTATCGGCAGGAATACCGATCCCAGTATCCAAAACAGAAAGTTTTACTTGACCAGCTAGGCCCGGTTCAATAATAATTCGTATGGCACCCTTTTCCGGGGTAAACTTGATGGAATTGGCCAATAAATTGTTGAGCACTCGCATCAAGGCATCATGATTGCCAAGAATCACACTGTTATGCAGCCGGAGTTCGAGTTCAATCTTTTGGTTCTTTAATTCCGCGAGGAAGTTTAACGCCCTGACGCTTTTTTCGGCTATCTGGGAAAGCGCGACGGGTTTCATTTCCAGTTGGGCTTTTTCAGCCTGGATTTTGGAGAGTTCGAGAATATCATTGATCAAATTGAGGAGAATTCGCCCGGACTCTTTGATCAACACGATGCTTTCTTTATCTTCGGAGTCTCGATCCTCGCGTTGCAGGAGTAAATTAGAGAAGCCAATGATGCCATTTAAAGGGGTGCGCATATCATGGGAAAGCACGGCGATCATATCATTTTTAAAACGCATATTCTCGCGTAGTTCATTGATTGATTTGCGTAAGCGGCGATTGAGCTGGGTTTTTTCGACGTGAACGATGAGTCTGGAGATCATCTCTTCTTTCATGAAGGGTTTGACGAGATAATCGGTGCCGCCGGCTTGGAACACTTCTAACAATTTGAAGCGATCAGCAATGCCAGTGAAGAAAATAATGGGAATATCAATCATACCCAATTCTTTACGAATCTTCTGGCACAGTTCACCGCCATTCATGCCGGGCATTTCGATGTCGGTGATGACAATATCAATCTGAGACATCTTATTGCACATGATTTCAAAGGCTTTATGACCGTCTTCGGCCTCAATAACGCCAATTCCTTCTTCGCGTAACCCCTTGGAAACAACCATACGTGCGCTTTTACTATCATCTACTAATAAGGCGGTGATACCTTTCAAGCGATCATCGGGATGTAATATCTTGGTCACTAACTTGAGGAGCTCGCCTTCTTCAAACGGTTTGGTGACGAAATCCAGGGCCCCAAGTTCAAACCCCCGCTTGCGGTCACGTAAATTATCGCTGGAAGTGACAAAAATAATGGGCACCCGTCCATCTTTGATATGGGTGAAATAACAGGCATATTGCTCGCTGTAAAGCTTCTCGCAGGTATCAAAGCCGTTTAACTTGGGCATATCAATATCAAGGGTAATCAAATCGGGGAGAAATGATGATTTTACAAGCTCAAGCACTTCAAGACCATTTTTGGCTTCCATCATCTGGTATTTATCTTCTCCCAGTTCACGGCGGATCACTGTCCTCATGGTCAAACTGTCATCTACTACGAGTATTTTTGGCTTTTCATCCATGGGTGTTTAGCTCCCTATGAAGGTAAGACGAAACAGATGGCACTGGTTTTGTGCTAGTGGCCATGGTTGCCTCGTATCACTTCTATTTGTTTTGGTTTCGTGCGTTTCATTAGTAATAGGTAGATTTTAACGGAAACGGAAATTTTTTTCAATACAAATACCATTATTTTTTTAAATTTTCTATTCATTTGGTTGCTTTGTGATATAATAAGTTTCACGAAGCAAATATGGTCCACGTTTATGAAAACAATCTGGTTTAAGAAAAAAAAGCGAAGCAGGATAAGCAAACGATGATGGCAAAACTGGCAGTGGTGGTATTTTTTTTGTATTTGGCTATGGTTGTCTATTATTTTTTTCGTCAGGAGCGGATGGTTTATTTTCCCAAGCGCGAGCTGGTTAACACGCCGACTGAGATTGGGCTTCATTACGAGGATATTTTTTTTAAAACGGCAGATGGATTGTTACTGAACGGGTGGCTGGTAGAACCGGGGAAAAGGGAACGGGATGTCCACGGGCCAGTGGTTTTATTTTGTCATGGAAACGGGGGGAATATCTCCCATCGGTTGGAAACGTTGATTGTTTTCAGTTATCTTGGGTTAAGAACATTTATCTTTGATTACCGTGGTTACGGCAAAAGTGGGGGCAAACCCACAGAAGCAGGCACGTATCTGGATGCGGCGGCAGCGTGGCAATACCTGACAGAAAAGGAAAAAATCCCGGCACAAAATATCTTGCTCTTTGGTCGCTCACTGGGTGGGGCGGTGGCTGCGAATTTGGCTACAAAAGTGAAGGGAAAACCGGCGGGCTTGGTTTTGGAATCCACGTTTACATCTATTATTGACCTGGGGAAAAATTTGTTCCCGTTTCTGCCGGTTCGTTTATGCGGGCGGTTTTATTATGATACCTTGAAGCTTCTTCCTGGGATTCATCTGCCCGTACTCGTGGTACATAGCCTCAATGATGAGATGATTCCGTTTGCGAATGGGGTCACACTGTTTAATGCAGCGAATGAACCGAAACAATTCCTGCACATTAAAGGGTCACATGACCATGGATTTCTGGACTCTAAAGAAATATATATCGACGGCTTAAAGGCTTTTTTTCGCTTGTCTCTTGATTTAAGGTTCAAAATGTTATAATATTTAGGTTGGATATGAATCAAGGACTGAATTAGGATTAAATTAGGATTAACTATAGAGTAAACAAGGAAACAGAATGACACAAATCGAAAGCGCGAAACAGGGCATAATCACGAGGGAAATAAAAATCGTGGCGGCTCAAGAATCTATTGCAGAAGAAACTCTACGGCAATTGGTAGCCGGGGGCAGAGTGGTTATTCCCGCGAATATAAACCATCTGAACCTGATTCCTATCGGTATCGGGAAAGGATTAAAAACAAAAATCAATGCCAACATCGGCACGTCCGGGGATTTTGATAAAATCGACGATGAATTCAAGAAAATTGACATGGTCATCAAATATCAGGCCGATACCGTGATGGATCTGAGTACTGGCGGCGACGTGAATAAGATTCGCCGCGCCCTGATTGAACGAAGCACGATTCCTTTTGGTAATGTCCCCATTTATCAAATGGCGAAAGAAATTGCCGGAAAAGGAAGTGCTTTTGTTAATATGACACCAGCAGAAATGATGGCTTATATTGAAGCCCAAGCCAAGGATGGGGTGGATTACATGACGATTCACGCCGGTTTGACGCGCCGGGCAGTGGAAAAACTGAAAGAACAAGGCCGCAGAACCGGGATCGTCTCCCGGGGCGGTTCGATTACCACGGGGTGGATGCTTCATAACGAAAAGGAAAATCCTTTTTACGAATACTTCGATGATATCCTGGAAATTTGTCGCCGTTACGATGTGACCTTGTCGCTCGGTGATGGGTTACGACCCGGTTCACTCGCCGATGGTTCCGACTGGGGGCAATTGGAAGAGTTATTAACCCTCGGTCAACTTGTTTTACGTTCCCGCGCTGCTGGAGTTCAGGTGATGGTTGAAGGACCCGGTCATTTACCCATTGATCAGATCGAAATGAACATCAAGTTACAGAAATCGATTTGCGATGATGCGCCGTTTTATGTACTCGGACCTATTGTGACTGATATTGCCGCGGGTTATGATCATATTACGTCTGCGATTGGTGGTGCGATTGCTGCATCTGCTGGGGCAGATTACCTTTGTTATGTTACGCCCACCGAACATCTGGGACTACCGGATGAAAACGATGTGAAAGAGGGTATAATCGCGGCTAAAATTGCGGCACACGTGGGGGACATTGCTAAAAAGGTCCCGGGCGCAATGGAACGGGATAACAAGATGGCCGAAGCCAGGGGAAAACTGGACTGGGCGGCACAAGAAAAATGGTGTATTGACCCGGAACGCTTCAGGAAAGTAAGAAACGAACGGAACTCGACTACAGATGCCTGTTCAATGTGTGGCAATCTGTGCGTGTATAAAGTATTGGATAATAATTTTAATAAACCGAAATAAATTAAAATAACATGATGTCCCATGGTAGAGAATAAATTTATTTTCTATGGAGTGCGCGGTAGTTATCCTGTACCGTCCATTCACACTGCCCATTATGGTGGGAATACTGCCTCGATCCTGGTGGAAGCGGGCGCGGACATCATTATTTTGGATGCGGGCACGGGTATCATCAATATCGGCAAACAGTTACGGGAAAACTACCCGCAACGAAAGCATATTGATATTTTCTTAACTCACCTGCACATCGATCATATCCAGGGTATTCCTTTTTTTGAACCCGTGTTTGACCGCCAGTATGTCATTACCATTCATTCCAATCAAACCCCGGATACCCCCTTGGAAAAAACAATTTTCGCGCTCTTCAATCAGCCTCTTTCACCTATTGGCAATGCTGGAATCAAAGCCAGGATAGAATTTAATGTACTTGACACTGTCTTACCCCGGCCTGTGGCCATTGGACCTCATATAATACTCACCTACATCAAGGACCCCCTTCATCCTACTGCCGGAGTATTGTTTTATAAAGTCACCATTGGTGGTAAACATCTCGTGTATGCCACCGATGTGGAGTCCCCCGATGGGTTTTCTGCCGAGCATGTTGCTTTTATAGAAAAAGCCGATGTGTTGATTCATGATTCCATGTATTTTGAATGGGATTATTTTTCCCCCGCTTTTTCCAAAAAGGGATTTGGTCATAGTACAGTGAGTATGGCCGTTGCCAATGCTATCAGAGGAAAAGTTAACAAGTTATTTTTATTTCATTATAATCCCAATTACTCCGATACCGATTTAGAACAGATGTTAACCTTAGCCAGGGCGACATTTGCCCAAACGTACTTATCGGAAGAGTTGAAAAAATTCAGTTTAAGGAGATAAAACATGTCTGGACATTCGAAATGGGCCTCAATCAAGCACAAAAAAGCAGCCACAGATGCGAAACGAGGCAAAATATTTACCCGTTATATCCGTGAGATCACCTTTGCCGCCAGAGCGGGTGGAGGTGACCCCGACACCAATTCCCCGTTAAGGCATGCCATTGATGGGGCCAAAAGTGTGAATATGCCCGCCGATAATATTAAAAAAGCCATTATGCGCGGCACCGGGGAATTGGATGGCGTGAATTATGAAGGTATTACGTATGAAGGTTATGGCCCCGGTGGTGTGGCTATCCTGGTGGATTCCCTGACTGACAACAAAAACCGCACAGTGGCTGAAGTTCGTCACTGTTTTGGAAAATACGGCGGCAATCTCGGTGAAAGTGGCTGTGTGTCCTGGATGTTCTCCAGAAAAGGCGAGATACTTGTTCCCAAAGAATCCATCGAGGAAGATGCCCTCATGGAATTGGCCCTGGAAAATGGCGCCGAAGACATGATCTCCCCGGAAGGCAGTGACAGTTATGAAATATATACGACTACCGAGGATTTCCAAGCTGTGGTTGATGCGTTAAAAGCCAAAAACATTGAGATTGGCAGCGCTGAACTTGCCAAAGTTCCCTCTACCTATGTGACCCTCGAAGGCAAACACGCGCAACAAATGCTACGACTCACTGAAAAATTGGAAGAATTGGATGATGTCCAGAATGTCTGGTCTAATTTCGATATTTCCGAGGAAGAGATTGAAGCATACCAGGAAAGTTCTTAGTCCAGTGCGTTCGATTTTACTGGCGACTATTCCCGCAGTGACAATTGTTCCATGCTTGTCATAGGATTTGACCCCGGCTCGATTCGTTTTGGTATTGGTATCTTAAAAAAAGAACGAGGTACGATATCTTTTGTTCATTCCGAGGAGATCGGGTTGCAGGAAGACGATTTTTATTTGAAAATGAGAACCCTATGGCAGCGGTTGGTGATTCTGTATGATGAATTCCCTATAAAAACCGCTGCCATAGAAGAGGGGTTTCTGGGTAAAAATGTTAGTTCCATGAATACCCTCGCCAAAGTCAGGGGCGTCGTGCTTGCGTCTCTTATTGCCCGTGGCATACACTTGTACAGCTACTCGCCAAGCCAAATCAAACAGGCTTTAACCGGCAGCGGCAATGCAGCCAAACCCCAGGTTGCCAAAATGGTGCAAACTCTGCTCAATATCAAAACCCAAACGTTAGGTTCCGACGAGAGCGATGCGTTGGCAGTCGCTTATTGCCACGCTCTCCGTTCCAAAATTGACCCATGAAGAGGTTTTAACATGATTTCAGCCATTAAAGGAAGTGTTTTTGCCATCACCCCCGGAGAAGTTCAGATTGAGACCGGAAGCGGTGTGATTTACCGGTTGTTAACTCCTGTATCCTGTTTCTCCGCATTAAAAAACGAAAAAGAAGTCGTGCTTCATACCGTGTTGCGGGTAAAAGAGGATATCATGGTGCTTTATGGGTTCCTTACCGTTAAAGAGAAAGCGTTTTTTATTAAACTCACCTCCATCTCCGGTGTGGGCGGTAAAACCGCGTTGTCCCTGATCTCTGCTTTTTCTCCCAAAGAACTGGTAAAAGCGATTGACAGTGCCGATACTGGAAAGATCAGCAGTATCCCAGGCATTGGGAAAAAAACAGCGCAACGGATCATCTTGGAATTAACGGGAAAATTGGAACTGGATGATGAGCCAATCGAAGAGACGTATCAAATGCGTGAAGATTTGATTTCTGGGCTGGTGAACCTGGGGTATCCGGTCAAATCCGTGACTGAATTCGTCAACAAAACGCTTAAAGAGAACCCGGAGTTGACGTCTTTCCAAGAACTCTTTAAATTAATGCTGAAAAAGATCAGTAAACTGTAATGGCTGAACAAAAACAAAAAAAATGACGCGGACAAAAGCAGTGGTGGATGAATCGGTGAGCGTGGGCGAGAGTGCTGAGGACCCGGTATTAGAAAAGAAACTGCGGCCCTCTTTTTTCGATGAGTTTATTGGTCAGAAGCAACGGGTAGAGAATCTCAAAACCTATGTGCAAGGTGCAAAGCAGCGCAAGGAAGCATTGGATCACGTGTTACTTTACGGCCCGCCCGGTTTGGGCAAAACAACATTGGCCAATATCATCGCGGAAGAAATCGGGGTGAACATCAAACAGACCTCAGGGCCTATCTTGGAAAAAAAAGGGGACCTTTCGGCCATTCTGACTGACTTGGAACCGTTTGACGTGTTATTTATAGATGAAATTCATCGTTTGAAGACGTCATTGGAAGAAATTTTGTATAAAGCCATGGAAGATTTTCAATTGGATTTGATAATAGGTCAGGGAGTCGGTGCCAAGAACATTTCGATTGATATAAATAAATTTACATTGATTGGTGCTACCACGCGTGCTGGGTTGTTATCTTCGCCGTTGCGGGACCGTTTTGGGATTATGATTCATCTCGAATTTTATTCCGTGGAAGAGTTGATCGAAGTCTTGAATCGTAGTGCTGGTATCTTAGGAGTGAAGATATATCCCAAGGCCGCTGCCATGATTGCCCGTCGTTCGCGCGGTACGCCGCGTATAGCCAACAAATTGCTCAAGCGCGTCAGGGATTTTGCCCAGGTGGAGGGGGATGGTCTCATTGATCCGCAGATTACTGAGCGTTCGTTTAAAGCGTTGGAAGTTGATGAAGAGGGATTTGATCAGACAGATCGCAAGATTTTGCTTACTATCATCGAGCATTTTAATGGGGGACCTGTTGGGCTTTCCACCTTGTCCACTTCTATCCAGGAAGAGAAAGACACCCTGTTGGATGTATACGAACCGTACTTGATTCAGCAAGGTTTTTTAAAAATCACGCCCCGTGGTCGTATTGCCACTGAGAATGCTTACCATCATTTCAAGAAACAACTCCCCCGTCTGCAACGTTCTCTGTTTGAGAAGATGTAGACGCGACATCCCTGTCGCATTAATTTAATTCACCGCCCATTAATGCGGCAAGGATGCCGCGTCTACTTATTTAGTGAAATAGCGTTGTGAATATTAAAGTTCCACACATTCCCAACACCAGGAATCAGAGCATATAACATGGACTTCTGGTCTTATAGAGAAATCACAACAGACAGCCCATAACCCCTGGCAATCATTGCCTTCGCACCATGCACCTTCGACAAAGAAACCCGTGTACTCCATGCCTCTGATGATACACTCCTGTTCCATTTGCCAGTAGCATTGGCCGTCTATGTGGGGATGACAATCTCTGTCTGGTAAGGAAAATAATTGCAACGCGAAATACCCGAGTATTAAACCCAATACGGTGCCAAAAATTATTACAAGTGTCTTAAAACTCATAGTTATTTTACCTCCTCCTTATAGATTACGATATTCCCAGTTTTATCAGAGAGCCCGTAAAAATAATTGTTTCTTTTTTCAACGAAGTAGAGACGCTCGTCCTTAGAATTGATTATCTTTACCAGCTCCGCTTTTTTGATATCGAATTTATAGATATTTACCTTGCCAAAATTTCCAGCCATATAAAAATAGTTATCATCGTCTCTATCGACAAACAGAGAATTAAACATACCATAACCCGCCGTGCTATCGCGGTTGAACTTCTTGGCAATTGCGATCTCTTTTTCACCTTGTTTTCGTAGCATTTCCATTTCAGTTTGGATAAATATATTTTTTTGTAGGACTTGTTTTTTATCCTTAAAAATATATAACGTTGAAGGGTGGCTCAAGTATATGATCAATTGGTTGTTTTGGGCCACATCGTAAAACGTATTAATAAGAGTGGAACGGGTAAGAATCCAAGTGGGCATTTTTTTTGCCAAGCCCGGTTTATAGATCACAAAATTACCATTCAGTTTATCGTAGAGGTAGGTATGAATTAAATCCATTTTTGGGGAAAGTTGATCAACGATTCCGCCTCCATGGCTAAAAATGTACAAATTCCCATTGCGATCCATCACTGGACGAAAGGGGGTTCGGGCAGCTCGATCAAGTCTGACTTCTTTAAACAGTTTTCCTGATTTGGAGTAAAAAATGACTTTGTTATTAAATACATCGCAAACACAAATCTGACCGCTTGGAGAATAATCGATTTTATCAAAGCCCATGTCATTCCCGGAGTCTTCCCCCGGTCCACGCCCGCGGCTCATAAAGCTTGTCACAAAAGCAAATTTCTTATCAAATTTTGAGATACGTTTAAGTTTACTATCGTATGCATAAAAGGCACCTTCATTATCGGCGGTGATGGAAGTGGGAGTAGCCAGTAGAATTTTATCATCATAATCCGAGTTGATTTCTTTGACCAGAACCAATCGGCCACGGGGCACTTTGGTCTCGTCATAGTTTTTCACTGGGAGCTGGTAGATTTCCTGTCCAACTGCAAAACCATTGACCAAAAGAAACAGGAAGAGATTTACAAAAAATTTTTTTGCATAATATGGAAAAAACGTCTGTCTCATTGTGTTCACCTTATTTTGTTTTTCATTTCCATAGTGTACTATATTTGCAGAAGAAATCAAGTATTCGTGAACCAAATTTGAAATTTCTCCAAGGTGGGGGTAATGGATTCATCCCTCCCCAGATTACCGAACGTTCCGTAACTGTTCAACCAAAGGCAATCGGACTCAATCAGACCCATTTAAACAGCCATCATCATGAATACTAAACGCATTCAAGGGAAAATGAAGAGAAAAATAGAAATAGAATGATTTTCCCAAGTGCAATAGGCACAAAACGAGGGATTGTTACTTCGGGGAGGTGGACAATCGGTTAAAACGCTTGTTAATTAAGAGAAAACAGAAGTAATAGGTCTTCTATCACCCTTACATTGAGAAAAAGTTCTGCTTATATCATCATGATTTGACCTTATCTAAGCTTTAGTTGGGGTGCATTTTGCCATTTTTGAAGTGAAATCAGTCATTTTCATGGTACACTCTCTACATGTTGCGGTGCAATCATTAAATGTTGCGGTGCAATGTCTACTTGCAGTGGTGCAATGCCTACTTGCAGTGGTGCAATGTCTAAATGCAGTGGTGCAATGCCTACTTGCAGTGGTGCAATGCCTACTTGCAGTGGTGCAATGTCTAATTGCAGTGGTGCAATGCCTACTTGCAGTGGTGCAATGCCTACTTGCAGTGGTGCAATGTCTAATTGCAGTGGTGCAATGTCTACTTGCAGAAGTGAAACGTCTACTTGCAGAAGTGAAACGTTTAAATGTAGTGGTGAAATCATAACTTTCACTAGTGAAACGTGTCATTGCAGTCCTAAAGTGTCTTCTTGCTATGGTAATACGTTTGAGTTCCCCTTTACTTTGTCTTAAAAAATTCGCAACTGTTTCCCGATACACCCGAATTGTGTTTTTTCAAAGATAAAGTGGCTGGGTTCTGTGGTTACAGAATAATATCCGCCCAAACATCATTCATGGGAGCAAATGCCTCTTCTGGAGATACCAGTAATTTGGCAGTATATTTT
The DNA here is from genome assembly GCA_964502145.1 of uncultured Clostridia bacterium. GTDB lineage: Bacteria > Acidobacteriota > Aminicenantia > UBA2199 > UBA2199 > CAZCVI01. Next base: position 90,173 of record CAZCVI010000021.1, read on the forward strand.
TTTTTATTGCGCCAATTGCTGCTCTTTGCGGGCACAAGAAACGCGACATCCTCATTATTGCGACGAATGGTTACGGATTCACCCTCTGCAACATTATCAAGGTAATTGAATAAGTTGTTTCGCAATGTTGTTGCGCTCACTGAAATCATTGTGCCTCCTAAAAAAAAATGTACATACATTAAATTCCATGTACAGGTATATGTTAATATAAAAAACGAGTCCTGTCAATAAAAAAATCGGCATCTATTCCGTTTTTTGCCAGTAAGGATGCAGGAGAATCGTTTAAATCTTTTGATCATTTGCACGCACCGCTGGGTATTTTTAAGTAGACGCGACATCCCAGTCGCATTAATTTAATTCTTCGCCAACTTAATAGGAAAAATGCGAATGATGGGAATGATGGGATAAACAAAAAAATTCCCATGCCTCCCACTTGATTTTATGGTACTCTCAAAGAATTGGCGGTGAATTCAGGAAATTTTGGTATCTATTCAGTTTTTTGAACGGCACCTTCCATTACCGCATTAAAAAAATATC
>CAZCVI010000022.1:0-64432 GCA_964502145.1 uncultured Clostridia bacterium
TGGATTGCAGTGGGGGGGCCTCAAAAATCAAAATTTTTCAAAATTAGAATTGCTGTCTTTCTTGGGTTTTCTGTCAAGAACAAGGTAAAAGCAGTTAAAAACGAACGTTTTTTACCTTTTGCAAGAGGACAATGGGTCAAAAATTTATAAATTAAGAGACAGTTAGCCCAATACGTCTCTTGTCCCGTCAACAATGAGAAAAAAATCTCATTTATCAGTCTCATTTCATCGTTTTTAAGTCAAAACCCTCTTGCTTTAAGTCTTTGTCAGTCTGTTTTGTTTAAAAAACCTGGTTCTGTTGTCTTTTTCCTTTGTCCTGTTGTATTTTTCCCCTGACTTCTTGTCTTTTTCCCTCGTTTTGTTGTCTTTTATCCTTGTTCGCTTGTTTTTTTTCCCTGTCCTGTTGTCAGTTTCTTCCGTTCTGGGGTTGTTTTCCCTCGGACTGTTCGTTTTTTCCCCCGTTCTGGGGTTGTTTTTCCCCGGACATTCAGTTTTTCCGCCAAAATACCTTCTTCAGGTTACCAAGGGATTCTGACGCCCATTGATACCTTAATTATACATCAAAAACGAAATTAATCCACCCAGTTGGGCCAGAAAAAAAATTTTATTTCCTTAAAATTGCCTCCGCAGTCACAGTGCGTGAACCTTACTCGTTTTTAAAATCCCTTATGCCCAGGTTTTCTTTGTCTGCCTCCGTCAGTTTTGGAATTGGGGCTGTTTTTAGCCAATCCATGATCGCTTCCGGTGTAGTCCAGCTTTTGATCGTCCCGTCTTTAGAAATCGTAATCATCCGTTTCCCATCCGCAGAAAAAGCTGCGCTTAACACCGCATCCGTGTGTTTATTCAAATCCGCCAACAGATTCCCTTTTAAGTCCCACAACTTGGCCGTTTTATCACTTGAAGCCGTGAGAATCTTGTTTCCATCCGGCGAAAAAACCGCGCTCACCACATCCCCCGTATGTTTTTTTAAATCAGCCAAGAGGTTGCCTTGTAAATCCCACAGTTTGGCGGTTCTGTCATTTGAAGCCGTGAGGATTTTGGTGCCATCAGGAGAAAAACTCCCGTTTAACACATCTCCACTATGTTTTGTAAATTGGGCTATCATTTTTTTTGCTTTAATATCCCACAATTTGACAGATTTACCCGACCACATAAATAGAATGCCGCCATCCGGTGAAATCGTAATGCCACCAAGTTCAGCAAATATTCTATCCAAATTAACAGGCAAATTCTTTTCTATATCCCATAACTGACTGGTATTATCGTTTAAGGAGAAAATTATCTTCTTGCCATCCGCAGTAAACGAAGCACGCAATACAAAAGCCATTGGTGTCCATTTCGGAATGCTTGCCTGTCTTCCAAATAAATCAGAAAGCTGCACATCATTTCCCTGCCAGCTTAAGATTTTTGTACCATCTGGAGAAAGTATTGTATTACCGGAAAAGCTCCCCTTTTTTCGCAAATCAACCAGAAACCGGGTTTTTAAATCCCACAGTCTTGCGCTGTAATCCCATGAAGAAGTAATTACCGTATTGCCATCGCGAGAAAAACTGGCACTGGAAACCAAGTCCGTATGCTTATCCAAATTAGCCAGAAGATTGCCCTGCAAATCCCATAATTGCGCCACATTTCCTGTCCAGGTAAGAATCGTATCTCCTTTGGGGGAATATGAAGCTCCTTGAACCACTCCTGTAGGTAACTCCCGCTTCAATAGGGAAGCACCGTTTATCTTCCATATATTAACTGTATTCCCCGACCAAGTTATGATAGTGCTCTCATCGGGGGACATAGCCACCCCTTTGACATTTTCTTCATGCTTATCTAAATCAACGATAAGAGTGCCTTTCAAATCCCTCAATTTGGCGGATTTTCCATCAACAGTTAAGATATAGTTCCCTTTGTCGGAAAATAGGGCGTTATCTACTGTATTTGAATAAGGTCTATCCATAAGGACTTTACCCTTTAAATCCCATACTTTTACAGACATATCCCATGAAGAGGTAATAATCATGGTGCTGTCAGGGGAGAACGTGGCGCTGGATATATAATCGATATGTTTATCCAAAATTGCCAATTCATTTCCTGACAAATCCATCACCTTGACGATTTTATCGGATCTGGCAATAACTTTTAAGCCGTCAGGTGAGAGATTACTCTCAAAAATATACTCTTTGTGGATTTTTTCGAACAACGAGTTGCCACGTCCATCAAAAATCAGAGTCCGGTTATCCTTGGAGGTGACGATTATCTTATCCCCTTTTTTGGAAAATGCTGCACTACGAACAAGGGGGATATCCCTTTTGAAATCGGGTATTTTATTACCCTGCCAATCGCATAGAGTAAGATATCCGTCCTCCGAGAGTGTCAGAATCCTTTTCTGGTCCGGCGAAAGAAGCGCGGATAATACTTTCTTTTTATGCTGTAGGTTTAAGGTATAAAATGGATACTGGTAAGTCGAATAGGCTGCATTCATTAAAACTTGCATCGCTGAGTGTGAAGGTTGCGAGGTATTTGTCCGGTAGGCAGCTTCTGCAATACGAAAAGCCTTCATATTGTCTTCAGATAATTCCATTGTAGACTGGGCGACCAGTTGATTGCTAATGGCTCTATTTTTCTGTACAACTGCTTCCTTAAATTGTTTATCTGCCCGTTGCCACTGGAAGAAAGCCAAAAAAGCAACTATAATCGCAAATCCCCCCAAGACTCCAATCCACTTATTGACGGTTTGACGGTAACGTTGCTGTTCCTTTTTCCTTCTTTCATTTTCAATTCGGCGGTCACGCCTCTCCTTAATTACAGGAATCAAGACGTCGTGGATAATTTCTATGTATTCTTTCTCTCCATAATAGACTTTTCTCAAAAATCTCTTATTTACAGCCTCTTCCAATGAGTTTTTCAAATGGTGATTGGTATCTAATAATACAGGGGTACGAAAACCACTCTCAGTGAGCAAACGGGTTTCGATGTATTCAGCCAATTCCTCGGAATGAGGCAATTTGCTTAACTCCTCTTCATAAAAATTCACAAAGATAGCATTTTTCTCTTGCCCTGAAAGCGATATCACCCCGTTTTCAATCATTTGATAGCACAGCAAACTTAACAATGACGGCTCTACCTCAAGGTTCTCGTCCGAAATATTTTCCTCTATCCTAATTTCTTCGGGGTAAAACTGCCGCAAAATATCTTTCTGGGTTTTTTCATCAACAAATCTTCCTGACATTTCCAACACTTCACGGGCCTGCTTGCCATTGAAGTGGAGCACTCGGTACAACACACGATCAATAGAGGGGATTTTGCGCTTCAACGAATTTAAATGGGGAAGATAATCTTCCCGCAGTCCCAGTAATAACTTTACCCCAAGTGTCGTACAAGAATATGGGAAGTCTTCTCCTTTTTCAGTATCCTCCTCTTGAAAGAAATCAGGAATCTGATTCTCCACTATATAATACAATTGTTCAACCAGATCCGCCCGATCTGGGTGATATTTTCCGATGGTGAATAGTTCCTCGAACTGGTCTAAAACCACTACCGGTATTATTGATTGCCCCAACTCGTCCACATGCTCTACTCGATTAAAATATTCCCAAAGGGTTTCTTTTTCTGTAAAAGAGTGTGCCGAATCCTTTGCCCCTTTCTTCACCTCGCGAACAGAGTGCTCTTTAAGCTGCTGCTGAATTCCCGTCTTCACTTGTTCCAGTAGAGGGTTGGACAAAGGCGAATAGTTCAGACGAAGTTTCACTGGTAAGAATTTATTTGCAAAAAGCTTTGGAAATAGGCCAGCATTGAGAAGTGACGTTTTACCGATACCTGATTTTCCAAACAACACGGTTAGCATATTTGATTGTACTAACCTAAAAATTGTTTCAGCTTCAATGCGACGACCATAAAAGAATTTAGCATCCCTTTCCTCATATGGATAAAGACCTTTAAAGGGATTATTACTTTTTGCACCATTCATAGAAACCTCGCTTTATGTTTTTTACATTGTAGGATATCCCTGTCCCACCTAGTTATTAACGAACTATTTAAAATATTTTGCTAAGAGTGGGATTATCGTATCCAATTTAGTTACAACGGATACACCTAGTTTACCCATGGTTTTTGCTGCCTCCTTAATTCCATTCGCGTTAAGTTCCCACCATCGTTGCCGTGGTTTTTCGCTTTTTATCTCCTCAAGAAAGGCTTTGACATCCCTGGAAACCTGGGCTGAATCTTGCCCTGGCAATTTTTGAACCATTTTTTCTACTAACTCTTCAAATTCCCTCAGCAGTATTTTCAAATCACCAGCCTCAATTGAAGAGTTTGTCTGGTTACCGGATTGGAGATTTTTATTTCCAATGATTAGATTTCCACCTTGGTTATTTAGATCACCACCTACATTCACTTCGGTTTTTGCCATATACGTTTCCTCCTTTTTTCCAACATGTAAATTAGTCTCTCCATAAATATTGATGGTGTTATTTCCGACTTCGGCAGGGTATTTTTTCGCCCTTTCCTTTTCCTCTTCCAATCCATCAAGCAGTGTTTTAACACTATAGATCATTTTCAATTTTGCAATACGATAATCTTTGACTCCCTGTATTTCACATGCGATAAGTTCGTAGTAATCAACTGTCAAGCCATTTGTATCAGGTAGGGGTATAAGTTCTGAAACCGCGAGGTTCACGAAATCTCCATGAATTTCCTTGAAAATATTTCGAATTATAGAAAAATAGTAGCGTCTATGCTCCCCCTCTACAAATATGAATATTCTATTCTTTTCTTCATCCGACTTTACCAAGGCAGTGGCATTGAAATTTTTAGCTTTCAATACCACTCCCGTTCTCCAGCGTAATTCTTGATTTTTATCTCTTTTAATATCCCCATGCAATCTAGCAATAAACCGAGATATTACATTTTTTGGCAAAAAATCATATTCAAAAATAAAATTCAATGCTTTTTTTACATCAAAATCAAATTCACACTCTTCCACATCTAACAGGTCAGTGATAACGAGAATTTGTCCCCTATCAATTGGATAGCAGAGTTCAAATAATTTCATCAGTTCAATAAAATATTTATGCATATCCGGTGGATATTCACGGGTAGACAATCCCTCGCTAGTGAAGATTTCTTCAATAGACTCCAATCTTAAAATTCCCTTATTACTCGCCACTATTCTTGAATTAATGATTTTATAAACTCCCTCCGTAACCCATTTGGGTTTCAGCACTTGGATGTCTTTCTTGATTTGAAAATCTTCAAAATGAAGAATAATACCAAGATCGTTTAAATAATTGAGCAATTCAATTTGGTCAGATTCCTTCTTGACGCCTTCATGGTTACAGAAGGTACAATACTCTTGATAAGAGATGAAGTTCTGAGGCATCTCTTCCAGTTGCTCCTTGATATTGAACCATTTGGAGGGCCAAGGAGTTGCAACAACTTCATATTGAATGAGTGCATGCCTTAAATCTGCAATAAATTCATCTATACCCTCTTCAGTTTTGCATGAGATACGATGGAAGGAAGAGATATTCTTAAATTTTTCCTTTAAATATTTTCGATTAACCTCAAACCCTGGATTTTCATCGATTTTGTTCAACACGACCATTACCGGTGAGTAACCACCAAAAGTTTCTATATGTTTGAGCCAATAATCAGGTTTTTCATCCCTTCGTACGTCAAGTACCAGGATGTAGAAACTGCGTTTTGAAAGGAAGAACTGATGGGTGGCATGATAAATCTCCTGTCCTCCAAAATCCCAAATACGGGCCTTTATTTCAGTCTCATCAATTGTTTCATCTTTGATGCTCAAATATTCAATATTTATACCATGAGTTCTTTTTTCATTCATATCAAATTTTTTACGCATTAAGCGTTTGAGCAAAGATGTTTTTCCGGCCCCCCCGTCACCGATTAAAAGTACTTTAACTTCATTTACGGAACGGTTTTTCCCCCTCTCTAAAGCATCCGCACGAACTTTTACTGCCTTCTCCCCCCTACTATTGATCTCCAATGGAATTGTCTCGGCAGTCTCACCTAATCCCAATAGTCGGTCCTTTAAGCTCACATACCCTCCCTGCCGCATCCCGTCAGGGATATGGACAAAATACTCATTCGAAAAGTTTCTATACAACCAATCGACGCCGTCAATGTTTACTGGAATAATTATCCTTGGGTTTTTTCCAGCCACTTTTTGGGAATATGCCCACTCCCATTCCTGAATATGATAATTAATCTGGTCATCACCGCCGGATTGTACTTTCCTGGCATTATTTGAAATAATAGGAATAAAGACCCTGCATCTCGATATAGCTTCAACAATAGTCCTATTAACCTCGTCTCCGGGCCTTATTCTTTCTTCATCCAGCCATACATCTATACCGTCTTGTCGCAGATGGCTTGCCAATTGCCGTGCTGCCACTCGATCTGCACCATGAAAGCTAACGAAAACCGTTCCTGAAAATTTGGTGAACTTCTCCACGGGAATGATATGTTGAGGGGAATATCCCTCCAATCGCGTAAATAACATATCCATGAACGCTATCTCATTATTTCGGAAGCACACACTTGCCCCATAAGATTCATAAAAACGTGACATTTCACCATTACTAAAAAACCTGAAATCATCAACAATAAATACTCTCGGATAATCAGACTTCTGATAAGACTCATCTGATATAGTACGAATCAACCTCCGATACATGGAGTAAGAATAACCACATCCCAAAAAAAGCAGCCTTTTTTCCTTTAACATCTGAAATAATGGATTCGTTACGTCCACTCTCATATCCCCGGTGATTTTTTCCAAAGTTTCAGAGATATCATCTTCCCTATAGGCTGGGGAAAAATTTTTTGAAATACCTCCGTAGATGTTCACAACCAATGAGTGCAATTGTGCTTCCATATCTCCTATCATTTCATTTGTGACATTCCTGAGCCGGTTTTCCATATAAGTATGGTTTAAAACTGTAGTGGGATAATCTCTTACGGCATTCAGGGTATTTTCCAAAAAGGGATCATATGTGGTATTGATAAAAAGGGAAAATGGTTTTATTTGTGCCAATTTCCATAATGGACCTGCGGGTACTGGACGCAGGGTTGCAATACGCTCGGAGAGAAACCGCCTCAACCCCCGAAAATCCTTGGAGTTCTCTTTCAGAAAATCCTTGGAGTTCTCTTTCAGAAAATCGTTGGAGTTCTCTTTCAGAAAATCGTTGGAGTTCACTTTCAGATAATGATGTACCACCCTATCGAATGTAAGGTCGTCCTCACCTGGATGAAAATCAATAGATTCGGCCAATTGTTCAGCCAGATAAGGATACAGCAGCACCTCTTTTCCCGTCTCTGTTTGGACGCGGTATAAATTCTGCCCTATTATTGGTATAACATCACCCGCATCTATTCTTGCCAGTAATTCATTCCAATCAAAATTTTTGCTATCATTCATGTTCATTTTTCCCCGCACGTTTCATTATCATACGTGGTTTATAAATTTGAATTCTACCATTTTTCTATTAATAAAGTAAAGTAGTTTGCCAAAAAATTCCAAAAATACTTATTGAATAAATAAAAAAAACCTTCCTGACGTGCTTGAGATGCATTCCTCCCAATCTTCATCATAAGACAATTCCAAAGAAAGATGAAGCGCAGAAGACGAGGGGAATACATCTTTTTTTAGCTTGCCAGATGCTTAAAAACTTAACATCAAAACCATATGTTTTTGGATAAAAACAATATTGACTTAAAATATATTTAAATTAAAGATTAAATACTTCTGTTCATGCCTCCGTAGATGTATAAAATAAATATTTCTATATTTTCGACATAAATCACAGCCTCACTCAGAAAAGAACTGCCGAACCCAAAAGGGTAGAAAAAAAGGCAAGACTCCGCCGGTTAAAAATCGGGTAATCAGTCAAGCCATGTCGGTTATCTCCTTAAAATGTCTGATAAGCCAAAAAAAATAAAAAAAGATTCGATCAGGTCTTGACTTTTAAAATATGAGCTGTTAGCATTAAAATGTTTAAAAAATGCTTGGAGATAAAAACGAAAAATGCAAGCTGAAGAAAGAAACGAGGCAAAGTTACATTGTGGACTGGCTGGAAAACCGCGAATTATAAAAAAGAATCGTTGTGCAGCCCCTAAACTGCACGTTTTCCGGGTCTCAATCTGTGACTTCTCCTCTTCTGTCTTTCTTTCTGGTGCATTTTTTTGTCCCCAGGGACTTAAGCGCCCCATCTCCATCAAGATCAAAAAAGGAGGCACACCCGATGCGAAAAATTTTAACTTCATTAGCTTCATTAGCAATTTCAGTTATCGTTTTATTTTTGGTTCCTAACTGGGCGTTCAGCAAGGATATTAAGGGTATTGATAGGATTCCAATTGACCCATCCGTAAAATTTCAAACGACGCCAAAATCCTTCGCGGTTAGCGAAGACTACCTGTTCTTTTTTCCTGACTATAAAGATGGAAAAGGGACAATCAAAGTATTGAGCAAAGGCAAGCAGTCGCTTCATCTTGTAACTGAGTTGAGTCACCTCCCTAACAATGAAAGGCTTATTCAACCCTGGTATCTGACTTACATGCCGGATACGACTCCCTATGAAGGGATATTAGGGATTATTGATTATGGCACTAAGAAAGTGGCCATTTTTAAGCGTTCTGGAAAAATGGAGTTTGTGCCTATGCCGACCATTTCTTGCCCTAGCCTTGGATATGATTTAAAATTTGCTGGAAGCTCCTTAAACCAGATTATAATATCTGGCTATGTGACAGACCCCCAAGATACACCCTTTGACCTTTTCAGTATCAATATTGATAATCGGAATATCAATTATCTGATATCATCATGCCAGAAATACAATTTACGAAATCAACAGGAAATGATTCAAAAATATGACGTGGAAGGTATCATTCCATCGATTGGAATTACCGGTTTCACTGATATCTGTGAAGATGAATTATTTTATGTGTGGGAGGGGAAATTTCGGGTAATACAAATGAATCTAAAATCTATGAAAATATCCAGAACCTTCGGACATCCGGTACTTGAAGAATGGAGGTCCAACAAGTACATTACCGAAATACGTGACCTGCGTAAGTTAGGGGATAAGGACGCTTACTTGAACGCAAAAAAGCGTATTCCGCGTATATTAAATATCTTTGCCACTAAGGACCTCGTTTTTCTTGTCTATCAAGAAGCCATCACAGCAGAAATAAAAATGCAAAGATATAATCGGCAAGGTGACTATATGGGCGAATTTTTAATTCCTGAAAAACTAGGGAAAGCCATGTGGTTCGACAAAGAAACTTATGAGCTTTATGCGATATCCAGCCCTGATACAAGCGGTAGGTTTTCTATTCTGAAATATAAGATAGAGAGGTAATCTATTTGAATATGAAGAGCTACTCCATTGGCCTGTTAAGCGTTGTCATATTATTGCTGGGTAGTATCATCTATAAACAGCAGAATAATATTGTCAGCTATCATTTCCCAATACCAGAGACTTCGGGCGTAAAATCCAAGGAGGTTCCCCTGTATCTGTTCTTATTCTTTTCCAAGAACGATTGTATTAGCTGCCTGCAAGAAATCGTAGAGGTTTTGAACTCATTGCCCCCCTATTTCTGCATTTCTGGTATTGTGCCTGAAGATGAATTAAAAAATGAGCAGGAATTGAGACGATTGACCGGTGTGTCATTTCCATTATTCAGTAATCTGAGATATCGGAAATACCTCCCTTGGCATACCCCTACAATTTTTGGCGTTTCAAAAGCCGGGAAAATCATTTTTATACTCCCCGGTATACAAGGCCAACGAAACTGCCTTGAAAGCACTTTGTTATCTATCTATGGAAAACTTTATCCTTTACTTGAAAAAGAAGGTAATTCGGAAAAAAAACATGATAATAAAAAGAGGTAAGAAAATATGAAAAAGGTCTTGAAATTACTATTAATCGTCTTGATGCTACTGGGCATTTCGATTACAATTATTAATATTATTTCAATTGACAATATTGCCGAAAAGCGTAATGGGCCTTCAAGAGTAGGCTCACAGTCAGGAGGTGTAGACGGCACACTAGGCGATGATGGTAGCTGTACAGGACGCCCTTATGATTGTTACTTATGATTGTTAACCGTCCTTTGCCAGCTTGATCACATCCAAGGGATAATACGCACGTTGCTTTTTGTCAGTACTCGAAAAAAGCAACGTGCCGTTCGTCCAGGTTGGATTCAGGGAAAAGCTGCCATTTGGAAGTCTGTTTATCACTGAGAATCAAAATGCGTAGGTAGGCACTCAATTCATTCCTGTGGGCTTTCCGTAATGACCGCAAGATATTTTTTTCCTTCTCATCATAGAGATCATGGAAATAATGAAAAATCAGCAAAGCCCGTTCATCCAGGCTTTGACTGAACTTATGCAGCGCATTGGCGATAGATAAGGCTTCTGTAGGGATGCTGTTGAAACCTTTGGCGGTTAATTCCTTGTTGATCAACTTCAGCATGAACGCCGCCTCCTCTTCTTCGCTGCCACAATGTTGGCACTCTTGGATATTTATATCCACAACCATGCTATGATACCCTTCCTTTAATTTTGCCAGCAAGAGCTCCAGTTGCGCTTGATTTTCCAGGGAGAATTTTCTGGAGTAACAATTCACAAATTGCTTCGTCGCTATACAATTCTTAAGGCGGTTAATAGTCTCTTCCATTTTTTTTAATATTTCCTTAGCCATTCTTGCCAATCTCCTTGTTTTATCAACTTATCACGTTCCTCTTCACATTGTTTAAGTCCATCAAAATGAGCCACCAATAATCGTGGGAATATTTTCACACCGAATTCAAAGGAAAATTTGGGAAAGGTCGTTTCATTTTCCTTATAAACCTCAGGATGTCCGACGGTCAAAGGAAGAGTACCGCTGCTTATTTTTCTGGCATCTTTTCCCGCCTCTGTTCCCTCTTTGGTCAGTATGGTAGATTCATCCCGCAACCGGAAAATACCACTGAGACATAATTGATCCAGTATATTACGCATCATATTGGGTGTGACATCAATGTTATAGCTTTTTAACTCTTCATGCATACTTGTTAAGGTAAAACTTTCTTTGTGCTCTTCGAATAGTAACCGAATGGCAGCAAGGATGGTGATGCGATGGAAATCGCTCAGAAATCCTTTTCGTTTTTGAGTGGCGGCTTCACTTTGGACATCCCGGTTATCTTTGCCACGTTTCAGAGAAAAGAAAGTATTTTTCCTTTCGACTTTTTTCTTTTTTTCACTATCGCCACTCTCTCCCTTCTCCTCTTTATGATCATGGTAAAATCTCATGCAGAGTTCTCGAAATTCTGAAGAAGTTAACGCATTGTCCACATCGCTATGTTCGATGATATCTCGCCTCTCAACTTTACTATCCAAGATGGTTAATAATGCGTGACAAGCAGCTTGTAATAACCGTGGATGATTGGAGCAACTATCCACAAGGTACTCTGCATCTTTTTTATCGAGCCAACGCACCCGGATATTTTCCATAGGCCTCGTGACCAAGCTCATGGCGCCTTCCATATCCAATGGTTTTAATGGCATGAATACCATAAAATTGTATAAACGGGATAATGGATTCTTCATTTGCTCGAACATCTGCTGGAAGCCGAATAAAATAAACCGGGCGGCGGATTCGTTGTTCCTCATCGTCTCATTGCATAACCGATTGAAAGTGTCAAATATTTTCCCATCATTTCGGATGTCATACTGGACCAACCGATCCACCTCATCCAGCAGGAATAAAAACCGATGTTCACCTGCCTCTGCATCTTTGGTGACATATCTTCTAAATTTATCCAAATCAGATATCAGTTCAGCTTTAATTTCCATTTTTTCCGCCAGATTTTCCAGGAGGGATTCTTCGCTCTCAATTCTGGAACAATCCATGCTGTAGACTTTCCATTGCTTCTGTAATCTAAAAGCTTTGTGGAGTTTAGTAAGGAGCGAGGTTTTCCCGATGGTGCGGGTTCCAAAAATACCGATGTTCTCCGGGAGTCCACGAATTAGGGCGATTTCCATCTGCCGTCCAAAAAATAAATTATCTGGGACCGCACCGGCTGTGGTATAGGGGGAACGCTCTTTTATGTTTAATTGCCCGAAAATATATTCCGAAGCTTTGTCCTGAGGGTTTTCGGCTAAAATAATATTTTTCATCATTCGTGCATCAATAATGGAAATCCGATCAAAGCCCTCCAAATCCTTTTTGACTTTTTCGTTCGGTACGCCATGGAATTGGAAGAGTAAAATATAAAACATCTGGCTGGCACTTTCGTGAATGGATTCACTTGCTTTTCGGCTGAACTCCTGAAATTCTATGTGTAAATCTTGAAAAACATCCATGTAGAGTTCACGTCGCCATGGTTGAAAGGGAATAACAATAAAGGTGGTTAATGGCATTCTAAGGGCTTGCATGCCTTGATCTGTAAGTTTATTTATATAAAATTTATCCTTGTACTTTTTTGTTCTTTGTTCCAAATATTCATTGGAATCCAAGGCGCTTAGGGTGATGCGAGTAAACGTATGGGCGACCTTCAGCGCTCTACCTTGATCGGCGATGGAAGTAAATTCGTATAGGGTTTTAAAATCTTTTATCCATGAAATATGTTTGGCTGCTTCAATAAACAGTAGAGCATTATCGTTTAAGGAAATTTTGAACGCTTCCGCCTCATTTTTGGCGCATAAACCACTGCCATAATTGTCAATTTCTTCTATCGTTTTATCTAGTTGATCTTTGGGAAGACTGTTGCGTAAAAATGGAAATTTTTCGTAAAACATGGTATAACTGATTTTTTCGGATATCAGTTTTTCAGAGAGGCAGGTGGCAATTAATAAACGTGCATCTCTGCTCAAATCTCTGAAGTATTCAAAAATTTTCTCATTATTGTTTTGGGCGATAAGGATGGATTGCTTTTCTATGGATTGTCTTCCAGCATCCCATCTGTCATAAAAATGGATAAGATGCGGGAACCTCCCGGTATAAGTATAGACTTTATCAACAATAGATTGTTGGAGAGAAACCTTTTCCCGTAGTGCATTTCTGACTTCCACCTCAGAAAAAAAAGGTATTTCCCTGGTTATGAACCTTCGTCGAGTTATTATATCTAAACCCTTGATATATTCTTCTATAACTACCTTTGCTTTTGAACTGCAGGTCATAATAATACGAACATCGGGGTAAAGCATTAACGAGCAAAGGAATGTCTTGAAAATTTCAATATTTCCAGGATCAAAATGAGTGGGTATAAAAAAATTATCCATACTGAAGACGCAAAAACTCCGGTCCCAAATTATCTTCGCTATCATTGAGCGCATTGCCTGATGGTAGTAGCCTCCTTTCTTAGGGAATTCGGAAAGTTTCATAAAATGTTGCCGCAAGCATTCTTCAATGAATTTTAACTGGAATGTATCGCACGAATCTGAATCCTTCAACAATTGCGACATGTCCACCACGCAACATTTGGCATTTTCGGATAACGAGTCCCTGAGTACATTCAATAGTGACGTTTTCCCAACCCGGGGGACGCCAAAAAGAAGAAAATGGGCGTCAAATTTTTCTTTGATCTCTTTCAAAATTTCTTTTCTGCCGATAAAATCCGAAATGTATTTCACTGGGGAGTTCGGTTCCATATCGATAAACAGTTTCTCCACATAGATATGTTTGCTTTCAAGCTCTTTGGCCATCGCATGAAACGGAGGTATCTCAAATCCCCTGATTTCCCTGTCTCTTTTTCCCAAATAGACATATTCTTTGAAGGCGAAAAGCATTTCAAAAATATCTCCTAGGTTAATTTGCCAACATATATTCCCCTGGTTTAATTCCCTACCAATAAGCATGCCGTTTGCCAATAGCATTAGCAAAAATGAATCGTTCAATATGAACGATTGCCTGATTTCACATTGAGTTTCAAAGGGTTTTAATACTGGATTTCCTTTAAAATCGGTTATTTGCAAACATTGTTTCCAGCAGATCATCATAAATCTTCCAGTTCCCCGAATCATATTGATGGGATATGAAAAGCCTTTAAAAATAGCACGAACTCCCACGTATTGCAGATTTTTCAGGATAATAACGTCCCCATTTTTATGCCCCACCCAAAACCCTTCAACGGAAAGTTCGCAGGCAGTAATTTCATTATCTGTGCCGTACCATTTTTCCCATGCTCCATTTTCACTTTGATAATAGATTGTTTCTTTCGAAATCAACAGGAGATGATTTTGAAAGTAAGACAGGTGTTGTACATTTTTAAATCGCTCATCCAAGTATAAAGCGCGATTCTCTATATAAAGAGGCTCTTCTTTTAGGGATTTAATGACCTCCATATTGGTGGAAACGATTGATTTTTTCCCCTCTTTATCCTCCAGCAGTATCCATATTTGCCGGGACGCATCGGTTAACTTATCGAATTCCATAGACTCCTGTGATTGGTGTGCAAAGGGAGCGATAACATCCACAATGAATAGGGATTCAGGAATAGGAATTTTTTCCAATGGCTCAAATTGAGAGGTATAAAAAACAATCTCTTTTTTATTATATTGCAACAGGGCATAGGTATCTTCACCGAAAATAGGAATAATCCGCCCCTCCCCTTTTTGAAATTTCCCGATATAGTCCAGTCCTTGTTTGGTCAGTTTAACATAATACCCTTCGGCGTCTAAATAATTCCCCGCGTCAAAGGCATCCCGGAATTTTTGCTGAAGACTTTCTTCCGGCAAAAACTGATTCCAAATGGATTGTAACGAGACCAGGACTTCATACACGGCATTACGCATGTTCGCGTCTGTTTTTTCCTGCGCCAATTTCAAGAGGTCATTTTCAAATTCTTTTCTCTTATTTACCTCTACATTACGAGCTTTTTCCTGCAACTCAACGAGCAAAGCTTCAGGAGTATTACCAATCGGCTGCTCCATTTCAAGATTTGTTTTTTCTTGTGTATCCATTCCTTTCATTCATTGCCTCTTGTACTGTGGGTGTTTCCTATTTTTTTGGGTAGTGTGATCTTAAACACTGTATTGAATTTCGGAGTGCCTGGAATAATTTCAATACTCCCATCATGCATCCCAATGATTTCCTTTGCCAAGTAGAGACCAATACCGGTTCCCTTGGAACGATCAAGTGCATCTACGCCCCTAAATTCTCTATCAAAGGTTTTTACTTTTTCCGATTTCTTAATCTCTATCCCATAACTGCTGATTGTTATGGTAACGGCATGTTCATCCGCCTCGGCAGTGATTTGGATATTCTCTTTGTCCTCCATCCCTACCGGTTTGGGTTGCAACCCGTTTAATAATCTATCTTCAGGATCAAAGGAGTACTTGACCGCATTATCAAGCATATTTAATACAACCACCTCGAATAAATCCTTATCCACCTCAATAGAAATATCACTGGTTGTGTCCTTGGTTACATTGATATGGATACATTTGGGGCGAATCAGCGGTGTATATATCCGGGCGAAACCAATCAAATAAAGTCTTAAGTCTGGAATGATTGATTTCCTGGGTTTTATTTTACCCGTATCAATGTCCAGTAGGATTTCAAAGTTTTTCACATAGTGCGTCGCAATCTTGGACAATGCATTGACATACCACAATTTATCAAAAAGCTCCTCTTTGGTGGTATTCTCAATGGCATTTTTGCCGTGGATGGATTTCTCCGTGGCACTTATCGACTCGCTGATCGGGCTGATCACTTGATCAATGATATTACGAATATCACGCATCCGCCGCTGCACCCCATAATGGGATATAAAGATGTTAAACACATGCGTCTTGACCTGAGTCAGTAAATAGGTTTCAAATTGGGAGAAAGGTGTCATAACATAGTCGAACCTCCCATCCGGTAGAGGTTCACCCGCATTTTTTGAACGATACAAAGCCATCACGCCCTTGGGAATGGTTCCCAAAGCGATGGGGAAAAGCAGGGCATGTTCCAACATTACGTAGAAGGTGAACCGATGTTTGCCCTTTTTGTATTTGCTTGGTTTGTTCTCTTTTCGCAGTGCCTTCTCAATGGGTAGCATTTTTTCCGCTTTAAGAATCTCTTCAAGACGTTCTCTACCACATAGATTGATGGGAGAATTCTCGGCAAAACACCGTACTGTGATTTCCGACAGATCGTATAAGGAATAATTGAGCGGCATATCCAGGTAAACATTGCTGGTTTCCAGTTTAAGCGTATACTCTTGCTCATCAACTACAAAAAAAGCACACCAATCCACTTGAATTTCCCGGGCCAGAATCTCGGAGATGATTCTAAGTTGGTCCAGAGTGGAATGGGCTTGAGTTTTATCTCTGCCACCTAATCTATAGTCAATAAGATCAAGGAGTTTGTCGGCAAGTTTCTCCTGAAATTTATCCCAGGTTAAACCGATTTGAAAAGACAAGTGCTCTAACAATTGGAAAAGATTCCCATCATTAAGGTGATCCAAATCCATCCGGTCTTCCCGATAGAAAAACGTTAATATCCAACAGGGCATTTTTTCATTTTCCGAAAAAATGGGCAGGTCCACATGGGAATAACCTGGCTTTAATGGGAGTTCAAGTATTTTGGCCAGTTTGTCCTTTTCAAAATAGTCCAAACATTGTTGGCTGAACTCTGCTTTGGGAAGCTGCGCGGATACCTGGAAATATTCATCCCTGGGATAATTAAAGAAATCATTCTTCCGCAAAGGAACATTCCTGTATCTCTCAGCGGTGACGTGGCGCAACACATAACGATCTGCTTTGGCGAGATTTTCCGGGACCTGTTCGCTGATACATTCCCAGATCATATGATAGGGAAAAATGTTTAATCTGTCGATTAATTCGGATATCTCCCTCAAAAAATCGTTGATATAATCATAACACTTCCGTTCCTTTTCTTTAAAAATCTTTGCCATATTGCGATGCATCCGCCGGATTTCATCCATGCGGCGCTGGGATTCGAGAAGATAATCTTGCCGCATCTCCTGCGGGGGCCGTTTGATGATTGTATGACTATCGGCGACATAGTCACTTTCCACGTGTTGTGAAAGGTGTTCGGCGATCTCTTCAAGGGTTTCTTGATAAGAAGCCTCTACTATGGGTTCATTGGCAATACACTTTATAATAGCGGTTTCCTGCGGAAAAAGAAATTCTAATACGCCAAAATAGCCATGAACAGAACTTAAAGGCAAAGCCACATGGTACTGGGCGGTAAAAGTATAACCATTTGACTTCCCTTGTTCAGGATGCTTCAGATTTTCTATGAATATGGGTTCACCCATTGGCTTTTTTTCCAGCAGTAACGCGTTGAACCATTCCCCCATTCCTGTTTCTCTGTCAACACCAATACTGACTCTTGCTTGTCGATAGACATTTTTTAATCTTTCAAAAGACTCTTTCCAATCGGCAAAGGATTCCAGCAGAGCATTGAATTGGTCTGGCGAGGTGGATGTCTCAAGCACATTCTTGTGCTCAAAATCGGCGAACCATGGTTTGGAATTGTCAGTGGCGAGGCTGGCTTGTATTTCATAGATATACTCGCAAGCTGCCATATGAAACATTATTTTATAAAGCAAACCATCTCCGGTGATCTTGACTTCTCCGAGCTTTGGGTCCAGATAATGGCCCGCAATTTGCCAATGTTCTTCTTGAGGGGAGTAAATCAAAATGGATACACAGGCTGCCCCCACCGTTTGGCATGCCAATGCACATGCAGAATCGAGTTTGAAGTCAGTATTAAAGGGGTGTTCCAAAAGCCGCTTTAATTTTTTCCCAAAATCCGTTGTCAAGATTCATCCTTTACCGCAAAATTTCCTTGTACAATAATCATATAGCACATCCGGTAGAAAAAAGCAAGCGTTTTCTTCTCAATAAATTCGTGAAAATTCGTGTAATTCGTGGGCAAAACTTTTTCTGTTACTTTCTTTCTTTTATTCTTTCAAGGCCAGCGCTTGATAAAATACATCGCGATACGCTTCTTTTTGCAGGATAGTAATCCCTCCTACGGGGTAATAACCATCTTTCATCTTCTCGTTTACTGCTTGTGCCAATGAGTTCACAGTCAGATCATTTAATACGATATATTTCGGTTTCATAGTTTGACCGCCCTCCTGGTCGGTTTGTTACTCTTTTTTTTATCCTAACTTCCTAACCTCCTAATTTCCTAACTTCCTTTTTTATTCCCTTGGTGTCGTTTTAGAGTATTGTTCGATCAACAGACCCAGCGGCTGACCACTGGGCGCTTTGGCACCTGGATTGATTTTTAATAATTCGCGCCACACGGCAAAACCTTCCTCTTTTTTTTGCACATCAAAGATCAACACCACACCCTTATTAAAACGGGCTTGTTCATGCTGTGGGTTAACTTCCACGGCTTTATCAAAACAACGGATCGCTTCATCCCAGCGTTTGCTGTGACGGTACATGATGCCCATATCAGTCCACACATCGGCATTACCAGGATTGAGCTCAAGATGCTTGCGATAGGCGTCAATGGCTTCATCAAAACGGTTGCTATCAAAATAATGATTGCCTAAATTGGCCCATGCCGCATCGTTTTTAGGGTCATTGGCCAGAATCTGTTTTAATTCGATAATCGCGGCAGCATGAACATCTTGACCTGGGATTACGGGAGCAGTTTGGGTTACCTCTGGTCCATCGGTTCGATAGATATCAGCAGGCGTGGTGAGCTTGATAAAAACAACACCTAAACCAAAACCTACGACCAAACACACAACGGCCATCACCAACGCGGTGGTCTGTTTTATATATAACACTTCGATTTGTTCAACCTTCTTCATATAACCTCCTGTGCCAGAAAAGATTCCAACAATCCAGAATTTTAAAGGAAAACCAAAGAGAAGTCAAACACCTGGTTTTTTTTATCCACAGATTACACAGATTAAAATGATTAGACAGATTAAAAAAGGACTTTTTTTAAATAACCTTATCTTTTAATCCGGGTAATCATTTTAATCTGCGTAATCTGTGGTTAAAACAAACATGACTGATTTTTTTCGCATGTTGACATTTTTTGCGTTTTCACTTAAAATGGAATTACCGTTTTTGCATGCGATGTTAAACAGATCGAGACGACAATGAAAACATTAAATGAATCCCTTGAAAAAATTGGATTGAATGCGGCTCATATATATGAAGTGATGCCGAGCGCGATATTTACGGTGGATAATGATAAAAATATCACCAGTTGGAACCGCCGGGCCACGGAGATCACGGGTTTTACGCTGGAAGAAGTACTGGGCAAACCGTGCCCCTTTTTGTCAACGATAAATTGCTCTCTCCATTGCGGACTTTTTTCAGAGGACTTGCCAAAACCACTGCTTAACCGTGAATGTTGGATAAAAACAAAAAACGGCGAGCTGAAGTTTTTATCGAAAAACGCGGATCTGTTAAGAAACGAACAGGGCGAGGTAGTGGGCGGGGTGGAATGTTTCGTGGATGCAACGGAACGAAAACAAGGGGAAGAGGTTCTGAAAAAACAGGCTGAAATTGTGAACATGCTGGACCACCCTCTCTACGTGGTGGATAAAGATTTGACCTACCTTTTTGGCAATAAACACTACTTGACACGCATGAATTTAGACTCTCCCCCAGACTTGGAAGGCAAAAATTACCGGGATTTTCATACGGATGAACAATATGAAGACTTCACTTTAAAAATCGCGAAGATTTTTGAAACAGGACAATCCATGCGCTACTATTACGAAAGCCAACGGCAAAGCGGCAAAAAATTCTTGCGCACATTAAGCCCCCATATTGATGAAAACGGCAAGGTAGTGGCGGTCTCGATATCCTCCAAAGAAGTCGCTCCAGAATCCAACGAAATAAAGGAAACAGAAAAAATTGTCACGGTCTGCGCCTATTGCAATAAAATCGCCAATGAAACAGGCCGCTGGGTAAATATGGAACAATATTTCGGTCACCGTTGCGAAATCGATTTCAGCCACGGCATGTGCCCGGCTTGTTCGGAAAACGTGTACAAACAACTGGGATTAATTCGCAGAAAAAAGAGCGAAAGCTGAAACGGTCACTACTCTACCGGCTAAACTTATTTTGCGGGGAAGCGTATTAATTCTATGCTTGCTGGATAAAACCAGTATGTCCAAAAAAAGATTTCAAGGCAGAGGTTAAAATGAAAAGAAATGGTATTCCCGCTTAATATTGAAACCACAATGTCACCCGTAGCCATGTCTTGAACCTGAGACGAGAAATTACCGCCGCGTTCAAGGATGGGGAAAAGTAAGCGTAGAGAAAATAACCATAGAGGAGTATGGCAGGAATGAACTTTTTAGAATTAGTAACCAAGCGCAACAGTACCCGGAAATATGCCACGAAACCCGTGTCCCGGGAATTGATCGATCGTTGTTTGGAGGCAGCGCGACTGGCACCGTCAGCGTGTAATTCGCAGCCCTGGTCTTTTATTGTGATTGATGACGAGGCCAAGAAAAATGAAATTGCGGCGGCGATTATGTCCGGTATATACAAGAGCAATGCGTTTGTGCTAACCGCACCGGTGTTGATTGTGGCTATTACAGAAAAGTCAACCTATATTGCACGTATAGGAGGCATGTTTCGTCATGTGAAATACAATTTAATTGATATGGGCATAACCTGCGATCACCTGACCCTGCAAGCAGCAGAACTGGGGTTAGGAACGTGTTGGCTGGGCTGGTTCAATGAAAAAAAACTGAAAAAATTATTGGGCTTATCCAGAACCACTCAAATCGATGTGGTCTTGAGCCTGGGCTATCCCGATGAAAACACCGAACCACGCCAAAAGATCAGAAAATCCCTGGCCGAGATACGCCGTTATTTTCCCTAAACAAAAAGCAACACCAATGGAATGGGCACACTGTGCCCGCCTATACATCCTGTCCAGATGGTCCAGCAAGTCCAGAACGTCCAGTTTGTCCAGTATACTCTTTCGCGAATGGGCGGGTGAACCCAACAAGAATAATAAAAAATAAAATAAAATACAGCTTCTATCTTGCAATTTTTTTTTTAATTGATTAATATAAACAGATGACAATTAAAAATGCACGGGAATGCATATTTATACTGACAACGATACGGGTACCAATACCCGTGGCACGTGGCACAAATGTGAGCATAAAAATTGATACAACATCCAACCAAAAATAAAAACAAGCCATAAAGGAGGCCAATCATGGGTGAAAAAACAAAGATCAGGATCGGACATTTAAATATTACTGATCATTTAATATTAGGAATTACCAAGGATCGCGTGGATAAAAATTTGGAATCATTCAAGTACCTGGACCTGGAAACGGTACCGATGACCGGATGGCCCGATCTCGTGACCAAGTTGGAGGGTGATGCTCTGGATGGCGCATTTATTCTGGCCCCCAGTGCCATGGACTTATACAAATCGGGCGTGCCTATTCGTCTGGTTCTTTTAGGGCACAAGACCGGTTCTGTTTTTATTAAACGGAGCGGTGCGGGTATTCAGTCAATAGCGGATTTTAAAGGGCAGACTATTATTATTCCTTATCAGATGTCTGTCCATCACATGCTGGTGCATCAGTTATTAACCGAGGCCGGTTTGACCCCGGGCAAAGACGTGATGTTTGAAACACTGGCACCCAGCCAGATGCCTGAAGCCCTGGAGTATGGCGAAGAGGATAACCTCGGTGGCTTTATCGTGGCCGAACCTTTTGGTTCCGTTTCGCTTAGAGCCGGGCATGGCGAGGTATTTAGTCTCTCCAAAGACCTGTGGCCCAAACATCCCTGTTGCGTGTTTGTCCTCAAAGAATCGGTCATCCAGAAAAATCCCGACGGAGTGCAAGAGCTGGTCAATAGTCTGGTTCATGCTGGGAAACTCTCGGATACGGATGTAGATACAGCATCTGCCATCGGGGCGCGTTTCCTCAATCAGGATCAGGATTTGATTAAAAGCATCCTTACGGACCCACCGGACCGGATTATTACCAATGACCTGATGCCGGTAATAGCCGATTTTGACAAAATGCAAAACTATATGACGGAAAAAATGCATGTCCTGAAAGACAAGATTGATCTGGATAAATTTATTGACTTTCGGTTTGCCAAAGCGGCCATGTAGGCAGACCTATAATAAAGAACCTAGACTCCAAGCACGGACACTCCATTCGGGGTGTCCGCGCAACCGGGAAAAATAAAAAAATCACCTATAATATTAATGATGCAATGAAAGATGCAATGAAAGAGTAAAAATAAAAGAACCACTAACTTGAGACCGTGCATAGAGGAAAACATTTGGCACGATGGGTGTAAAATATTATGAGAAGAAGAGAATGAGTGGACAACGTAGCATAGCAAAGATATTTTCTTACAGCTCCATAATGACGATTTTTATTTTAACTCTCTCTGTCATTCTGGTGATTATATTCAGTGGGATAAACCGTTTTGAAAAAACAATCAAGGAGACGGAAAACCAATTCATCTCCCAGCAGCTTCATTCGGTACAGTCCAAAGTGGATGATCTTTACGAGTTCATTAATTATAAAAAGATACAAACGGAAAATATCCTCAAAGAAAACGCCAAAGAGCGAGTTTACCAGGCGATAGTGATCGCCCAGAGCCTCTATGAAACCAATAAAAACTCCAAATCAGAGGCAGAACTCAAGTCCCTGATCCGCGAGACGTTACGCGGCATCCCCTTCCAAAAAAATAAGGGGTATTATTTTATCGATGATATGGAGGGAAACATCATCCTCTATCCCACCCATACCGAACTGGAAGGCCAGTATGGCATCAATCTCCGCGACATCAACGGGAAATACCCGGTCCGGGATTTTATCGCCACAGTCAAATCCACCGGCGAAGGATTTGTGACCTATTACTGGCACAAAGAACCGAATATCCCGCACAGCCCGGTCAGAAAAATCTCCTTTGTAAAAGTGTTTGAACCCTATAACTGGGTGATCGGCACAGGCGAATACAAGGAAGAAGTGGAAGCGGAAATTCAAAAAGCAGTGATAAACCGCATTAAAAACATGCGCTTCGGAAAAAATAACCACAACTCTTTTTTCCTGCTCAAATATAATGGCCTGGAAAATGAACAAAATTTTGCCAACCCCCTTGTCAATCCAGAGCGATTGGATGTGAAAGGGGAAAAAATCCCCATGAACTACCCGGATGCCAAAGGTAACCTGTTCCTGAAAAACATGGTCTTGCAACTGCAACAGAATGGCGAAGCCACAGTCAATTATTGGTTCAAAGAGCCTAATGCACCTAAATATTTTTTGAAAACAACTTACTCCCGCCTTTATAAAGAGTGGGGCTGGATCGTTGGTGCCGGTTTTGACCACGATGACCTGGGCGCCCTGATTACTCAACGCAAAGCCGAACTCACGCGCCTGGGCAGACAGGATATGTACTTGATTGGCGGTATTTTCATTTTGATTTCGCTTTTAACCCTGCTGATTTCCAAGTTTGTGGCACGGAAGATTCAAAAAGAGTTCAACGTGTTCTCCGCTTTTTTTATGGAATCTGCTAAAAAGAATGAGCTGTTGGATAAGAATAGGTTAACCGTCTCCGAGTTTCGCACCTTGGCTGATTCTGCCAATCTGATGATCGCGGATAAAATTCACAGCGAGGAGACGTTGCGTGCGGCCCGTGATACGGCAGAAGCGGCCACCCGTGCCAAGTCGGAGTTCCTGGCCAATATGAGCCATGAAATCCGCACCCCGATGAATGCGGTTATCGGCATGAGTGATATCCTGGCCCAAACCCGCCTGACGGATGAACAATACGAGTACCTGGAGATCATCAGCACCTCGGCCAATAACCTGTTGGTCATCATCAATGATATCCTGGATTTTTCCAAGATTGAGGCGGGCCGATTGAGCATTGATAGCATCAATTTTAATGTTCGCGATGTGATCGAAAGCGTGGCGGACATGATCGCGCCTAAAGCCCATAAAAAAGGCCTGGAATTGGTCACGCTGATCGAACCGGAAATCCCCTTGCAAATTCTGGGCGACAGTTCCCGGCTCCACCAGATACTGCTCAACCTGGCCAACAACGCCGTGAAATTTACCGATAAAGGAGAGATTGTTATTTCCACCCATATCCATCGTGTGGAAAAAATCGGTGTCTCCGATGTGATTTACCTGATGTTCAGGGTTAAAGATACCGGTATTGGTATCAGCCAGGAAGATAAACAATTCCTCTTCAAAACCTTTTCGCAACTGGACACTACCTCCACCCGCAAGTATGGCGGAACCGGGTTGGGATTGGCCATTTCACGGAAACTTGCAGAACTAATGGGCGGGGAAATCGGTGTGGAAAGTGTGAAAGGGAAATTCTCCACCTTCTGGTTCACCTGCCGTTTTGAGGCGGTTAAAGAATCGTCCAGCAAAATACCCATCTGGGCTCCAGATTTCAGGGGATTAAAAGTGCTTATCGTGGATGATAACAGTACCAATCGCTTCATTCTGAACAAGTACTTGCAGGTCCGTGACTGCATCTGCCGGGAAGCTGGGGATGCATTGGAAGCCATGTCCAAATTACGCACGGCAGTCTCGGAAAATACCCCTTTTGACCTGGCGTTGCTGGATTTCCAAATGCCCGAATATTCCGGGGCCCAACTGGCTGAAATGATTAAAAAAGACCCGCAGATCAAAAATACACCGCTGATCCTGCTCTCTTCCTCGACAGCCTATCAAACTCACGAGGAATTACGACGCAGCGGTTTTTCTGCCTTGCTTTATAAACCGATCAAACAAACGCAATTGTTCCGAAGCATTGCGGGGTTGATGGGGGAGGAACACGTGGCTGAAACAGCCAATCAAGTAGAACCTTCGGACCCACATAAATTAACAGAACCGGAAAAAACACCGTTGGATATCCTGCTGGTCGAAGACAACGTCTTTAATCAAAAAGTGGCGATTTTTAATCTAAAAAAATTCAACCACCGGGTTGACTTGGCCGAGAACGGTAGAGCGGCGATTGAACGATTCTCGAACCGTCACTATGACCTGGTGCTAATGGATATTCAGATGCCAGTGATGGATGGTTACGAAGCGACCCAGGCGATTCGCAAAATAGAACATGAAAAATCAATGCAAACAGGTGCCACGATTCACACGCCCATTGTGGCGATGACCGCCAATGCTATGACCGAGGATGTCGATCGTTCCTATAAAGCTGGCATGGATGCCCATCTGTCCAAACCCTTTAATTCAGAAAAATTCATCTCCGTGGTACACGATATCGCCTACGGCTCAAAAAAAGGCACCCTGCCGCCCACACAATAAGGCTGAAATAGCCCGCGCTGGTATTTTTATTTCACGTTGTAAATTCGGTGCAATTGGATACCACAACGGACATCCACCAGTCCTGCTTCCTGGCACTGCTTGAATAAGTGATAAGTATCCTCGTAACGATTTTCATTCGTTTCGTCTGGTTGCAGGAAAAAGGGCACAGCGGGTGTGGTTTGACGAAGTTTTGCTAGCACACCTAATGTCAGGTTCTTATTGACAATCAACTTGATCTCATTGATATGGGGGATAAGTTGCGGGTGGATGGAGTAATCCGTCACGTCCTTGGGTGCCACAGTCCACCAATCAATGGGTAGCGGTTGGAATAAACCACCATGGGTCTCAATGGCCAAAAAACAACCCCGAGACTTTAACAGGTCCACCATCACCGACAGATCCTGTTCCAATGGTTCCCCGCCAGTAAATACGACCTGCGCACCGGGAAAGGATAACAGGTGTTTTTCGATGACACGGCCAATCTCGGTGGGTAACATCTCTGTGCCGCTGTTCCAGGCTTCCTTGGTGTCACAATAAGGACAATGTAACGAACATCCAGCCAAGCGTAGAAAAATCGCGGCTTTACCGACGCGGGCGCCCTCACCCTGAAAAGAATGGAAAATCTCGTTAATCTTCAGAGTACATCGCTCCCGCATTCTCCGATTCCCAGATCATTACCCGCGAAACCGGGTATTTGTTTTTGATAGTATAATAAATATGACGGGATAGGTTCTCCGCTGATGGCGAAAAATCATACACCTCGTTTAATACCTTGTGGTCCGGTAATATCTCTTTCAAATAGGCTTTTAACTCGGTAAAATCAATCGCTATCCCGGAGATATCCAGTTCTGTTGCTTTTATATAGACTTCCACCTGAAAGGTGTGGCCGTGCATCTTTTCACACTTGCCTTTATAGTGTTGAATAAAATGCGCGGCAGCAAATTTATCTTTGACTACCAATTCCCAACTCATAATCGACCTTCCTTTTTAAGACGCCCAATCAAGGGGTCTTCCATGTTTAATTGCATAAACGCGCTGTTACGGATATCGCAGGAGGGGCACCGCAAACAGGGGATTTCATCGCCCCGGTAACAGGAAACAGAATACGAATAATCCACTCCCAACGCCATGCCCATCTCAATAATCTCTTTTTTACTCTTGCCAATTAACGGCGTATGAATGCGGAACTGCGTGCCTGTGATCGACGCCGAAGTTCCTTGGTTAATCGCCGCTTCCATCTTTTGCGTGAACGCGGCAGTGGTATCGGGATAGTCCGGGGTATCAATCAGGTTGAACCCGGTGACAATATTATATATCTCCCTGGACTCGGCAAATGCAGCGGCCAAGGAAAGAAATATTCCATTCCGAAACGGTACATACGTGAGTGGAACCCCGGCCTCATTTTTAGAGGCGGCCAAGGATTCAGGTATGGTTTTATCCCTGTCAATTAACGCCGAATACACAATGTCTTTCAGTGGGAATTGAATAAAGTGGGCTTCTACTCCTAACCGTTGCGCGATAGAACGGGCCATAGTCACTTCAATGCTGTGACGCTGGGCATAGTGGATGACCATGGCTGTAGTCGCGGAAAAAGTTTCACGCGCCCAATACAACGCGGTGGTCGAATCCAAGCCACCCGAAAAAAGAATAACTGCCGTTTGCTTTATCATCGACGACTGCAATTCGTTTACTACCTCGCCGTGGTGTTAGCGCACCCAGCCCGGGGGCACACCTGCTTTGCGTGCTTTGTCCGATAAATCTTTCAGTTGCTGCTCCGTATTGGCCAGGGCATTCTCGTAAATGCCGATCTCCTCGATCAGTTTATTTATCTCTTCCTGCATCTCGCGTTGCCGCAACGGTGAGGGTTCACTGAGAAATTTCATCCTTGTTTGGCCCAATTTCTCCTGTGTGAAAATCAAGGTTGTTTTTAATTCCTCGATTTTTTTATCCAGCTCAATTTTTAACCCCTTCCAGTAGATTTTTGTCTTTATGGGATCAACCACTTCCGGCGTTGTCGTAACCGGTGCGATTATTGCCGTCGGGATGGAGTTACTGGTATCGGTTGGGATAGTGCTGTCTTCACTGGAGGTTGTGTTGGTATCCGTATTGGCTGCTGCTTTGGCCTCAGCTAAGGTTTTTGCTTTGGCTTCAGCCAAGGCTTTTTCCCTGGCTTCCTGTGCTTTTCTGATGGCAGTCGTTTGGGCTGGCGTTTGTAATCTGCCTTGGCCCGTCTCTTTGCCAGTACTATCCACTGTATTTTTCTTTTTTTTAGTAGTGTCCTCTTGAGTGGTTCTGCCCGGGTCTCCTTCTAAGCTGTGCAGCATCGTGATACCCGGTAAAAGAATCAAGAGCCACACTCCCAAAACAACCACGGGCTTGAACCCACTCGTTTTGCTTCTCATTTTAATCGCTCCTTTTTTATTAACATATTATCAGGATTACCGCGCCCTCACTTCGATATTCACCCGCCGGTTCAGACGTCGTTGTTCTTCAATGCTGTTGTCAAAAGTCGATTCTTTTTCCCCGTAAAAGTAGGATTCGATAAACTCCTCTTTAATGTTATAGGTTTCCATCAAAAATTTCTTGATGGCATTGACTCGTTCCTGGGACAACCGCAGGTTATATTCCATGCTTCCGATACTACAGGCGTAGCCTCTTAGAATAATAATATATTCAGATTTGTCCGCGACAAAGGGAGGAATTTTATCCAATTCGGGTTTATAGAAATCAATGATAGTTTTGCTGTTGATATCAAATATGACGTCAAAACTCAGCAGATTGCCTGCTGGCGTGCCATCTTCATTTTTCAGTCCATCCATGGTCGGTAGTTTATCTTTCAAACCTTCAGTGGACGTGGTTGTATCCAGTGGCGTGGCGTCGCCCCGGGGGGTGGGCATCATGACCAGGGGCGTACCAATTTCAATGGGGTAAGTAGTATCCATCACTTTTACAGTCGAACAGGTACTCTGGGTATCAATCACAATCCCGAACCCGGCAATGAACGGCGGGAGATCCTTGTTGATGAGAATATAAAAAATCAACCAGTCCCCTCTTTCTACCAGAGCATTACCAATATCCACGGTCACATATTGCCCGGCTGAAGACAACTGTCTGGTAAAACCGGTATATGCATTGCTATATACCACATGACCTTCAGTCGTGCCCTGGGGTAACCGGCACAACTGATAGTCCAACTTTTTCTTAAACAGCGGTTCTATGGGCTTGTAAGGAATCAAAATATCCCCGATTTGCACAGGTTGACACCCATCCAACAACACGATGATCGCTTTATCCTCGTACAGGCAATAGATTTTTGCCAAAGATTTCTTTAAATAAAAAGTGCCCAGGGATTTATTGGTGAGTGGATTGGTAATTTTCTCACCTTTCCCCAGCACCATAAAGACGTCCTCTTCTTTTATGCCATCTTGTGACCCTTTCCCGATAAACATGCGATCGGTATCGGAATAGTCAATGCGTTGCCAGTTCATAAACTCGGAACCCGTGATAATAATATCTTCGCTTTGGTCATTCTTGATAAAATGGGTGCATTGTAAGTCTGTTTCCGAGATTACCTTGCTTTCTTCCTGGTAAATATAGGCCACATCAATCTCGTATTTCCTGGGTTTTTTTACTTTTTTGCCCTCTTCTGTTTGTGTATCCTGGGCAAGTTGGGCTCCTGGCACTATGGGTGTTTCTTTGACTTGCGGGGTTTCCTGTGCATTCTGGGATTCCTGAGTATTTGAGGTCTCTTGCCTAGGAAAAAGCAATACTGCGGTTAAAAAAAACAGTAAAAAGAAATATTTTGTGCTCATCATTTTCTCCTGTTCTTTGGGTTTATTTGTTTTATTTTTAATAATGTCGAATTGTAGAGGTCCGATTCCGGGTACTCTTGGATCAGGCGGTTGAAAGCCAGTAAAGCCCGGGCGTTGTCTTTCGCTTCCATGTAAATCGCACCCACTTTATATAGTGCTTGATCCGCCTTGCTGCTGAAGGGATAATACCTGTAGATCATCTGGTAATAGTTCAGTGCCACATCTGGTTTTTTCAAATTCATATAGGATTCCGCCTGCCAGTACAGGGCATTGTCGATCAACGAATCCTCTTTAAACCGAGCCGTTATCGCGGACAACTGTTTGATCGCTTCAGTATAGTTTTGTTCCAGATAGTTTTTGTATCCTTCCTTGTATATCCCGTTGATATCTGTTGGTGGTTCTTCCGTTTTGGCCGGCTCTTTTTCGCTGATTGTGGGGGGGCTCCCCGCTTCCAGTTTTTTAAGCAGTGCCGCATCCTTGATCTGTTTTTTTTCCAGATCGTATAACTGCTCATTGATCCCAATGATATCATTGTTGATCCGTTTTTCAAACGTGCTATGGCATCCGATGGACACCATGGTGACCATCACAATTGTTAGAAGTATTAGAAACCTGTTCATACCTCATTTAATAGAACAAAAAACTCTTTTTGTCAAGTTTTTTGATAAAATTATCCAACTTTTATTCAACATCCGCTTTTGATTTCTACTCGTTTAGCTTTGAAATGGCGCATTGGATGCGGGTAGTGAGTTATTTTTAGCGTGGTGGACTTACAGCCCACGTTGGACTGGCCCAGAATTCACCGCCAGGTCCTTGAAAAAACGTGATGGTAGATTTAGACATGCCTATGGGATTGACAATGCATTAAAATTGTAGTAAAAATTAAAGTATCTTTTTTTTAAAATAATTAGGTACTATGAATTTTTTTGTGGAGGGCCGATGCCGAACAGAATTATACAGTATCCGGTTCCTTTAATGTTAAAGAAGATATTAAAAGATCAAGCTAACGGCGAGTTGATTGTTGCCGGGAGGAACTTTACTAAGAATCTTTATTTCATAGAAGGAAAATTGACGTTTGCCAAAACGACGGTGATTGAAGAGCGTTTGGGGGAGATTCTATTCAAAATTGGGAAAATTGATCAGGCGCAATTTATGGATATCACGCGCTTGCTCAAAGAGCAGAATGAGCGGTTGGGGAAAATCCTGGTGCAAAAGAAAATCTTGAGTCAACGTGATCTTTTTTTCGCATTGATTTACCAGTTGCGCACCATTGCCACCAGCACATTCGAGTTGGTGGCCGGGGAGTGGAACTTTGTCAATACCGTTCCAGATATTCCCGAGGATTCCAGATTTCGCATTGAATTGCCCGGCATCATCACCGAGGGCACCAATAAGATGGGGAATATTTCCTACTTTAAAAACAAGTTTTTCTATAAATCGCCCCGTCTGTCGCCAGTTCCACGCCCGTTAAACGATGTGTTATCTGTCAACGAAATGAATTTTTACAAGGATTTGAGCCGTTTCACCAATCTGAACAACCAGCAGATATTTACTGCCATGAAGGTTCCAGAAGACGTGTTTTGGCGAAAAATAGCCATGCTTTACCTGCTCAACCTCGTGGAATTCGTGGAGGTGGAGGTAGATAAAGAGTTGGATGCCAATGTCGAAGGTATCATGCGGCTTTACGATCAACTGAAAGCGGACCGCATGGATTTTTATCAATTATTGGGTATCCAAAATACCGACAGTAACAATGAGATTAAAACAGCCTATTTTAATCTGGCCAAAAAGTACCATCCCGATCGTATAGCCACGGCCCCGGACCCCGATATCAAGGAAAAAGCCAATTTTGTATTTGCCGAGATCAACAAGGCGTACGATACATTGGGTAATGTCGATAAAAAGCGCGAATACGATTCCAAGGGCTACAAGGACGCCGGTGGAGCCGATTCCATCCAGGATAATTTGGCCGAAAAAGCCCGCTTACTGTACCGTCGCGCCAAGGTGCAATATGCGGCCAAGCAATACTGGGAAGCCGCGTCTACTTTGGACGAAGCCGTGAGTTTGGACGCGTATAAATCATCCTATTTCCTGTTATTGGGGTTATGTCAGATGAACTTACCCACGTTGCGGCGACGCTCCGCAGATAACCTGCAAAAAGCGATTGATCTGGAACCCTATAATGTGGAAGCATATACAGCCATGGGTATCCTTTTTATGGCGGAAAACCAACCCAACCGTGCCGAGGGTTTCTTTAGAAAAGCTATCTCTATTAACCCAGACCATGCATTGGCGCGAAAAAAACTGGCAGAACTGGGGGATTCCCAATCCATTAAAAAATCAAAATTCAATATCTTTGGGAAGCCGAAGAAGTAGTGCTGGATTCACGGTCAGAGTTTGGAAATCGTTGTGGAATAAGCGGCAAAAACATGGTCTTGGAAACGTAACGACTCAACAACTCAACTGTCCAGCCACGCTTCATCTTCGCTATAAGCAATACCGTTCTCCTGGCAATAGTTTGCCGCTTCCTGCGTGAAGCCGGGATTGGAAAAGATGAAGGGAACCACCCGCTCCAGATTCTCTTGCTTCTTTAAGATAGCGTATTTCTCCATGAATGAAAGAATTTCCTCTTTCGCGAATTTCTGGTTCTCCCGATTTTTCACTTCCCCGATGATTGAATAATCAGATGGCGATTGCGCACGGGCATAAATGTCTATATTATACTCTCTACCAAACTCGGTGGAACCATTATAACGCCACGCCCGCGCATAATTACAAAAATTAAAGTCTATTGGCAGGTTGTGGGTGACTGATTTCAATAACTCATTCTTCTTCCGCGCTTGCGAGATTAATACATTCAGAATCCCATACTCCGCATAATATCCTTTCTGCCGATTATACTTCCCCCGTAACTGAAAATACTCTTTTTGCAACGCCTCAAACTTCGCACGTATTTCTTGACCGATGATCTTGATATCAAAATCCTGAATCTCTTTTTCATACACCCCGCGAAATACCTTGTCAAAAATATTATCCCGCACGCCCTGGTAATCATAGTTCGTCTGACCTTGACTGATGATATCTGCCATGATTAAGGCCCGTAGTTTCTTTTCCAGTTCTGAGTCCGTCATATCCAGCTTTAACTTTTTCAGCAGTTCCTTGCGCGTGATTTCCCGGTCCCGGTGCTTGCACAGATAAAGCACGATGTTTTTTGCATTTTTCTCATTTACTTTATTAAAGGCAGTCATCACATATTCCATCCATGTGGATTTGATGATGCCGCGATTATCACGAATCTCGAAATCCAGGGTGTCTGTTAACCCCTCGATAGTCGTGAGATTCTTGTGCCGGTAATTGGAACGGAACAATGCATTGATATAAAAAGGACTCCCTTCGGTCATTTCCGCAATGAGATAGGCTGTTTCCTCCGTGATAGGCACGCTAAAAAAGCCCGAATACTTGAATATCATTTCCAACGATTCATCTTTAGGCATATCTTCAAGAAAATAATAATGGAAGCGGGAAGGCAACTGCGTGCGTAAGATATCCATGAGCCATCCAATCCAACTCCCCGAAACCAACAGCGGCGCGACCTTACTTTCAGCCGTACTTAAATACGCACCGGCCATAGTTTTTATCACGCTTTCTTCTGGCTTAGAATTGTCACGAAAAATCATTTCGTTCATGAACTGGAACTCATCAATCATCTGCACAATGAATTCATTATGGTCCGCGGCAACTGTTTTTGGGGCTTCACGGACCAATTCCCAAAGAATATCCACCTGATTGTGAGCCACCGCGTAATCTACACTGTCGATCAACACAGCCAGATATCCCAAGCCTTCACTCTTGGCTATTTCTTTTGCATTATTAAAACTACTTCCCCACTTTGGGCTAAGATACATCGTTTTCCGTGTTTTAAAGGCAATGTATTGGTAGATAAAAGTCATGAAGAATTCAATGCAGAAATCCACGATGTACTTCTTGGATTCTTTAATTTCATAATAAAATGGAATAACCCCGTCGTTCTTTTCAAAGATAATGTTGAACAATCGTTCTAATATAGCTGTTTTACCCATTTTGCGACGGGCCAATATGGCAGTGCTTTGGGACATTCTATTTTTAATGTTGTGTATCCAGTTGAGGAAAAACGCCATGTCTTCCTTTCTGCCGATAAACAGTTCAGGGTTACCGATTCGTTCTTCTTTTGCATAGTTCATAGCTATTTTATACCACAAAAAAAAGGAAAAAGCAAACGCCCAAACCGTATCGATTCAGCTTTTTGGACAGCCCCCCAGAAAACAATGGCCCACTCACGGTCAAAGTATTTTTAAGATTCCTCGACTTCGATGATAATGCTTTCTTCCGCGCCCTGGTGGTAGTTGATGGCACCGTGGATTTTGTTTTCTGGCATTATCCGGACAAATCCGCCAGCATACTGCGAGCCCATCACAAAAAGTCCCCAGATAACATGATGCGGGGAGCATCCTGTTTTACCGTTTTGGTATAGGTAAGAAGCAGAGGGGACATATTCCTGTGCCACCCACTTTTTTTCCGCCACTGCCTTTTCTACCTGTTGAGCCCACTCTGCCGGGGCAGTCTTGCAACCCAGGAAGACATCTATTCCGCCAAGTCCATCTGATGGTTTTAACACCAAGTTTTCTTGCTGAGAAAGTAAAAATGAGGTATGGCTGGCAAGAACCTTTCGCGTCCAGGGAATATGTTTTTTGATCACCGCCTGTTCTTCCAAGCTGAAGATATCAGAATCTTGATGCTCTGAAAGGAATGCCAGGTTAAGTTTGTTGGACATCAGTTTGCACACCGGGCCATTGTAAAGTTGCAGGTTGCCCTCTTTAACAAGATGCATATATAAAAGAGGGGTTAGTCCATTGAGCATTTCCAGCAGAATATCGATTTTTTGGCCATCATGCACGAGGAAATTGTGGGACATTTTCAGGGAGTTAAAACCACAAACAATTAATTCTCCCTTCAATTTACTGTTTTTCTTGTGCAGGGCTTGTTTATAGCTATTTTGCATTTGGGAAATGGTGTCATTTTGTTCACTCAAAAAGGGGTCGGGATAAACAATAGCCATGTTAACTTTTTCTATTTCTCCCCTTTTGGTTGTGTCAGGATGTTTTTTTTGGAAAGCATCTAACACATGCTCAAATAAAAGGGAGAAAAAATGATTTTTATATATGGTGGGGGAGTATTCCTTTAAAAAATTGGCAATGATAGGTGTTTCTGTATATATTGGTTCGAGGAGGTCCAATTCCCATCCGCCCAAATTGGCTTGCATGTTAAATTCAAGGCATTTGAATTCCCCGGAAGGAGTGGCGATAAAATCACCCCGTGCCAATAGGTTCTTTAAATGGCTTTCGTCTACACCGTACATCAGCATTTGGGTTCTTTCTGGATCAATTTCGTAATAGTGGCATATTTTCTGGATATCATAGGAAAAAAAACGAGGGATGATCGATTTGATCAAATCATTAATCTTTTGTGCCGCCTCTGCCATTTCCATTTTTTTTTTGTTGCTAACAAAGGTAGGCCAGGGTTGCGGATTACAGTCAGGGAACCGCTTATCAATCAAAATCCCATCAAAATTGGCCCGGTCCAAGCAGGCTGGATTTTTCTTAACAAATTCAAGAAATGCCACGCTACAATCGGACAAGTCTTGATGTGCTGCATAAATTTCCGTTGTATAATTCATGTGTTTACCCATTTTCGCAAATCATCTGAATCATGATTACAGTTAACTGAATTGATTCTGTTGCCTAAAAAATAATAACTTTGTCCAATGAAAGGTTATTTTATCACCAACAAGCCATGTTGTAAAGACAGAAAATAAACCTGGATTCACCGTTAACTTAAAAATAACATCTTTAACCACGAAGAGCCGTATAGTGAAAATCGGTACCTGCGGTTCGCAGAGGGGCTAACACCCGCTTACATTCCATTGTGTTTGGGGGTTAAAAAATAAAAAAGAGGCAATGGCCTGAACAGTTAAGGATAAACATGAAAAGATGATGAAATTAGGTCACCGTTGCAGGATTTTCTTCATTGGTGGGCTATTTCGTAGAATGGTGTCGTATGAACTTCATAAATGGTCCTTATAGTAGCATATGGTCGTATGGGGAACATAATTGAGCCATAGATTAGAAAATGGTCCCCAATCGCTCAAAATGGCACGATTCGGTTCACAATGCTACGATGGGGGACAGAATGGCACGATTTGGTTCACAATGCTACGATGGGGAACAAAATGGCAATATGCGGAACTTAATGTCACTATTGGGGACTTTTTGGCACGATTCGGACCATCGGGCTACTTTGGGGACCATAATTGAATACTTTGGGGGATATTTCGCCCCAATAGGAGAGTTGAACCTTCCATGATTTAAAACTGCATCCATTTCCCCAGTTTTGCCGTAAATCCGGTTTGCTGCACGATTTTGTACCTTCAAGGTAAATAGTTGTCCATGGTAGTAGAGGATTCCCCAATACAGAGGATTTTTCCTCTCAGGTCTATTCTGATTAATGTTTCTGGTCATGATCGTTGATTATGACGCCAAATAGCTCAATTTTCAAGTTTATGGTTTTTTCGCCTGTCTCCTCAATCCACTTATCGGACGACACGGAAATTTTATCTCCTAACCTATAAGAAACTCGCCCGAAATCGTAACCAAGACCATGTTTTCGCCGCTTATTAATGCGCCAGGATGGTGCGTCTACGTAGACGCGACATCCTTGTCGCATTATTTTATTCAACTGTTTCCAAGAACTCCGAATTGCAGGAATTTCTGTGCTGTAATAATCCCACGGCGCGAAGCGACGTTGGTTGGGTCACTTCCTAACTTCCATCTCTTAGGTATTTATACTCATTTTTTAATTTTTTTCATTTTGCTGTTGACTTTTATGGTCGGGGGTGCTATTTTAAAACTTCCTTGATAACCCGGAGATAGTTGAATGAAGACAGAATGAGTTGATTGGGCTGAAGAGGGCTGATATTTTGGGGCATCCCAAAATAGTGAAAACTTATTAAGAATCAGTACCGAGAATGTTTAAATGGAAAATAAATGAGTTGACGTGGTTGAAGGGTAAATGGAAGCGACCCTCAATGGCGGCAGCTTATTCAGCTAATTGGAGTCAATTTTATTCTGGGCCAACTATGGTAAATACGGTGGTGAATGCTGTTCGAACGTAATACCCATGTCTTGAATTGAGGCGGGCAATGGGGTATGTTGCTCGATAGACAGCAATATCCTGGTTTGTACAGTTTTTTTTGACTGGGAGTAATAATTAAACATTGACAATACGAAAAAAAATATTAGGAGATTGAAAATGAGCGAAGATAAGAGTTTTAAGGATTGTCCGTTTTGCGGTGAAGAAATACTTAAAGTGGCGGTTAAATGTAAACATTGTCAAACAATGTTGGATGGTTCAATCCAACAAAATAATGTGACTATCACAAAAATTGATCCGTTTGCTGAATATCAGGGGGAAATAAAACCATCAAAAGGTGAAATAACAGGTGTAGGTGTTATGGGTATAATCCTTGGAGTTATAATATTAGTATTGGCATTTTATTCACTGAATAGTGGTAGAGCTGAAGCGGAAGGTATAGGCATGTTATTTTTTATGGGACTTTTTTTTATTTTTGCGAGTTACATGTGGGCGCGTTCACCAAGTAAAAAATAAAAATATGATAAATAATTTATTTACTAAAAAATAAGGTTGTCTATGATTGGGTTAATTACCACACCGCCATTGATTGCTGCTACATCGTGTATACCGGCGAGAAAAACAAGCTTGTCAAATACCCGATCCAAGAGAAAGACAGGAAAACCGTGCTGGATAAGATAGAAAAAGTTCACCGCATCATTTCATGCCCATTAGAAGTTATTTGTCAAGTGTATAGAGGTATTTTTTTGCATTTTGTGACAGTTGCAAATGGTCCACCCCAAGAATCAGTTCCTGCGCCCGTTGTTTCGGTGAAAAAAGCGGGGACGGTTCTTTACTTATTTACTTCTTGTAACCGAACAAATAAATTATAAAGTAAAGAAGTAAAGCACCGTCCCTAATTTTCAATCATAATTTATGGCTGGGTGAACTCAGGACCACGGTATTTATGTGGCATAAGAGACTTTTTACAATCCATAGATGGCCCCCAGTTACCCCTGAAACAACAAGCGAAACCCCAAACACCTTATTAAATAAAGAGGTATAACAAAATAGAAATGAACACAAAATGGCAGGTTCCAGCAGTTTGGCTTCTTTGTATCTTATGCTCCTCGCTTTTTTTTGCTGCTTCAGAAGTGGAACCACCATTCGTAGCTAAGATAAAATCATGGGCCAAGAAAGTGTATGTGAATAAAAATGGCTATTGGGAAGCGGAATTTAAATATGGTATTGCCATGGTATATATTCCAGCCGGTGAATTTTTAATGGGTTCGCCTGCTGGCGAGATAGGTAGGGAAGCCGACGAAGGCCCGCTACACCGCGTGTTTCTTGATGGCTATTGGATGGCAAAATACGAGGTCACCCAAGGCTTATGGACCGCTATAATGAAAAAAAACCCCTCCCATTTTAAAAATGCTGGGAAAAATGCACCCGTTGAAAATGTAACGCATTATGAGGTACAAACTTTTATCACTCACTTGAACCAGCAAGCGGGTTTATTCTTTCGTGTACCCACTGAAGCTCAGTGGGAAAAAGCCTGCCGAGCAGGTAGTAATCGTTTCATTTATGGTTCGTGGCCTTTGGAAGAGATTGCTTGGTTTTTTTCCAACTCTAAAAAGAAAACCCACCCTGTGGGTGAAAAAAAACCAAATGCCTATGGACTCTATGATATGCTGGGAAATGTCTGGGAATGGACAAGCGATTGGCATGGTGAAGATTATTATTCCCATTCACCTTTAAAAAATCCCACTGGCCCTATAACTGGTTCGCGTTTGGTTACGCGTGGCGGTAGTTTTTCCCATGAACGCAGCTATTTACGGTGCGCCCATCGCAATAGCTGTGAACCTGCAGCATGTCTCTTCCGCCTTGGCTTTCGCTTGCTGTTACCGGAAATTTAAGAAAAAACCTGGGACGGAAAAACCGGGGGCGGTGCGTGGGAATGTGGGAATGTTTGCCGGGGTGCTCCAAGAAGTTCCTATTTTACCTTCATCATCCCCACATTCCCACGCACCGACCCTATGATTCCTAAAATAAAAACAGGTGATTGCATTTGTTTTCCTAGATATCGGGCAATCTCCAGCCCGTGCTGAAAAGATGCACCGGCTTCCGATTAGGGAAGAGGTTCTCGGTATCAGAAAAGAAAAGCGACTAAAAGATTCTTATATAAAAACAAGGGGCCGGTGCTTTACTTTTTTACTTTATATTTGACATAATGGCTCTCTGAGAACAGCACGAATCACCATCAGATATCCGTTGTTAAATCCTGTTAGAGCTGGGTTAGTGGTAAAATACGATCATTATCTTGATGCCAAAGAACGGACACAAAAAGAAAAGGGAGTTCAGAAGCAAGAAGTAAAGAAGTAAAGCACCGGCCCTCTTTTTTAAGGTTAAAGCCTGCCATTGACAAATCTCCCTGTATTATTATACAATACAAGGGGATGCACCCTCTTATTTTAAAAGCATGGTGAACCACGTGACGGTTTCAAGAGTGTCATGTTAAAATTAAAAAATAACAAGGAGATCGAGAAATGAAAAAACTTATGATGTTATGGCTTGTATTGATGTTTTTAGGCGTGGTGGGAAACGCCGAAGTGGTGAACATGCCGGATCTTTCTAGGCCCGATAGTATCGCCGTGGACGATCAGGACATCGTGATTACCGATGGTATCCATATCTATGTTTACAGCCAAAAAGACCGGAAGCTGCGGGTTAAGATGGGGGGGAAAGCCGGGGAAGGACCGCAAGAATTCTTACCTTCCCCCGCCCCCTGGATTCCTGCCATCCGCGTTTATCTCAAACCCGACCAATTCTTTGTCAGCGGGATAAACAAGATGCTGCGTTTTGAGCGGAGTGGCAAATATATCGATGAATTTAGACCCATTATCCCCCGCAGCCAATACATCCCCCTGGAAAAAAAATACGTGGTCATCTGGTTTGCCGAGGACAAGAGGCATTATATCACCTACTCCTTGTATGATAGCAATAAAAAATTGGAGAAAGAGTTGCTACGCATGAAATCGCTGGACCAGGACGGCAAAACCATCGACCCCATTGCCGCCGGCATGGCCAAGAGTTACTTTTCCAGGCAGGTTCATGGTAACCACATCTTTCTGATCTCGGATGATGAGAATATCCATGTCTTTAACGCGACGGGCCAAAAAACCGCCACCATTAACCCGCCGTATGAAAAAATAAGCCTGACAGCCAAGGATATTGAGGTCTTTGACCAGTTTTTTAGAAAGGATCTCCGTTTCAAAGAGATTTACGTGTTGGATCATGCCCGGGTGAAATATCCCTCGTCCTATCCATTAAGAAAAGAGTACCGCGTCGCCCAGGACCGGGTATATGTCATTTCCAATAAAAAAAAAGATACCCAATACGAGACCTTCATCTATGATTTTTCCGGTAAATTGCAAAAAAGAATGTTCTTGCCCCTGAAGGACGCCGATCCCTTGGAACTGTATCCCTTTGCCATCCACCATAACCGTATCTACCAATTAATCGAAAACGATGACGAGGAAATCTGGCAATTGCATATCACCGAGATCAAGTAGGTAAAAGACCGGGGACGGTGCGCGTGAATGTGGGAATGATGAACGTGGGCGGGTCGCTTACATTACCAGAAAAAGATTGCCAGCCGCCCAGCATCCTTCCGTTTTATCCCGGTCATCCTTTAATCCCACGCATCACGGTTCAGAAACTTTCTCTTCCTATTTGCGGTTGAACATGGAAGCGGCATCGTGTCCCTTTTATGGAATAGGAATAAAATAATGCGGTGGGACGCCACGTCTACTCTCAAAAGGAAGTTGACAATCAGTTACGGTTAACCTAACTTCGACACTATGATTTTGAAGATCGCCTGTAGATCACGCTTTACAAACATTTTGCGAAAATATAGGGCACTACATTTATTTTTTTGCTAAAATTTTTGAGTAACGATTCTTAAGTGGGTAGTGTGTAATTCCCAAAGCTGCATATATTGCAGCCAGTTCGGGGGTTGGAGCGGTGTTATTACGAACATCAATCCGGTAACCATCTTTTGTCATACAGGTGGTGGTTAATCTCTGGTGTGTGGAGAGGATGTTTCTAATGCTCCGCCAGCTATGCGGAATTCCAGCACTTTTTTGGGCTCGAAAAAGTACTGGCGCTAATATATGGTAACCCAACACGGTAATAAACAAATGCGACTCTATCCGCTTGTCAAGCTGATGATGAACCGGACGAACGCCTAAATCCGTTTTCATCCACTTGAATGACTGTTCTATCCTGGTCAAAATTCTGTGCGTCTTTGATATTTCTTCGTCAAGCAAATCTTGCCTGTTGGTTCGTAGCACATAATTTCCAAGCATTTCTTCCTTTGATGCCAGGGCTTCCTTCTTTTTAAAGGAAACGCTTAACGCCACCCCATTCTCCGGGGAAACCTCGATATCATAATAATGACCTACTTTATATTTCTCTTTTATATGCCCGATTTGTTCCATTATCTTTTCGTAAGCCTTTCTACCATGCTTCCGGCTTAACCTGACGTTCATTTCGTTGACCGTCATCTCAAATTTTGAGGTACGGCTTTTTAATATCTAACTTTCAGTGGATTCCTTGCGATTGCTGTGACACAGAAGGAATACCTCATCCGCAGTTCGCTCAGATTTGACCGATAAGATTTCTTTCTGATTTTTAAGTTTGGTATCTTGCCAACTCCCATCTTTCCAGAAGGACTCATCATAGCTACGTTGACGTGATACGGCAATATAGTCATAGTTCTTTGCCCTGAGCAGATTCAAATTTTCATCGGTGGCAATACCCACATCAACCACCACTGTTTTTCGAAACATTTTTCCTTCTGGACCCAAACCTGATAGACCGTCCAGTATCTTTGCCAACGTGGCGGGTTCGGACACATTTCCCCTGAATATTTTGCTCAGCTTGGGGAAACCCTCCCCATCCACCACAAGTGCCAACGTGACCAGTGGGAAGTCGGTTCTTTCCTCCTTGGATTTTCCAAAAAAAGCGATAGCACTCCCTTTTTTACTGGTCTCAAAATAAGTGTTAGTTAAATCATACAACAGGATCGTGTTGTCCAAAGAAAATAACCGCTGGGCTCTCTCCGCTAAATACCGCTCTATTGCTTCATGATGCTTCCAAAGAAGATCCCCGGTTCTATGCAACCCCTGGTCCGATAATTTGCTGACATCCTCTCCAAGAAATTCACCGATGCTACTTCCCTCCCGGGCCCAGCGTGCGGTGTCAAGCTCGTTGGCGGGGTGAACTAAACGACCGGCTATCAATACTGCCGAGGTCACTATTTGTCTCTTGGTAAAATCCAGTTGTTTCAAAAAATCAAAAAATTTATATTCTTTCATCTGGGCCATCGCAATATGCTCTGCACCTATCGGGCGGGCATCTGAATTTTTTAATGAAAGAATATCAATATTCTCATAGTCTGGAGACTCCTCTAATTCCGTTGATAAAGTCGAAATCGCGTCGCTTTTGGCATCATAAACCCCGGATGCGACGGACAATAGAGTCTCTACTTCTGGGAGTGAATTGGAGGGAAATTCTGCCCTGCGGCCCTTTGTCTGGCTTAGACGGTTTCTCAAGATAATGGTCGCGTAATGATGCGCAAGATCGCCAATCTCTTTCGAGACGGGAAACATTAGCTTTTGATTGGTAATAATAGATTCAATTGTATTGGCCAGATCCTTCCATTTATCTTTGGATAGATCAGGGTTCCAAGATGTAGAACAGTACGTAGTCGAGGTCCCAAAGATGTCCGGTGCGATTCGACCAATCTATGCTGCACATAACTCTTGCCAGCCTTTTTTAATTTTTTAACTATTTATTTAATAAACATCTTAAAGATATTATACTACTAATTAAATGGCATTGCAAGAACAAAATTAAGATTGGGGCACTACGTTCCGCTTTTCAAAAACTACAATCCAGTCATATCGCATCTTTTTTAAATCGAACAGGCCGATTTATGCCCAAAATCGGCAATAAAATCAAGAGAATTGTCGAAGTTAGGTTAGGGGTACACGCGTTATTTTATCTCCTGGTTAACCACCTCGCTAAATATACGGGCAAACTCTTTGATGTGGTCTATATTTCTGAATATAGAATGATGATCACCATTGATTTCATGATAAATAACGGGATCGGTGCAGTGCTCACCCCAGGATTCGACACGGTTGGGATTGTGACTGGCGCGGAAATAGTGGATCGGGGTGAGAATTTTCCCGGCGGGTATATATTGCAGACCAGAACTGGTATGAACTCGGTTTAAATTGAGACACTGAATCAATTCTGGACCGGTGAGACTAAAATAATTGGGCAATGCAAGGGCATTGTCAATGAGTAATTGCCGGAGTTGATCAACCATGCCAGGAACATTGGTGAGATAATCGACGGCATTGTTCCAAAGTTGGTCGAGATCATTGATTTGCTCCAGATCGGTGGTGTTCCCGGTAGCCATAAAGAATGGTTTTATATAGGATCGTTCTGTTTGGATAGAAAACTTCTCTATCACGCGATTCTCATTGATCTTGTACTTGGGACCGGAACAATCAAAGAAGCCGAGAAAGGATAATGTTTCTCCGATTTTCTCCAGTTGCATGGCCATTTCCAATGCCAGATGCCCACCCCACGACCACGCGACGATATTGTAGGGACCATGGGGTTGTATTTTTTTCATTTGCTGGATGTAGCGGGCGGATATGATTTCCACGGTGTCGTTGCGCGGGACATAATGAGCTAATTTTTCTGCTTCGACGCCCCAGCAATTAAATTGGGTGCCCAGGTGTTGGCAGAACTCAAGATAGGCACTGACATCACCCAATACTTCATGAACAAAAAAGAAATTACCGACGGACTCTGGAGAACCATTGAGCATAACAAAATTCCTGGGTGTTTCGACAACGACATCTGACAATTGGGCACTGGCTAAATAGTTTTCCAAAGCACTGATGGTGAGATGGTTAAACAGGGTAGCCACGGGTATATCCTTGCCGAGTTTAGCGCGCAATTGATTGGCAACGCGAACCAAATCAAGCGAGTTACCACCGAGATTAAAAAAGTTGTCGTGGATACCGATTCTTTCCAAGCAAAGAATTTCTTGCCAGATGTCCACGATCATTTGTTGCAAGGGGGTTTCGGGTGCATGATAGGAGTCAGCGGTATGGAAATCCAATTCAGTGGGTTGGGGTAACCGAAAACGGTCGATTTTTCCATTCACATTCAAGGGGATGCTGTCTATTTTCATAAAGCAGGCGGGCACCATATAGGGGGGTAACTTCTCCTCAAGGAACTTTTTCAACGGGGCGATTGTCGTGGGTTCGTCGGTAGTGGCGGGGGTAAAATAGGCGCACAGATATTGTCTTTGATTGTCTTTCCTGTCAATCACAACGGCTTCATCAACAGCGGGGTGTTCTTTGAGGAGGTTTTCGATTTCGCCTAACTCTATTCTGAAGCCACGGATTTTGACCTGATGATCGATGCGGCCTAAAAATTCAATGTTACCATCGGGCAACCAACGGGCGAGGTCACCGGTTTTATATAAACGCTGGGAAAAAGGGGTGATAGTGGAAGGGGTAAGAAATTTATCATGGGTTAATTCTGGACGATTCAAATACCCCCGGCCTACTCCAATACCAGAGACACAGAGTTCACCGGTTAAACCTTGGAGACAGAGGTGATTGGTTTTATCGAGAATATAAATCTTCATGTTTTGCACGGGGGCACCGATGGTAACGGGATCGGTTTCGGGAGCGTGGGTCATGATGTGATGGGTGATATCATCGGAAGCCTCGGTAGGGCCAT
Organism: uncultured Clostridia bacterium; assembly: GCA_964502145.1. Classification (GTDB taxonomy): domain Bacteria; phylum Acidobacteriota; class Aminicenantia; order UBA2199; family UBA2199; genus CAZCVI01. The sequence goes on from CAZCVI010000022.1 coordinate 44,070, forward strand.
AGGCATTAACAACTTTAATATGGGGGTATTTTTTAAACCACCGTTTTAACAGGTTTGAACTGACAGCTTCGCCGGTAACGAGGAGATACAGAACGGGCAGAGACGCATAGGTATTGTCCTGGGTTTGAATATCCAAAAAGGTGGTCAGGTAAGAGGGAACAACTTCGAGGATATTGATTTTGTTCTTGATGAGGTGTTGTTTAAAATTGACGGGTTCGAGGATGATCAGATTGGGAAATATAACGGTTCTGCCACCGATAATCAAGGCGGTGAAAAACTGCCAGACGGAAATATCAAACATTTGGGACGCATTCTGGGCAATTATACTGGTATGGTCGAGTTGAAGATCATTGATCTTGGCGTACATATGATTGACCATGCCGCGATGTTCGATCATGGCGCCCTTGGGTTTTCCAGTGGTGCCGGAAGTGTAAATAATATAGGCAAGATTGGCCACGTTAGTGCTGATCTCCTGGGTGGTTGGGTCTTGGCTTGAAATATCATTAAATAACCACTGGTTAAGTTCATCTGCGGTCACAAGAATTTTAGCGGCACTATCGTTTAATATAAAATCAACGCGTTGCTTTGGGTATTCTTGATCAATCGGCAGGTACACGCCACCGGATTTTAATATGCCTAAAATGCCAATCAGCATTTCTATGGAACGTTCGGCTAAAAGACCGACAATACTTTCACTGGATACGCCCTGTTCTCGTAATATAGTGGCGATTTGATTGGATTTTTGATTTAATTGGCGATAAGAAAGAAAAACCATGCCTGTTCCTAAAGGTTGGGAGAATCCTGCCACAGCAATATGGTCTGGGGTTCGTTCGACCTGCTGGACAAAACAATCATGAAAGGTGAGATGGGCGGGATACTGGGCATCGGTTTGGTTAAACTCGACCAATAAGCGGTTTTTTTCGCGGGGGGATAACATGGTTAAGTCGGCGATGAGTATTTCTTCTTGCTGGATGATTTGTTCAAAGGCTTCCTGATAGTGATGGGCAATCCGGGTCACATAATCGTCATCAAGGACATACCCATTGTAATAAAATGTGATCCGCAATAGACCGGAACCACCCACGGTGATGTTAAAATCAAAATTGGTTTGCTCAAATACATTAACATTATCCAATGAGATGGATGTGCCGGTATTATTCCTATTATTATCTTGTCCATAGCTTTGGATTTGATCGGCAATAGGATAATTTTCAAACTCAAAGAGGTGATCGATTAGATTTTGTTTTAATGGGCTGTGGGATTGAATATCAGCGAGGGGATGGTAATGAAAGGCTTCGCTGGTGAGTGCATCGGCCTGAACTTTTTTAAGTAGTTCAGTAAAAACCATGTCCTGGTGGAAGCGGATACGCACGGGAATGGTATTGATAAATAAACCGATCATGGATTCGATACCATCCAATTCAAAGGGCCGACCGGATACGACGGTGCCAAATACCACATCCTCTTTCTGAGTATATTTTCCTAAAAGAATCGCCCAAAGAGTTTGCGCCAGGGTATTTAGGGTGACATTGTTGCGAATGGCGAGATGATTGAGCCGGGTGGTTTTCGCTACATCGAGAATAAATGACATGTCTTTATTGACATATGGGGTTTGCTGCTCATTTTTCTTTATTTTGGGCGGTAAGATGGCGGTTTGTTCGTCAAAGGCGGCGAGGTAGTTTTGCCAATATAAACTGGACTCGTCTTTGTCGCGCTTTTCAAGCCATTGGATGTAGGTTCGATAGGGTTTAATGGGGGGTAATTGCACGGTGTGTTGCTGGACATAACTGTCATATATGGCGAAAAACTCATCATTGATTATGCTGATACACCAACCATCCATGAGAACATGATGAAAGCTCCAGATAAATTGATAATCGGCTTTAGCCAACTGGAGTATGGAGATACGGACCAATATATCATGGCTGAGATCAAACGTAGCGCTCTTATCTTTGGCTTTAAACTCTTGGACATATTTCTCTTTCTCCTGGCTGTCAGCGATGTGGCAGATATCCTGGTAATAAAAAGCCACGGGTCTATTTTGGAGCACGACTTGCAAGGGCAGCGGGGTATTTTTATGGACAAAGGCGGTGCGTAATATATCGTGACGTTTAACGAGTTGGTGCAAACTTTTTTCAACCAAGGGGATGTCCAATTCACCGTGCAACCGGAAAGCGGTCTGCTGGAAATAAGAATTGGAGGTTTTGTCTAACAAGGCATGGAATAACATGCCCTGTTGCATGGGGGATAAGGTATAAATATCCTCGACTTCGGGGTAAAGTTCCAAGACTTGCTGGAGGGAATCGATGGTTAATTCTTTGTAAGTAAAATCACTGGGCGTGGGTTCTCTGTTTTCTTTGGCGGCACAAAAGGTGATGATGTGTTGGAGCTGGGATTGGAAAAAATGGGTGAAGGTGGTGATGGTCTCTGGTTTGAAATGGGTTGAATTGTAAGAAACAGTAATAGATAAACAATTATTGCTTGTTTTGCCATTTATTTCCAGTTCGTATTCACGTTCTGAATGTAAACTGCGGGTATAGCCGATAAACTCTGGGGCTAATTGAAACGAAGATAGGGGGTTGATCGGGGTAGAACTGGGCGGGGTATATCTGAAAATAATTTGTGGCTGGGATTGATTGGTTGTTTTTTGACTGGGAATGTCCTGGGTCAAATATTTTAAGATACCATAACCGATCCCGTGATTGGGAACTTTTCGTAAGGTCTCTTTGATCTCTTTGATCTGGCGTGCGGTATTCCGGGCATAAGAGATATCCAAAAGCACGGGATACTGGGCGGTAAACCAACCAATGGTGCGGCTAACATCTATATCACTGGTAATATTTTCTCTACCATGACCCTCCAAGGTGAGATACAGGTGGTCCAAACCAAACGTTTTTTTGATGGCTAAACCCAATGCGGTTAATATTATGTCAGTGCTCGCGGTGTTATAACAGTGATTGGCTTTCCCTAAGAGGAGGGTGGTTTGAACTTCTTCCAGGTTAAAAGAAATACAACGGGTATCTTTTAGGGCATTTTCTGCGACTTTAAAATCCTTTTCGATATAGTGGATATAGGGGATGGTGTCGGATTCCAGGTGGGTCCAATAGGATTTTTCGTTTAATATTGTTTTATGATAGGCATATTCCTGTAATTGTTCGGACCAGTATTTGAAGGAATCTGTTTTTAAGGGCAAGGTGGGGAAGTGGTCAACCAAGAGTTGTTCATAGAGTGCTTCTAGGTCTTCAATAAGTATGGACCAGGAAAGGTCATCAATAACGAGTTGATGAATGGTGATGAATAATCGGTCGCCATCGTGAAGGTGAAACAATCCCAGTTTCATCATGGGACCATTTTCCAGGTCAATGCTGCTGTGAATGAGGTTTATTTTCTCATTGAGTTCTGCCAGGAGTCCGGTAGAATTGTTTTTCCAGTGGGTGAGGTCATATTCCTGAAAGGATAGTGGATAATCGATCCCCTGGTTCATTTGCCAGGGTTCATGGGTTTGCGGGTCGATTTTATAGGTCATACGCAAGGCATCATGGATTTCTTGAATGATAATAAACACTTTTTCAAGGGCTTCGATATCATATGGGGTGGGTGAATAGAGTAAAACAGCTTGATTAAAATGATGGGCATGGGGGGTGAAACGATCAAAAAATGCTCGTTGAATGGGAGTTAAAGGAATTGTGCCGCAAATAGCGGATTGATCTGGAATACGATGCAGTTTTTCTACATGGGGGGCTAAATCGGCGATAGCAGGGTATTGGAAAATATCTTTCATGGTTAACTGGTATCCGGCACTGTCCATGCGTGACATGATCTGGATGGATTTGATGGAATCACCACCAATGGAAAAGAAATTATCATGGATACCGATATTCTTTTTACCCAGTACTGATTCCCAGATATTGACCATCTTTTTCTCCAGTTCATTTCGCGGCGGGGTATACTGTTCTACTTGTTCCAATTGGGGTACTGGAAGAGCTTGGGTATCGAGTTTCCCGTTGGGGGTCAGGGGGAGTTTATCCAAGAGCAGAAAATGGGCGGGGATCATGTAAGCGGGGAGTCGTTGGGCCAGATACTCTTTTAATTGGGCAGGTTCAAGGGAAGATTGTTCGAAAGAATGGGGCACGATATACGCGCACAGAAAATGACTGTTGCTTTCATCCAAGCGAAGCTGAACCACTACTTCTTTGATATTGTCTTGTTTCATTAATTGGTTTTCAATCTCGCCGATTTCAACGCGCATGCCGCGAATTTTGACTTGGTTATCGAGTCTGCCTAAAAATTCGAGATTGCCATCAGGACACCAGCGCCCGAGGTCACCGGTGCGATAACAAAGAGTGGTAGCTGAGTGGTGGTTGGAGAGTGGCGGGGTAAAATAAATAAATTTTTCAGCGGTTAATTCGGGGCGGTTTAAATACCCACGGGATAAACTGGACCCGGCCAAACATAACTCGCCAGTGACACCGATGGGACATAAAAAGAGGCTTTTATTTAGAACAAACACGGTGACATTACTGATAGGTTTACCAATCACAGCACGGGGGGTGTCGGGTGTGAGTTCATAGGCGGTGGTATTAACGCTGTTTTCAGTGGGGCCGTATTCATTGAATATGCGCACGTGGGGTAAGCGGTCAAAATGTTTGCGAATCAATTCATCGGGAAAATTATCGCCGGCACAACAGATCATTTTTACATGGTTTAAATCCTGGGCGATCTCTTCAAGCATGACATTGTAAAAAATGGGCACGACAATAAAATGGCTGACATTATTCAGGGTAATCGTTTTTCGCAGAATGGTGAGGTCAGAACGTTCTTCATCGCGGATCAGCACGAGACAAGCACCACCGAGTAAAGGGGTGAAGATATCGGTCACAGAACTATCAAAGAAATAAGGGGGAACTTGGAGACTGACATGACCGGGAGCATATTCATAATTATTTTTCCGCCAAATTATAGTATTAACAATGGTACGATGTTCGACCAGTACGCCTTTAGGAATCCCGGTGGAACCAGAGGTGTACATCACATAAGCAGGGTCACTGGCCGTTCCAGTAACGGGTCTTGTCACGGGATAGTGACGGGTCATTCGTTGCAGGTCTTCAATACTTAAAATGGCATGAAGACCAGGGCACTGGGACTGGATACTGGTAATCTTTTGAAGATAGTGCTGCTGGGAAATCACAATGGCAACAGAGGCATCATTAAACACGAGACGGAAACGTTCGACAGGAAGGGAAACATCAACAGGAATATAGGCACACCGTGCTTTCATTATGGCAAAAAGCACGATAATGAGTTCAATAGAACGATCCATTAGGACGGGCACGCGGTCACCGGGTTGTACGGCTTGTTCCGTACATAAATACTGGGCCAGTTGATTGGCTTTCTGGTTTAATTCGCGGTAAGTGATTTGGCATGGTGCTAAACCTGAAGCGGTTTCACCAATAATGGCAATGTGATCTGGGAATAGGTCAACCTTGTCTTCAAATAATTGATAAATAGTTTTATTATCGGGGTACGAAACAGTGGTATTATTAAAATCGAAAAGCAATTGTATTTTCTCGGCTTCGGGAAGCATGTCGATTTGGTCAAGGTGTTGGGTGGGATTCTGGAGAATAGCGGATACAATGTTTTGCAGATAGAGTACAAACCGTTGGATCGTTTCGGGTTTAAACAGTTTGGTGCCATATTCCAGGACACAGGAAATTTGTTTGTCTAATTCGGTACATATCAGGGTTAAATCAAATTTGGAGGTAGTTTGTACAAAGGGATGGGGACCCAGTTTTAAACCGTGGTTTTCAACGGTGGGGATATCCTGGTTTTCTAAGACAAACATGGTATCAAACAACGGATTGCGTCCTGCTTCCCTGGTTTTTAATACTTTCTCTACCAGTTCTTCATATTGATAATCTTGGTTGGCAAAAGCGTTTAAGGTGTTTTCTTTTAGTTCTTCCAAGAAGGCGTGAACACTTTTGCTGGGGCTGGGATTATTTTTTAATACCAGTGTATTAACGAACATGCCGATCACTTGTTCTAAATCGGCATGGGAACGTCCGGCAGTGGGTGTGCCCACGATGATGACTTCCTGGTTGCAAACTTTGGCTAGAAAGATATTATAAACGGCCAGTAATACCATATATAATGTAGCACCTTGCTGTAATGCCAATATATTTAAGGCACGGGTGGTTGGGTTGTCAAGAGTAAATTTTATGGCGCTACCGGCAAAGTTTTTCACTTTGGGACGTAAATAATCCAAAGGTAAATCCAATACGGGGATATCATCGGCAAATTGGTGCAACCAGTAGGATTCTTGCTGGGTAATTTTTTCTTGATGCTGGGTTTTCCACACGGCGTAATCCTTGTAATGGATTCGCGGGCGGGATAATTCCTGGCCGCCATAAAAGGTCATAAAATCTTTGACTAATACACCCATGGAAATGCCATCAGAAATGATGTGATGCATATCCACGATTAAAAAGAATTCTTCTGCTTGGATGTGCATGAATGCTACCCGCATCAAGGGTGCTTCGGTCAGATCAAAGGGCCGGATGAAACTGGTAATAAAGTCTTGCGAAGACTCTGAGCGTTGTGCAGCGGGGGCAAAACTGGTATCAATGGTAAATTCAACGTGCTTATGAATTCGTTGCACGGGGTGATCATCAATAAAAGCAAACGAGGTTCTGAAACTTTCATGCCGCTGGATTAACTTCTTAAAGGCCAGTGCCAACTTTTCCACGGCAATGGTTCCTTGCAGGTTGATGATCTCGGGTAAATTATACTCTGTGCCGGTTTTATCCATTTGCTGGAGAAAGTATAACCGTTTCTGGGCCGAGGACAGGGGATAGTACTCCTTCTCTTCTACGGGTGCAATGAGCAGGAACTGTTCGCCACCCACATGGTTGACATGGATAAACGCGGCGATTTCGCGGATTGTGGGTCTTTTGAATATTTCTGCCAGGGGTATTTTTACATGGAGTGTTTTGTGAATTCGCGAAGTCAGGGTCGTGGCTTTTAAGGAGTGACCACCGAGAAGGAAAAAATTATCATCTATACCCAGGGGGTTTTCCGAGGGGGTTATATTTAAAATATCGCACCATATACTAATCAATTCTCTTTCTATTTCGTCGCGTGGGGCTACGACTTGACCGGTGATTTTTATTTCTGGGTCGGGTAAGGCACGACGATCAACTTTGCCTGAGGGTGTCAAGGGTATTGTTTCTAATGGAATAAAATAAGCGGGCACCATATAATCGGGTAAATCGTTGAGTAAATATTCCCTTAATTGGGATAAGGAAAACTCCTGGTTTGCAACCACATAGGCAACTAAACTCTTATCGCCAGAGGAATCTTCTTTAACGGCGACAACTGCATCCAAAATGTGCGGGTGTTTGAATAACAGATTTTCAATCTCGCCCAGTTCAATGCGGAAGCCTCTAATTTTCACCTGGAAATCGATTCTGCCGAGGAATTCGATATTGCCATCCGGTAACCAGCGGGCCAAATCACCGGATTTGTAGAGTCTGGAAGAAAATGGGGACAATGCAGGTAAAGAAATAAATGTATCATGGGTGATTTGCGGTTGATTTAAATAACCCCGGGTGAGTCCAGGACCGGCAATACATAATTCACCACCCAAACCAATGGCTTGAAGCTGGGCTAATTTATTGAGGATAACGATATTGTAATTTCTGATTGGTTTCCCGATGGGAACATCAACTGGCAAAGGTGCTTTACATGAATAATAGGTGGCGCAGACTGTGGACTCGGTGGGACCGTAAGTGTTATAAACCGCTGCGGTTGCTATAAGGTTATTTATATAGTGTGCTTTGAGGACATCACCACCACTGATATAAATGCGGATGGGAAATGTGCTGTCTGACTTATTCAATTCATTTAACATAAGTGGTGAAGCAGTGATAAAGGTGACGCCATGTTTTAAAATAAACGCGGCGAGTCGTTCCATGTCTTTGACGCTATCGCTATCTGGCAAGGCGAGTTTGCCGCCTTTGAGTAAGATAGGATATAGTTCTTCCACAAAGGCATCAAAGGTAAAAGAAGCTTGCTGGATAACAATATCTGAAGGGAATAACGTATACTGCTGCTCAAAGGCATGAATATAAGCCAACAAATTACCATGCTCGACTAAAACGCCCTTGGGGCGACCAGTGGAACCGGAGGTATAGATGATGTAAGCGAGATTTGTGGGAGTTATGGGAGTTATGGGAGTGATGGGAAGTATGGGAAGTATGGGAGTTACGTGAGTAACGGGAGTTAGATGAATGGCTTCTTGGATGACGTGTTGGGTGAGTAGGAGTTGGGCGGAACTGTCTGATAACATGAATTGTTTGCGCTCTTCGGGGTAGTTGGGAGCAATCGGTAGATAGGCGGCACCGGATTTTAAGATGCCGAGGATGCCAATGATCATTTCGATAGAACGATTTACCATGAGAGCGACAATGGTATCGGGTAATACGCCTTTGGCGGTTAAATATAAGGCCAATTGCTGGGATTTATGATTTAATTCAGCGTAGGTTAATTGACACGCACCGTTTTGTTCGCCCAAAAGTGCGATAGCATCGGGAGTTTTATGGGCTTGGTGACTTAATAGTTGATCAATCATTTGCGCGGCAGGGTATGCAGTGGCAGGAGTGTTAAATACCTCTAAAATGTGACGCTTCTCTGCATCTTCTAACAGATTGAGCTCGGCGATCTGGAGTGATTCGTTATCCAATACCCGCACGATTTGCGCGAATATAGTTAATAAGTGTTTGGCAAATCGTTGGATTGTCTCCGGTTTAAAAAGAGCGGTACAGAATTCCAACGCACAATGAATCCGATCCTCTATTTCCATCAGCTCAAAGGTAATATCTACCTTGGCACTCTTGAACTGCGAGGGATATGACGAAAAGGTAAGCCCTTCAACAGACAAAGACGAAAATTCAAAATTTTGCACGAGTAACATGACATCAAAAATAGGATTATGACTAAAATTGGGGGTCTTCTCTATATGTTTGATGACTTCGCGGAACGGATAAACCTGATTTTCAAAGGCGGCCAGGGAAACTACTTTGACATGGTTCAAAAAATCCCATACCAATTGTTCGTTCTGGATTTGATTGCGCATGACTACTGTATCCAATAAAAGACCAATGAGCGGAGCCATGTCCATATGGTTGCGACCGGCTACAGGAGTACCCACAATCAAATCGTTCTGCCCCGTGTAATGAAACAAAGTAATTTCCAATGCAGTTAAGGCGAGCATGTACAAGGTGGCCCCGGATTTTTCTAATAAACGATTGATAGCACCCCTGAGTTCGGCCTCAATTTCAAAGGTAAGTACTTGCCCGGCAAAGGATTGCACTGCTGGACGGGGAAAATCAAGGGGCATTTCCAAAACTGGCAGTTCCCCGGCGAGAAGAGTGAGCCAATAATCTTCATGTTTTTGCAATAAACCAGCGGCTAAACGATCCTGCTGCCATTGGGCAAAATCTTGATATTGGATTCGTAATGGCGCCAGTTGATTCTCTGCACCGCCATAAATTGCGGTTAATTCATTCACAAATATAGTCATTGAAGAACCGTCAGAAATGATATGGTTCATATCAAAGATTAAAATATGGTTCTCATCATGTTTCCTGATCAAGCCCATGCGTAATAGTGGCGCCTGGGAAAGATCAAAGGGACGAATAAACGCGGATATCTCCCCGGCAAAATCCTCTATTTTAAAATCCACATGCGAATGAACGCGCATCACAGCTTTCTCTGCTATCAACAAAAAAGATGTCCGTAACATGTCATGCCTGCGAATCAAGGCGTTTACGGCTTGCTCCAAGCGGTGTTTATCCAGTTTGCCGGTGACTTCCAGAATTAAAGGCATGTTGTAACTGGTGCCAATGCCCTCCATCTGCTGTAAAATATAAAACCGTTGCTGCGAAGATGATTGCGGGTAGTATTCTTTCGCTTCGACCGGTCCAATTCCAACATATTGCTGGCTAATGGCATTGTGAATATACAGTGACAGTTCCCTGATCGTGGGGCTTTTAAATATCTCGGTCAACGGAATAACCACGTCAAATAGTTTGTGTATTTTGGAGAGTAACGAGGTGGCTTTTAAGGAGTGACCGCCCAGGTGGAAAAAATTATCGTCGATGCCGATGGGGGTTTCTATCGCTAATAATTCGCACCATATCTTGACCAATTCCTCCTCGATGTGATCGCGTGGGCCCTGAAAGTCTTTTTCAAAAGTGAACTCCGGTTCGGGTAATTTTGCACGGTCAATTTTCCCGGTGGCGGTGAGCGGCAAATAGTCCATGGGAACAAAATAAGCGGGGATCATGTAATCAGGTAATTGATTGGCGAGGTAATCGCGAAGTTCCTGTGTTTTGACAGTGATATGAGAAACAAAATAAGCGGCAATATAACTATTTTCTGGACCGCTACCCTCTACTGCTTTTTTGGCTACGACGATTACATCCTGTATATGGGGGTGTTTTAAGAGTCTATTTTCTATTTCGCCCAATTCAACACGGAAGCCGCGAATCTTAACTTGGAAATCCAAGCGACCGAGAAATTCAATGTTCCCATCCGGTAACCAGCGGGCTAAATCACCGGTTTTGTAGAATGGTGTGGCTGCAATGGCAAGAGAGATAAATTTGTCGTGGGTTAAGTCGGGATTATTTAAATAACCACGGGTTATACCATGACCACCCACAATGAGTTCACCGGGTACACCGATGGGACATAGCTGATTATTTTTATCAATAATATACGCCGTGGAATTGGCAATGGGTTTACCAATAGGAATGCTTTCGGAAAAGTCGCGTTGGATTAAAAAGGTAGTGGAAAAGGTGGTGTTTTCGGTGGGACCGTATCCATTGATAATGTTTAACTCCGGGTAATAGTTCCACAAGCTGGAAATATGCACGGGCGATAAGACATCGCCTCCTACCAGCAGGTTCTTTAGCCCTGCGAAAGTGTCAATATCGGCTTGTGATACCTGGTTGAATAAGGGTGAGGTCATCCACATGGTGCTAATATTATTTTCTTGGATGGCTGCTTTTAATTTATCGGGCGTGATAATCGTTTCTTTGTCCACGATCACCAGTATTAACCCATTGAGTAATGCGCCCCAGATTTCAAAGGTAGAGGCATCAAATGCCATAGCACCGGTTTGTAAGATACTGTCTCCGGGAATAAATTGGATATAATTGGTATTTTTTACTAAACGGATTACATTTTGATGGGTGACCATCACACCTTTTGGGGTGCCGGTGGAACCGGAAGTATAGATGATGTAGGCTAAATTTGTGGGAGTGATGGGAGGAATGGGAATTATGGGAGTTACGTGAGTAACGGGAAATATGGGAGTGATGGGAGTGGCTTCTTGGATGAGGGTGGCGGTGAGGAGAATTTTTGTGCTGCTGTCGGTTAGCATGTAGTGTTTGCGCTCTTCCGGGTAATCGGGGTCAATGGGAAGATAGGCGGCACCTGATTTTAAGATGCCTAATATGCCGATGATAGTGGATGGGGCACGGTCACCGATGATTCCGACAATATCATCGGGCAAAATGCCATTTCCGAGTAAAAAGTGCGCGATTTGATTGGATTTTTCATTTAATTGGGCATAGGTGAGTGCGTCTTTCTCCATGGTCACCATGTTTTGTCCGCTGATAGCTAAATCGTTGGGGGTTCGTGCGGATTGTTCCATGAATAATTCGTGGATGGTTTTGCTGGCCGGATATGTGGTGGCGGTATTGTTGAAATCATGCAGGATTTGGGTTTTTTCGGCATTGGATATAATTTGAATGGCTGATATTGTCGTGTCCGTATTATTGAGTACCGCAGATACCGTGTTGTTAAAATAGGTGATGAACCGCTCAATGGTATTTTCATTAAATAAATGCGTGCTGTATTCAAATGTCAGTTCTAACTTCTTGTCTACTTCTAAAACAGTTAATGACAAATCAAATTTGGCTGTTTTCCTTTCCTGCTGATAGGTGGAAAATGTTAAACCGGGAATTGCCATGGCCTGGGTGGCCTCGTTTTGTAGCGTGAATAATGTATCAAACAACGGGTTACGACTGATATCCCGCGTGACAACCACTTCATCCACAATATCTTCATACTGATATTCCTGATTGTCAAACGCTTTTAACGTGCTCTCCTTGACTTCATATAAAAAATCAAACCACGTTTTCCCCGCTACTGGATAATTGCGCAACGCCAACGTGTTCACAAACATACCGATGATCTTTTCCAGGTCTGCATGACGGCGCCCGGCAATGGGCGTGCCAATCACGATGTCTTCTTGACCACTTAATTTTGCCAAGAAGATATTATACAAAGACAACAGCACCATATACAACGTGGTTTCTGTTTTTAATGCCATTGTATTTAATGCCGCGCTGATGTCGTTGCTTAATGCAAATTTAATTCTATTACCGGCAAAACTCTGCACCACGGGCCGGGCATTATCTATAGGCAGAGCTAAAACAGGTATCTCCTCGGCGAAAAGACCACGCCAGAATTCACCCTGTTTAAAAAGGTCCTCGCTGGCTCGTTCAAAACGTTGCCACTCCGAATAATCTTTATACTGGAGAGCCAACACGGGCAAATCTTTTCCTGCCAGAAAAGCGGCAAATTCATACCCGAGAATTTCCATTGAAAAACCATCGGAAATAATATGATGTTGATCCACTAACAAGATATGTTTCTTTTCTTCCAATTGAACCAAACCCACGCGCAACAACGGCGCGGTATATAAAAAGAACGGGCGGATAAAATCGTCAAGCTGGGAAGCTTCCAGGTATTCAATAGCAAAGAAAAAATCGGAATGAATACGCTGCACTGGTTCTTCATCAATCACAGTAAACGAGGTACGAAAACTTTCATGCCGTTGGATCAGTTGTTCCACCGCGTGTTCCACCCGGTGTGTATCAAGCATTCCCTCCAGCATCCAAGCGGCTGAAATATTGTACGCGGTCCCAGCCATGTCCATTTGCTGGAGAAAGTATAAGCGTTTCTGCGCCGAGGATAACGCGTAATACTCTTTCTCTTCCACCGGGTCGATCTGGATATAGTTTTCGCCAATGGCATGGTGAATATAATCCGCTTGGCCCCGGATAGTGGGTCTTTTAAATATCTCCGCCAGTGGTATTTTTACATTAAATACCTTGTGGATGTTGGCAAGTAATGAAGTGGCTTTTAAGGAGTGCCCACCCATTTGGAAAAAATTATCATCTATACCAATGGGACTCTGCAATGGGTCTCTACTTAATATATAATACCAAGTGTCGGTCAATAGTGCTTCTGTTTCATTGCTCGGCGCCACATACGTGTTTATCTTTTTTAGTTCTGGTTGCGGGAGGGCGCTACGATCCACTTTGCCTGTGGCAGCCAGGGGGATTTTTTCCAATTGAATAAAATAGGAAGGAATCATGTACTCGGGTAAATCAACCAATAAATGATAGCGCAATTGGATATCGGAGAGCACCGTATCGGCTACAAAATAAGCGGCCAGATATTTATCGCCGTTTTTATCCTTTTCAGATAATACCACCACATCCGAGAGCCCTTGATATTTTAATAATTGTGCTTCAATCTCGCCCAGTTCAATCCGAAAGCCCCTGATTTTGACTTGCTGATCGATTCTACCGAGGAATTCTATGTTACCATCAGGTAACCAGCGAGCTAAATCGCCTGTCTTGTAAATTTTTATGGACAATGTGGACGTTAAGGACGATATGGACAGCGTGAGAAATTTGTCTTGGGTGAGTTGCGGATTATTTAAATAACCCATAGCTAGACCATCACCACCCACCACCAGTTCACCCGGCACTCCAACAGGCGATAAATGGTTGACTTTATCAATGATATACGCCGTGGAATTATTGATGGGTTTACCAATGGGAATATTCAGGCTATATTCCTGTTGAATCAAAAAGGTAGTGGAAAAGGTAGTGTTTTCGGTAGGACCATACCCATTGATGACGTTTAAACGGGGATACTGGAGTCGTAACCGCGAAATATGCAACGGAGAAAGAACATCACCACCAACCAATAGATTCTTAAGCCCGGCAAAGACATGGATGTCAGCTTGCAACATCTGATTAAACAACGGCGCAGTCATCCACATGGTAGTGACATGATGTTCGTGGATAGAAAATTTTAATTTTTCAGGAGTCAGCAGGGTTTCCTTGTCTACCAGGATTAATTTTAAACCATTTAATAAGGACCCCCAAATCTCAAAGGTAGAAGCATCGAATTCCAAGGCACCGGTTTGTAAAATACAATCATGGGGATTAAATTCGACATAGTTGGTATTCTTGACTAAGCGGACTACATTCTGATGGGTGACCATTACACCTTTGGGTTCTCCGGTGGAACCGGAAGTGTAGATGATATAGGCTAGATTTATGGGAGTTATGGGAGGAATGGGAGTTACGTGAGTAACGGGAAGTATGGGAGTGGCGGATTGGATTATATTTTCAGAGAGAAGAATTTTTACGGCGCTGTCGGTTAGCATGTATTGTTTGCGCTCTTCTGGGTAATCGGGATCGATGGGTAGATAGGCAGCACCGGCTTTTAGGATTCCTAATACTCCGATGATCGTGTAGATAGAGCGTTCGCCTAAAATGGCAATAATATCACCGGGTAATACACCTTGTACCATTAAATAATGCGCCAATTGCTGGGACTTGTGATTTAATTCCGTGTAAGTTATGCTGGAACCCCCGTTTTTGGTTCCGATGATCGCGGTATCGTTGGGCGTTCGTTCCGCTTGTTCTATGAATAATTCGTGAATCGTTTTTTCTTTCGGGTAAGCCACCATGTCTGCATTAAAATCATATAATATATGATTGATTTCGTACTGATCCAACATCGGTAAATCTAAAATACGGGTATTGGGATTCAAAAGAATAGCTTCAATCAAGCGAATATAATGATGAATCATCCGGTCCATGGTCGCCCCATCAAAAATATCCACATTGTATTCCCATTCTACCAGGATCTGGTCGTTTTGCATTGCCAAAGTACCATCACCTTGTTGTTGCAGCGGTGGCACCACTACCAGATTCAAATCAAACTTGGCCGAATAGTTGTGCGTGGGTTCCAAAAGCAATTCAAGACCGGGTAACCACAGATGATCCGTGGGCGTGTCCATAAAACTAAACAACACCTGGAATATAGGATTATAACTTAAACTCCGTTCCTGCCCAAGTACCTCCACAATTTTTCCAAACGGTGTATCCTGATGTTGATACGCTTCCAAACAAGTCTCTTTAACACGCGCTAAATACTGGCTGAAATTCATCGCGCCCGTGGTGTGCGTGCGCAAGGGCAGAGTATTGATCACCATGCCCAACATATCTTCCATCTCTTTATAACTCCGATTCGCCAACCCCGTGCCCGCACAAATATCTTCTTCTCCCGTGTAGCGGTATAACAGAGTTTTGAACAGCGCTAACATCGTCATAAATAATGTGACATTATGCATGCGACTGAATTCTTTTAATTGGTCCGTCATCTGCGTAGTGAGACGGAATTCTTTTAAATCACCCAGACCACTCATAACCGAAGGCCGTGGACGATCACTCGGAAGTTCCAATACCGGGATCAAACCCGCCAATTTCTCCAACCAGTAATCCAGGTGCCGCTGCAAGCGTTCACCCTGCAAATACGCGCGTTGCCATAACGCATAGTCCGCGTATTGAATCGGCAGTTCCCGTAAATCATGTTCCTTGTGCTCCGAATACGCCGAGAAAATACGGATAAATTCATTTAATAACACCCCTTGCGTCCACCCATCATGGATTAAATGATGTTCTGTTAACACGATCAGAAACTCCGTTTCCCCCAGTTTCAACAACGTGACACGCAACAGCGATCCTTTCTCGAAATCAAAAGCCTTGTTCCCTTCCTCGCTCACCCATTGTTCGACCTGTTCCTCTTGCACCGGAAGAACAGGAATATTAAAATAATAGGGTGGTAATACCTGTTGCATAGGCACACCGTCGCGGGTAATAAATGCCGTGCGCAAGATTTCATGGCGGCGAATGATCTCTGTAAATGTTCGTTCCAGCAAGGTAACGTCCAGATTCCCTTTCACCCGGATCAAACGCGGTACAAAGTAAGCCGTATTCTCCGCGTCCAGTGTTTGCAAGAACCATAACCGTTCCTGCGAAAAAGAAAGCGGAATATCCCCATCACGCGAGGCTTTAGGAATAGCAGAAACCCGTTGATCTTGTTTCTCTATCTCTACAGCCAACGCTTTAATATATGGTTTTTCAAAGAACTTGCGCATGGGAATTTCCACTGCCAAAGATTCACGGATCAGGGCGATACAACGTCCCACGCGGATCGAATCGCCACCAATATCGAAGAAATCATCTTGAATGCCAATGCGTTCCATGCCCAATAGTTCTTGCCAGATTTTGACCAGTTCTTTTTCCGTGCTGGAAGTTGCTGCTTCATATTGAACACCCGTTACAATCGTGCTTTCATCCGGTAGTGGCAACACTTTTCTATCTACCTTGCCATGGATCGTCAGTGGTAATTGTTCCAGGTGAATAAAATAGGCTGGAATCATATAATCGGGAAGTTCTTGGGTTAAGTGTTCCTTTAACATCGCTACCGTTAATGTGTGGCTTGAATCCGCCACATAATAGGCGCATAGATAACGGTTGCCGTTTTGTTGTTCCCGATCTATCACTACCGCACCTTTTATATCGGGATGTTTCAGCAATGAACTTTCAATTTCGCCCAGTTCAATGCGGTAACCGCGAATCTTTACTTGCAAGTCAATCCGTCCCAGGAATTCTATATTCCCATCCAGTAACCAGCGCACCAAATCACCGCTATGGTACAAGATATCACTGTTAGCTAAAGAAGTATGGGTGCAGAATTTCTCCGCTGTTAAAGCCGGATTGTTCAAATAACCCGCAGACACGCTCGGACCCGCAATACATAATTCACCCGCCACGCCTACAGGTTGTGGATTGAATTGTTTATCCACAATATATAATGTATGAAGGGCAGTTGGTTTCCCAATCGGGATATTCGCGCTATCTTCTAACCTCAGACCTTGTTCCGCAGTCAGTGTAAACAGTGCGCAATTAATAGTCGTTTCCGTCGGGCCATAACCATTGTATATTTTGCATAGAGGAGCCACTTTCGCCGCAATATTCTTAACGATTTGACCTGTTAATCGTTCCCCACCCAGATGTACGATTGAAAGTTGGGGCATTTTCTCCCCGCTTGCCGCAATACTATTAAAAAACACTGGCGTACTATGCATCGTATTGATAAAATGTCTGTTTATAATGCGACTGTATTGACCGTAATCACCCATTGCTTTCTTATCTACAAAAACAAGCGTACCCCCATATAATAACGTAGTCAGTAATTCGAATACTCCAAAATCAAACGTGTAAGACAAATTCTGCAACACGCGGGTATGGGAACCAAGTCTAAAACATTCCCGGAACCACGTGAACAGGGGAACTAAATGGTGGTGGGTAATTGGCACGCCCTTGGGGCGTCCGGTAGAACCCGAAGTATAAATAATATAGGCTGGTTCAGAGGTTGAAACGGATGATAAAAGCGATTCGCTCGCAGAATGTTCTGGGGCGAAATCGTCATCAATGCACAATACATGTTCAACCAACCGATTTTGAGCCACCATCTCCCGCACGTTTTCATAATTCAGCCGATCTGTTAATATAATATGAATGCCGCAATCATTGATAATATAATTGACCCGATCCTTGGGAAAGGCGGGATTTATTGGAACAAACCAGTGACCTGCTTTTAAAATCCCTAGCATGCCAATGGGCAGTGCCGGGTTATCCTCAACGATTAAAGCGATATAATTTTTCATTCTATCCTCCTGTTTTTATGGTTGTGTCTTGTGATCCGCTCTGGTTATTGTTAAAATTATGATGTAGTAGGCTACCGCCTTTGAATAGATGATCGATTCACTGAAAATGATTTATTGATAAGCAATTTATTTCTGATCTGTTTCAAAAAAATTCCGAGCGTTTTTAAAAAGATATTATACCATATTGGATTTATTTTGCAAATCCCCTGGCCATAAGCAGGAAGCTTTTTTTCTATAGTAGACGCGACATCCTTGTCGCATTGATGGGCGGAGGATTAAAATAATGCGACAAGGATGTCGCGTCTACTTATTTGGTCTGCAACAGCATCTATATCTCAATAGCTGCGGCTTGGATGTCTCGTTCATAATGCCTCATTGAATTCATAGAAAGCCAGAATAGGATTATCGTCCAGTTTGAAATCGATAGTCTTGAGCGCAGGATAGTCACCTTTATATTTATTAAAATCATCAGAATCAAGAAATACAGCTATGACTGCATTCTCGTAGGTGCCGACAAAATAACTGAAAAACAATTGGCTTGGATTCTTAATCTCCCAATCTTTATAAAAGGAAAACATGGAATAAATAACAGCTTCCTTTTTATCGAGGTTTAAGCGCCATATATTATATACCTTTTTTTCCTTCCAGCTCTCATGCAGCAGTAACTCATTTTTAAGACTGTAAATATCATCGAAACGATGTAAACGAGACTTAATTTCAGTTCTATCTGCTTCAACAAAATGCCTCTTTTCCCAGACTTTATCCAGTACGGAGTTATTATTGGGAATTCTGAGTTGCGAAATTTTTTGACTATTGAGATCATAAACGTTCAATTCGAAATCATAGTGCTCAATAAAATATAAGCGATCATGATTGACAGCCATTTTTCTAAGGACACCGAAACGATATATTTCAAAACGTTCCTCGTATTCCCCAATCCCACCGATATTAACCAAAAATGAATTATAAACCTGTAGTGCTTTTTTTTCTTTGGGCTTATTATCATAACCTAAAATGGACACAAAAATCTTGTCCTGGAATGTTTCAATATCCTCACCAAAGACATTAATCTTGGTTTCTAATAGAGGACTCCCAGTCATGGAATATTTTATTAATTTCGAATCTGTGAGGAGAACAACTTCACCATTTTCATTGGTGCAAAAATCAAGCAAGGAATGATGTTCTGACGGTCCTTCTCCGACTTTTCCATAGCTTGTCAAAAAGTTTCCGTCTTTGTTAAAACGTAGCACCTGTTTTCTTGTATCGAAATCCCCAATCAATATATCACCGGTTTTATTATCTATTCGGAGTCGATCTATGGAACCAAAAACAGACTTATCATTGGTTTCAAGTTTAATTACTTTTTTGATCTTACCGTATTCCGAAAAATGGGATAGGGCAAGGTGTTTTACTTTGAATAAGCTGAAATCTAAGACATTCTCGGATGTTTGTTTTTCACCGGATGAACAGGAAAGAGTCATAAGTAATGCCATCACTACGATCATACTACTGGAACAATTTTTCATTTATTTCCTCAGTTTTGAATTAGTAACAGAGGGCCTATTCAGACTTAGGCCCTCTGTTTCAATGATAACACTTTATTCTAGTTACAATATTGAGAAGTACAATCTTGTAATCCACCACGGGTACAAGTTGTTTTCTCTCTTATACGATCAGGACATCTTTCATCCTTCCTTCTCCATAGCGTACCACCGCCGCCCCCTCCCATACCTTCGGGATCGGGTTCTTCGAGGGCAGGTATTGAGATTGTTGTAAAAGCAACGACCAGCAGTAAAATCACAATTGCTGCAAAAAAAAGACTTTGTCTTTTCATGATTCATTCTCCTTTTTATTTGATTTTAATGACGTACAACTTGCTTCCTGAATAAAATTGAATTTTTTAGCGTATAGCGAAGCCGACTTTTGAGGGATGACTTTTTGGGCAGCAAAACGCGACCTCAACCATTCCGAACACTCTGAACCAATTTTTTTATCAGCATCGCTTTTTCAATCCTCCTGACTTCAAAAACTTATCATAAAACCCTGGAAAAAAAATATCAAGCGTTTTGTGAATATTTTTTTATTATTTTGGACAGGCATGCCAACATCCAGGAAATACAGGTTTTCGGTTATCGTAGACGCGACATCCTTGTCGCGTTAATGGGCTAAGAATTAATATAATGCGACAGGGATGTCGCGTCTACTTATTTACTTGGCAATCAATTCTTGGCATTTCCTGCCATAATGAGGCAAAAGTTGAGCTGAAATAAAACACTTTACCTGAACAATAAGAGACTTATCAATGGAAACGACACGTTTTTTACAAAAAAAAGAGATTGCACCTCTGCAAGTAGAGAGTTTACCTCTGCAAGTAGTAATTGCACCACTGCATTTAATGATTGCACCACTGCAAGTAGTAATTGCACCACTGCATTTAATGATTGCACCACTGCAAGTTGAGATTGTACCACTGCATTTA
>CAZCVI010000022.1:64532-89917 GCA_964502145.1 uncultured Clostridia bacterium
CATTTAATGATTGCACCACTGCAAGTTGAGATTGTACCACTGCATTTAATGATTGTACCACTGCAAGTAGAGAATGTACCACTGCATTTAATAATTGTACCACTGCAAGTAGAGAGTTTACCTCTGCAATTAATGATTGTACCTCTGCAAGTAAAGAGTTTACCACGAATGA
The DNA here is from genome assembly GCA_964502145.1 of uncultured Clostridia bacterium. Lineage (GTDB taxonomy): Bacteria > Acidobacteriota > Aminicenantia > UBA2199 > UBA2199 > CAZCVI01. Next base: position 64,705 of record CAZCVI010000022.1, read on the forward strand.
AGGACATTGCAAGCCATCTTTGACAAAAAACCCTTTAATTTTAACCATTACCAAGCTTAAAACTCCTTTCTCCTGTCAATATTTTATAAACTCACCCCCTCTTTTTTCTTTGCGAGAATTGTAGTATAATTGGGCTTCACTTTTTTTTGGAAATTGCTTGATGGATGATACCATATATACTATATAATATGACACGATTAAGATATCACGGTGACTTGAATGGAATTTAGCTCGTTGATCTTCATGTTCCTTTTTTTGCCTGTATTTCTTTTCCTGTTCTTTATTCTCAAACCCCAAGCCCGTCACAGCTTCCTTTTAATCGTCAGCCTCGTGTTTTATTACTGGGGCGACAGTTCCTCCTTCATCCTGCTCTTACTTTCCATTGCCGTCAACTATATCCTGGGCCATTGGATAGACCGGATAACCAGTAATGGAGTAAAACGGGTGGTTTTTTATCTTGCCATTACCTTTAACCTCGGTTTGCTCCTGTATTATAAGTATTTTGATTTTATTCTCACCAATTTAAACAATTCCCCACACGTAACCAACCACCACGACCCGATCCACCTCCCTCTGGGCATCTCTTTTTTCACCTTCCAAGCCCTTTCCGCCATCATCGACATCTATCGCAAAACAATCACCATGGACAAAAACCCGATCCACTTCGGACTCTATATGGCTTTCTTCCCCAAACTCGTAAACGGCCCCATCACCCCCTATCATAACCTAAGCAACCAAATTGCCACCAACAAAAATATCACCACCGACGACCTCATTTACGGCTTCCAACGTTTAATCATCGGCCTTGGCAAAAAAATTATCATCTCTGACACCTTGGCCAAAACAGCCAATGCTATTTTTACCATTCCCGCCACCGAACAAACCGCAGCACTCGCTTGGTTGGGCATCGTTTGTTTTACTTTGCAAATCTATTTCGATTTCTCCGGCTATACGGACATGGCCATTGGTATAGCACGTTTGATGGGATTCACCCTGGGAGAGAATTTTAATTACCCTTACATGGCCACTTCTATAAAAGAGTTCTGGCGACGCTGGCATATTTCCCTCACCACCTGGTTGCGGGATTATTTGTTCCTACCTATCGCTTATGCTGTCTCTAGAAAAATCAAAGCGCCCCGCTTTCTCGGTATCAAAGCAGAAAACTGCGCCTATTTCAGCGGTGCGGTGATTACTTTTTTTATCTGCGGACTCTGGCACGGGGCCAATTGGACCTTTATTGTCTGGGGAACCTATTACGGCCTCCTGCTGGTAATAGAACACGCGGGCCTGGGCAAAAAAATGCGCCGGAAATGGCCCGTTCCTGTCCAATGGTTCTATTGCCAACTCCTCGTGATGGTGGGTTGGGTGTTTTTTCGTTCGCCAAACCTCGCTTATGCCTTTCAATATTTAAAAGCCATGGCTGGGTTCAGTACTGCCCCGGGGATGCGGCACTATGTCGCACTGCATTTAAATGCCGAGGTGCTCATTTTTATTATGATTGGCTTAATCGGCATGACTCCCCTTTTCCCTAAAATCCGCCAATCACTCCACGCCCACCAACAACACCCAGACTTAGATAAAACCCAGCGTTTTTTTCTGTTTCCCGTGGCAAATCTTGTTTATCAGTTCTACTTGACCATTGTTTTGTTTATTTGCACCATGATGATGGCTGGTGGAACATTTAATCCTTTTCTTTATTTCGGATTCTAAACCCGATGAGGACAACCCGTGCTAAAAATTAAAAAAAGACTCTTGATTGAAATTGTACTCAGCCTGCTTGTATTGACCGTAGCCCTGTTTTACTGTTATTCTACGCCACTACAAACCCAACTGCAATTAATACTGACCCTTAAAGTGTCCCACCACGAGAAAGATACCTATAAAGTGGTGATAGGAAAAGATATCATCGAAAGCCGACTGGTTGGCACCGGGAATTTCGAGGAATTAAGGTTCCCCCTGCCTATGGATAAAAAAATAGAAACCCTGGACATTTATCTCGGCTTAACCCCCGGCCTAATCGCCATTAAAGCTGTCGCACTGAGAGGGGCAGTTGTCTCCCATACGATTGACGGGAAAAAATTAAAGATGCTTTTCCACGTGTATCCCAGTACTGCCAAATACTATTTCAGGAAAAATAATTTTTGCATTAAAACCGGTGACATACTCCATTGGTTTCGCCTGAATCAAAGTTTTCTAACTCTCCTCCAGCGCTTGCAAACCAACAAGCTTATTTATTACCTCTTATCCTTTCTCGTGGCACTCCTGTTTTTTTATTTGATTCATTTTATAGATGTCCGTATGATAAGAATTTTTTTTAATTCCCGCGTCGTGCTCAGTGGTTTATGGCTCTGGTTGCTTTTTATTTATTTCCCTTTAGCCCATTCTCTCTTGAACATCACCGCCAATTCCCCAGCAGAAGAAAATCGCCAGATGAACAAAAAACCCCAGCTTCGGTGGGATGCGCTCCCTGGTTATTTAGAAAAGTATACTCATTATTACAATGATTTTTTTCCCTGCCGGGGCCATTTCATCTTCTTGCAAAGTTATTTAAAGCTCAAGCTCTTGGGAATTCCCGCTACTGACAAAGTTCTGATAGGAAAAAAGCAGTGGCTTTTTTTTCACAAGAATAACAATCAACCCAGCACTGTCGATTATTACCGGAATCTCGATCCTTTTACCGAGTCAGAACTGCGCGCTTGGAAAGAAGTGCTGCAAGCACGGCAAAAATGGTTGGCAAGCCGCGGTATAGACTATCTTTTCCTGATTATTCCCAACAAAAACACCATTTATCCAGAATATATGCCCGATTATATCAAAAAAGTTGGCCCCTATTCCCGTATGGACCAGTTATTAGACTATATAAAAAAACACTCCACTATTTATATCCCCGATCTCCGTCCATCGTTACGAGCTGCTAAAGGCAAATACCTGCTTTACTATCGCACCGATACCCATTGGAATGATTATGGCGCCTTTATCGGTCACCAGGAACTGCTGAAGTATATCGCCACCCACTACCCCCGTTTTAAAGAGGCTCAACCTCTCCCCTTCTCACGTTTAAAAATGAGACTCAATGATATTATCGGCGGTGATTTGGCCATCATGTTATCTCTGCACCAAGACGTATTACGAGAAAATAATATCGAAATTTTCCCCCATTCCCAATGGTCTTACACTGGTGCCCCATTACCCGATATAGCCCCTTATGTGACCCAAGGATTCACCGAAAATGCCCACGCGCACTTACCCCATATCCTCATGGTCCACGATTCTTTCTATAAACAACTCAAACCATATCTATCCGAGTTATTTTCCCGTTGCTTGTATATCTGGGATTGGGGCATGCATTTTTTCCCCGCTATTATCGAAAAGGAAAAACCCGCGCTTGTCATAGATGAAATGGCCGAACGATTCCTATTAAATGAAAAAATCCCGGAAAACCCCAAAGGATTATAAACCTATGGCTTTTGAATCTCCAACCACAGGAAAGTCGTAGCGCCCGTTTGCTTTAAGATACTCGTTTCAAAACCAATATGCGACACCCATTTATTTTTGACCTTGACCATGCTTAACGTCGATAACGCGAAAGTAAAGACTTCCCTCTTTTGTCCCCACGATTGAAACAGTATTTTTCTGCCATTTCGCAGTATCACTTGGCAAGATTCCGTGTCGGAAAAAACGAAAGTGACCCGTTCACTCAATTTAAGATCGCGATCAATAAAAATATCATACGTGTTCCCCGCTTTGATACGGAACCCTTTACTGTCCGGTTGATAGATAAAATTCCCAGAGTTGTTGTAAAAACTGATAATTTTATCCGTGTATTTTTTATCATTCCGCAACGCGACATGCGCATAAAAACAATACAGGAACGAAAACCCCAGAAACAACAACAATACCATCACTATAGACTTGGAACTGGTCGACAGTGTTTGCGTCATAGGTTTGAACGGTTTAAAATAATAAATACCCATCAGCACAAGCAACAAGGCAATCCATATATAAGTAGCCGGATGCGACGTGGCTGGCGCAGTTAGAAAAGAAGGGAAAAATCGCCATAGTGTTATATTATCGCTGCCCCAGAACAAATTAAAACTCGAAGCCCGTTCCACCGTCTCCGCAACCACGGGTTGATATACAAACAACGGGTAATAAAACAACCATACCGACACAAAGAGACTCAACCCCACCAAAACCCGTACCAAAACACGGAACCGCCTGTATTCAACCGTTCCCTTCGTATTAATCAAATTCATCACATTAAAATAGAAGTGCGCCATAAAAAGGATAAGAATCCAACTGATAAACATGACCGGTCGCCCCGCCGGTGAATACGCACCCCGAACAGTTGTAAACGCATGAAAGAATAAATAGATTCCCGCCATACCGAGCAACACATTCTTGCCAGTGAATCTTTTTTTAAAGCTAAAAAAGAAGAGGAAAAACAACGGGCAATAAAACAACAACCCGTCCCGTTGATCCAGAAAATAAGCCAGGAATACTTTCAAACGCAACCACCAGGGCACCCCCCAATAGTTTTCCTTGGGGAAAATATCCGTTGGACTAAAACTTCCATATAACGTTTTACAGTAGATCACCAATAGCACCAAACTGAGCACTGGAACCAGGAAAAACGCAAACAGATTCTTTACTTTTTCCTTATCCAGAGAATTGATGACAGAAAAAGGTTTAAATCGTCCCCACCATTGAAACAGTATCCACAGTGTTAGCACCACCAACGGTGGGATGTACTTCACATGGAACCAGGGCACCAAACCCAGACAAAGTCCCGCCACCCAATAATGCTTTTTTTTACCCAGCATTGCCAAATACGCCCCCATCATGAATGTAGCCGCTGGGAGTTCCGGGAAAAGATGGACACTATGAAAAGACAACGGGAAAATAGCCAGGAAAAAGAGCCAAAAACCCGTGATTTTTTTTTGCGGGAACGTGTGTTTCAGCACATAAAACAAACACAGCGCAAAAAAAGCATTGAGCAGAGCTGCCGCCAATCTGAAATAGAGTGCTGCCGGGACAAATCCACCCACCCATTGATATATCCAATAAAAAGGCAGCAATAAGAATGACAACCCCGGCAAGTGGAAGGACAATAATTTCCCATTGTATTCCCCGCCATGGAACCGCAGTTCAACCGGCAGATAGGCGAAATAGGTTTTTTCCTCGAAATTGTTTTTTAAATCGAAATCACCATCATTGATCACGCTTTGGCTGATCATCAAATAGTGTGGTTCATCGCCCGACAGTCCGACCCCCTGCACGTGCAGTACTACCGCAGCCAGTCCAAAAATAAGGAATGCCATTAACCAAACCGTCACTGGTTTGGCTGTAGTCAGCGAGAAATTGAACTGTTTTTTGTTGCCCCCATACGCCGCGCAAAAAATAACCAGCAATAAAACCAGTGTCACTACCCGGATTCTAAAATCAGCCATCGACGAATAATGAATCAACAACAACGGCGAAAGCAGCAACAATATATAAGGAGTGAAGAGATCATTGCCAATGCCAGAAAAGAAATGGCGGCATAACAGCACCAATCCAAAACAAAGCAAACCCGTGAACCATCCAGCACCCCCGTAAATCAACGTAAGACCCAGCACTGCCATACCCAGTGGCGGTAACACGCACGGTGCCGCCTCAATTAAGTTCTGTTTTAATTTATTCATCGCCTTTTTGACCTGCCCATTAACCTACCATTTATTATAACTAGCGTAATACAGTATTTTACCATAAGAATGAGATAAAAAGAATGGTTCGACTAGCCCTAAATCAACCGCCAAGTTTCAAAGCATTCTGGACTTACTGGACTTACTGGACATTCTGGACAAACTGGACAAACTGGACTTCACAAAACCTTTGATCTTATCCGCTTGTCCAGATAGTCCAGTAAGTCCAGTAAGTCCAGATAGTCCAGTATGTCCAACGTGCCCCCCAACACCTTAACCTGCAAAAAAAATACAATAGCAGTTGACAAGAACTCCATTACCTTTTAAAATATAAATTAAAACCTTAAATTTTCCGGATTTCCAGGAGGAACCATGGCGTATAAAATACTTACGGATGATTGCGTTTCGTGTGGGGCGTGTGATGAAGTATGTCCTCACCATGCAATTATACCCGGTCGGGACTATACCATCAACCCAGATCTCTGTGACGAATGTGCCAACAATCTGATCAATGGTGTAACCCTCTGTGTTGATGCCTGCCCTGTCATTGCAATCGTGAAAATGTAATCCTGGTTGAATTTTTATCCACCTTCCTATTGAAACATGGCGTGTAACAACTCTACCCGCCATTATTATGAGAGGAAGCGCCTAATTTTTTATAAAAAAACAGCCAAATGATTGACAAACAATCAATTACATCATAAAATAAACCTTAAAAAATCCAATTTAGCAAATTTTCAGGAGGAAACAATGGCATTAAAGATCAGTGATAGTTGTATCAGTTGTGGGGCTTGTGAAGCAGTATGTCCCGTGGAAGCAATTTCCCAGGGCGATGACTACTATGAAATCGACCCCAAAAAGTGCGTGGAGTGCGTCGGCCATTTTGATGCACCGCAATGCGCCGATGTGTGCCCAACCGATTCTTGCGTGAAAATGTAATCTTCGATAGATTAGCATATATATCAATAGAATAGGAGTTACAGAATAAGATTTAATGGAGAGGGAACCTCTTGTGACCCAGTAAGTCGCATTTGTTTTTACAAGTCCAAGAGTTCTTCCCCTCTTTTTAACCCCGATTTGGGGTGATGTTTTGCTGGGGGACTAACAATTATTCGATTTTAACAATATTCCAGAGGACATCATAGTCTGGGAGCTTTTTCTTCAAATTATACATGTTGATGCTCAGCTCTTTTTTATTTTCCGCTGCCCATTGATTGCCCCACTCCAAGAATTTTTTTACTTTTTCAACGCTCTCTGTCACCGTTAAATCAATCCGACCATCAATCAGCAATTTGCTGTATTTTTCAAAGTACCACCACCGTTGCAAATGGGTGAACTTCTCATCCAAAGTGAAGGGCTGGAAACTGTAATCGGAAAAAAGCCATTTTTTGATCAGTTCCATGTACTCCTCGCTATGGGCGAATTCCTTGTTCTTGGAAATATTGCAGATAATACTTTCCATGTTGATAATTTCAGCCTGCGACAAATTGGGAAAATCAATCCACCCGGCCAACAAATCTGTCAACCATTTATCTGCAAACACCCGTTTAAAAATATGATTCCGACTCAAATACGAAAGCGTGTACAATACCTCGTTGTTATCCGCATATTGACGGCACCAAAAAATCGCATCCGCCAACACATCGTCCGGGATATCTTTGAACCGGCAAAATCGCTTGATCACAAAATCGGCATTTTTGTCCGCTTTATATATGCGCAACCAATTGTGGGCGTATTGTTTGATCGCTTCCGCATCCTTGGTCGCATGCAGCCAAGACTTGATAATATAACTGGCTTCGAAACTCTCCTGGTATTTACTCAACCACTTTTTTACATATACATCCACCACTTCAACGCTCCCCCCCGCATTTAACCAAGCTTTAATCAAGAAACTGGTATTCTCCTCATCCAGGGGAAACTTTTCCAACCATGGTTGGATATATTTCATGACCACTTCATTGGAACCTTTCGCCGCTAACCATCGTTTGATCAAAAAACTGGATTCCAATTTATCCGGGAACCGTTCCAGCCACATCTCCACAAATTTTTCTACCGTGGACAAATCTCCCCCGCTGTTCAGCCAGGAAGAGATCACGTAATGCGTATCCAGTTTATCCACGTTATGGTTCAGCCAATATGTCAGGTAATGTTCGATCTCTTTTGCGTCGCCCCCCGATTTTAACCACGCAATCAGGACAAAATTGGCTTCCACCTTGTCCAGGTTTTTCTTCAACCATTGGTGAATACAATCTTCCACCGATTCCCGGTCGCCACCCGATTTAAGCCAAGTTACTATTGCAAATTCAGTTTCGTGTTCTTCCGGGAATTTTTTGATCCAACGTTTAAAAGAATCCCCGATCAATTCACGATCGCCCCCGGCTTTCAACCAACCCACGATAACAAACTCCGCTTCCTTTTCTTCCGGGAATTTTTGCAGCCATAACAACATGCAGGGTTGCACCATTTCCAACTCACCACCCGAACCCAACCATGCCGTGATTACAAAACTGATCTCAATTCGATCCGCGAATTTCAGCAACCATTTTTTAACATAATCCCGAACCAATTCTCGATCCCCGTTGGCATCCAACCATGATTTTAAAATAAAGTGTGTTTCCATCTGATCCGGGTACTTCGCTAACCATTGGATCACATTGTTCTGAATCATTTCTTTGGAACCACCCGCTTCCAACCATGATTTGATAATAAAACTTGTGCGTTCTTCTTCCAGCGGGAATTTTCGGAGCCAGTTAACCACTGAATTCTCTACTATTTCCTTCTCACCGCCAGCATCCAGCCAAGATTTCAACACAAAATGGGTTTCCATCTGCTCCGGGTATTTTTCCAGCCACTGTCTGATATACGGGGCCACCACATCTAAACCACCACGTGCATCCAACCACCCCTTGATCACAAAACTGACTTCCATCTCCAACGGAAACCGCTTCAACCATTTTTTTAGCGCCTCTTCCACCAGCGCTTTATCGCCCCCCGCATTCAACCACGCCACAATAAGGAAATCTGTTTCCATTTCCTCCGGGAATTTTTTCAGCCACCGTTCCATATAACGGAAGATCACATTCTTGTCACCGCCCGCATCCAACCATGCTGAAATTACGAAACTCACTTCCTTCTCTTCCGGGTATCGATTCAACCATGTTTGCAGGAAAGGTTTGATCGTGTCTCGTGCCCCGCCCACATCCAACCAAGACTTGATCACAAAACTGACTTCTTTTTCCTCCGGGTACTTCATCAGCCATTTTTTTAGGTAATCTTCCACCACAGCCAGATCCCCGCCAGCATCCAACCAAGATACCACCAGGAATTGCGTTTCTTTTTCCTCCGGGAATTTTTTCAACCAGTTGCTGATATACGGATACACATCCGCCTTATCTCCCCCTGAATCCAACCACGCCACAATCATAAACTGGGTGTCTTTTTCACTGGGGAACTTTTTTAACCAGCGTTTTAAGTATATTTCCACCAGGTCTTTAGAACCACCCGCACCCAGCCACGCCTTGATAACAAAACTGACTTCCATCCGCTCTGGATATTTTTCCAACCAGATTTTAATATACTCTTCCACCACTTCTTTCGGGCCACCCGCTTTTAACCATCCCACGATCAGGAAATCCGCTTCCACTCCTTCCGGGTGTTTATGCAGCCATCGCTTCAGAAAAACTTCCACCACACTCCTGTCCCCGCCAGCATCCAACCATGCCTTGAGAATAAAATGCGCTTCGATTTCTTCCGGGAACTTCTCCAACCAATGGCGAATATAACTTTCAATGAAATGGATGTCGCCCCGCGCATCCAACCAAGATTTAATAACAAAATGGGTTTCAATTTTTAAAGGATACTTTTCCAACCACCGTTTAAGATAATATTCCACCGTATCCTTGCTGCCCCCGGCATCCAACCAGGAGGTAATCACAAAACTCACTTCCATTTCTTCCGGGTACTTCACCAGCCAGCCCGACAAGTAATCTGCCACGATATCTCTTTCACCCCCCGCATTCAACCAGGAGACAATCACGAATTCGCTCTCCCGTTCTTCCGGGTATCGTGCCAACCAACGTATTAAGTAATCCGCCACGACTTGTTTTTCACCCCCCGCATTCAACCAGGAGACAATCACGAACTGGGTTTTTTTCTCTTCCGGGAATTTTTCCAGCCAATGGACCAGATAGGGTTCCACTACCGCACGGTTACCCCCCGCATCCAACCAGGCTACCAGTGCAAACTCTGTTTCCATTTCCTCCGGGTACTTGTTCAACCATTGAACCAGTGCTTTTTCTACCCCGTCACACTGTCCCCCTGATTTCAGCCATTCGGCGATTAGAAACTCGGTTTTAATCTCTTCCGCGTGAGCAGCCAGCCAATTTTGAATCTCACTCTCGACATGCTCACGTTCCCCACCCGCTTTTAACCAAGCCACGATTAAAAATTCTGCTTCCAGATCGCCCGGATATTTTTTCAACCACTTCTTTAAATATTTTTCCACTGCCTCGCAGTCACCCCCCGCCTTTAACCAGGCAGAAAGCAATAATTCCGCTTCCGGTTCTTCCCCGTGTTTGCGCAACCACTTCTTTACAAATGTTTCCAGCGTATCACTCGTGCCCAACCAGAAACTCTCCGTGCCAAAAAATAAAATATAGGCGATTAACATCCGGACCGAGATTTTTTTATGGGAGAGAAAAGTACGATTATTTTTATACCACGCTTTAAATAGCGCATTAACATGTTCATAAATATCGTCCGGTATCTCGCTCTTGGAGAAATAATTCATCTTGAAACTCAGTCGCAGACCAAAATCCAAGGAAGACACATGTGGGGCAAAAAACTTGGGATGACAGGCCATCAACCTTATCTTAAAAGGTTCGCCCATCAATAACGTCGTGACCAATTGACCCGGGTTGTTCATATTCTTGTGCTCTTCCATGATAATAACGGAAAAGATATCCGAGAACATGATGCCCTTGTTTTTCAAGCATTTATGCCCCGCTTCCCGTTCAAATGCCATAAGACAACTCGAAAAAGCATCGTTAGCCAATGCAAAGCGGAAAATAGTAATAATTTCTGCTTCCAAATTCTCCAGGTAGTTTTCCAAATAGTGCATCAATAACTTATCCACCAGCGAGTTATGGACCACGTGGATACTGAAGGTACTGGCCGTGATTTTCCTCTTTTCCACCCACCCTGTTTGTTCCAAGCAGTCAATCACATTCCCATAACGGGCATAAATCGCTTTTGCCACCGCACCTTTAACAGGCAAAATAAATAATAGGTAGAGCAGTTCTTTGTCCTGGTAAAACTCATCGAAGGATTTTTTTCCCAGGCTCGAAGCCAGTCTTGATTTAAGCCATTGCAGTGGCGGTTGCGAACTTTGTGCCGCGACAAGAGCCGTGTTGGCCGGGAATTTCTCGTGTTGGTAACGCAGGAAAACAGCAAAAGCCGGACGAATCAAATACAACTCACTGCTAACCTGAAAATTTACCTGCGAACCCTTGAGAATTTCTTCTACCACGTGATCGTTAAACGCCACATCGTCTTCCTTTCCCTTTAAGGTTAATTCCACCGTCTGCAACTCTTTGGATTGTGGGTAGGAAGAGGCAAAAGAATATATATTACGGCAGTTTCCGATAATTTTAACATTGGCATTCGGTGCAATTCCGGCCAGTTTATCACAAATATCCGCTGAAAAAAGAGGGTGGCTTTCAATCGAATCGAACAATAATAAATAAGATTTTCCTGACAGCAGGTATTTGTCCAGTTCCCCGAGGTTTTTTAAGGTGTGATGGACATAATAAACCATCCAGCCCTCTTTTTCCGCCAGTAATCCCAGTTCCAACATCAATCGGGTTTTGCCAATACCGCCATCACCGTAGATCATGATGCCCCCGTGGCGGTCAGTGGCTGCCATCTTTTTTAAGATTTCAGTTTCACCCATTAAACCTGCATGTTCGGGATGTTCTAGCACGTAACTATCCCTGCTGATATACGCCAATCCCGTGGGGGTCAGGTAATCACCAAAACCTCCCGTTACCCGGGCCAACATCTTTGACAACGTTTCAACTCCTACTTGTGACGCACCACCCATTCAGCAGCTCCAGTAATTTAATTTATTTTGACATTCTACTTGCACCTTTTGGTTGCGGATAGTTCTATAACCCTGTATTATACCAAATTATTAAACAAAAGAATATTCTTTTTTTGAAAATTTCAAAGTTTTCTGTTTTTATAGTGTAAAATAGCACTGAAATTTGATATAATCATTCTTTGGACTTGTGAATTAGGAGTGTATAGCAATGAGTTTTTCAAACGCTGAGGCCTTTTTTTTGCTCGTACTGGTTATTTTATTTGTTTTGGCTTCTTTCTATAATTATAGAAAGAAGAAAACCCTTTTGAAAGGGTTTATCTCCCTGGACGCTTATAAGCGTCTCGGATTTCGTAGCGGCGGTGAGATCGATTTTTTTAAAGCCGCTCTCGTCACACTCGCCATGATTTGTTTTATCACTGCTCTGGCCGGTCCCCAATGGGGTGAAACGTTCGAGAATGTTGACGTGAGGGGCGTAGAAATGGTCTTCTTATTGGATACATCCAACTCCATGAATGCCGAGGATCTTGTTCCCAATCGTTTAGAAGTAGCCAAACAATTGATTGACAGTATTATCGAGCAGTTGCAAACCGATTATATCGGTTTGATTAATTTTTCCGGGGTTGCTTATATCCAATGCCCCCTGACCATTGATTATGCCGCCTTTAAAATGATGGTAGAAACCAGCCAAATCAGTCCCGCCGAACAACAGGGAACAGATTTCCAACCCGCGTTCCAACTGGCCCTAAAAACGTTCAAAATCGCCAAAAACGAACGAAAACTCCTGATTCTTATTACCGATGGCGAGGACCAGGAAAAGAAATGGCAACAATTCTTGCCCGCCATCAAAGAGCAGGGTATAATTATATTTACCGTCGGCATTGGCATTGCGACAGGCGCACCTATTCCCATCAAAGATAAAGACGGCAGGTTTGTCGATTGGAAAAAAGACAAGCAAGGAAATATTGTAAAAACAAAACTGGATGAAGATACCCTCGTGCAGGTCGCCTCGCAGACCGGTGGGCAATATTTCCGGCTCACCGATGCCGCGGCCATAGATACTTTTGTCAAGGACCTCAAAAACTTCGAACGTTCCGTACTCAAAAAAAGAGTACAATTAAAAAAAATAAAACGGTTCCACATCCCGTTAATTCTTGGTATAATATTACTTCTCACTGAAATGATGTTGACGGAAAAGAGGTTAACATGGAAAGAGAGTTGATGATTAAAAAATTAATGATTATCTTGTTAGTGCCATTCCTTGTGTTTTGGCACTGGTTTGAGCCCGCCGCCAAAAAAAACCTCCAGGGTGTCAAAGCCTACCGGGAAAAAAAATACGAGGCTGCATTGGAACAATTTATGTCCGCCCGTGGCATCAACCCCGATATGCCCCAATTAAAAAACAATACCGCTGCCGCATTGTACCAGATGAAAAAGTACAAGGAAGCATTGGCCGAGTTTTCCCAGATCGACCCGGAAAAAGCTGCCAAAAAATCGGCTATTTCAAAACAGGATTTATTTTATAACCTGGGGAACTCGTTTTATCGGACCGATCAATACGAAAAAGCCCTGACGAATTATAAAAAAGCCCTCGTTCTGAACCCATCTGATATGGACCTGAAAAAGAATTACGAATTGACATTGAAAAAAATGCAAGAACAGCAGCAACAACAAAAACAAGATAAAAAAGACGATCAGCAGAAAGACCAGAAAGATCAACAAAAAGATAAACAAGACCCACAACAAGACCCACAACAGGACCAGCAGCAGAAAGAGAAAAAACACCAGGATATTCTGCAATACCTGACCCAACAGGAAAAAGAACAACAAAAAAAAGCAAAATCAAAAGGAGCCGGTGTAGTCAAAAATGAGAAAGATTGGTGATCCCTCCGCCCTAAAACGGCATGTTTTCGCAATACTTATTATTATTGCATGTGCGCTGATTTTATGTCTCCCGTGCAGTATTCCCTTGGCAGCGCAAAACAGCAGCGATATAGAAGTTACAGCCAGTATTGGCTCAGAAAAAATCGGACTGGATGATACCCTCCTATATACGATTACCTTCAAAGGGATCAATAACCCATCCGAACCTGATTTGTCCGCTCTTAGCGGGTTCAATATCAGACAGTCGTCGCGAAGTACCGAGTTTCGCTTTATTAATGGTGTCTCCTCTTATTATACCAATTTTATATATTACCTCGCCCCTGAAAAAGTGGGCACCTTTACCCTCCCGCCTGTAACCTATCCTTACCAAGGCAAAGAATATAAAACCCAACCCTTTAAAGTGACAGTCGTACAAGGCAGTTTAGCCCCTCATCAGCAACCCCAACAACGCCGCATGCCTTCCATCTTCGACCAGGATGATTTTTTTTCCTCCCCCTCCCGACAACCCCGCGACAGGGAAATCGATATCCGTGTTGTTCCCGTTGCTTCCAAGCAAAAAGTGTATAAAGGCGAACAACTCGTCTTCAAAGTGTTGCTCTTCACCCGCAACCAACTGCGCACCGTTAATATGGTTTCCGATAAATCCCTCGCCGGGTTCTGGCAGGAGTGGTTCCCTGAAACCCAGTCAATTGAAGGTGAAACAAGAGTCATTGAAGGGAAAAGGACCCTCGTGTACCAGATTCGTAAAGCCGCTTTATTTCCCACCAATATAGGTCGCGTTGCGATTCCTTCATTAAAATTTGAAACCGCTCTCCGCGAAGATGCGTTTGGCATCTTTTCCAATCCCCAACCCATTTATCGCTCTACCGCGCCCTTGGCCATCGAAGTGATGGACCTGCCCCCTGGTGCTACAGGATTACCCGTGGGCCGATTCTTCCTCGAAGTCCACCCCGCCAGAAACGAGGTGAACGTCAACGATATATTAACCCTTAAAATAAAAATTTCCGGGAACGGGAACGTTAAAACCATCACCCCACCCGATATTCCCAGCAATGATGATTTCAGGGTTTATCCCGCCAAATTATCACGCGATGTCTCCTTCCAAGATAGCGGTATCTCCGGTTTTGTCGAAGCCGAAGTACCCATCGCGTTTAAAAAATCCGGTGCGATTACTATTCCTGCCCTCCAATTCAAATATTTCGATCCCGCCCAAGGAACGGTAGTTACTCAAAATAGTCAACCCATCCCTATCACTGTGACCGGTATCAAAGAAAAACAAGATAGCGCGGAAACTGTGCTCAGAACAGAAATAATCAAAACCGGTGAAGATATTGATTTTATCCAGAATGGAACCATCTATAACCAGGATAAAAATTATTATTTGTCGAAATATTTCACCCTTCTCTTATTGATTCCTTTTATCTTGAATCTCTTGTACCTTTTCAAGATTTTTGTTTTTGACCCTTTCATCACCAACAATGTGAAACTATTAGGTCGAAAGCGGCTAAATCGTGCCGTGGACGCTCTGCACCATGTTCGTGATGCCGGTGAGATTTCAGCCATCTTGGAAAACTACCTCAAGGAAAAAACCGGGGTTGGCTTGTCCGCCCTCACCAACCAGGGCATAGATCAATTGTTAGCCAAATACGGCGTGGCCGATGGCGATGTGAAGACCTTCATCCGCTTAAAAAGCGAGTCCGAATCCTCGCGCTTTGCCCCCGGTAAACTTTCCGCCTCCCGTGGCACAGCCGAAAACCAATTAAAACATGACATAAACACGTTGATCGACATTTTAAAACGTATTGATAACAGGATTAAATAAGCACATGAAACCAAACAAACGAGTTAAATGTATCCCTGTTCTACCACTTATATGGGGGATATTAGTCTGGCTGGTATTGGCCGGTGGATTGCCTTTACCCATGTCAGCCGCGGATATTTCCCAATCCAGCTTCGATGAGGCCAACCGCCTCTATGAAAAAGGGAATTATGACCAAGCCCTATCCTTATACCAGCGGATTGAAAAAAATGGCAGCCATTGGAAACTCTTTTACAACACCGGTAATTGTTATTTCAAGCTCGGTCAATGGGTCCAGGCCAAAATTTATTATCTCAAAGCCAAACGCCTCGAACCCTTTGAACCCGCCATAGAAAAAAATATCGACATTGTCAACAAACGCTTGAATGACAAAATTGTCGTTCCCAAGCCCGATTTTATCACCCGTTTGGTATTGCGGCTTGAATCGCTCGTGTCCCTTAATGTCCTTTCTATTCTGCTTTTTATAGCCGTGTTGATTTTTAATGCGTTTCTTTTTTACTCGTTCTCCCACGGGAAACGCCGCTGGGTGATGTATGGAATAGCCTTTTCCCTCGTGTTTTTGGTGCTGATAGCGGGTTACCATATCTATCGCGTTGGCAAATACCAGGAACGTAACATCGCCGTGATCACCGCCGCCGCCACTCCATTACGTAGTGGACCAGGGGAAAACAATACCATATTATTCAAGGTTAACAGTGGCCTCGAAGTCAGGGTTATTGGTTCCAGCAGCAATGATCGCTGGTTGCAGGTATCCGCTTCCGCCGATATCGCAGGCTGGGTGGAAGCCGAGCATCTCGTGCGTATTGGCGGGGCACAAGGGAATGATTAAAACTCCCAGCAGCAAAGACAATTTAAAGTTGTACCTACGCGACCGTTTCGTCGAGTTGGAATCACCCGCCATCATGGGCATATTAAACATGACCCCCGATTCCTTCTCCGATGGCAATACATTCTTTAAAAAAGGCGCAGCTCTCAAGCAGGCTGCAAAGATGGTCAAGGACGGGGCCACTATCATTGATGTGGGTGGCGAAAGCACCCGGCCCGGCGCACGTGCGGTTAGTGCCAATGAAGAGATTGATCGCATCGTTCCCATTATCAAAACCATCAAAAATGAATTCGGCGTGATTGTTTCTGTCGATACATATAAAGAACAGGTTGCCAGAACCGCCATCGTTGAAGCCGGGGCCGATATCGTCAATGATATCTCCGCACTCTCGTTTAGCAGTAATATGGCCGATACCATTGCTGAACTCAATGTCCCCGTGATCCTGATGCATATCAAAGGCACACCCGAGAACATGCAAAAAGATCCTTTTTATGCTGACCTGATCAAGGAATTAAAAGAGTATTTCCACGCGCGTATTAACTTCGCCTTGACCAAGGGAATTAAGAAAGAAAAATTACTCATTGATCCCGGTATCGGCTTTGGAAAAAATGTGCGGGATAATATCGAAATTATCCGCCGCTTAGAAGAGTTTAAAGAGTTCGCATTACCCATCCTGATGGGACTGTCACGAAAATCATTCCTGGGGGCTATCACGGGTCAACCCGACCCGAAACTGCGGGAAGCGGAAACACTGTGTGCCAATCTTGTCGCCATCTTGAACGGTGCCGCCATCATCCGTGTTCATCACGTCAAAAACACCAGCAGCGCCTTGAAGGTTCTTAAAACATTGGTGGAATTTTAAATTCTCATATTAATTGCAAACTTTTTTCATTTTCCAGTTGACATCCCATTCCGAATTAGGTATAACCATAGATGTCTTAGGACTGTGTATAGTGATTTAGCTTAACGATGAGATTGAGTTGTGAGATTGAGTCGTGAGATTGTATATTTTATTATAAAGAAAAGGAGGTTCCATGAAAACGAAGATAGTTTTATTATTTGCCGTGTTGCTGATCATGGGTTTTAATACCTATGCGCAGGATGTTCCCCATGAGTTACAGGTGAAGTTGATGTTAAAGATACTCAGTATGGATCGGAATTTTGACAGGTTCGGCGATCCCATAAAAATTGGCGTCTCTTCTGATGCATTCATCAAGGCATTAAAAGGCGAAGCTGATTTAAAGGTCAAGGGAAAAGGTTTTGTAGTGGAAAAGATGGCTTCCCCCGCAGACGTGTCCAAGTACAAAATTATTTACGTGAGCAAGGATTGGGCCGCTCAATATAAGGCCACATCAGCCAAAGCCGTTGAAGCCAAAGCACTGATGTTTTGCGAGACCGAAGATGGCGTTTTGGCCGGTGGCGGTGCTATTTCATTTAAAGTACTCGACAGTAAACCAAAAATCGTAATTAATATTGCCAATGTAAAAGAGCAGGGCACAGAATTTCCCGCCAATTTCTTGCAAATTACTGTTGTCGTAGGTTCAATGAATTAATCGCTGTGTCGTTTTACATGCGCTGCTTAATGTAAAAGGGCGACTGTTAACCTTATGATTGTGATGTCCGGGGGCTTTTTTTAAACGATAGCTCCCTGGACACCACGTGGAAAAGATAAGCCACCCAATAATGCTTATCTTAAAAAAACAGCCCCTTGGATTTGACAAAAAGTATTATTTTGGGTATATATAGATTGTATATATGAATATAATAAACTTATTAAATGGTCAGCCGGAATGGTGGTCCATTTAATATTTTTTAATCGTTCATGGTATTATTGAAGTATACAGTACATGGAATATATTACATGGAATATAGTACATCAACAACAGAAAATGATGATTATTTTGTCAAGCGCATAAAGAAAGAGGAGGGTTTACCAAAATGAAAGAAGGTCTGTTTTATAGACTTAAAAGTCAATTACAGTGGAAGATCGTCGGTCCAGTTCTTCTCGGTTTTATTGTCGTATTGGTCGCGATGGTGCTGCTGGCTATTTCTATTTCTTCTACAGAAATTGGTAAAATGGCGGAAAATAAAGGGATGGCACTGTCCAATATTACCTCGGAATTATTAAAAACAGCGTTGATGTTTGACGATGTCGAGAGCTGCAAGGGAAATATTAACAACCTGAAAAAGGATGAGGGCGTGGTTCTGGCCGAAGTGTACGGCAAGGATAAAAAACGGTTGGGCATTGTATTCGGCGAAAAAATTACCGCCTCCAAACTGGAAAAAGATGATCGGGACTTATCCACCAAAGAGTTGGAAAAAAAGAAGCAGAATATTGAAAAGGAGTTGTTGGATATTTACGCCGCCTCCTTTGATCCCGCTGAGTTCGATAAAATCGGGAAAGATGTTAAAGGCAAAAGAGTCGGCAAAGAAAAAGAAAAACTCATGATCACCCATCGCGAAGTCGTGGGCGAACCATGCCAGTTTTTTAGCGCCAAAATCGTGGGCGAGGGCGGAGACGTGTTGGGTTACTTCAACATCGCGCTCTCTCTGGAAAATCAGAAATTGGCCACTGCCAAGATTACATCCTATATGATGTTGATCAGTCTTGTTTCCTTGCTGATCATCGGGTTCCTCAGTAGCGTCATGATCGCCCGCATGGTGAGACCTCTCATTGATGCCACCGACATTATGCAAGAGTTATCCGAGGGTGAAGGAGATTTAACCATCCGTTTGGATATCAAATCAAACGATGAAATCGGTCGCCTCTCCAACAATTTTAATGCATTCATTGAGAAGTTAAAAGATATTTTGCTGCTGGTCAAAGATTCTAGCGAGGAACTCTACAATGGCACCAAAGAAATTTCTGCGGGCAGTGAAGACCTGTCTACCAGAACCAGCGAGCAAGCCGCGTCTATAACCGAGACCTCTACCACCCTCGAAGGCTTTACCGCCATCGTAAAAGTGAATACCGATAACTCCGAGGAAGTACGGCAACGACTGGAACATTTTAATGCCGATATGCTGACCAAAAAAGCTTTGATGGACAATGTTACCTCCACTATGAGGGAGATTGAAGATTCCAGTAAAAAGATCGACAATATTATCAATGTGATCAACGATATCAGTTTTCAAACCAATTTATTGGCTTTGAATGCTGCCGTTGAAGCCGCCAGGGCTGGAGAAGCGGGTCGAGGATTCGCGGTCGTAGCTGCCGAAGTGCGTAACCTGGCTCAAAAAACCGCCGAATCTTCCAAAACTATCCGCGATATCGTCACCAAAAACGTCGCCTCCTCTAAAAAAGGAATGCAACTGGTGACTGAAACCTCCCAATTCTTCGCCGCCATCATGGATATTATGAAAGAATTGGTCAGCAAGATCAATGAAATCACCCAGGGTTCCAAGGAACAATCCACTGGTGTCGAACAGATCAACCAGGCCATCATGCAACTGGAAAATGTGATCAACCAGAATGCCGCGCTGGTGGAAGAGTTATCCGCTACCAGCAAGAGCATGAGTTCCAATACCCAGCAATTGAACGAATTGGTCAACCGGTTCAAGTTGTAAGTAGACATTGTGAATGAAAAGATGCAGGTGCAACCAGCCGACTATCAGCTATTGTTTTAAGACATTGCCATGATTGATAGTGTGTTTGGTCCGCGTTTCAGGCAGGTTATTACAGCCGGTGCATCTGCATCTTATACCGGCATCGATAATATCGACCGGGACCTGGTGGAATTGGCCGTGGCGGGTATTTACTCGCTGGCCCCGCCCGGTCACTCCCTTATCTGGGTCGTGGGGGTCAACGAAAACCTCAGGGAAAAAGCGCTCAAACTTCGCCAGTGGCTGCAAATGGTGACCTCTGCCACACCCAGCATCCGTTATTATACCCTTCCTTTTGAAGATCCTTATATCAACAATCAGAGCGATCCCCTGGCCGTGGGCAACAAGATCAAATTGTTGGCCGATGTATTGGAGCATAAACCCCAGATTATTATTACCACTCTTCCCGCCTTGAGTTTAAAGCTTGAGGCGCGGGAAGATATCCCCGGTTTTTTCCAACGCATTGAAGTTAATGCCGAGCTGGACCGAGATGATCTGATCCGCAAGTTGACCGACATGGGATACCGTGGTCGCACCGTTGTCGAGGAGCAAGGCGATATCGCTTGGCGCGGTAGTATCGTGGATGTTTTTCCCATTGACCATCCCCGCCCCTTACGCATCGAAATCGAGGGCGATACCGTCATCTCTATCCGCATCTTTGATCCCGATTCTCAAAAATCCCTCAAACGAATCACTTCCGCCCTGTTGGCCCGCTCGCACTTCTTCTTGAATTACGCCGATTGCGCCGACTACTTTGCCAGCGATAAAAAAAACATGTTCTACCTTACCCAACTGCTGAACAACTATCGGATGGTCGTATCGGATAAAAAAAAAGTGTCCGATGAGTTTAATAAACTACTCCACCACTATGATGATATTTACCAGATGATCTCTTCTCCCAACGACCCAGAAGCTCCCGCAGATGATGGCACAGATGATCATACAGATGATCACACCGATATGAAACCACGGTTAGCCCCACCCGGCGCACTTTTTTCCTTCCCTTTTCAAGAGGAAAAAATGATCGGCATCGAGGAAACCTGGGATAATATCTCCAAACCCGTGGAGTGGCATAAATTAGCCAAAAGTATCGCCGACTTTAACTTAGAGGATGTGCGTTCCCTCCGGGAAAAAGTTCAAAAAGATCATTACCGCCTCGTTATTTTCTCCGATAAAGATAATTCCAACGCTTTGGAACAGGAGTTCAAACCTTTTGATTTTATCCCCGCCAAGATTCCTTACTCGTTTGAAAATAAAGAAACACGTACCGTTTTTCTGGCTGACAAGCACTTCCACTATGTGGAGCAACCTGCCAAACCTGAAAAAACAGAACAGCTAAAATCCGAACAATGGGTGGATGAGATTCAGCCCGATGATCTCGTGGTGCATAGCACCCACGGTGTGGGCAAGTTTGTGGGCTTTAAGAAACTCGCTTTTGAGAATCATGTGACCGAGTTTTTAAAGATCGAGTATGTCGGGAAAGAGTATCTTTACGTGCCCGTGTACGAGCTTGATATATTGACTAAATACGCTTCTTTTGAAGGCAATATTCCCAAGTTGGATAAAATGGGGGGGAACAGTTTCGCGCTCAAAAAGAAAAAGGCCCAGAAGAGTATCGTTCATTTCGCCCGCGAGTTATTGGAACTTTATGCCATGCGTAAAGCCATCAAAGGTACCGCCTATCACCCTGACCACGAGTTAGAAATGAAGCTTGGGGAAGAGTTCCAATACGTGGAGACCCAGGACCAGAAGCGGGCTATCAAGGATGTGTATGCTGATCTGGAAAAAGAGTATCCCATGGATCGTCTCATTTGCGGGGATGTTAGTTTCGGGAAAACCGAGGTGGCCTTGCGCGCCTCGTTGCGGGTCGTCGTCAATAGTCGTCAAGTCGCTATTCTTTGTCCCACCACGATTCTCGCTTTCCAGCATTACGCCACTTTTACCAAGCGGTTTGCCGGGTATCCCATCTCCATTGCCATGCTTTCCCGTATGGTCTCGGAGAAACAGAAAAAGGAGATTTATAAAGAACTGGCTGCCGGTAATATTGATATTGTGATTGGCACCCACGCGCTGATCTCGGCGGCTGTCACGTTCAAGCGGTTGGGGCTTTATATTATTGATGAAGAGCAACGTTTTGGTGTGTTCCAGAAGGAAAAACTCAAAAAGATGCGCGAGGACATCGATGTCTTGTCCATGTCCGCCACTCCTATTCCCCGGACATTATCATTATCTCTGGCTGGATTGCAAGACATCTCCACCATTCGCACTCCGCCCCTGGGACGTTTGGCTGTTAAAAATTTTGTGGGCCATTATTCCAAGGAGATTATTATTTCCGCCATATTGAATGAAACCGAACGGGACGGGCAGGTTTTTATCGTGTACAATAATATTGATAAGATTTACACCTTTCAAAAGGAATTGGAACATTGGCTCCCGCAGATTTCTTCCGTGGTTATCCATGCCCAGATGGACAACCAGAAGATTGAGACCGATTTGATGGAGTTTATTACCAAGAAGTACCGCGTGTTGCTCTCTACCACCATTATAGAGAATGGCATAGATATTCCCTGTGTGAATACCATGATCATCATTGATGCCGACCGTTTTGGTTTGACCCAGCTTTACCAGTTGCGCGGGCGGATTGGTCGTAGTTCGCGGCAGGCTTATGCCTATTTCCTCGTGAAAACCATGAGTATTACCGACAAAGCCAAGGCCCGTCTCAATGCTATCCGCGAGTTTGCTGATCTTGGTTCCGGTTATAAACTCGCTGAATTCGATCTCAAGTTACGCGGTGCGGGTTCCTTGTTGGGCAATAAGCAGCATGGCCATATTGAAGCTCTTGGCTTCGACTACTACCATCAGCTCCTTGAAGACACCATCAAAGAGCTCAAGGGCGAAGTGGAACGGCAAAAAGAGGGAAAGATCAACATTCATTTCTCCTATTCCATTGAAGCCGAATATATTAAGAACAGTGCCGAGCGTATCACCTTGTACCGCCGCATTCTCGAGGCCGAGGATTTTGAACGTATCGAGGAATTGCGTACTGAAATGGCTGATCGTTACGGGCGTCCTCATGCCAGCATCGAAAAAATCTTTTTCGCCGGCACCATCCGCGTATTGACCCGGAAATACCATTTTGACGAGGTCGATGTCTATCAGGACCGGGTTATCATCCAATTCGCCGACACCGAGGAGAGTCGCAGAAAATTGTCCGCTAAACTGAACTTGCCTTCCACCATTAAAATGGAACCTTTCGGCGATTCCCCCCGGACGCGTACTTTCCTTTTTAATGACTATAAAACCTTTACCCAGGATTTCGTGCAGTTCTGGGAAACATCCCAGGTAGAATAGTAATTTAAAAAGGTCGCCCCAAAAACATGAATTAATAAAGGTTTTGGAGCGTTAACCAGATATTTTCTGCCTGCTATCGGCAAAAACATACAAGTGAAGCCCGGATGGAACTTGTTTTTTTCATGAACCGGCATTTTCCTGAGGAGATATTTTTGAGGAGGCATAATTATATTCCTTATCCGAAAGATAAATTTTTATGTGGAGAAGACTCCCGCCGCGAATCAATGCCTTTATTTTTAAATAGTAGAAGTTTTCATCTTGCAAAAGATTCAAGACTTCATACTCTTGAATGATACCACTGGCTGAAAGCAGTCGGAAGATATGTTCCATTTGAACCTAAGCGACTTTCTTTTTTAAACGGTTGTATTTGTTATAAAAGGCCTTCCATTCCATATAGTCATCCCATTGCTCGAAGTTTTCCTCTGCCGCTGTGGTGACGGATTTTTCGAATAGAAGAAAATTGCAGTTGTATTTGATTTCAAACAGTGCCAGCTTCTCTTTTATCAAAGTCAACTCCGTGTATACTTGCATCTTTACATAGTTTTCGACGTCTTTCCTGGTGATTTCGAACGGCTCGTTTATGTTATTAGTATCCATATTATTTCCTCAAAAAACAATATAATCCGCTTCCCGTTGGCAGTCTTATCCCAGTTTTTTTGGGCTGTTGGTTTTTAAAGGGGTTCAAGATTTTAAACCCATTTTATCCCGTCTGCATCCAATGAATGACCACCGAATCCATGACTGATTCTATCTCCAATTAGGGACATAGTAGAGGCGGCATGTGACGGAGCGCCGCTTTATTTTATTCCCATTGCATGAAAGTGGCACGATACCCAGATTATTAATCCCGCAAATAGGAAGAGAAAGTTTCTGAACCGTGATGCGTGGGATTAACGGATGACCAGGATAAAACGGAAGGAAACTGGGCGGCTGGCAATCTTTTCCTGGGAACGCGGGCGTCCCGCCCGCTTTTATCATTCCCACCATCACAAGCAAAAGCCTCCCCATTTCTTGAACAAAAAAAAAGTAAAAAAATAAAGCACCGGCCCGGTTTTTTCTTATTTTATATTTGGGCTGTAGGTAAAGTTTCCGTTATGAAAAATGATATCTTTGCCTTTTTCATACTCATAGGTTCCTGTTTGGTCGAAGCCTTCGAATTTGCCGTCGCTACCGCCGCTGCCGATCCAATAGAAATCCTGTTTATCCGTGCCGGTATCGCCGTGTTTATAATGAAAATTATTACCCCAGGCGTCTTTTTGGGCTAAGACCTTGGTATGGAATGGTATCAGGAGTTGCTGCATTTCCCGGAGGTCTGCTACTTGAGGTGCAAAGTAGTTGTCTGTAATATAGGATTCGATAGCCATGCCAATACTCTTCATATCGCCCATGGTGGCTCCTATCTTGTCCCTAAAGAATTCCCTAAATAGTACACGTTTCCGGTTGTGTTCCAATGTTCCCAAAACCTCTTCTTTGGACACCCAGTTGCCGGAGGGTATTTTCAGTTCATCGATTTTCCAGCCGGAGTCGTACTTGTTGAACTTCAGCTCAACCACATCACTGGTTTTACCATTTGCAACGTTAATTTTTGCAATAAATGAGTCGCCATCTTTGCGAACCCCTTCCACTTTAATTTTCTCTTTCAGTTCAGCCACTTTTTTAACACTCTCTTTCAGGGTCTCTTCGTCCAGTTGGTCTTTATTGGCCTCTTTAACTCTGTTGACGATGACATCGATTTCACTATTGATCAAATCTTTGGCTTTTTCAGAGGTTAAGTCGCTGGAACCGCAGTTCACTACGATAAGGGAAAAAAAGATCACAAGACAGATAGAAAATAATTTCTTCATTTTACGCACTCCTATTTACGTTTTTTTAGTTAAAAAATCAATGAAAGCATTGTAAGCGCTTAGGGAACCACACCTTTTTTTTTCTTTTAGATGGAGTAAAATATC
>CAZCVI010000023.1:0-89246 GCA_964502145.1 uncultured Clostridia bacterium
ACAAAAAATCACTCATCATTGTCCCTTGTCGGACAAAATTGTCCGCCATCGGTCACCACTGACTGAAAATCATTCATCATTGTCCCTTGTCGGACAAAATTGTCCGCCATCGGTCATCCACGACTGAAAATCGGTCAAAATGATACGAATTTGCACTGAATTCTATCTAAATCAGTCAACGATGTCCCTCCGAGGGTCATCGTTGACCCTTTGAGGAAAAATTTACATGAAAATCGGTCATCGTTTACCCTATTTGCACTTTTTTGACTCTAATTCAGTCATCACTGACCCTAATTCACTTGCGAATCAGGCTGGAGGGCAAAATTTCCGGAAAATCGGGGAATTTATTTACAAATGAGCACAATACTCAATGGTTTTGGTGTAAGGTTTTCCGTAACTGCCGAGATTTGGCTTTTCGCTCACGATCATATTCCCTTTTTTGCTTGAGTTCATGGCGAAGATCGAATAATAGCTTTCCTGGTGTAAAACCCCGTATCTCCCGAAATAAACGGATAAAATGGCGCTCACTGGCAAATCCTAACATCCGGGATAATTCCCTGACAGTTATATATGGATTTTTTATCATCTCTCGCTCTGCCAAAACGAGTTTAATCTTCAATAAAAATTCCGCCGGGGTCATATCCACCAATGCCTCTTTCTCGAAATGAGTATACACGGAACTTACACTCATACGCATGTATTCTGCAAGACTGGCCACGGACAGCTCTGCTATCTCGCGACGAGTCATGCCAACGACATGACAACATATTAGCAATGCAAAATCTATTTTATTACGTACCTTATCCATGGGAAAAATATTACTATAAATTAAAAGAAGTGTCAATACCTGATTCACTATAAAATCCAAAAACTTATAAATGAATGCGGATAATAGATAGAATTTCTTTATTTTGTGGTAAAATTAAACGATATTTTGTGAGTACTTTTTTTGCCGATGGTCAAAATCTTCCAAAATTTATTTTTTTTGAAAATCCCGAAACCCGCACTGTTAAACAAATCTTTAAAATGGGTCCAAAAATCACCGCCGAGAGTTTTCCCACTTGTCGTTGTGACCGTTTTGTAAAAATTTTGGAATGGTATATAATACAGCTTCACGTTAACGTTAACGAAACAGTAGAAAAAAAACAGATTTAGCTAAGTCGTAAAAAAAAATGAAAAAAATGAAAACAAATGGAGGTTTTCAATAATGAACAAAACAGAAATTAATTACGAAATGACAGCCGAGCAGTATGATCGGATAGTACAGTGTGTTAAAGGCATGGATGCAGAATTGGGATTTACTATCAATCTGACCATGGAGCAGAACCAGAGATTGAGTAAGCTGGGTGACAAATCGGTGGCATTTGTCGACAAGACGATGACCTATTCAACGGATCGCCCAGACTTGATCCCCCCGTGCAGCGATATGATTGATTTTAAAAGAGATTATGAGCTGGCGAATAAATTACGCCAACTCATAGAAATCACCCGGCCTGTACTCCAAAAGATGAAAGACAGTTATTTTTTGGTAGGTGCCAATACCTTAATGGCAGCGCGAAAGTTTTACGGTTATATCAAAGCGGCTGCTGTCGCTGGCGCTCCGGGTGCCACTGCCATTCGCAATGACCTGAGAAAACGCTACGCGAAAATCAAGTCTACCGAAACGGACACGGAGCCATCACGCATGGCTCCAACCGCCACGACCCAGGAATAATCACAAAACGGAGCACTTCATAATCTATGATATGAACGATTCGTAAACTCACAGGTCAGTTTGTCCGGGGCGAATTAGTTGGGCCCAATTTTTAGCCCTGGGCAGACTGACGTTTTTTTCCCGATATATTCGTGTTAATTCGCGAAATTCGTGGGGAAGTTTTTTTCTTTGTCTCATCTATTACCTATTATTTCCATTTGATTTATTGCTTTTTGAGTATTTCCACAGCTTCTTCGGGTGGGATAGCGTTAATATAGGATTGCGTGGCCAATTCAAAACCACCAGTCCCAGAAATCACGGGCACCAACTCAATATGCCAATGAAAATAAGAGGTCGCATCACGATCAAACGGATTATTATGCAACAGCAAGTTATAAGCAGGGCGATTTAATACGCGATTGAGCCGCGTCAACCCGTCCTGTAAAATTTCAGCCAACAAATGAAGCCGTAACTCATCGGTAGCCTCATATGCCGCACAATGCCGCCTGGGATAAATCATCAATTGAAAAGGAAACGTGGCTGCAAAAGGCGCAAAAACAACATAGTCACTGTTCTCACACAAAACCCGCCGCCCATAATCAAGTTCCTGATTCAAGATATCACAATAAATACAGCGTTCCTTGACATAAAAATGATCTTGCGCCCGATTAAGCCTGTCATTTATCGCTTCAGGCACAACCGGCAACGCCACAATCTGCGAATGCGGATGCGGAATCGTAGCGCCAGCCTTGTCCCCACAATTCTTAAAGACCTGGATATACTTGAACCGGAAATCCTGTTTCAAATCAGCAAGACGATACTTAAACGTGCGCAAAATATCGGTTACAGCCGCCACAGGTAACTCATCCAAACCGATTTGATGAAAAGGAGTTTCAATCACCACTTCATGGGCGCCTATGCCGTTCATCTTATCATAGAATCCTTCCCCCCGGCGATTTAATTGCCCCTCCACACGCAAGGCGGGATATTTGTTCGGAATCACTCGCAATTGCCAACCCGGCAAGTTGGCCAGGCTCCCATTTCCCCGCAACGCGTATATTTCCGGCGGCGTCATTTTTTCATTACCCGCACAAAACGGACAATCCCCAGGCAACAACCCATCGCTGCCCACAGATTTAAAATACTGCGGACGCACCTGCCGTTCTGGCGACACAATCACCCATACTCCAGTCACTACATCTCGTCTCAACTCAGGCATTCAATTACTCCTTCAATATGCCTCCGGCGGCCAAAAACCTTTTCGCGAAAAGGTTTCTGGACTTCCAAAAGCATTTACTATTTTCCGAACTCAACCCGCCGTTTCAAATATAAACAAATTAACAAAGGTGACATAATAAATGGGGACGCAGTCCCCCCCTAGGACTCTTCAAAGGCGTGTTGGATGTGATTGATGACGATATCATTGGCCTTGTAAAGAATAGAAATAATGTCAAACCGGACATAACAATTGATATACAGATCATCGGCAGTAAAAATTTTGGCAGCCCGGATATACCTGTTTCGTTTATGACGATCAACAAATTCCTCAGGCATGCCATAATCATCCGTGCCCCGGGTTTTAACTTCCACAAAAACAACCATATCCCCTTTTAAGGCAATCAAATCCACCTCGGCACCAGAAACCTGATAGTTCTGCTTCAAAATATCATAGCCATGTTGTTCCAGAAACCGGGCCGCGACCCGTTCACCACCCGCTCCGGCCCCGGTTTTCTGTATCTTCATCAGTCTTATACTACAATCGGTCAGGATTGCAGCCGCACACGTACTTCTGCCATTTTAATATTCAATTGCGCCAGTTCTTTTAACACCGGTTCATAAATCACCTTGGTTGTGGGAATCTGCACGCCAGTTAAAGGAATTTTACCCGCTGCCATTGCAGAAACCCCGATAGCCAGCGGTAAACTGACAGTCCGCGCCATAGAAGAATCCCCGTAAGGAATCCCGTAATCCACCAACGTCGAAGTGATCATATCAGTCGTTTTATCCTTGTTTTCAACGATGAATTTATGGCGCAACAACAACATGTCTACCTCACCTTTTTGATAGCACATCTTTTCCTGCATACGCTGACTCAAAATATCCAGGTGATTGTCGAAATCAGGCAACGGTTCATCACTGAACAAACCGAGCCAACGCAACCGCAACATCACCGGCGAACCTTTCACCTGTCCGATTTTGGCCGCAGTTTTCGCTTCAATATCATCGCCTTTTGTCGCACCTACCAGTTCCGCCATCATTTGACTGTAGGTGCTTCCTTTTAAATGGGCCACTGGCGTATCATCCACTAAACCCAGGTCCACAATCTTCTTCAACGTGTCACACCAACCCGGATAACGATAGGTGCCACGCATGATTGTTGCCGCATCCTTTAAGCCGTAAAAATCTTTATAAGGCAAGGAGTTGCGATTGGCATACACTTCAAATGTTCCCAAAGGGGGCACTTCTTCAATACGATAGCGCACGAAGAGGTCCTGGCCGGGAATGTCCACGATCTGTCCATTCTCCAAGAACTTGGCGGAATTTCTCGAAGCCAACACAACACCCTTGGGACTCCAAGAAAATTTGTAGCCAAAGGGATTATCGTTGTCCTGCGGCGCAGGCAAACCACCGCAAATAGAATAAAAATGCCGTACCTTGCCCCCTTCTGCAGCCACCTCGTCAATAATTTTCATCGCCGACATATGATCCATGCCTGGGTCCACACCCATCTCATTTAAGAACAACAATCCCTTTTGCCGGGCACCCTCATCCAGGTGACGCATCTCCTCGCTGACATACGAGGTAGTCGCCATATGTCGCCCCACGTGCAAACATAATTTCGCCACCTGCACATGCAATACCCAGGGCAACAAGCTGACAATAATGTCATTGGCCTCAATCAGACGGGTAAGAAACTCGGTGTCCATCACATCCAGGTACTGCGAGGTTCCGTATGCAAACCCGTTCACCAGTTCCGCGGCAATTTCCGGTTGATTGGAAGCCACATGCACTTGCAAATGTTTTTGCGCCAATAAGTAGCGCACGCCGGGACGACTGACCAGCCCAGAACCCAGTACCAGTATTTTTGTTTTTGCTTTGGTATTCATTTAATGTATAAACTCCTTCATATAGTCATACTCGGGCGTCAAAACACCCTTGTGCAGAATTAATGCCTCATGGATCGGGGCGGGCAAGTTCAGTTGCGGCAACTCCTTTTGAAAATCCACGGCCATCAGACCATCCATGTAGTTCACCAGTATATGTGAAAACGCATTGGACGATTCAGCGGGAAATTCACAGGGCAGATTGTCCACAGCCATCACTGTCACACCAGTACGCTCTGTCCCGTCCACAAAACTATCCGTATCTCCAAAATAGGTAAAAGTCGCACTATCAGGATACGTGCATTTATGGGTAATCTCAACAGAACCCGCAATATCACAACTTATATCGCCAATCACATTCAACGTGGGATTCGAACGTAAGATACATTCATTCTGCAAATATTTCTTGGTTACCATTCTTGGATAATCCGGCGTCCAGTAAATACAATTGATCAGGATGTTGATATAAGGCAGGAAATTCTCGAAGCGAGACTCGTATTTTTCCGGGTAGTAGTAGTAATCTTGCAGGTCAAAAGGTAACCCATTGGGTTCTTTCAGTCGGACCATATCTTCTTCCCGGAACACTATTTTATAGAGATTGAGGGTATCGCCGGAGAAATTTTCATACATTTCATCCAGAACATGGGCGGACATCACCTTGTGTGGTAACAGGTCAAATATTTCTTGCGCACCCCGGCTCACATTCCCATAACCAGTGAACGCAACCACCAGTGGTGCCAACCCATCGGGGAACCCGGTTTCATCAATTTCAGCGCCGATCGCCGCGATTTCTTTTTTGGCTTCTTCCAGGGAGGCGTATTGGTAGGCTTGTTTGATTTTTTCAAACGGAGAAGCGTAGCCCCGCAGTTTCATTTTTTGGCCGTAAGCGTGCAAGGTTTCGATCATGCCAGCCAGACCCGCGTAATGACCGAAGAAAATCAGCCGTTGGTTCTTTTCATTGACGACCCGTTCATAATCTACCAAGTTGCATTGCAAATCCATCATGCGTTTCAGCATGGGCATATTATGGGCTTGACCTTTGATCGTATGTGAAAAGAACAAATAGGTTTTATCTTTTTCAAACAGATGGATGGGAATCTCTTTGACTGCCACGATTACACTGGCGCTGCTCAAATCTTCCGAGATTTCCGCCCCGGCAGCCGTATATTCTGCTTCCGAGAATATACGCAATGTCGATGGCTGGACTATCGTCTTAATGCCATACTTTTCTTTCAGCCATTTTACATCCGCAGGAACCAGGGGGACGCGGCGCTCCCATTGGTTTTTATCTTCCCGTCTAATACCGATTATTTTTTCCATATTTATATCCTTTTTGTTTTATTTTTTTGATTTGGGGAGTAGTTTGCCAGATAGGCAGCTAATAATGAAAGGCGTTATAATAGTTATTATAAAAACAAGTGTATTTAATCATATCTTATTTCCACACGTAAAAATGAAAGTACTTAAGATAGAATTTACCAAACTCCTCAGTATTAGTCAATAGGTCTTGTCATTATAGCGCAAGATTGTTTGAAAAATTCAGCTTTTTATCCCTGAAAAATGGGTCATTATAAATAGTTGCTGTTTTTTTTTAATATTTGTGGTAATATTAATATTTACCTGAAAAAAGTAACCCAGCGAACATGAACATATGTCAACCCTATCCCCGGCGTCACGGCGTGAACCCCCAATGATCGCAGGTGACGGTTTTTCTGATGCGCCAAGCATCTGCCCCGTAAGCGGCCTCCCTATCATCCAAAAAAGCCAATGGCTTGACCTGCCAGTTTCCCCAACACTCACCATCACCTTTCGTGCCATCGGGTCGCGCATCCTACATCTCATTCCCAACGGGCATGCCGCCTCCATTGATGTGGAAAAAATCTCCCAATACCGGGACATGGTCTTGCACGAGTGGTCCGAGCATGAACTCCCCATCGTGGAAATCAGTGATTACAGTGCCATGGTCGGTTCTCCTGATCGCATGGCCAGGGCGACAATCAAAAAATATTTCCTGGGAAAAAAAACCGAGTGCCTGGGCATTATCGTATTTAATGCCCACTGGAAAATTCGCAGTCTGATCAAGATGGGTACCACCCTGAAAATTTTGCCCTATTCACTGGCTTACTGCCCAAACTACAAACAAGCAATCCAAGCCGCACTCCTGCTACTGCACACCGCTGGCAACCCCTACAATGACCTGTGCTTGGAAAAATTCACCACCCAGCCCAACTGGAAATACAAAACCCAAGGCTTCTCCCTGGAATATAGTATTTTCAAAAACACGGTGCTCTATTCCAAATACGAGGGACTGCTGCAAAAAGAACACGTGCCAGAAATAATGCGCTTGATGAAAGAAATCCACCACAGCGGCGCACTTTCCCAGTCCTATTACCAAGTGGCCGATTATACCATGGCAGTTGATGGAACCTGGGACGGACGCTGGGCGTTTCTTAGAGCCACTAAAAATTTTTTAAAAGACCACCCCTCACCCCGGGTATTTTTCGCGATCAAGGGAGACGCCATTGTGAACGCCGCTGTAAAATTAGCGGAAAAAAAGCTGGGGTTATCACTCTTCATGGTGAAGGACCTGCAAACCGCCTTAACTGCTATCCGGGAAATGGAGAATAGAGGTATAGCCGAACTCCCCACCATTTTGAAAGAAATTGAACAATACCCCACAAACCCCCATCAACCTTATGCAGACGAATTAGTCGACTATATCGGCGCTATCACCTGGGAAACCTCCGGGAAAGCGATCAAAGCGTTCCCGGAAACCCATCCGTTTAAATCCGTTTTTGATGCGATTGGCTTGATGAAACAGGATTACGACATATTACTAGTGGAACGTTCCAAGTTGTTGTTGCAATTAAAAGAGATCGAAGATCGCTACCGCAATCTTTTCCAGCATTCTGGCGATGGTATTATGTTACTGGGCGAGGGGGGGCTGATTGATTGCAATGATCTTTTGGTGGAGATGTTTAAGATTCCCAACCATAACGCTTATCGGGGGTTGTACCCCTGGCATCTCTCCCCGCCCACCCAGCCCGATGGCAGTGATTCTCAGGAGAAAGGGAAACGCATGCTGGCTCTCACCCGGGAGTTGGGTATCAATCGTTTCGAGTGGATGCATCGCCGTATGGATGGCGAGGACTTTCCCGCTGAAGTGATTATCAGCGAAGTCGAAATGGGTGGTAGAATTATTTTTCAGGGCGTGGTGCGGGATATCACGGAGCGGAAAAAAGCAGAATATGAAATTGAAAAATCCCGCCAGGAAGCGCTCTTTGCCAATAATGCTAAAAGCCGGTTCCTGGCCAATATGTCCCATGAAATTCGCACGCCACTAAACGGTATCCTGGGCATGACAGAACTGCTTTTAATGGACCGCTTGACCGAGGAACAACGCGATCGCCTGACAGATATCAAATACTCCGGCCAATCGCTGATGGATGTGATCATGGAAATCCTGGACTTTTCCAAGATTGAGGCGGGAAGTTTGGAATTAGATACCACCGATTTTAAACTCAGCGAGTTGTGCCGCCGTGTGCTACGCATGTTGTCTATCAAGGCAAATGATAAACGGCTGGAAATGTTAAACGACATCGACCCCGATATCCCCGATCAACTCACCGGTGATCCGGGCCGCCTGCGCCAAGTACTCATCAATCTGATGGGGAACGCGGTTAAATTCACCCAGACAGGTGAAATTGTCCTGACGATCCAGAAAAAAAAGGAGACTATAGAACAAGTAACACTGGAATTTTCCGTGACTGACACAGGCATGGGGATTGCCGCAGATAAGATATCCGAACTTTTCGAAGAGTTCAGCCAAGTGGATAATTCGATCTCCCGAAAATATGGCGGCACCGGTTTGGGACTGACTATTGCCCAGAACTTTGTCCAGTGCATGGGCGGTTCTATTCAAATCGAAAGTACCCTTGGGGAAGGCAGTCGTTTTTTCTTTGAAATTACCCTGAAAAAAACCGTGCCGTTCGACCCGGCCACACCTCGTGTGGATATTCCCGTTTTCAGTCAGAAAAATCTGCACGCCCTGGTGGTAGTGGAGAACAAAACCCATATGCGCATATTAAAGCGAATCTTGGAATACTGGAATATTTCCGTGGCTACCGTGGCCGATTGTGATCAGGCGTTGCAGTACCTGCTTGATTCCCTTGCTGTCGTACAACCGGACCTCATCATCATCGATTATAAAATGCCCCGGTCCAAGATTTTTGCTGCCGTGGAAAATATCACTTCACTTTTTTCTAACCTGCCATTTAGACCCAGGTTGTTGCTGTTTTCCTTTGAGAATTTCAAAGGCAGTCGTAGGGAATTGCTGGATGTTGGTATTGACCGGGTAATGGTCAAGCCAATCACCCGTGAAGATTTGAAGCGGGTACTGGAGCAATTATGGGAAAACCCCAATATCTCAATAATATCCACACCTTCTACTTATCCCCCGCCCGTTCCCAATGGTGGCACCCACCCTTTAAAGATTCTTCTGGCCGAAGATAACCCCATCAACCGGAAATTTGTGGAGCGAATTCTAACCATGAAAAAATGGCAGGTACTCATCGCTTGTAATGGCCTGGAGGCAGTACAATTATTCAAGGATAATCCTGTGGACGTCGTGTTGATGGACATCCAAATGCCTGATATGGATGGTTATGAAGCAACTCTCCGCATCCGTGAAATAGAAGCTGGCACCGGGAAGCGGGTTCCCATTATTGCCCTCACCGCCCATGCACTGGCAGACTATCGGGAAAAATCTTTTTCCGCGGGCATGGATCACTATCTTACAAAACCCATTAACCCTGATAAATTAACCCAGTTAATTCTCCTGTGTACAAGCAAGACGCTCCCCTGGGAAACATAAATCGTTTATATAATACATCTCTCAAGCATTTCTCACTGGTTTGTTTTGGTTGGCGACACTGGCAAAAAAGGGATGTTTAGGTAAAATAGGCTTGAATAATAAAGGCGCAGAACGACGCAACGGGATCCCCCGTTGCGTTGTTCCCTGCTCCCCATCTCCGTGACCCTTAAATTGTCACATTATCAATGATGCCATTATCGTCCTTATTAAAACCAGTGTCAATAACTTGAAATACTCATTTTAGTATAAGTAGAAATACCTATATACCCATGTTGGTGCCTTGGCGATGAATTCAGGTAGCCCTACCTTCTTTTGTTATCCGTTTATTTATGGTATAATCATAATTTACCAAGCAACGACACGACAGGTGGAGGTTGTATGCATAAAATATGCTGTTTATTACTGCTGGTGACTATATCTTTATTAGCGGCTGCGCACGCTTGCCGACCAGTTCAAAATGATGATGAAATCGACAATTCGCCCATTAAAACACAGTTAGAAACACTCCAGGTGGCCATTAAAAATGGTCAGGCTGAAAATGCTCTGGCTATTTTCAAAAAAGTCGAGCCCCGCCTTGAACGTGGAGTAACCCTTTACAAAGGCTGGTTGTATTTTGCCCTTCATGCCACAGATGCACGTGTTAGAACTGAATATGCCAATAAATTTCTGGATACCCGGTCTTTACCCCCTGAAATTGAGAATTATCAAGTCCAACTATACCGGCAATTGGCTTTTGATGCCCAAGAACACAACAATCTGACCTTAGCTAAAGAATGGCTGACTCGCGCGGCCACAAAAACCACAGAAACACCATTTAAAATCGCCCTGGAATCGGAGATCGTCCATTTACAATCTATAGGGAAACCAATAAAACCTCTATCTGCCGATACCTGGTTCAATCCCCTGTCCACAGAATTTTCCATGGAACTTTTCAAAGGTAAACCCGTGCTACTGGTCTTTCGTGCCACCTGGAGCGAACCCTGCCGAAGCCTTACGCCCCTACTCAAGGAACTTTCCGAACAATACAAGGATAACAATCTGGTGGTAGTGGATGTCTTTAAATTATACGGCTCCTATAAAGATGAATTGGAATACAAAGAAAAGGTCTCAGCCACAGAGGAAGTGGCGCTACTGCAACAATATTGCTTGCGCCATCAAATCCTTTACCCCGTAGCGGTCTGTTACGAAGGTATCCCGTTTGAAACCTATCAAGTCACAGCGATACCGACCCTGTTCTTCATTAACAAAGAGGGCATTATCACCGCTGTTGAAATTGGCGCGGCTGCACCGCAAAAAATAAAAAAGAATATCATAAAAATCCTGGAGGGAAAATAAATGGAAAAAATAAAAAGCGCCCAATTTGCCGAGAAAGTCGTAGCGTCGAAATTTGTCATCATTGATTTTGGTTCCCCGGGTTGCGCGCCCTGCAAAAAAGTGCCCCCCCTGCTGGAAGAATTACTGCAAGAGATGACGGATACAGACATCAAAGCTTATGAAGTGGATATCACCGAAGACCCAGAAATCGCGCAAAAATTTTTTGTGCTGGGTGTTCCCACGATCATTATTTTTAAAGAGGGAAAAGAAATCCAACGGTTTAACTCTCTTCCTAAAAAAGATAAAATCAAAAAAGCCATTGCCTAAAATAACCTAAACTAAGATAGGTCGAACGGGTCTTTGGGTCTTTCGCCATTCGCCACAACTGGGCAACATTTCGTCCTATAAAAAGGACATTAATCCGCTTGCTCAGGGGAAAGTGATTGGCATTTTAATTGCTTATACTTGACTGGAGGTAAAAAATGAAGAAAATAATATTACTGGCAGTCGTTTTGCCTATGATTTGCGGTTTCGCCATGAATGTAAACGCGCAGAGTATTAATTTGAAGGCGGGTTTGTTCTATCCCACCCTGCAATCGGACCTATGGGAAAGTAATTTGGAAAACCTTGAATTTGCAAAGCAAGATATGCTGGCCGGTTACTATGCTTTGGAATATGAACAATTTTTAAGCCGCCATTTTTCATTTTCCATTGAAGGCAGCTATTATCAGAAAGAACACAACTCCATGTACCGGGACTATGAATATCAAAACGGCGACGCCATTTACCAGAGTCTTTCACTGGAAACCACTGCCCTGGAAGTGGGATTCAAAGTCTATCCATTTGGACATCAGACTACCTTTTATCCCTATCTGGGAGTGAGCGGCGGCGTATGCTATTGGAAATATGAACAATGGGGTGATTTTATTGATTTTGAAAATAATACGGTCGATGAAAACCAATACCTGGAATCTTCCACTTACACCCCGGGCATGAGCGCCAAAGCCGGATTCGTTTTTCGGCCCACCCGTTCGCTGGGTATCGGTTTTGAAGGACGTTACCAATCATACAAAGGCCCCCTCTCCTTTTTCGTGGATTTTGAAAAATTAGACCTGAGTGGTTTTTCTGCCACCGTCGGTCTTCATTGGTTTTTCTGAGTTGGCTGAACGAGTTAAACAAAGATACCCACGAATTATAGGAAAATAACGCTTTTTTTCGCGTGAATTCCTGTTAATTCGAGCAATTCGAGTAATTCGTGGGTAAATCTTTTTTTTAGATGGTGAGGGGTGACGTAGAATGGATTTCTATTTTCCGTTGGTTATCGTTTTCCGGGATCAGATGGAAGCGGACCTGAATGACGTGATTCATATTAAAATACGCGGGGTCTAAAAATTGCGCCCATTCAATAATAATCACACCGTTATCAATATAGTCATCAATTTCGGGGAGGCCGTCATCAATAGAGGGGCCAAGGCGGTATAAATCAATATGATAAAGGTGTATCCCCTTCTCTCCCCGGAACTCATTGATCAGGGTAAACGTGGGACTAACCACATTTTCGGCATCAATGCCAAGAGCTTGGGCAATACCTTTGGTCAGCACTGTTTTGCCGGTCCCCAAATCGCCTTCCAGCAAAATAATCTCATTGCCTTTTAATTGGCTGCCAAGAACAACACCTACTTGATACGTATCATCGGGTGAATTGGAAAGGACTTCGGTATTCATCTAAAGACTGTATCGCCTCCGGGATGTAACGAATGATATCGGTAGCAGTTAAACTCATTTCACCGGTTTCCCCTACGGCCAAATCCCCGGCATAACCATGAATAAATACTGCGGCTTGAAGGATCACGGCCAATGGCTGGGTCCGGGCAAACTGCGCCACCATTCCGGCAATCACACCACTTAACACATCGCCACTACCGGCAGTGGCCATTCCAGCATTGCCCGTGGGATTGACAAACACCTGCCCGGCAGGAGTAATAATCATGGTGTGATGACCTTTTAATACCAGATACACATTAAATTCACGGGCAAAAGTGCGCCCTATAGGAATCCGATTGCGGCGAATCTCGGGAACGTCAACACCGGTGAGCCGGGAGAACTCGCGCAAATGCGGGGTGATTATCACGGGGTGCTGGGACAAACGTAACTTTAAAAGTTCTTTTAATGGCTGCCGCTGCAATACATTGAGAGCATCGGCATCCAAAACAAGAGGACTCTCGACCTGTTGCAACATCTGGGTTACCATGGTGGCGGTTTTATCATTGTCTCCCAATCCGGGTCCGGCCAACACCACGTCGAATTCTTTCAAGCGCGCCAACCAATCGCTATTCTCCTGAAAAATCAACGTCATTAATTCAGGATGAACCGTGGTGGCGATAGTTCTGTTTTCGGGACATACTGCCACAGTACATAATCCAGCACCGGATTTTAAAACGGCATAAGAACTCAAAATCCCAGCGCCGGGTTTCTCAATGGAACCGCACAGGGTGAGACAATGCCCGTAAGAACCTTTATGAGCATCTAATTGACGTTTCCCGAACAATGCGGTAAAGGTGTCGGGTTGACTGAGGTGAATATAATATTTATCGCGTGCGATGAAATGGTGGGGTATGCCGATATCAATCACGCGGATGGTGCCGCAATACATGTTGCCATCCGGGTAAAGATGGGCCAATTTAAGGCATTGAAAGGTGGCGGTGGCATGGGCGGATACATGGGGACCTTCTTCGGGAAGAAAACTTTCGGATAAACCAGAAGGTAAATCCACGGCAGCAACCTTGAATGGAGACTGGGATATCAAATGAATGGTTTCAGCATATAAACCAGACTTCACCGGGGCATTCAGCCCGGTGCCGAACAGTGCGTCCACAATAAAGGTGTCTGCGGGCTGGTATTTTTCCAAAATCCCAGCCATACGTGGGAAATCAGTGTTGTCCGCTATGATCGTGATCGGAAGATGCAGACGGGTTAGAATATCGTGGTTGATTTTGGGGTCCGGGTTTAATTTTTCCGGGGTGGCGAGGAGCATAAATTCGACATGATAGCCCTTCTGAAACAATATCCTGCCTATCGCCAGACCATCACCCCCATTATTGCCTTTGCCAGCCACGACTACCACGTTTTGATAAAGGGGGAGCGGGAAGATTTCGCTAAAGAAATCAGCCGCTCCCCTTGAAGCATTCTCCATCAACACGATGGAGGGGATACCGAGACCATCAATAGTCTCGGTATCCAACTCCTGCATCCAATGTGCATAGAGCAGTTTCATTTTTTTTCTTTTAAAGATTCCTTCTTGACGATGTTATCCAGTTTGGAGGCAAAAATACCACCAAAACCAGTGTCATTGTCCTTATAGGCAATTTCCTTCTTTTTATCAGAGGCCATCTTTTCTTTGCGGTCC
The DNA here is from genome assembly GCA_964502145.1 of uncultured Clostridia bacterium. GTDB lineage: Bacteria > Acidobacteriota > Aminicenantia > UBA2199 > UBA2199 > CAZCVI01. Next base: position 14,391 of record CAZCVI010000023.1, read on the forward strand.
TTCATTTCTTCTTTTAATTTTTCCAATTCGATGGTACTCTTGATATCATCTTCCGACATGACTTCATCCTCGGCTTTTCTATCGGTCCGTTTGGGAACTTTAGCCAGGGGTTTTTCTTCTTCCACTTTTTTCTTGACCTTGCGGGTATGTTCTTTTTTCAATTCGGATTCTTCCGGGGGTGCGATAGGCCCGGATTTAAAGGTGCTCTGTGCAACTGGGCGTCTTTCCGCGCCAGACCGGGGTTCCATCGGGGGACGTACCGTAGTGGCTGGAGTGGACGGTGCAGGCAGGGGTGTTTCCGTCTTGTGGTCCGCCGGGATGGTCCGTGCAGGTGACGATGAGGGCGCAGTCTGGGGGGCTTGAGATGCTTGTGGAGCGGGCGGGGTAGCGGGTGCCACTTTCGGAGTTTCTTTTTGCGTTTCTTTTTGGGTTTCTTTTTGTTTCTTCTCTTCCGATTCTTGGTGTAACCGTTCTTTTTCCCACATTTCTTGTTCTCTTTTGCGGCGACGTTCCTCGCGTTTGCGGCGGATTTCCTCTTTGATGCGGTTTTCTTGTTCCTGCTTTTTGCGTTTGGCTTCATCCCGCTTTTGTTTGATCACGTCAACCGCCGATTCCTTGCGTTTGACTTCCTCTTCTTCAATATCGGCTACTGCCTCGGAGTCTAAGTAAAACACGCCAGGGGTCTTATCATCGGGGACAAATTCGGGGTTGCTGAGCAACACATCTTCCAGAACCCGCAAGTCCGTTGGATAGATGAGGTCCATGATGTGATACAAGCGCAGGACATTGATTTCATAATTTCGTTCTTTGGCACCGAATTCGAGAAATATTTTATGAACCATTTTATTAAAGGAATCAAGCTTGCGAAATTCCCCAAGGTTCTCATATATGCGCTTGAACACGGCAGCTTCCAGAAACATCGCTTTAAAGACGAAGGAAGAAGAGGCGACTTTTTCATCCAATACTTTAAAGGCTTTGTCTTCATGGATGTACTCGATGCGGTCGGCAATGGTTCCCTTTTTGGTGGTTCTGAGATTAAACACGACTTGATGCCCATCGCCACTGGAATTGGGTAGCAGTTCAAAGGTTAAAATAGTACCCTGAAGTGCTTTATATTTGTCGAAGATTTCTTTGAATCCAAGCATCAGGTGGTCATCTTTATAATAATAAACAAGGTATGGTTTTTTAAACTTGCCGTCAATGATTTCCACCTCGATGGATTCGCCCAAATCATAGAATCCGGGTTTTAATTTGACCGCACCGGTGAAAATTTCCCTTTGGGTCAGATAGAAACGGTTGCTGGTTCCCTCTGGGAACAGGGCCTCCTCAAATTTCCGGCGTCGTTGCATCAGGTTCTTTTTGTCGCCTAAAAAGACATACTCCATCAATGGATTGGGATCACTGATCGGTGAATCCTTCTTCATATAATAAAGTACCGAGATCATATTCCATTTGCCCCATCCTGTTCCCTGGGTTTGTTGGAAATCGATCCGATAGTCACGCAACATCCGGTTACAGAGGGAGAAACAGTAGGAGTCAAAGTCGGCATCGGTGGGTTTAATGCGGGCGAAATGCTCGACAAAGAACTCGGTATGCTCGGATTTTTTATTCTCTTTCAAGAATTCGCGGATTTTTTCGAATACCTCGTTGTCCAGGGATTTGAGATGGCTTTTCAGTAGTACTTTATTGCCGATCAGGGCGATTTCGTGTTCTTTGTTCAGGAAGACCACCAATTTTTTTGTTAGAGCGGTTAAATCTCTTTTTTCCAAGGGGGCGTTTTGTTTTCTGGGGTCGATATCTTCGGCGAGATATTCGGGTTTTTCAGGGGGTTTTTGCTGTTTATGAGGTAAGAGCAATTCGATCTTTTGTCGTTCCAAGTAACTGATGTATTTTTTAAAATCGGAGGTGCCCTCGTATTTTAAAATGATTTCATTGATCCCGAATCGGACTCTGATCGCTTGCACAGTTAAGACGACGCCATCCTCTATTTCAATGAATGATTTGGTGCCGATGGGGATATGACCGGGATACTCTTTAAAAATCAAATCGCCTACTTTATACTCGCAATTGGGATTGTAAATTTTTACCTTGTGGGCCCTGCTGTCCCTTGTTTTAAACAACGCGATCCGGTCTGCGATCTCATGCAAATCAACAGGACTCTCCTTGTCCTTCAAGTACTCCTTGACCTGCGCTATATCTTTTACGTCTATATTAAGATTTACGTCCACTGTATTACTCCTTACCTGGCTGCTTACAGCATAATCTTTTTTTGTGGAAGCACCAGACCTCTCAACCACCAGGAAGTAGATGGTCTGGTTGACCCCGGGTTAAAAGCCAGTGCAAGTGCTTTTAACCCGGGGTCAAAACCGGGTATATCGACTTACTTTTTAAATTTTTTGGATAAAATCTCCTGCAAGGTGGGTGTACCGATTTCTTGCAGTTCATAAGACACGCAAACCGTTGGTTTTTTGAATTTCACGATACGAGCCAGATCAATTGGCGTGGCAATGATGATTAAATCGGCGTCTACTTTGTTGATAGTAGCTTCGAGGTCTTTCATCTGTTGTTCGCCGTATCCCATGGCGGGTAAAAGTGTTCCAATCTCGGGATATTTTTTGAAAGTTTCAGCAATAGTGCCCACGGCCCATTCTCTGGGGTCAACCAGTTCAGCGGCACCGTATTTATAGGCAGCCATCACACCGGCACCATAACCCATTTCACCGTGGGTCAGAGTCGGACCATCTTCCACTACCAACACCCGTTTGCCACGGATTTTTTCAGAACCTTCCACGAAAAGGGGAGAGGCTGCATCAACGACTATGGCTTTGGGATTATGTTGGGCAATATTCTCGCGGACATCCAGGATATCTTCGAGGTCTGCGGTATCGATTTTATTGATGACGATAACATCGGCCCGTTTAAAATTAACTTCGCCAGGATAATAAAGCATTTCATGCCCGGCTCTATGGGGATCGACTACGACGATTTCCAGATCGGATTTATAGAAGGGGAAGTCGTTGTTGCCACCGTCCCACAAAATGATATCAGCGATTTTTTCAGCTTCTGCTAAAATCGCGCCGTAATCGACGCCGGAGAAAATAGTAATACCGGCTTGAATATGGGGTTCATACTCTTCCATCTCTTCGATGGTGCATTTGTGTTTGGCCAGATCGGCAATGGTTTCGAACTTTTGAACTTTCTGTTTTACCAGGTCACCGTAAGGCATAGGGTGACGGATGGCAGCGACTTTGAAGCCCAATTCTTGCAAGATGTGTCCTACTTTCCGGGTAGTCTGGCTTTTGCCGCAACCAGTGCGGACGGCACAGACTGAAACGACCGGCTTTTTGCTGGGGATCATGGTCTCTCCGGGTCCTAATAGAATAAAATTGGCCCCGACTGTCATGACATCAGAAGCTTTGTCCATGACATATTCATGCATGACATCGCTGTATGCAAAGTAGACATCTTGAACGTTATGCTTTTTTATTAACTCGAGTAATTCGGACTCGGCGTGAATGTTAATCCCTTCGGGATACAACTCGCCTGCTAATTCTTTGGGATATTTTCTCCCGAATATATCGGGAATCTGCGTGGCTGTAAAAGCAACCACCTGAATATCCTTGTTATTCCGAAAAAACACGTTAAAATTATGAAAATCTCTACCGGCAGCACCCATAATTATGGCTTTGCGCATTTGTACCTCCTCATTTACTCGCTATTCAAATTTAGATTATTTTAATCGTTAAGTATAATAGATAAATACTTATAAGTCAAATTTTATCTTGTACTTTTTGCAGTTTTGAGATAGAATAATGCCATGAATTGGTTTTTTATTTCCCGTGCGATTCTTTTGGTTTTTCTGGCATTGCTGTTGCTTCTGGTAAAGCGTAAGAATCTCTTTCCAGATTTTAAAAGTATTATCCCCCACATCTTCATTTTGATTTTTCTGGGGATCGGCATCAGCATGTTGCTGCATGAATCTATAACGCGTATTTTTTATTCCGAGGCGCTGATTTTTATTTTGGGTTTGGTGATGGCGTTGGTTATTTTGGTGATGGCGGTTAAGACGACGGCATTCATTATCTTTGATTTTTTGTTCGGAAGGCGGCAGAATATTAAATATCCACGATTGATCAAGGATATTGTGGTGATTATTCTTTATATTTTCGGGGCCTTGTTGATTGTGAAGTATTATCTGAATATTCAAATCACTATGGTTCTGGCCTCTTCGGCTGTTTTGACTGTGGTCATAGGTTTTGCATTGCAGGATATTCTGGGGGATCTTTTTTCTGGGATTGCGCTGAATTTGGATGAATCCTTGCACACGGGCGACTGGATCAGAACGGGTGAGTTCGAGGGTAGAATCGAACAGTTCCGCTGGCGTTCGATTCGTATTCGTACCACGGACAATGTCCTGGTTTTGATTCCGAATCAGATTGCCTCGAAAAAAGAAGTGCAACGGTATTGCCACGCGAATGAGACGTGGGCGCTCCGCCTGTATATGGGGGCGAGTTATGAAAGTAGTCCTGATTTAGTGATCGAAACGATTCTTCAGGCGGTGACTGATGTCCCCGACATTCTCAAAGACCCGCCACCATTGGCGCGGATAAAATCCTTTGACGATTTTGCGATTCACTATGAAATTCGGTTCTGGATCAATGACTTTTTTCTGAAAGACCCGATTGCTTCGGAACTTCGCCGCAGAATTTGGTATGCGTTCAAACGGGGGGGGATAAAAATTCCTTTTCCGATAAGGGATGTTCATATCCACCGTCCGAAGAATGAAACAGAATTAAAAGTCCCGGCGGCACGGGTAATCGAAATCTTGCAGAACAATGAAATCCTCAATACGATTAGTACAGAACACATGGCAGCTCTGGCGGAAGACGTGGAAGTGAGACTTTATGGGCAGGGTGAGTTCCTCATCAAAGAGAATGAAGCGGGCAGCAATTTCTATCACATCCTGGAGGGGGCAGCGGAAGTTTTAAAAGGGAACACGATTGTCAAAACATTAAAAACAGATGATTACGTGGGGGAAATTTCCCTTTTTACGGGCGACCGCACTGTGGCTGACGTGCGGATCACGAGGGAGAGTAAAATCCTGTGTATCTCCTCGGAAAAATTCAGAGAAACGGTTAAATTGAATGAAAACATGGCGATGAAACTGGCGGAAGTGATCGCGCTACGCAAGGCGCAACTGATGGAACTAACCCGAAACGATGACCTCTCAGGAAAATCGGCCATTAAAAAAGAGAGTGAAAATATATTTTTACGTATTAAAAAATACTTTGCCCTATCTCTATGAAGTTCCTGTGTGTTACTCCCCCGGTATGGATTCCGGGGGGGTAAGAGTCGAATTTTTAATTCATCGCGGTAAAAATTAGCAAATGGAGACAGAATTAATGCCTAACAAATCGTCCATCAGTTATATCAAAGGTGTTTTCAAAAATGTTTTTTGCACTATGCTATTTATTATCGGCATCCTGTATGGTGTCACTTCGGTTGTAATGAGCTTGGACCGAACCAAACAAGTCACGCAATATACGCTGGAACAGTGGACGGATGAAAACGGTCTGCCACAAAATTCCATTTTTGCCATCTTGCAAACGAGTGACGGCTATATTTGGCTGGCGACGGAAGAGGGCGTGGTTCGTTTTGACGGGGTCACGTTCACTGTATTTGATAGCAGTAACACGACTGCCATTACGAAACCAAATGCCCGGTGTTTATTTGAGGACAGCCAAAAAAACCTCTGGATTGGCACGACTGGAGGCGGGGTTCTGTTATATAAAAACAACACGTTCACGTCTTTTAATGAAAAAGATGGGCTTTCCAGCATGGTTATCCGTGGTATTCAAGAAGATAAGGGGGGTAATATTTGGATCGGCACGGATGGGGGCGGGGTCTGTCGTCTGAATACAAAAAATAATAAGATTTCTGTTTTTACTGTTAAAGATGGCTTGCCGGACAATGAGATCAAGAGTCTCTATTTTGACAGCCGGGGGAATTTATGGATGGGAACACCAAAAGGATTATGTCTTTTTAAAAATAATCGGTTCATCACCTATAATCTGGATGGCGACAATAATTCGGCGACTGCAATCTATGAAGACAGTAAGAAGAACCTCTGGGTGGGCACCATGGGTTCTTTATATCTTTTCCAGAACAACGAATTTATCAAACAAGGCAACGGAATAGATATCAACGGTATGGAATTCAACTGCCTCTTTGAAGACACGGGGCAGAACCTGTGGCTGGCGACCCGGGATCATGGGTTGATTCGGTTTCAAAACGGGGTATTGGCACGGTTGGACAATCAAAACGCGTTCGCGGAAAATTGGATACTCTCTGTTAAAGAGGATCGGGAAGGTAGTTTATGGGTGGGAACTTCAGCCAACGGCTTGTACCGTTTGAAAGATGATAAATTCTCCGCCATTACTAACCGCGAGGGATTACCGGACAATATTGTTTTCTCTGTTTTTGAAGACAGTCGGGGTTATATTTGGATGGGCACGAATAGTGGATTGTGCCGCTACAAGGATGGGGTGTTGACGTCTTTTACTACGCGGGACGGGTTGAGCCATAACGTGGTGGATACTATTACTGAGGATCAAGAGGGAAATATCTGGGTGGGTACGGATAAGGGCTTGAATAAATTGCGCCATACTGAGAACGGTATCGTTAAATTAAAAGAATATCTGGCCGATCAATACATTCCGGCTATCCTTCAAGATGGCACGGGTCAAGTTTGGGCGGGCACATTGGTGGGGGCATTTAAAATAAACGATACTAAACCGGAACTCTTTTCGACGGCGCAGGGTCTGGCAACACCGTTTGTGAATTTGATCCATGAGGATCGACAGGGCAATCTATGGTTCTCGACACTGCGCGGAGGCATTGCCAAGTGTGCGAAAGCTAAGGATGGGAAAGTGACTGGTTTCACGACCAAGCAGGGTTTGGCTGCTGATTCATTGAACTGTGTTTATGAGGACCAAAGCGGCACGCTTTGGTGGGGTTCTAATAATGGTGTGAGTCGATTTGCCAAGGACACGTTCTTCTCTTTTAATGAACGCCATGGTTTATTTAATGATAATGTCTATCGCATTCTTGAAGACGCCCAGGGGAACCTTTGGATGAGCAGTAACAAGGGCATATTTCGGGTACGCAAAGGGGACCTAAACGCTTTGGCAGATGGGAAGCTGGATAATATCAAAAATATTAAATCAATGGCTTACGGGAAAGAAGATGGCATGCGTAGCAGCGAATGCAACGGTGGTTACCAGGGCGCGGGCTGCAAAACGAGGGATGGACGGTTATGGTTCCCGACGATGAAGGGGGTGGTGGTTATTGATCCGCAACGCATTAAAACCAACCGGGTGGTGCCGCCGGTTCACATTGAAAAAGTCTTGTTGGACGGTGTGGCGGCTGACCTGGGTCAACCGATTGTGATCCAACCAGGCACAAAACGATTGGAACTGCATTATACTGCACTCAGTTTCTTTGTTGCGAAGAATGTAAAGTTCAAATATCGCTTGGAGGGTTATGACGAGGACTGGTTGGATGCGGGGACACGACGTGCGGCTTGGTATACGAACTTGGACGGCGGCACCTATAGTTTCCAGGTTATTGCGTGTAATGATGACGGGCTGTGGAACCTGACGGGCACGGCTATCACGATCAAAGTGATCCCTCCTATTTGGAAAACATGGTGGTTTATCCTGCTTGCTTTATTGCTCTTTGCGTTCTTTTCGTATGTTATCATCCATTTGTTCAGTAAATATATTACTATGGCGAGTTTCTGGAAGAAGCAAAAGTTTATCGGCAAGTTTAAATTGCTCGATAAAATCGGTTCGGGGGGCATGGGAACCATTTACAAGGCCAATAATATGATGGATAAAAAAGAAACGGTGGCGTTAAAAGTGCTGCGGGAAGATCTTTTTGGGGATGAAAACAACCGCAAGCGCTTCAAGCAAGAAGCGGCTATTATTGATCAATTGGATCACCCGAACATCATTAAAATCTTCGAACGGGGCCAAGCGGGGCAAACGCTGTTTATCGCGATGGAATTATTGGTGGGAAAAACACTGGCGGATAAAATCACGGAAGCGAAAAAACTCGATTTGATGGAATCGCTGCACATTATGGTGCAGATGGCGGATGCAATGGCTAAAATTCATTCCAAAAGCATTATTCACCGGGATTTAAAACCGGAAAATATCATGTTGATCACCAAGGACGGCAACGATAATTTTGTTAAGCTGCTGGATTTTGGATTGGCCAAGATGCAACATCAAACGCGTCTGACGCAGACTGGGGTTGTGATTGGTACTATCAGTTATATGTCGCCCGAACAGATTTCAGGCAAAGGGTCCACGGCTGCGAGTGATGTGTATGCTCTGGGAATTATTTTTTATGAAATGATCACCGGTTCCAAGCCTTTTTTTGGTGAGACGACGATTGATATCATGAAGCAGATCATGGATAAAATTCCCATTGAACCGATCCGCTTTCGGTATGATATCTCGTTTGAGTTGAACCGCCTGATCATGTGGATGCTGGAAAAAAAACCGGAAGACCGACCGCAGATTGATGTTATTCTGAAACAATTGCGTATTACCTACAATGATATTAAATCGCTGGGCAATCCCCCGGAATCATGAGTGGCGGCAATTATAACCCTAAAACAACGGGTACATTGTGGACCAATGGACGGTATAGCTAAACAACGGTTAGTGCCACTTTTTTTCTAGGGTGTTATGCAGGGCTATGAACTGAATTATGCTTCTCGTTTTAGCCAAATGGAAACGCTACGGCGATAAAGAAAAGTCGCCACTAAGACGTTGATCAAAACAAAACCAGCAATCCAAGCGAAGATTCCCCAAAAAGGAACGGGCAGTAAAAGGAAACGGTTAAAATAGTAGAGAAAGGTGGGCCGGGAAAAATAAACCATGCAGACAACGATATAAACGAGACTCCAGATCATATAAGAAACACCGCTCCGGGACATGATGACATGATGGGGGGTGATGGGCACGGATTTATCGAGTTTTAAACTGAAATAAAGGGCGAGAAGTGTTAAGACAGGAAGCAATGGCAATAGAAAAATATATCCGGTGAGCCGTGCAAAACTATCCAGACCCAATGCTAAATCTCCGGCGACAAAAAGCATGATGCCAATCAACAACTGGGGGATGGCATAAAAAAACAATTTGAAACGATAGAGCTTCACTTTCTCAAAAGGAGAGGCAATAAGGTGGGCAATACCGGGTGTTTCCATGGGAATAGCGGTAAAGGTGAACCGCGAATTCAACCCGGCCACAACAAACGCGGCCATACTCATATTCAGATAAGCAATTATATTTTTTACAGAGGGATGCGGGGTGGGAATACCTTTTAAATTTAAGATGAATACAACAACTATGGCCCCAATAACCAACAATTGGGACCATTGGTCCGGGCTCCGTAAAAAGGTTTTGATTTCTTTGTTCCACAGCGATGTATAATCGCGCTGCGCCGGGTATTTTTCCAGCATACCCAGGCGGGCCAACAAATTCGGTTTCCAGTGCGAATGGTACGCGCCACTACTGCCTTTATTGAGTTTATCAAAGAGTTTGAGATAATATTTGTGCTGCAAAAACAAGGCGAAGCCACCTAAAAACAAAATGAGACCAATAAAAGTAAGGAGGAATAAAAAATAACCGCTGTAATCTTGTTTGGCTACGAGGTGCATGATGCGTGCGAGCCAAGCAAATGGAAACCATCCCATGCCATCGGCTTTAAAACCACCCATATAATTGAGGAGATTGTCAATGGCATCGGGATTACCAAAGCGTTCGGGGCGTAATATCCGTAAAAATACAACAATCGTGGAAACAAGGAGAATAGAGACAACCGAAAGCACAGGTTGGAGACGTTTCACGGAGATAAACGCGGGAATGGTCAAACCAATCAAAATCCCGAACAAGACTCCGGTGATAATATAAGCGAAAAACGCGACAAAAATGGCGAGAATACCTGCCAGATTCGGCGCGAAGAAATAACAATAAGAAAAGAGGGCGGGCATTGAGAAAAGTACGACCAAGAGTGAGCTGGAAAAAGTCACTTCAAGGGCTTTCCAGATAAACACGGTGCGGGAACGTAAAGGGGAGGCAAGCAATAAGGGAAGGTCCCTGGAAAGAAAGAAGATATTCAGGGTGGCGATGAGGGAAGAGAGTATAAGCATCATGAACATGGTTAAAAAAGTCATCAGCAAAATCTTTTCACTAACAAAGAGTTTGAAATAGATGGGGAATTCGGCACGATAATAGAGGAAACCAAAGACCTTGATAAAGAAAAAAGCCATCAAGCCAATCATCAATCCGCCCAAGCCAAGAAACATGAGGAAATTGCGCAGGCTTACGCGGGCCATACCATTTTTTATTTGCCGGATACGGGCTTTAAACAGGGCTTTCATAGTTCATCACGGTTTTAAAATAGAGGTCTTCAAGGTCAAGTGTTTCGCCATGGGTGGCTTCGGAAGCGCGGAACAATTCTTCCAGTGTTCCCTCGGCAATAATATTACCATTGACAATAATACCGATACGTTGACTGACTTCCTGGGCGAGGGAAAGAATATGGGTGGCAAAAATAACCACGGTACCTTGACTGGCGACTTGTTTTAATAATTGCTTGAACTTTCGACCAACCAGGGGATCGATTGAGGTGAGCGGTTCATCCAGCAATAAAATTTTCGGCTCTACCAGTAGTGCTTGCGAGAGCAGCAGTTTTTGGCGTGTGCCAGCCGAATAGGTTTCCACTAATTGGTGCCTGTAGAGTTCGAATTCGAAATAATTAAAATAGAAGTCGAACTTCTCTTTTCTTAAACTGGGGGAAGTGGGAAGTTTATACAGGTCAGCGTAGAAGTTCAGGTGTTCTTCGCCGGTTAATTTCGAGTAGACAAAGGGTTGGTCTGGCACATAGGAGATGGTTTGTTTGATCTCAGAGTTATCCCGGTGGTAGAGTTTGCCATCGACGTGAATTGTGCCTGAGTCAGGGCTGATAAGGCCAGCCAGGATTTTAATGGTCGTGGTTTTACCCGCGCCATTGGGTCCTAACAGACCGTATATTTCCCCTTTTGCCAGTTGCATTGAAATGCCCCGCAGTGCAGGGCGAGTGTCGTATGATTTTGTTATTTGTTCAATTTTTAACATGGTAATAAACAAATAACATAGAATACCTCCATTTGTCAAGTAGTTTTTATTCTATTCGGTTTTTTGGCAGTAGGTATCTATGAGTTTGTGATGGGGTTTGGGTAGCGATTTTTTTAATTCGCATTAAATATGCAGTATAACCTAAGCTCCACGGATAACGGTGGCAGGCTGGACATACTGGACATTCTGGACTTACTGGACTTACTGGACAAGCGGGAAAAATCAAAGGTTTTTTGAAGTCCAGTATGTCCAGATAGTCCTGATAGTCGAGTATTTTTTGAAACTTATGGTGGATCCAGGTACATTGATGTAGACGTTATACGTGTCCGCTAATATGTAGTGTTAAAACATCATGGGAATGGATAGCAATGCATGGGTTCTGGGGTACATCGTCTCTCTGCAATTCGCTTATGGCTTAATTATGCCTGCTTTTCTGTAAAAAAGGCATACAACGAGTGGTTTTTACTTTTACAATTGCTTCTTCATTGGTACGATGTGTTTTTGTTAAGGTGTACTTTGCTATTTTTGACGTGAAATCAGTCATTTTTATGGTGCAATCATTAAATGCAGCGTTGCAACGTCTATATGTTGTGGTGCATTCTTTACTTGCAGTGATACAATCTCTAAATGCAGTGGTGCAATCTTAACTTGCAACACTGAAACGTGTTCCTTCCATCCTAAAGTATCTACTTGCAGGGGTGAAACGTCTAAGTTCCGCTTTACTTTGCCTGCTAAAATTCAAAACTATGTCGGGGAAACAGGAAAATGAATAGAAACGAGGAACGTATGGCTATATGGAGAAGGAAAGAGTGCAAAAAACTGAATACAAGATTTAAAAGATTTAAGATTTTAAGTTTTTAAGATTTAAGATTTAAGTTTTTGCGAGCGCACCTTCCTAAAGCTATTAATATAAGGTGAAACCCAGTGTACGCCGAAGCAAACACTGTTGAACTAACCCCCGTCTTCGTTGATTTATTCCCTTACTGCCATTAATAGTGCCATTTTCATCTGTATATGGGAATATAGAGCAAATATTTTAAGCAGTCGGGCTTATTTCGATCCAATTTCTCCCCCTCAAAATATAGCCGTTTAAAAAAAGAGAGGGGGTTGAATGAGAGTTTGCACGATTTAGGGTAAGAAATAAATGTAAAAGAGTATTTCCACTCCCGAATAAAATGTTGATAAGCCGTGAGAGATATGCAGGCATAGAAAACCGCCAGGAGATAATTGAGGCATGGGATACCCATTGATATCCTGTTATGACCGGGATTTAATATTTTCATTGGGTGGGGGGCGGCAATAAAGAAAAATATTTTTTTTAAAAAAGATATGTCCAAGAGTTCTGAGTTTACCCGCTTTGCAATTGGGGCATATGCGCCAATACTGGGCAATCGGTTTGATAGAGTCAGAATCGGAGTTGTCTGATCTATAAAAGTTCAATGTGGCAAGTTCCATCCTGAGAGAGGAGTATAGCTTCTTATATGATGGAGAAAAAAAGCCATAAAAACGGACTTTGTGAAATCCAGGCGGTAACACATGAAGATTCATATCTTCAATCATCCGCTGCCTTAATGGACTGATCTTTTTCACCAGGTCACAACCGGGGTCCGCTGAAACCCCGGTAGGCCGGGGTATAGGGGGTGGTGAAAAAAAAATTGTTTTCATGGAATTTTCTCCTTTCTTTTTTGGGGGAATTGTGCTATTATTTGATAATCTTTGGGGACTCTCTTTTGTGTTTTCATAGTCGGAAACTAGAATATACACGAAAGAGAGTTCTTTTTAAAGTGCTTTTTAAAAAATATTGGCGATAAAAAAGGGACCTCAACGCGACAGCGTTACCGCGGAGCGGTTTAGTTCAAATTTTTTAATTGCGTCAGGACGCGAAATTGTCTTGCATTTTACTCCATGTTGATTTATTATTATTTTTTACTTTAATATTTTTTACTTTATTATATTTTGCTTTATTATATTAACATGTACATGAACACATTGAAGGAACAAGACGAAATGGAGAAAAAGAATGGTTTATGAAAACATCACGGAACAAGCTGAATTCGGTATTATCGGCGGTAGCGGATTTTACCAGATGAAAGATATCGAAGACTCCCACTATATTGAAATGGATACGCCTTATGGGAAACCTTCTGAACGCATTTTAATCGGAAAAATCAAGGGTCACTCCTTTGCGTTTCTCTCGCGCCACGGTATCGGTCACCGCAAGAACCCCTCGGAAGTGAATTACCGCGCCAACCTGTTCGCCCTCAAACTATTGGGCGTTACGAAGTTGATCTCCGTGGCTGCGGTTGGCTCCCTAAAAGAAGAAATGAAACCGATGGACCTGGTTATCTGGGACCAATACTATGACAACACCTTTCTACGCGCCAAAACATATTTCGAGGAAGGAATCGTGGCCCATGTGTCCATGGCTGACCCTACCTGCCCTTGGATGTCGCAAATGGCTTTTAAAAATGCCCAGGAAATGGGACTCACTGTTCATTTGGGCGGAACATTATTTAATATGGAAGGCCCGCAGTTTTCCAGTCGTGGTGAAAGTTTGGTGTACCGCCAGTGGGGACTCTCCATCATTGGCATGACCCAAGCCCCTGAATGTAAACTGGCCAGGGAATTGGAAATGTGTTTCCTGCCCCTCTCTTTTGTCACTGATTACGATTGCTGGCACCACGACGAAGAAGCTGTAACCGTGGATAAAGTCATCGAATACCTCACGCGTAATGTGGATAACGCTGGCAAATTGGTAACCCATCTCATCGACACCTCCACAGGCCAGAAACCAACTTGCTCTTGCCACGAATCATTGAAATTTTCCCTTATCACCAATGCCGATACTATCCCCGAAGCCACTTATCACCGCTTAAAACCAGTCATTGGTAAATATATCAAGTGGGAAAAAAAATAGGAGAGGAGAAACAATGATACAACGTCCTATATTGGTTATTAATACAGGTAACACCTCCACTAAAGTCGCCCTTTTTGATTCTTATCATCCCCTATGTGTCGAATCGCTCCGGCACAGCGATGAAGAGCTGGCGCAGTTCAAGGATATCAACAGCCAGGAGCAGTTCAGGGAACAGTTGATTCAACAATGGTTGGAAGCCAAACGGCCCCTTCTTGAAGGCAGGCCTTTAGTCGCAGTGGCCGCACGTGGTGGTTTATTGCGTCCCCTGGAATCTGGGACTTATCTGGTCAATGAAAAAATGTTGCACGATTTGCGCGAGGGGAAACGCGGTATGCACGCGTCCCATCTTTCCGCGCAAGCTGGTTTTGGCATTGCCACCAAGATCGGTGTGCCCTGTTATATCGTGGACCCGATTTCCGTGGATGAATATGAACCCATCGCCCGTCTCAGCGGCCACAAGTTGTTTGAACGAGTAGCCCTCTCCCATGCCCTCAATATGAAAGCCGTGGCCAAACGATACGCCCGGGAAAAAGGCGTGAATTATAATAAGATCACCCTGATTGTGGTGCATCTTGGAAGCGGGATATCGGTCAGTATTCACAAGGATGGCCGTATGATCGACGGGATTAATTCCAGCGAAGAAGGGCCTTTCTCTCCTGATCGGTCCGGTAGCTTGCCCAGTCTTCAAGTGGCGCGGTACTGCCTAGAAAACAAGCTTGAATACAAGCAGTTTAGCAAAATGATTTTTGGCGATGGTGGTCTTTATTCTTATTTGAATACCAAGGAATTTCTCAAAGCCATTGAAATGTACAATAGCGGCAACCCGGAAGCGATTACCGTGGTCAACGCTATGGCCTATCAGGTTGCCAAAGAAATCGGCGCTATGGCCACAGTCAATGATGGCCACGTCGATGATATATTGATTACCGGGGGTATGGCCTACTCCACTTTTTTTGTTGATTTGATCAAAAAACGGGTGGCCTTTATTGCACCGGTATTGATCTACCCCGGTGAGGATGAAATGGAAGCCCTGGCTGAAGGTATTTGCAGGGTTTTAGATCACGAGGAAGAGGCCAAACTATACTAAGCCCATGGCACCAATTAACCCAGAACAAGAAAGTATCGAAATGCAACTGGAGGATATCAGTCAGCGAATCGAAAGCTTAAAAGTCGAGTTCAATCTGTACTTTTCAGGAGAGTTACGTGTCCCCCCGGAAAAAGAAAGAGTCACCGTAGAAAAAAAGATGCGCAATCTGGTTTATTCGGGCAAAAAAAACGCCCGTGTCAGCCTGCTGGTTCAAAATGTGTCTTCGCGATTCTCCCTGTATAATAATATGTGGTTGAAACGGCTGAATGAAATCGAAACCGGGGTGGCACCGATTCAAAAAAAGAGGGTGGCATCCATGATGAATGACCCGGTTAAACCCAAACCACCAGCTCCCGGTGTCATCGTCGGGGTGAGTCTTAACAGCGAGGACTCCTTTGAATCCTTGTATAACAGTTATGCCCAACTCATCGCTAAAAAAGAGTCCACGCCCCAGGAAAAAGATAAGGTGATCAATTCCATCAAATCAAAAATGATCAGCTCCAATGTTATTGATGCCAAAGTGAATCTTTCCATAGTGGATGGAAAATTAAAAATCAAATTGAAAAGTGTATTCTAACCCCGCGCCCAATCGCAGTGCATAAAAACATTTTTCAAATAAAAAACCTGCCCCTCGGATTTCACGACTGAACACGAATTAAAGACTTTAGGAGCAGTTACGAAACAACCTGATCATTTTCGATGTTGTTTGGGAAAATTAGCCAAGAGGCAGCAGTCTAGCCCACGTCATCGTGGGCAGTAAAAGAATGGTATAAAAGGATCTGATGGTTGAGTCTATCCTTCAAATCAACCAAAATTCGAGAAACAAGAAGACCTTGCATTGTTTCGCCACGTTAAGAATTTTCATGTGATGTGGTTATCGTAATTATGAGCTGCTCAAATATCCGGTTGATCTTCGCCATCCGCGCTAGTCATGAATCAGCCTGGCCCAAACCCTCATTTTTGGCCCTTTTTGCTCACTATAGAGCAACAAATCACCAGCCATCACACTATTTGGCGAAAAACTGCCGTCATAGGTCATTGATTGCCTAAAAATAGTCTCGTATCATTCAAAATTGTGCTCAATGACCAAAATGAACTAATTTTTCTGAAAATAAGCCAATTTCCCAGATAAAAAGCCATCCATTGACCAAAAACCGTCATCAGAGTCCCAAAAACTCCTCGCATGACCTCAAACTGTCAATGGTGCAGAAAATTACTCAATTCATTGAGAAAATTACTGTTATGTTCGAGAAATTTTCTTTAATATTACAGTAATTTTCTATTATATTTGAGAAAATTACTTGAATCATAAAGAAAATTACTGAATCATTCGAGCTATTTCTTCATGATTTGAGAAAATTACTGCAACTATGGCGCTATATCGTCATGGATGACGTGATGGCTGAAAATGTCTCGTTTTTTTGTCATAGATGACATGAATAGGTCAATTTATCACCGTTATTACTGGCGAATTAAGAAATTCCCGAAATCGTGACCTTCCTACGACAAAATTGCAGAACAATATTCAACGATTTGACTCTATCGGTTAAAGATCACGTTATTCATGCTCTTGCGACCCACGAGTGGCAATGGTCGGCTCCAAGCTGAAACCATGCTCCAAGTGGACGAATTTTCTTCCAAACAACATCGAAAATGATCAGGTTATTTCGTAACCGCTCCTAAAGGGCGTTTATTCCCAATACATTCGCACCAATTTGTGTGCAGTCGTATTCATTATTGGGCCAATCTTTTTTTTTCTATTTAAAATCTTTTTTCAAAATGCTACAATGACCGTATGAATAATACCGGAATTATTTGTACACATTGGCTGTTCTTGGCTGTTCTATATGACCCCGCAATTTCGCCCAAGCACTGAAATTGAGGTGAATGCCTGATATGGAAAAAGATTGCATCTTGATCGTGGAGGACGAACAGATCGTGGCCTTGGACTTGCAAGAAAGTCTTAAGAAGCTGGGATACAATGTGCCTGCCACGGCTGATTGCGGGGAAAAGGTGCTGGCACTGGTGCGTCTCCATTCTCCTGACATCATCTTGATGGATGTGATGCTAAAAGGGGAAATGACGGGCATTGATACAGCCTACGTCATTCACAAGGAATTCGATATCCCGATCGTGTACCTCACCGCTTTCAGCGATGATCACACCATTGCTGCGGCTAAAGCGACGGGACCCTATAGTTTTATTATAAAACCAGTGGATACCAAGGAGTTAAAAACAACCCTTGAAGTCTCGCTCTTCAAGTTCCGCATGGAAAAGAAACTAAAAGCAAGCGAAGAACGATTCCGGGAAATTTTCGAGCAAAACTTCGACGCGATTATCCTGTTTAAACTACCGGAGTTCTTGGTCATCGATGTTAATCCAGCAGCGGTAAATGTATTTGGCTTTTCACGTGCGGAACTGATGGCTAATTTCCAATTGATATTTGAGAACCGGGACATTTACAGTTTATTTAAACGTGAAATTTGCAAACGGGACAAAAACCGGGGCGGGGTGTTCCTGGACCGCTGTCGCCTACGCACGCGTAGCAACGGGGAAATCATCTGCGCGATTAAAGCGAATATCATTAAAATCCAAGACAGCAATGTATTGTACTGCACTTTTCATGATATCACGGAGTCCATTCACATCGAAAACGAGTCACGCCAATTACACGCCCGCCTGATCCAGGCGAATAAAATGACGGCCCTGGGCACACTGGCTTCGGGCATTGCGCATGAAATTAATAACCCGAATAACTATATCATGTCCAATACACAGATTGTCCAACAAATATGGCCGGACACGGTGCGAGTCTTACAACAATACGTGGGGGAACAAGCAGAATTCTCGCTGGGTGGCTTGAGCTTCACGGAGGTGCGGGAAATCGTGCCCCAATTGCTGCAAGCCACCCTGGAAGGCTCGCGCCGCATTAAAAATATCACGGAAAATCTAAAAGAATTTTCCAAACCCAAGGAAGAAATTCCCGCCGGCAGGGTTCATATCAACGAGGTGCTTGATTTTTCAATTGCGATGCTGAGCAATGAGATCAAAAGGTACACGGATTCCTTTACCTTCAAACCAGGCGAGAGGATTCCTCCTTTTGCAGGCAATTCGCAACAAATCGAACAGGTGGTGGTCAATTTAATTCAGAATGCACTGCACGCGCTACCCAATCGTGGGTGTGGAGTGCAGGTAGCCACTGCGGTGGATGAACACCAACGCTGGATCATTGCCACGGTTCGCGACGAGGGGGTGGGGATGCACAAGAGTGTTGTCGAACGGATCACGGACCCTTTTTTTACAACAAAACAAGATCGCGGGGGCACGGGGCTGGGACTTTATGTCTCTTACGCGATTGTTAAAAAACACGGGGGTATATTGGACTTTGATTCTTCCCCAGGTTGCGGCACCACAGCGATCATCAAATTCCCTATCCCGGCCAATGCGATGGAGGAGAGCTAACTCATGGATGCTAACTTCCCGGTAACAGATTATACCGATTATACCGATTATATCATGCTGGTAGATGATGAACCACACATCCTGCTCAGTTTCAGCGTGATGCTGAAAAGCAGTGGTTTTAACCATGTGGTCACCATCCAAGATAGTCGCCAAGTGATACCGTTTCTCCGCGAACATCCTGTTACATTAGTCGTGTTGGACTTGGCCATGCCCTTTGTGACGGGTCAGGATGTGCTTGTAGAAATACAGATAGAGTTCCCGCAAATCCCGGTTATTATCATTACCGCGACCAATGAGATAGATACCGCAGTGGAGTGCATGCGTTATGGTGCGGTTGATTACCTGATGAAACCCGTGGAAAAAGAACGATTCCTATCGAGTATCCGCCGCGTATTGGAACTCCGCCATTTGAAAAAAGAGGTTTCCACGCTGAGTAAATATATCCTGAGCGACGAACTGGTCCATCCTGAACATTTTACGGACATCATTACGAAGAGTAAAAAAATGTTTGCCATTTTTAAATATATTGAGGCTATTTCGGATTCCCTTCATCCGGTGTTAATTACGGGTGAGACTGGGGTAGGTAAAGAGTTGATTGCGCACGCATTGCATCGGGCCAGCGGTGCGATAGGGGAATTTGTAGCGGTGAATGCAGCGGGTGTGGATGATTCTGTTTTTTCCGATACCCTTTTTGGGCACAAAAAAGGGGCGTTCACGGATGCGGCTACTGCCCGGGATGGTTTTATCGCACGTTCCGCCAGGGGCACGCTTTTTCTTGACGAGATCGGTGATTTGTGTTTGGCTTCCCAGGTAAAATTGCTGCGTCTGATCCAAGAACACGAGTACTATCCCCTGGGTTCGGATATTCCTAAAAAAACCGATGCCCGGATCATTGTATCTACCAATTGCAATCTGGAAGAATTGATGGTTCGCCAGCAGTTTCGCAAGGATTTGTACTTTCGGCTTTGTTCGCATCACATCCATTTGCCACCGTTGCGGGAGCGAACGGAAGATATCCCGGTGTTGTTGGATTATTTTATGGCGGGGGCTGCCCAAGCTCTGAATAAAACGCCGCCATTAATGCCGGAACAATTGGTTTTAATGTTGCAGGATTACTCCTTTCCGGGTAATGTGCGTCAATTGCAATCGTTGGTTCACGATGCCATGTCCCTTTATACTGAAGGACCTTTGCCGCTGTCTCCTTTTGAAAAAATCCTGCCCACAGGACCAATGGTCCGGGAGAGCAATGGGGATCATTCTGCTGCTCCTCGGCAACACGGGAACTTGGAAGATATTTTCGGTCGGTTTCCCACGTTGAAGGATATGGAACGCTATCTTACGGACGAAGCTTTAAAACGCGCGGCTGGGAATCAAGGATTGGCCGCGACATTGTTAGGTATCACACGGCAAGCACTCAATAAACGCCTCAAGCGTAAAAAAGAGGCGTAAAGAACCACATGAAACAACTATTTATCTTTTTTAAACTAAAGAGCTTATGAAACGGAGGTATCAATGAATAAATTAATCGCTGTATTAATACTAGTGTTGTCTGGCATGCTGGGTGGTTTTCTATGGGCGGCTGAAGAGGGCCCACGTACCCTGAACAAAGAAGAGGCGGGTAGATTTGCCCAAATGGCCATGCGCTGCATTTCGCAAGAATACCCCAATAAAATGGATCATGTGATGAACAATGAAAAAGAGGTGCTCCCCCCGCAAATCCTCCATCCTGCTTTTTATGGTTGTTTTGACTGGCACAGTTCTGTTCATGGCCACTGGTTACTGGTTCGGCTGTTAAAACTATTCCCCGATCTGCCGGATGCAGCCAACATTCGTGCGGCACTGAACCGCAACCTGACAGTAGCCAATCTCCGCCAAGAAGTGGCTTACCTGGACAGAAAAGAGAGTGGCTCTTTTGAACGAACCTACGGCTGGGCCTGGTTGCTTAAACTGGCAGAGGAACTAAATGGCTGGCAAGATGTGGATGGCAAAATATGGCTGCAAAACATCACGCCCCTGGCCGAAGCTTTTGCGAAACGATACATGGAATTCCTACCCAAACAAGTTTATGCGATTCGTACTGGCGTTCATGCCAACACCGCTTTTGGCCTTGCTTTTGCTCTGGACTATGCCCGCACTAGCAATAATAAAGCCATGGAAGAGTTGCTGGTGTCACGTAGTTACCACTATTATTATAATAATACCAACTGCCCCGCTAACTATGAGCCCGGCGGTGAAGATTTTTTCTCCCCGTGTCTGATGGAAGCATGGCTGATGTTGCGTATCTTAAAACCAGTCGATTTTACCCGTTGGTTCCATGAGTTTTTACCCCAGATTCAGGAAGGAAAACCAGCCAGTTTGATAGAACCGGCCATGGTCACTGACCGCACGGACGGCAAATTGGTTCACCTGGACGGTCTCAACCTCAGCCGTGCGTGGTGTATGAAACAAATCGCCGCAGCCTTGCCCAAAGACGATGCAGCAGTTCCAGCGCTTCTAAAAGCGTCACAGCAACACGCGACTGACGCGTTAAGTAATATTCACAGTGGCGATTATGCCGGTGAACACTGGCTCGCTTCTTTCGCCGTGTACCTCCTGACTTATTAAGAATCATGAGCTTGTCCCCGAACAATTCAATGGCTTTTCCCTCTCCTGAATCCACCGCATGAATGTTAAAACCTCATGGGATAAGAATACCACGCCGAAGAAAAAGATTTGCCCACGAATTACACGAATTATCACGAATATCCGCGAAAAAAGATTTTATTTATCTTTTAATTCGTGTAAATTCGGGAAATTCGTGGGGGTCTTTTCTTAAATCCGCTCTGATTGTAGTCCCATAGCCTATAACCTGAACAGTTACAAAATCTATTTCATTTAAGCGAGTTCTTTTTTCACTCGCTCGGCATTGTCTATCACATATGCCTCAAAAAAGGACAGTACCGCAAATTTGAATATTTCTAATTGGTCAATTAGCTGGATTAATTGTTTGACTGATTCATGCTTCAAACATGGCTGTGCGGACTGAGAGAAAGCCATTCGGCATCATCTCCTAAAAAAGCGGGTCCCTCCCATACAAGAGATACAGGGGATTAATATTATATTGAAGACTCAATTTGTACAAAAAGTCAAATCCAGCGCCTATTTTGCCGCTCTCTAATTCTGAAATATAGCTGGACGATACCTCTATCTTTCCCGCGAACTCTTTTTGAGTTTTAACTCTGTACAGAGGGCCTTGATTCGTAACCCAAATTCCCATAGGGACTGTTACGAAATAACCTGATCATTTTTGATGTTGTTTGGAAGAAATCGTATACTTCCATTCTCCATGAAAATCATTCCTTATGATTTCAACGGAGTTGAATTCTCTATCTGAGATTTTAATTCCTTTTTGGTATTGATTTTTATCGAGTGCGCATTTTGGAGCTCTTATAAATTAAACCGATCATGTTGGTAACGCGGACGAAAATACGATTGGTATATTTCATAACAGCTCTGAATCCTCACTACTCCCCACTAATCTTTTTTTAAAAAACTATCTTCTTTTTCTTGTATTTTTTAGATTAGTGTCGATTAGTGGTTTATATTTTTTACTGGGTTGCCAGTTGACTCTCCTGATGGTCGTCTGGTATTAGTTATAGAATTTGCCAGTTCATAGTGGCATTATGGCCTGTCCCGTTTGTCCACCTGTCCAAGAAACCTGGATTCACTGTTTAATCTTTGAAAACAGGGGCGACCCTTGGGAAGAAGTGAAGATAAAAGGTATAAAAATGAAACCAGATGTCAATCTTTATAAAGATTGACATCCAGAAAGGCTTTTCTATTCAGCATTTTAAAAAAACGTATCCATTTTTATAACTATTGAACAATTTGGGAAAAAAAATGTTATTGTAAGGCTAAATCTAAAATCTATATGGAGGTATAGAAAATGCCCAATGAAAAAAATACAAACACATTGGTTTTGAGTCTCACTGGCAGGCGGATATTGTGGGTTTGTTTAATCCTTTGCCTGTTTGTGAGCATGGAGTTTCTCTCTGGACAGATGAATGCGGGGCCGGAGAAAGCGTATCGCTTGACCATTCAATATCGGAATGGGGCCTTTAAGGTATTGGAGGTTAAAGAATTGCAGATGGTCATCCCGGTGGTGGTTAAGGAACAAATTCTGGAGGGGAATAAGAATCCAACAGGGTATTGTTTCGAGGTATTGGACAGTGATAAAAACGCGGTCTTACGTTCTGATATGCCCGATCCCACGGTCACGTTGTTGGAATATGAAGACCCTGAAAATCCGGGTCACTTGAAACATCAATATATCGAGCACGAAGAGATTGTATTTTCATTGATTGTACCCGCCACTACCAACAGCCGGTTTGTTCATTTTACCCGTCCTGCTACGGGTTACAAGACGGCTACCCCGGACCAACAGAGACGGGAAGAGCTGGGTGTATTCGAGTTAAAGGAAAAAGGAGGTATCCAATGAAAAAACGAAACTCATACAGTGGGTTATGGGCGGGGCTGTGGTTGTTGGTGATTTTTTTACCTGTATCTTTATGGGCCGATACAGGGGATGGTTCTGTCGTCAGCGTGACCAAAATTCAGGACAATGGTCCAGATACGCTGAGGTTCAATATTGTGATCATGGGTGACGGTTACCGCTCCGCAGAGCTTCCCACATTTGAGACCAAAGCGCAACAAGTGGTGGCAGCGTTTAATGCTAATATAGCTTTCGGGCATTGTGGCGGCGCCGTCAATTTCTACCGTGTCAATATCGCGTCCACTGAGTCCGGTTCCGACAAACCCTGCAACACCCCGCCCATCAGCAAGGCGACATATCTGGATTCCCGGTACTGTCAAGGTGGCACACAGCGATGTATTTGGAGTTCGAATATCGGCTTGATCATTAGCACCGCCAACAGTGCCACGGCTAACTGGCATTTTATCGTGGTGCTGGTGAACGATGCGGAGCACGGCGGTTGTGCCGGTAGCGGTATTACTTTTTCGTCAACCGGCACTGGTTTTACTTCCACGGCCATGCACGAGCTGGGACATGCTCTCGGCGGCTTGGCAGATGAATACGAGTATGGTGGTACTCCTGTTTATAGCGGCCCGGAACCGGGGGCGGTCAACCTGACTACCCAGATCAGCCGGGAGAATGTGAAGTGGTATGACCTTATCCTGGAGACCACCCCGGTGCCTACCTGGGAAAGCGTGTCCTGCACCAATACTGTAAATTCCACGGACACCCGGATTGGCACCCATGAAGGCGGGGGATATCATTATTGTGATATTTATCATCCATCGGGTCAATGCCTGATGCGAATTCTGGGCGTGGAATTCTGCCAGGTTTGCCAACGGCGGATCCAACAGATTTTATTGCCCCATTATTCCACTTCCAATTTGTCCATCACTCCCTGGGGGTATTTCAAGAACCCCAAGGTCAATCCGTATTGGCAGACGCCGGACGTGTGGTGCGATAATAATGGGAACAGCATCCAGGAAGCGAATGAACCGTCTATTGGGCTAGCAAATAACCATTTGTTTGCCCGCATCAAAAACACGGGCACGCAACCTTCGGGAACATACCAGGTCCGTTTTTCCTATGTGCCGTACACCACGGTGATTGATCTGGCCAACGAGCAATTAATCCATACTACCAGCCGTCCGTCCCTGGGTGCCGGTGGTACGGATATCGTGGAGGTGAATTGGAATTTGACCTATGTACCTCCTGCTTTTGCCGGTATCAATCATTTTTGCGTACTCGTGCAAATCATCACCGATGAATGCCCCACCTATGATAATAGTGCCCAGAATAATTTTTGCAATATCCCGACTACCATAGGGGAACCTGCGCCGATGTCCTTTTACATCAAGAATATTCTGGATGTGAATGCTATTGGTGCCATCATGGTGGAACCCAAATTGGACCAGTGGAAAATCACCAGCAATGTCCAGAATCTGGATAACATACCGCTCCGTCCCAACGAGGAGAAACTAATCACCCTTAAATTTAACTACGAAGGAAAATGCGATCGTGGGATAGACATTTCCGCAAGTGAGAGAATCCAACGTGCCCAAATCTGTGCGCGGGCGAATTTTGATGTTTCGTTTAAGCTGAATGGTCAGCTTCTTGGCGGTGTGTCCTCGGTAATTATTGTACACCCGCCTGCAGTCCAGCAGCGGAAGTTGGGATTGAGTCTTCATTCAGGCAAAACATTCCCGCTAAGGGATTTCGATATTGTGTTTGATGGTGGTCTGATGTTTGGCGTTGATGTGGATTATCGTTTGACCTCTCGTTTCTCCCTGTTGGGGTTGGCCGGGTTGAATCTATTCAATTCATCGTTCCCCAAAGTGGACGACACAAGCTGGTGGAATTTTTCCTTCAACTTCAAATATGAATTGGGCACCACTTCTATCCGTCCCTATATTAATGGTGGTCCCGGGATGTATCTTCCCAAGAAGGGGAAAGTAAAACCCGGCTTGAATGTAGGGTGCGGCGTGGACTACTCCGTATCACCCCCATTGACTATCGAGAGCGGGGTCAATTATCACCATATTTTTACCGATATCCAGAACACCGGCTTTTTGGTGGCGCATGTGGGGCTGATCTTTAACTTTTAAGACCTTTGGGTGGGCGGTGCATTCGCTGATTACCTGTGGAACGAACGTCATGTGGAGGTTCCCAGAAGGAATGGCCAGATGCACCGCCCTTTTTTTTTGTCCCGGGAGGTTAGAGGAGATTAGGAGGAGATTAGGGGATCGGCAGGAAAACATTCCGCGGTGGATGCAGGGGGCCACAGGGCCTTGAAATTTTCTCCAAAATATGATATCTATATTATTTAAAGCGGTTCTATTAAAGGAGATAATCATGGCCATGACATTTAAACAGAGAATGAATGATCTTAAATCCTCATTACAATACAGTGAAGACTTTTCCGGCACGGTGCAAAAATTCTTTGCCGCCACCGAAGATAGCGAATTCGGTTTGAGCAAAGCAAAAGATTCGGAGCTGCTGGAAACCATGCTGGAGAAAGTTCTGGAACAAATCTTCAGGGAACCCAAAATATTTATTCTTAAGATGATGTATATCAAGAAATTCAGTTTCTATCATGGTTCCTTTATAACCGACCCGTTCCCCGGCACTATTTTCTATTTCGAAAGCATTCAGATGGGCATGGTAGCCGTACCCACCACCTCTATGGGGGATATCTCTTATCTACGCTTTACGGCGGATATCGTTAAACCCGGTGGTTTCACGGGAACCAAATCTACGCAGACCCATTAAAAGGATTATAAAGACGGGGACCGGTGCTTTACTTCTTTACCTTATAGCAGGACAATGTGTCTGGTTTTGGAACGGTGGCTTCGTGTTCGTTTAAACATTTCAACTCACTCTCCCCTGCTTTTTTCCCAGTGCTTCCGCCATGTGGTATACCATCCAATACCCATTGGTAATCCGTTCCTCCTCCGTCATGCCCCGTTTCAGCATGTCTTA
Source organism: uncultured Clostridia bacterium (assembly GCA_964502145.1). GTDB lineage: Bacteria > Acidobacteriota > Aminicenantia > UBA2199 > UBA2199 > CAZCVI01. The sequence continues at coordinate 40,535 of CAZCVI010000023.1, forward strand.
TTCCGGGATGTCTTTATAAAAGTCGGGAGTGGCCGGCGGTGAGTTTGGTTTCAAAGTCCCGCGGGTCGGCGAAAAAGGAAAGAGCATGTTTTTCTTTAACCTTATTTAAAATCGCCCGGTGTGCTTCGGCTTTCGTAAACTCGACAAAACGGGGCTTCCAATCGAAATCGCTATCCACGATAAAGCAGAGACAATCTTTGCCCAACTGGATTGCCAATTCATACTCAATTTGCGTAATGGATTTATCCTCGCCTTTGGGCACATACCCGTAGCGGTGGGCGTAAATACCGATAGAACATACCACATCCCCGGATTTCGTCTTTACACACGGTTTCCGGGTCCCAGGGAAAAGAAAAGTTCTACTCCGCAGGGGAAAAACCGATTTGAAATATCGGTTCTGCATGGTAAAGAGTGGTTCGCCCATTTCTTCTGATGGTAATAAACCCATCGGTTTCCAGCTCTTTGGTGACCCGCGAGACATTGGACTGTTGTTTTTGCACGATTTTTGCCAACTGGCCCTGACTAATACCGGGATTCGCTATGATGGCCTGGAAAATGGGGTATTGGATAGAAGAACTTCGCAGTTGCTCCACCCGCCGCTTGCCCATCTCATGAAAAAAGTACCGCGCATGCTCCAGATGGATGGCGTTTACCAGCGGTTCATTGTAATATTTGACCAGCAATTGGTAGACAATATTTAATATCTCCCTGAAAGAACCGTGAGAAATATCATAGATATATTTCATGAGCTCTGGCCCAATAGGTAGAACACCTTTCATTTTTGCCATTTTTATACGTAGTTCAAAGGCTTTTATGATTTCGTCCAGGGATAACGGTTCTACCGCAATCACACTATTGGTGATCTGACTGACCCGTGGCACATAGCTTTTGATAAAATGACCGAGTCCCTCGTTTCCGCAAATCAACCAACTGATATAGGGTATTTGCAGGGTATCTCTTATTTCGTTAAAAAAATGGATGAGGTCTTCTTTGCTGAAACCATACTGGATATCCAGATTATTGACCTGGATAATAATGGGTGTGGGGTGCTGATACACGTCTTGCACCAATTTTCCTATTTCCAGCAAGTCGTGGATCAGGATGGTTTGATTGATCAAAGCGGAACGGGAGATGGAAGCGCTCTTATTAAAACCGAAACCGGCACCGCTTATCCCCAGGCCAGCTATTTTGATATCGGAGAATTTTTCGCTCAGTTTTTGCACCATTTTTTGTTTTTGCAGTTTTTTATGGGGGAAATTGTCATGCATGATCTCTTTAATGATGGCTGCTAAAACGATTCCCATAAAGGTGTCGTTGTCCCATTTGGGTTTGCATGGGATTTCCAGCAGGGGGCTGAAATAAGCGGTTTTTGAATGGCGTACAAAGTTTCCCATCGAGGTCTTGCCCACACCTATTTCGCCTTCTAAGACAATAACGGATTTATTGGCTAACAAATCCGTCAAGAACCTGGAATGCTCGGAGTGTCCCACAAATAGTTCGAGGTTATTACGCCCAATAGGGGAGTTGCTGCATATATTGTCCGGTATTTCCCACTTCTCAAACACGTTTACCTCCTGAATTTTTAAAACATATATTAAATAGTAATATATATTAAGGAATCGAAAATGGCAATATATATTAAATTTTAATATATATCAAAGACTGGTAAATGTCAATATATATTAAAATTTAATATATATGAGGGGCGGGAAAAGGTGTCAGACCATGAGGGCCACTTCCATTAACAATTAACCATTCTCCATTACTCTTTTCCCCGTTCTTCCGCCATTTGGTATACCGGCCAATACCCATTGGTAATCCGTTCCTCATCGGTCATGCCCCGTTTCAGCATCTCGTATTCGGGGATGTCTTTATAAAAGTCGGGATTAGTCGATTGGTAGAGATGGGAAACCTCGGACACATCCAGCGCGTATTCCTTGGCCTTTTGCAGATGTTGGGCAGCGGTTAGGTTTAAAAGGGTGGTGGGTGCGTTTTTTTCCAAAAGCACCTGCCCGCAAAAGAGATGAAGGTCGGCCAGGACCAGTCGATACCCGGCCCGGAGGGCAATCTCCAACACTTCCGCCAGACGTGTTTCGTCCGGGGGGCGGCGGTTGGCCCAGTCCAGCCGGGCTAGGCCAAGCAGGATGTCGGGTTCCATATCCACCATGTTCACTTTCCGGCAGCGGCGTAGCGCTTCATTGAGGCAGCCTTCGGCGGCGGTGAGAACACTACTGGTTTTTACGGTCACGGCATGGGTTTGCTCCTGGAAATACTCGTCATAAAAGGGGATTTCAAAGGAGTCCATGGCCGTATCCCCGCATTGAATCAGCGCCTCTCCCAGAAGCCAATAGGCCTTAACAAAATCACGCGGATGGGGGTACTTCGTTTCTATCGTCTTTTCCGCGAAGGATAGTGCCCGGCGGGCCTGTTCCAGGGCCTTCCGCCCGTGGCTGGCGGTCCGGTTCGCCTTTCCCACACCCACGCGAGACACGCCGGTAAACCGCGCCTGCAAAAGGGCTGAGAGGGAACGGTAAACGGAATCCACACTTAATCCCTGGTAATCGTTCGTTTTTACCCAATAAGCGGTGGATTGAGCCAATTCCTCTTCGGCACCTTTTGTTTTGCTCTGGAAGGCCAGGACACGTCCCAATTCCAAGTGACCTACAGCTTCTTGAAATTCATCTTTTATTTCCCGGCAAAGGGCAATACTTTTTCGCAAATGCGCGGTGGAAGCGGAGAATTGGCCGATGGGTGCTTGAGCAACGCTGGCCACTGCTCCCAGGCTGATGGCAACAGCCACTTTGTTGTCACCTTTCTCATACAATTTGCTTTGCAATAAAAACAACGGCACCGCTTTTGCGGGCTGGCCGGAAAGGGCGTAGGTATTGCCAAGTGCTGCCAACGTCCAGGCTTGGTCCGATTCCTTTTCCAGGCGGGGCAAACCATTGTCGCAGTTTTCATCGGGAAAGAGCGGCTTCAACAGTTCAATGATCAAATGATAGGCGGATAATTGATAATAAGTGGGTTGATTAATCCTGTCACGAAAAAGGTCTCGTGCTTCATCGTACTTTCCGGCCTTGACCAGGTGGTGATAGAGTTCGATCACCGGCGCAAGGTCCTCAAGTCTCACCACCTTTTCCGGTTTGGGCAGGGCCTTGAAGTATGCCACCGCCAGGATGTGAACCGTTTCCCCGGTTCCTGCCGCTCTGGTCAACCGCCCGTATAAAAACGAACGCATAATGGGATGGAAATCGAAGGAATCCGCGGTCTCATCGTAAAACAAGAACCCCAGGCGAGACAACCCTAACAGCACCTGCCACAGCCTCTCCTCAGCCATTCCCGTCATCAACGCCTTGACCGCATCGAAGATGAACACACCACGGAACACGGACACAGACTCCGCGACCCGGCGCTCCTCTTCGGAAAGCAGGCCGAAAGCCGTGGACAGAATCTTATGCGGCTCTTCCCTATTTATGAGATTCATGGAGAAGGCCGCCTGGATATCCCGTGTCCGGCTCATGGTGATGGCGGAGACCAGCAGGGTCAGCATCAGGGGATGATATTGGTACACCCCCCCCGCCTCTTCCATTTCCGACCGCGTGCCCCGCACCCCTTGCCCGCGCAAAAAGCGCACGGTGTCGTTTCGGGATAAGCCCGTTAAACACACCCGTTTCACACCGTCCAGCCCTTCCAACGGCACGGGCATCAGGCGGGTGGTGATCAATGTCCGTGTCTGGCTGGCGCACAGGGCACCAAAAAAATGGCCCGCCCACGGATGCACGGGTTCACGCATCTGGCGCTCCCAGCGGGCTTCGGCCTCGTTATCGCCAGCGAACCGCTTTTCCTGAATAAACATCGCCTCCATACCCGCATAGCCCCGTAGGACACGCTCCAGACCGTCCAATACCAGCAAAAAACGGCGGTGGTGCAAGACCGCAGTCAGGTCCGTCAGGTCGATTCCCTCTTGGGGCGCGGTTCCCAGGACATACGGGGCCAGGTGGGCGATAAAGGATTCAAAGGGTTCGTCGTAGAAGGACCACCAGAATACACCCTCGGTTTCAACCGGTTTTCCCAAAATCTCCTTTTGCAGCCAGACCCAGGACATGGCGCTTTTGCCCATGCCGCCGATGGCTTCCAAAACCAAAACCGGTTCCGCTTCATTGTAGAACCAATTGGAAAGAACCGCCATTTCCGCCTCCCGCCCGGTGAAGTTCCGGGACAGGGGATAGGGATGGGCCATGTAAGGAAACGGCGCCGTGGGGATGTGTCTTTTCCCTGCGGGAACAGTGGTGCCGTTTTTCTTTTTCACCGCATTGGCCAGGGAAGTGGCCAGTTTTCCGGCAAAGTCTTCGGGGGTGGTGAAATAATCTAAGACGCGTTCTTTCTTGACGATATCCAAAAATGCAGTGAGGGCGGGCAACTTGGCCATCTCAATAAATTTGGGGTTCCATGGAAAATCGTCTTTAACGATAAAACAGAGGCATGGCTTTTTTAAATGCTGTGCCAGTTCATATTCCCTCCGGGTAATGGAGGTCTCCCCGCCTTGGGGCACAAACCCGTACCGGTAGGCATAGATACCCACGAAAAGATCGCATTCCTGGATTTCGGTTTCGCAGACCCTTGTGGGTTCTTCCGATTGGCTGCCGAAATATTCCATGGCAATGGGTGTATCTTTATACCGCAGCAAGACCTCGACTGCCTTTTGCCTGTACTCGATCAAATCCACAAAAGTGGACGAAATAAAAACCTTCATCGCCGTTTACTCCCTTTTACCATTACGTCTTGATAGAAAACAATAACACAAAGGAATAGGGAAGTCAATTTATCCGGGACCATCCAAAAGATATTGCAAAAAAAGGGATGAGATCGAAGGCTAAAAAAAAGCGGTACGGTGCGAAAGTGCCGATTAAAGTCGGCATGAGGTAGAAGATGAAAGTTCTTTATGATGAAGATTTAGCAAATCGCGTCAGCCTCGAGTCATGCGGCGGTAGTGGTAACATTACGGCTTTCGGGCTTGTTTTGTTGACAGGGGAAAATGCAGGCAGGCTATCGAGCTCCGAAATCACCAGTTTCCGGGTGCCGACCTCGTGCACCGGTAGGGAAGGCCACACGCACAGCAGCGCTAATTTCGAGCTGCCGGGCGACCCGGCGGAGTCAAAGAACCTCGCATGTATGGAAGCTTCATGCACGAAAATCGGGAGGTCCCAGAAACTTCCTTTGTGCCAAATCTGGAATGGGAGAATCCAGACTGCAAAAAACTCCTGGTGTATAAAAGGTGGCTTTCCCTCTATACAAGCATGGAACACGAAACCGGAGGCCACACGAAGGATGGACCAGAAAAGGAGAAATTCCGTACAGTCGGTTCAAACCATTTCTGGGAATTCGGACAACAACATAGTACCTGAGAAGCGGACGAACAAAGGGAACATGTCGCCCCAGCGGAGTCTGTGGAGGGAAGGGCGTTGACTAAGAGGAACACTGTTGAGTCCACCGCGACCCGTACACAGAGACGGTTAATCGCGTCGTATGGTCTGGATGGTGTACGCTAAAGTTAGGCGTTAGAACTCGAAGTAGGAGCCGGATGAGGGTGTTCCTCAAGTCCGGATCTGTGCGGGGGGGCCGGGTAACCGGCATTCCTACCGCGACTTTACTTCTTTACTTTGTCCAAGCAATGGATTTTGGAATGACTCGAAAGAGACGCCATTAAAGAAAATGAGAGAAGTAAAGAAGTAAAGCACCGTCCCTCCTCCTCTCATCGTTAAAAATTTTGGAATCAAGGGAATTCTTTGGGATCGCTTGATACGGTTCCCGGGGAGTAGAAAAAAAAGTGGTAAAAACTGAAGGTAAGAGAATATTATTGATCCATTCATTGGGTTACAACATGGCCTTTGCCGGGCATGATATTTCCCGCAAGGCCAATTTAATGCCGCCCTTGGGCCTCGCCAGTATCACCGCCTATCTTGAACAGAAAGGCATCCCCGCGGATATCATCGATTGTTTTGCCCATCCGGATTCCGATAAAAAGATTCTGAACCATGTGGCGCGGGTTCATGGACAAATGCTAGGAAAATAGGTGAGCAAGATGATGGATTGGGTGAGTTAGTAGAGGCGGCATAAAACGGAGCGCCGCTTTTAAAAAAACCTAGCCGCTTAATCTTTATTGATGCGTCCACCTTATCCTCTGCTGGCAAGTGAATAGATGCTGTACTGAACAGGGTATTAAAGCGGCGGGACGCCGCCGCCACTATAAAAAAATCCTGGCTACTGAATCTTTATTCTCGCGTCCGTCTTGTCCTCTGTCATTAAAATTTTCATTCCCCGGTATGACGTCTGCCCACAATACTAGGCGAAGATTCCCAATAAAATAACGATGATACGCATAGGAGGACTTTCCTGGTTTTTTCGGGTTATATCCACTTACTGCTCCCTCTTGCCTACCATACTACGGCTTTACCGTCGTGTCCAAATCCAACATGTAACAAACCACGAGGAGAATTCATTGAAGCACCAAACAGAGATAAATGTAAAAAAAATTAGCCAGTTCTTAGCAGCATTCTCGCCTGTCCCTTACTTATTTATAATTGAAATGATCCACAGCAGGAAAGGATGCAGGACTATTCTCGCATCCTTCCCTGCTGCTTTACTTAATCAGCGGGTTATTAAAATTTCTACTTAATAGGGGATTTCAATTCCCGCAATTTTTGCATTGGCCTTGTGATTTTCAGGGCCAAAGGAACATTGGCAAACATCATCACCTAGAACACCATAGGATGCACTTAAAGTTAAAGTGGAGGAACAGACACAACGTGCTCCCAGGATTTTGTTCATTTCTTCGGCGCTAACTCCACCACCAATCAGTGACATTTCACACGGTTTACTTTTCATGTTTATTTTCTCCTTTTATGGGTTATTGTACTCCGTTAAATTAAACTTAAAGATAATCCTTTGCCTGCATATTTTTAAGGGCGTCGGGATTTTTTTCCAGTATTTCACAATATAAACTCAGAATTCTTTCAAAAGCTCCAACTTCATCCCCACAAAACGCCTCCTTTCTTTCTTTATCCAATTGATCACCACGACAAAGATCATTAAAACATTTCTGACAAAAACGCAAGGCCCAGCACTCACGGCAATCCTTAAAAAACTCATCCCATTGTACCAAGAATTCGGCAATACGATCAAAATCCAGACCCTTTTCCAGATTTCCGATCGGAAAATGCTCACCCACTCGTTCACACATATAAAAATTTCCGTCGGGATTAACCAGGAGGCGTCTTAACCCGGGAGTACATTGCCCAAGCGCGGGATGAAATTCTTTTAATGGGGTAATTGCACGAAAATGGACTGTTTTAATCAATAAACGCTGCAACATTTCCCTTTCAATGGACGGTTTATCGAAATCCGCTGATATCAAAGCATCTTTATACTTTTCAATTATTTTTTCGATAAAGTTACGATAGGAAACTTTCTCATTGGCCCATTCAGTCTCATCCGGGAATATGGTTTCAAAATCTATTACCTTACTCACTTTAACCGGGTTTTTCATGGATTTGAATAGTTCATTATTATAGAAAAAGGAGTGCAATGCATCATAATCATAAGGGGGAGTGATCACAGACAAATAGGAGACCTTGTCTGCGAAGTATTGAGGGGAATACTCTTTTATTCGTTGAAGATTGTTCATAATGCAATCGAATGAGCCGGTATTGTTTTGCCGTACCCGGTTCCTATCATGAATATCCTGCGGTCCGTCCAAGCTGATAAACAGGGAAACATTATTTTCTACAAAAAAAGCAATCATCTGCTCATTGATGAGTGTTCCATTGGTGGTGAGAGCAAATTTATATTTTTTTTCTTTTTGATTCCGTTTGACGTATTCAATTACCTCCTTAAGCAGTGCAAACTCCAGAAGCGTTTCCCCCCCATAAAATGTCACGGCTGGATTCTCGCGGGGGCCTGCGTGCTCCATGAAAAAATCGACGGCTTTTTTGGCACATTCCCTGGTCATGATTTTATCGTTATGAGTTCGTTCATTTTTATACTTACCTGAAAAAATACAATATTTACAAAAAAGGTTGCAACGATGGGTCAGATCCAGGATGAGCTGTTGGATACCATAATTTTCAAACATCTCTCTAACCGTGTAACGCTGGATGTCGTTGGACCGTATTGCGGGCCGGTGGCACCCTAACGCACCGGATTCTTTTGCTTTCTTAATAGTATCATAAGCAATCCTGATATCCTCTTCTGGATGTTTCTCTTTCAAACCCCGGAGGATGTGGTCAATGGGCTCAAAAAACAGATCAACCACATCCCAAATAACCTCGCTTACCTTCAGAATGCCATTGGAATTAACATCATAGATATAATGGTTTTCCGAGGTTTTGAACTTTTTTATAAACAAACCTATAGGGGTGGCTTGTTTTTTATCGGATTGCATATTTGTATTCATATATCACACCATTAAATGCCGTATCCAATATAAAAAGACGGTTTTTGTGTATATAAATCCCAGAACAATATGTATTTAACTGCGTGACCGCCACTACCTTCCCGTCTGGACCGAACACCATCAAACGGTATCGATCTGTTTTTTCAGGGAAATTTTGGGGAGGTTTATAAAAAAAAGAGCTGTTAACTAAAACCATACTCATAATTTCATTTTCCGCAGGTTCCCGGGTGGTTACCACGATAAAAATCAGCCCGTTATCATCAATGGCAATATCGACACATTCCGAATATTGCTTCGCTTTTCGCGGTAGGTCAAAATTATTTTTCTTCGAATCCCATACCATTTTTAACTCTTGATTAATCGGGGTATCGTAAAAAATAACATCGCACAATTTTCCGTCCTTTTGAAAGGACTGAATCATCTGGGTGTATTTGGTTGCAATGTAGTATTTTTCTTTTTTTTTCCCGTATGCCACCTGGTACCAATCAAATTCACCGCCAGCCCATGGGCAATCAACTTTTGGCGGCAGCATCCCGGCACCGATTATAGCAAGTACTTTTCCTGCCCTGTCTAACACTTTAATGATTCCTTTGCCTTGATGACCACTTTCAGACTCGCAGTAAGCCATTTGATTGTTTCCGGGAAACAGCAGATGGGAATAAAACACGTTTGACCGGATTACCGCCAGAGATTTACCTGTGGTAGAAAGAACCTGGAATCTCCGGTTCCCCCAGTCCACTACCCAAACTTGATCTTTGTCATCGATCCCCATATTAAACGGACTGAGAAAAGACTCTGGCCCCTGGCCTTTTTCCCCGAACTGACGCAGAAATTCCCCATTGGCAGCAAAAACCTTAATGCAGTGCAGGTTGTTGTCCAGGACATAAAAATTATTTTGAGAATCATGGGCGACATCAATAGGATTCTTAAAGAAATAATTCTCATCCGCGTTTTCATCCTCCTCACCCCAAATCCGAATGGTCTTCAGGGTTATTTTGTCCAGCTTATTTTTAATTTCACCACTCGAATTCCTCTGTACCGGAATATCTGCAAACCCGGCCATGAAACCCACCGCTAAAATCGTTAAAAATAACAGCGTCAGTTTTCTCATATGTACGCCCTTCATGAAAGTTTAATTTTACCAAAATGGTCAACCAGATTCGGCATCAATTCCATTGCTCTACAATAAAGGTAAATTTTATTTGCGGCGTAACTCCTGTTTTGGCTGCACTTTTCGACCTTTTTTTCCGGGGATAATCCCTGGGCGTCATAACCATCGATAAAACATGAGTCGCAGGTATTGATCGCCCAGCATTTTTTGCAGATGGACAGGGTCATATCCCTATAGGTTTCCAGGTAGTCATGATACAAAAGGTCATAATCGATTCCTTTTTCCGTGTTTCCAATGGCAGGGGCAGAGACGGGTATTTTTTCACACACCCGGAAATCACCCGCTACCGTCACATAGATCCGTTTTTTGCCCGGCGTACAACAGGCATGCATGGTAAATTTCTTAATGACATCATTGTAAATGGGTCTTTGTGAAAGAATCGCCAAGATGTGTTCTATGAAGGATTTTGCCAGCGGATGGGGTTTTGATTTTTCCTGAGTATCCAGTGTTTTGCTGAAATACTCTTCAAACGCCCATTCTAGATAGCCTTTGTCTTCTTTATGGTCCACGCCAGGCAGCCTGGGGCCGGAATAGTAGACCATGCCAGTGCGGGTGTCTTCGGGTAACCAATCCAGTTCCTGCCGGAGTGAGGCTCTTCGCTTTATTTCTTCCTCTGAAAAGGGAGGGGCATAGACCATGTATAAACTGATTCTTGTAATAAAAGAATCGCCGTACTCCTTGTATAGGTTTTGCAGTCCGGCTTTCACATGGGTGAAGGAGCCGCCACCGGCTATGTTTTTTCTATACCTGTCGTGAACCTCTTGGGGCCCATCAATACTTACCTTTACATCAAACTGGTTTTCAGCTAAAAATCGGGCAATTTCAGGTGTAATCAATGTCCCATTGGTGGTCAGGTTGAACTGTATGGGTTTATCTTTAAATATCTCTTTGGCATAGCTGACGCTTTCCTTTATTAAAGGGAAATTAAGCAGAGGCTCGCCGCCATAAAAGCTCAGTACAACTCCCTCTGCTTTGCTGGAATTTTTTGCCAGGAAATCGATTGCAGCCAATGCCGTTTCCCGTGTCATTTGTCTGGACCCGTGATTGCGATTCTCTTTGTTCTCATCCTGGTGGACGCAATACAGGCAGCGCAAGTTGCAGTCTTCCCCTACCTCAAGTGCCATTTCTGAACTGGATGTAGAAATATCTTCGATCAACTCTTCTTTTCCCGGCACCAGATCAAAATTCGTTACTTCATAAAGCCGGAATAAATTGTGATTATCAATGGATTTTTCCAGCATTGAGACGGTTTCCACGAAACAATCCTGTCCGTGTTTTTCAATAAATCCGTTGATGGCGAGTTCCACGTCCATGCGAAATAAATTTAGCAGTAAATCGTAGGTAAAATCATCGCAATTTAAGATTTTGTTGGTGCCGGTATCGTACAGGTAAGCATGTGATCCTGTGCTTAGCACCACCCCCAGTGGTTTGTTTTCACCGAAAAGTTTCAAAAGAAAATTTTTTTTGTCTACCCATATTGCAGTTGAGCTCACGAAACCTCCATATTGCAAGAATTTTATTCTACCATAATTTATGGAAAATGTAACGTTTTTTTTCGGTATTTATTCAGTTTTTTTGGCAGTGGGATGCTAAAAGTTTCTTGTAATTTTCGATCAGCGGTTTTTTTTGGGATAAACTGGATTGAAGTATACTCCTGTGGACGGTATGAATGTCGGCTCCATTTTTCATTTTGGCTCCCGCCAGATATTGCAGTAGTTCAGACCGTGGCCTGAATTGTTACAATTATAAACGATAAATGATAAATTATAAATTATAAATTATAAAAAAAAAGTGGCGTCCTTCGGATTATATCTATTAACGCCTATGGCGAAAAAAAATAAATAATGGGCATTTGGCCATATGCTTTTAAGAAGGCCATTTCTCCGGTAGTTGTTCTTTTCGCCGCTGGTGTTTAAATTATTGATGCCCGCAGGGCGCCATCGTTTATAATTTATAATTTAGTCGGGTAGGAACAGCCGATTGCTCGGCCATCCCCCCCTCAGAGCGGAGCGTGCGACTTTCACCGCACTCCGCTCAAGCTTCTCATTCACCAGTTCTTGGTTTAAGACTGGCGGTGATTTAAGAATTTCCATTTCTTGCATTCTATTTCTCTGGCTTTGTAGTAATCCCCGTCCAAGTAAGGGTTGGCGTCGAATTTAATCATCCGATGTCTTTGGATTTTCGTGTCAGACGCGAAACAACGGGGCCGGTGCTTTACTTTTTTACTTTATAAGAAAAGAGAGGCCGGTGCCCTTGAATGGTGGGAATGATTGCCTGCCTATTCCCGAAAATTTCAGGCATAAGTCAACCCTGATGACAATTTTAATCATTTTAACAGTTGACAGATCAAGAGAAATCCATTATATTTCTATTAGAGCATATTGATTGAAAAACACGAAAACGGAGGTATTGCCGGTGACAACTAAAGAACGTATCGCGGCGGCCGTTTCTCTTCCAGTAGAGGAGATGGCGATTGTGGCGGACTCAATTCTCCGTAGCTTGAATGCCCCGGAGCCCCAAATCGACAAAAAATGGGCGGCTGTGGCTCAGCGTCGGTTAACAGAACTACGTTCAGGGAAAGTAAAAGCTATCCCAGGTGAAGAGGTTTTTGCCCGGATATGGAAACGATTCGAGGGTTCAGCCACGCGTTTCACCCGGGAAACAACCGCACGGTGCGTGGGAATGATGCCGGGGCAATGCGAACTTTAGGAAGCTGGCAGGCAAACATTCCCACATTCACACGCACCGTCCCCGGTTTTTCGGTTTTTCCAAATGAAACAGTCCATATTTCCCAGTACCTCCAGGTATCTTTTTTTTTCTGCTTATTTCTTTCTCCCGACTTCTCTGTAAAAAAATAGGTGCGTGATGTGAGTGAGTCGAGTGGCCGGGAAGATCGTGGTTGCGGATTGCCGCACATGTAGCCCAAGCGTCCCGCTTGAAAGGCATGGCGTTGTAGAGACGTTGCACGCTGTTCTATGAGCTGGATACCGTATTCGGCACGATCCTTTCCATTTTGCACGTATTCCCGGAGAAACAATCCGAAACAAGGGGACGTGCTTTACGTCTTTACTCTATATTTGTTCAGGAACAAGAATTAAAGAACTAAAGCACCGTCTATCTTTTTCCCATCCCCCATTTTCCTATTGTTCTTGGGTTGATTTGAATTTTTCGGTTTTTTCCAGGAGTAAGGCCAACCCGTACATCTGGCGTTCTTTTTCTTCCGAGTACCAATTGTCACAGAATAGTTTATCGTCGTATTCGAATAGGCCAATAGCCGGGTCAGCGATGTACAGTTTGTCGCCCACGATTGTTTGGACAACTTTATAAAGCACGACAAAGTGATGCTTCCGCCAATGTAGAATACAGGGCAGGGCGACTTCCCCTTTTAATTGGGTGTAGGTAACTCTTACACCCGTAGCCTGAAGCCCCAGCGCCTCGGCTGCATTGGCAACACCTAACATGGAAACTCCGATTTCATAATCGGTTTTGGTGAGTTTAACCAGATAATCCTTGCTGAATTTTTTGCCAAAGTGGTCAAGAATCATTTGGAGGCAAACCGCACCGCATTCTGCGGGTTGTTTTTGCAAGTGAATGGGGAATGAGTCCCCTTTCTGGCAACCCGTGAAAAAAAGAGATCCCAAAATAAGCAGTATAACCAATGATGCGTTAAACCCTATCTTCATGTAAATTTTCATGGTTGTTTGAGTGATTAGAGTTTTTGCGGGCACATTTTCCATTCAGATCTCCTGCCATGCCACTGTATCGCTATCGGCAAGGCGGCGAACACTATACTTGACCGTTTGGCTTATCATGCTTTTATAATAATACAAAATCATTTTTATGTCAATTCCCCAAGGTCTGCTATGCGACAATTATTTGGAAGGAAACACTGGGCGCTACGTGGGCATGTGGGAATGTGTGCTTGGCCTTTTTTTGGCAGTTCCTGATTTCTCTTCAGCATTCCCACATTACCCGCTCCTGTCATTTGACCAATACTTTTTCCCCAGTTCTGCCGCCATGTGGTATACCGGCCAATACCCATTGGTAATCGGTTCCTCCTCCGTCATTCCCCGTTTCAGCATGAGGTATTCGGGGATGTCTTTATAAAATTCGGGATTGGTGGATGGGTAGAGATGGGAAACCTCAGACATATCCCGCGCGTATTCCTTGACCTTTTGCAGCCAGACCCAGGACAGGGTATAATGGATCAGCACGCCCACTGCCTTTTTCCTGTACTCGATCAAATCCACAAAAGTGGACGAAATAAAAACCTTCATCGCCGTTTACTCCCTTTTACCATTACGTCTTGATAGAAAACAATAACACAAAGGAATAGGGAAGTCAATTTATCCGGGACCATCCAAAAGATATTGTAAAAAAAGGGATGAGATCGAAGTTGTTCACCCCCTGTTTTGAGACAGCCTCCTCGTGTTCACCCAGGGCCTATTCACTTCCGATAATGGGTAAAAGGAGAATTGCTGTAGCCAAAGTGTCTTGCTGGACAGGCAAAAAATACCAGCAAAATACTTGCATTACAAGCTGTCAAGTTTTTTGGAAGCCCACAACCAACGACGCTTGGTGCGTGCTATTTTATTTTGGCGGCTGCTTCCGTTATTTGATGTTCCATTTCAAAGGTATCCTTTTCTCTTAATATCTCTCTTTTTAACTCATCTTCGGTAGGGAAGTATAATTTATATTTGGAGACGAATATCTGTTCCTGCGATTCAGGTAAAGTGAATTTTACCACAGCGTCGTTTTTTTCGGCACACAAAATGATTCCAATCGGTTCGTTTTCACCTTCTAATAGTTGCGTGCGTTTATAATAATTCACGTACATCTGCATTTGTCCAATGTCCTGATGTGTCATTTTTCCCACTTTTAAATCAATCAAGACAAAACACCGGGCCAAACGATTATAAAAAACCAGGTCGATATAGAAATGATCGCCATCCAGAGTAATCCGTTTTTGTCTTGCTACAAAAAAGAAGCCCTTTCCTAATTCCAATAAAAATTCCTGTAAATGGTCTATCAATGCCTGTTCCAATTCTTTTTCCAATAGTCTTTGGTTTTCCTGTAAACCTAAGAATTCTATCACATAAGGGTCTTTAACAAGATCGCCGGGCTTATTAATTTTTTGGCCTTGTTTGGCAATCGCCAGCACCTCTTCTTTTTCCCGGCTAAGGGTAAGTCTTTCAAACAGAAGTGAATTGACTTGCCTTTCAAGTTCACGTGTACTCCAGTTATTCTCTAGGGCTTCGATGATATAAAAATTTCTTGCATCTTCTCTCTCTACCTTTAACAGCAAACGGTAATGAGTCCAACTCAATTGGTCACGCAGTGCGTGACCTTTTGGGAAGGCGAGGTAAAACTGACGCATATACTTCAGATTTGTTATAGTAAAACCTTGTCCGAAGGATTTTGTCAATTTTTTGGAAAGTTCATAAAGGAGGTGCTTTCCATATCCAGACCGCTCCTTGCCATTTTGTTCTTCTTCGATAATAACGCGACCGACATTCCAGTAAGCTTGGACCATGCTTGCGTTTACAGCCCGATACGCATTCGCCCTGGCCTCATCCAGAATTTGTTTGATGTTTTCAAATACTGTGTTCACACCTGCTTTTTTATCAATAATAGTACCACTGCCCATTAATTCTTCCAGCTCGGCACGCGATTTCTTAAGGTCAGTTTTATTCATTTTTTACACTCAATAATAATATAATCTTTTCCCCATCATTTGTCAATTGAGCCATTTGTAGCATTCATTCAATTTGGATGTCAACGGGCAGGCGAGAGCGAACATAAGATTCGCCATCGCCGTACACAGATATGGGAAAACAGTATTTTCCCCATTACTCTTTTCCCCATTCTTCCGCCATGTGGTATACCGGCCAATACCCATTGGTAATCCGTTCCTCCTCGGTCATGCCCCGTTTCAGCATCTCGTATTCGGGGATGTCTTTATAAAAGTCGGGATTGGTGGATTGGTAGAGATGGGAAACCTCGGACACATCCAGGGCGTATTCCTTGACCTTTTGCAGATGTTGGGCAGCGGTAAGGTTTAAAAGGGTGGTGGGTTCGTTTTTTTCCAAAAGCACCTGCCCGCAAAAGAGATGAAGGTCGGCCAAGGCCCGTCGATACCCGGCCCGGAGGGCAATCTCCAACACTTCCGCCAGTCGTGTTTCGTCCGGGGGGCGGCGGTTGGCCCGGTCCAAGCGGGCCAGGCCAAGCAGGATGTCCGCTTCCAGGCTAACCATGTTTACTTTCCGGCAGCGGCGTAGCGCTTCATTGAGGCAGCCTTCGGCGGCGGCGGGAACACTACCGGTTTTTACGGTCACGGCATGGATTTGCTCCTGGAAATACTCGTCATAAAAGGGGATTTCAAAGGAGTCCATGGACCCTTCTCTGCATTGAATCAGCGCCTCTCCCAGAAGCCAATAGGCCTGAACAAAATCCCGCGGCAAAGGAAAATTGCTTTTACTAAATTTTCCAGCGAAGGTCAGTGCCTGGCGGGCCTGTTCCAGTGCCTCCCGCCCGTAGCCAGCGGCCCGGTTCTCCTTTTCCACGCGAGACACGCCGGTAAACCGTGCCTGCAAAAGGGCGGAGAGGGAACGGTAAACGGAATCCACACTTAATCCCTGGTAATCGTTCGTTTTTACCCAATAAGCGGTGGATTGAGCCAATTCCTCTTCGGCACCTTTTGTTTTGCTCTGGAAGGCCAGGACACGTCCCAATTCCTGGTGACCTACAGCTTCTTGAAATTCATCTTTTATTTCCCGGCAAAGGGCAATGTGTTTTCGCAAATGCGTGGTGGAAGCGGAGAACTGGCCGATGGTTGCTTGAGCAACGCTGGCCTCTGCTCCCAGACCGATGGCAAGATTCTTTTTATCATCATTTTTTTCTGAAAGTCTAATGTATTGAAGATAAAACGGCACCGCTTTTGCGGGCTGGCCGGAAAGGGCGTAGGTATTGGCCAACTCATTTAACGTCCATCCCTGGTCCGATTCCTTTTCCAGGCGGGGCAAACCATTGTCGCAGTTTTCTCCGGGAAAGAGCAGCTTCAACAGTTCAATGATCAAATGATAGGCGGATAATTGATAATAACATGGATTATGCATCCTGTCGTAAAATAAGTCACATGCTTCATCGTACTTTCCTGCCTTGACCAGGTGGTGATAGAGTTCGATCACTGGCGCAAGATCCTCAAGTCTCACCACTTTTTCCGGTTCCGGCAGGGCCTTGAAGTATGCCACCGCGAGGGTGTGAACCGTTTCCCCGGTTCCTGCCGCTGTGGTCAACCGCACGTATAAAAACGAACGCATGATGGGATGGAAATCGAAGGAATCCGCGGTCTCATCATAAAACAAGAAACCCAGGCGAGACAACCCTTGCAGCACCTGCCACAGCCTCTCCTCAGCCATTCCCGACATCAGTGCTTTGACCGCATCGAAGCTGAACACCCCACGGAACACCGACACCCGCTCCGCGACCCGGCGCTCCTCTTGGGAAAGCAGGCCCAAAGCCGTGGACAGAATCTTATGCGGCTCTTCCCTATCAATGAGATTCATCGCAAAGGCCGCCCGGATATCCCGTGTCCGGCTCATGGTGATGGCGGAGACCAGCAGGGTCAGCATCAGGGGATGATAGTCGTACACCCCCCCAGCCTCTTCCAGTTCCGCCCGCGTGCCCCGCACCCCTTGCCCGCGCAAAAAGCGCACCGTGTCGTTTGGGGATAAGCCCGTTAAACACACCCGTTTCACACCCGCCAGCCCTTCCAACGGCACGGGCATCAGGCGGGTGGTGATCAATGTCCGCGTCTGGCCCGCGCACAGGGCACGAAAAAAACGGCCCGCCCACGGATGCACCGGTTCACGTAACCGGCGCTCCCACCGGGCTTCGGCCTCGTTATCCCCGGCGAAGCGCTTTTCCTGAATAAACATCGCCTCCATACCCGCATAGCCCCGTAGGACACGCTCCAGACCGTCCAATACCAGCAAAAAACGGCGGTGGTGCAAGACCGCAGTCAGGTCCGTCAGGTCGATTCCCTCTTGGGGCGCGGTTCCCAGGACATACGGGGCCAGGTGGGCGATAAAGGATTCAAAGGGTTCGTCGTAGAAGGACCACCAGAATACACCCTCGGTTTCAACCGGTTTTCCCAAAATCTCCTTTTGCAGCCAGACCCAGGACATGGCGCTTTTGCCCATGCCGCCGATGGCTTCCAAAACCAAAACCGGTTCCGCTTCATTGTAGAACCAATTGGAAAGAACCGCCATTTCCGCCTCCCGCCCGGTGAAGTTCCGGGACAGGGGATAGGGATGGGCCATGTAAGGAAACGGCGCCGTGGGGATGTGTCTTTTCCCTGCGGGAACAGTGGTGCCGTTTTTCTTTTTCACCGCATTGGCCAGGGAAGTGGCCAGTTTTCCGGCAAAGTCTTCGGGGGTGGTGAAATAATCTAAGACGCGTTCTTTCTTGACGATATCCAAAAATGCAGTGAGGGCGGGCAACTTGGCCATCTCAATAAATTTGGGGTTCCATGGAAAATCGTCTTTAACGATAAAACAGAGGCATGGCTTTTTTAAATGCTGTGCCAGTTCATATTCCCTCCGGGTAATGGAGGTCTCCCCGCCTTGGGGCACAAACCCGTACCGGTAGGCATAGATACCCACGAAAAGATCGCATTCCTGGATTTCGGTTTCGCAGACCCTTGTGGGTTCTTCCGATTGGCTGCCGAAATATTCCATGGCAATGGGTGTATCTTTATACCGCAGCAAGACCTCGACGGCCTTTTTCCTGTACTCGATCAAATCCACAACCGTGGACGAAATAAAAACCTTCATCGCCTTTTACTCCCTTTTACCAATACGTCTTGAAAGAAAACAATAACACAAAGAAAAACGGAAGTCAAAAAAAAGAGTAATTAATCTTTTCCCATTGGTCTTTCCACCCACGGGGTAGTTGCACGAAAACGTGATCTGGAAGTCGAAAGGGGACAGGCACGGAATCCCACCGGAACATTGATTGGACCTTTATTCCGGCAAAAATGACAAAAACATCTTTGTTTTGTCATTTTTGTCATTTTTGATTCCGTAAATAAGTACGAAACATGACGTCAGGGATAGAGTATAAACCGCGGCCACTTTTTTTAATCAATCCTTTTTCGAGCAATCGTTGCAAGTATTTGGTGATACTTTTGGAATCGACCTTAATCTTCTCGGTTTTTGCCATTTCCTGAATTTTGCCAGTAGAAACCGCTACTTCATCCATTGCAATCAGTAGGAGTACCTTAGCCTCTTCATCGCTGGCTTGATCAAACCAATTGTCAAAAACAGCGATTCCCATATCGCTGAGTGCCGTTTGCAGTGCTTTATCCCAAACTGCCAAGTCAACGCGCCTAGATAATTGATTATTAAAAAGATGGTTACATAAAACTTGCATCTCAAATGGATGCCCAAAGGTGTAATCATAAACTCGTTTTATAACATCAGGACAAAAAGATATCCCCGTTCCCATCAGTGATTTAAGAATTGTTTCTTGCAGTTCATTTTCATTTAAAACATGAAGTTCAACTCTTGACAAGAAATAACGGGATAAGGGATGATGTTTTTTTACCGAGGTTAACTCCAACCAACTGGATGGTGTCGAGGTCATTCCCACCAGAATTTTTGTTTTTACGATAACATCCATCGAAAGTGTTTGTTTCAGGGTCATCACAATTTCAGACACGGTCATCAGATTTTCGAGATCATCGAGAAGCACCACCAAGACATCGGTGTGTTCTTCCAAATCTTGCCAAAGGTTGAGGAATGAATCATGAAGAAAAGCTTGTGGTGATACTTTCTTTTTAGAAGTATCCCGACTGAATTGTAAGCCAGTGCCCAGGACGTTAAATCCAATCGATTCGAAGTAATCGGTTATTCGTTTAAACTTATGGATAGGATAAGGAAGATCCCGAAGAATTCCTTCAATAATGGAACGGGCAACTTCCGATAGATTAGTCCCGCTTTGAAAGGCTTCTAACGGCACAATGGATACAAGGTGACCGCGGTTTTGGCATATTTTTTTATATTCTCTTAACAATGTCGATTTTCCAATGCCCCAATCACCCAGAACCATAAAGTGCTCGCAAAATCTTGTATGAAGGGCTCTGTCAAGTTTTTGTTGAAAGAATTCCAGTTCCATTGTCCTCCCACCGAAAACAGTGGGTTCGATTCCACTCATGGGCGTAAATGGGTTGCCAGTCCGCAAGAATTTTTCATCCCCGGAGTCTATCGCTTTTTGCACGGAAACAATTAAATCATCGACAGCAGTATCGGTTTTTTCGATGAAATCAAACACTCCTTGGGTGAGGGTTTTTCTAGCCAATGCAATGCTTCCGTAGCCGGTTATCGCAATAATGGGGCGCAGGGGGTTCAAGCCTTGTGATTTAGAAATAAGTTCCAATCCTCCCATCTCGTCACCATCGGAGCCGGGTATTTTTAAATCAACCACCAGTATTTCATAAGCCTGAGACATTAATTTTTCCAGTGCCTGGGCAACGGTATCCGCTTCGTCTACTTCAATCGACTCAACACCTCTTTTTGATGATAAATAGGGGTCCTTTCTATTGATTCGTATTTTTTTCTTCAATTCTTTGTGGTAAATTCTGAGGATATCGCGATTGTCATCGACAATAAGAATTCTTATGGGCATTTATGACTCCTTATTTTCTTCTGTGAGTGGAAAGGTTATCTTAAAAGTGGTTCCTTTGTTTATTTCGCTTTGTACACTGACGGTTCCAGCAAACTGGTTAATGATTCGACTGCTTAGATATAGACCTAACCCTAATCCATTTTGGCTGGAAATTTGTTCTTTGAATAATTGCTCTTTTATATTTCCCGGGATTCCCGGTCCATTATCTGTCAAGGAAATTGCGAGATTACCGTTTTCCCTTTCAGCCACTATTATAATGTTCCCCCCCTTAAGCCTCAAGGCATTAGAGGAATTGTGGATGAACTCAAGCAATACTCCGATCAATTGATCCAGGTTCGCATTGATCACCAGCATCTCCAAATCCGGCGGAAGCTGAATTTCCAGTTGGATATTCGAAGGTAAGCGCGGTTTTGCCAGTTCCTCAAAACTCTTAAGAAGAGTAAAAATCGTTATGGGTTCTTTTTGGGGAGCCCCCATATCAAGATAATTGAATAGCCGTTGCACCAGGAGGCGGCTGTATGCAAGACTTCGCTCAAGGACATTACTCTCTTCGATCACCTCTTCCGAAACACTGCTGTCTGCCCGTATTTCTTTGACAGAATAGTTCATGTTAATAAATTCGTTTTTTAATCCATGGGCAATCGCCCCCCAATTGGTTTTGAAGTCATTGATCTTTTTCTGGATTAATCCTGTCTCTTGTTTTTGTGAAGCGCTTTCCAATTGGTCTTTTAACTGTTTATTTTCTTCTACGAGGAAACGGTTATAGTTTTTATAATATTCCGTTTCCCTTTGCTGTTTAGACATTTGTAAAAACGAATCAATTCTTTCAGATAATATTTTTATGTCCATAGGCTTGATGAAATAATCATTCGCTCCACGTTCAAATGCATTTATAATATAGCGTTGACCATCTATACAACTTAAGACTATTATGGGAATCGACGAATCTTCCTTCCTGATTTCAGTTATTAATTCGAATCCGGTCATTCCCGGCATCATAAGGTCAGTTATAATCAAATCCGGTCTATTTTTTTTAAATATATTTAGCGCTTCAAGACCGTTACTGGCAAGAAGAACAGATAAGCCCTGTACTTTGAGGGAAAACCCTATAGAATAACGTTCGGATTCACCATCATCCACGATTAAAATGGTTTTTTTTTCAGTTTTATTTTTCAACATTTCTTCTGTCATAGTTTAATGGTAGAATTTTTATAGAGATTTGTCAACCTGGTTTCAAGTAAAAAAATCTATCCTCCATCTCTATTGATTCCATCGTGCCATCCTTCAATAAGAGGAAGGAATACCGCCAGCCTGGGAAGGTATTTTCTTGAAAAAAGCGGGGACACTCCCTCCGCATCTTCCATTTCCGACCGCGTGCCCCGCACCCCTTGCCCGCGCAAAAAACGCACGGTGTCGTTTCGGGATAAGCCCGTTAAACACACCCGTTTCACACCCGCCAGCCCTTCCAACGGCACGGGCATCAGGCGGGTGGTGATCAATGTCCGCGTCTTGCCGGCGCACAGGGCACGAAAAAAATGGCCCGCCCACGGATGCACGGGTTCACGCAGCCAGTGCTCCCACCGGGCAAGGGCGAACATAAAATGAAGGCCCGGTTTTTCCTGCACGGGTAATCGCTCTTATTTGCTTTTCAAATATTTTTTTAAATCCCTGTAATAGTTTTCGTGAATCGCCTCTTTTTTCCTCCCCGATGCCGGGATTTTTTATTATTTTAAGAATTTGTTCATCAAGGCTCAACTTCTGATTCTTTTTCAATTTTTTAACATTTCTTTCAAATAAAGGAGACTGTATTACTTTCATGGATTATCCGAATTTATACTCTGTGCCCTGACCATCTTGCAATTCTTCTACGCCAATTAGAATTTCTTTTATAAGATTAAACGTCAAATCAGGGTTTTCTTCGGCACATTGTCCGATTTTCGCCCAATATTCAATTTGTCCTGTGAGTGATCTATTTTCTACGGTGCTGATTACCCTGGCGTTTTTCACTAATTGGTCCGATACTCGAATCGCTATACTCATTTTTACCTCCATTACAATCCGTTTTCATATTAATATAAAAAGACTCAAAATGCAACAAATTGAATTAGAAAATTCAAATAAAAAAAGGGGCTACACTCCAACCCTCTTGCTAGGAACTTCTGGGAGCATCCAAGCAAACATTCCCACATTACTCGCCCCCCGGCTTTTGCCCATTCCTCTTTTCCCATTGGTCTTTCCACCCACGGGATATCCTACATGAAAACGTGATATGGAAGTCGAAAGGGGATAGGCACCAAAGCCAACAGATTCTGGCAAAATTATTTCGAACCCAATTCCTCTCGTCTGTTTTTTTTTCAGGCTTGAGAAAGATATGGATGTTATCTTCAATTCTTCATATTTTCTTATGCCAATAGGCGATTGGATTTACTCCACATATGGTGTCATGAAATTTAAGAGATCATTGTGGCCAGCGAGCGTATTCCAGTTTCCCCCTTGCCCCACCAGACCTGTTACCCATATTCCTCCACCCGCTACGACAGCAACCCCGTTTCTGACATGTAAATGCGTCCTAACGGTATATCCCTGCCCATCGTAGAAATACGTGCCATTCCAGGCAAACTCAATATCGTAATCTACGGACACCCCGCCCCCTCCTGCTATTTCTTCTCTGCTGATGGTTGGCGCAAATTGATCGAACATCCCTTGATTGACCCAGTCCCCTACTAAATCCCACGGCGTCACACCGTCATCCGAAGAGCCATGTACTTGACGTTGGATTAAAACGTGAGGACTATTATTGGCCATTTCCTGAAAAGCTTTCAACTGCTTGACCTGCGAACTATTGTTGGCCATCGCTTGCAATTTCAGTTGCGCAATAGCTTCGGTTCGATTATCGACAAACTTAAAAGTAAACTCACCACCACCCTGCTTTTGAGTGATAGCATTAGCCACCGATTGGTTTTTATTTTCTTGTGTTTTATTCGCGTAAGTATTCATGATTTATCCTCTTTAGTTTTTTTTTTCAGAAAAGCAGGGCGGAAAAAGTTTCAATTGCTTGCCATAGATGACCGATGCGTATATTTTCGTTTTGCTGGTGCTGGTTGTTGTCGTAGTTGGCGATTGGAACGCCAATTACAGGAACATGAAGGGTGTCCTCGAAAATATAAACGGGGAGTGAACCACCCAGGGTGGGAATAAGAACTACCCGCTTGTGGGAAAAACGATTCAACGCGGAAATGATATTTTTTGAAATAGGCAAATCCATGGACGTGCGGGATGCTCTGTAGCCTTTATCTTCCAAGCGGAATTTGGCAATTAAAGGGTATTTGAGCCGTGTTTCGCGGTCCGGTTCTGTTTCTGTCACATAGTATCCTTGACTTATGATGTGATCTTTAACCTTTTGAATCATATCTGTCGGGTCATTGCCTTTAACCAGGCGGATATCCAGGGAAGCATACGCTGTGGCTGGAATAATGGTGCTGGATTGTTTTCCGACATAACCGCTTTGCAGGCCATTTATATTTAATGATGGGTAAAGTATGGCTTCCATTAAAGGCATGTCGCCACTTTCTGCTTCAGAAAACGCATATTGTTTTTCTAAAACGTCATCATAGCGGGGAAGTGCCTTTAGCGCTTCTTTTTCTCTTTCGCTGAGTGGGACCATGGTATCGTAAAAACCGTTGATAGTGATTTTTCCGTTTTTATCTTTCATGCTGGCCAGTAATTGTGCCAGATGCAGTGCAGGATTCGGCGCCCAATTGCCATAATGGCCGCTGTGAAGACTGGTATCCGGGCCATACACGGTAATAGAAAACGAAATAACCCCCCGCACCCCATACACCAGGGTAGGGTCGCCCGAATAATAGGTAGGTCCATCGCACATCAAAAGAACATCGCAAGTTAATAGGTCCTTGTATTGATTCAAGAAAAAAGGCAGGCTGGGGGAACCTGCTTCTTCCTCGCCATCCAGGATGAATTTGATATTCTTTTTTAAGGGAAAACCCGTTGCTTTTAGCGCATCAATGGCTGTTAATAAGGCGATGAGTGGTGCTTTATCGTCACTGGTACTGCGGGCATAAAGGCGCCAATTGTCTTCAAAGTGTTCGTTTTTCCCGGGAAAGGGAATCGGTTGTGGTGTTGTGGCTCCTGCTGCTAACTTTCCAGGTCGTAGAACCGGGGCATAGGGGAGACTGTCCGTCCATTGTGAAGGGTCAACAGGTTGTCCGTCATAATGAATATAGAACAGCATTGTCTCTGTGGCATTTTTCACTTTTAATTCTCCAAACACCACCGGATTCCCAGGAGTAGGAAGGACTTGCGTCTGAACTCCCCGTTTTTCCAGCATTGTCTTTATGAACACTGCATTCTTCAATATATTCTCTTTATCTAGTGCCACATTGGGAATTGCCAGTAATTGGCAGAACTCTTTGATTATTTCTTGTTCATGGGCTTTCCTGTAATTACGAATTTTTTCCAGCCCAGCCTTGCCCGAAGATTCCGTTTTCCCTGCCCAAAGAGGCGTACCAAAGAGTGCTAAAACCAATAATATACTTCCACACCGATTCATTGTAATCTCCTAATTATTCTGCATTGAATGTGCCAACAGAATCTTATCTAAATTTGAACAGTATGTCAATAGCCAGAATTACCCCTGGATTTACCATCAGATTCGTGAAAAAACATGGACGACATGGACAGAGTGGACGATATGGACGATGTGGAGCAAAAACAAAAGCATTTTTTTGTCCATATCGTCCACTAAGTCCATATCGTCCACAACGATTTCAGAAACTTGGCGGTGAATCCAGGAGTTACAAGTTCCCTTCTTTTTTTTTGCGATTTGTGGTATGATATTTGATCTGTAATAGATTAAAGAATAATGGGGCAAAATCGCAGGCTTGTGCTGCAATTTGCCATACAGAAGCCTTTCACAAGGCGAATAAACCAAACAGGAGGAATAAAAAATGGCGTATGTGATTAACGATGAATGTATTGCATGTGGGACATGTATTGATGAATGTCCGGTGGAGGCTATCAGCCAGGGCGACATTTATAAAATTGATGCGGATATTTGTACCGATTGTGGCAGTTGCGCTGACGTTTGCCCGACTGATGCCATTAGCCCGGCATAATTTATTTACCTTTTAACCCTTATCGGGGCGGTGTTTTGCAATGTCTAAGTGTGCGCACACCGTCCCTTTTTTTTGTCCTTAAGCCCTCACAGCCAGAAAGAAGAGAAAGGGATTGGCGAACAAACGAGTGATAGTAGCAGTATGGGGGTTATCGAGTTAAGAAATGAATTGTCAAAAATCCATATACAGCGGTTGTAATGGTTCCCAAAACCAGGTTAAAGATGGAAAGTACTTTGCCACCGGCTTTGGGGTATTGGTTGGCGTAACTTAAACCCTGAAATCCATAGACAATTGCAGGGATTCCTAGTAAGTATCCCACGATGAGAGAACCAAGTGCAAGAACAAGTCCATCTTTCGCTTTTTTATTTGGTTCTGGATTTTCTTTTTTTAATGCTTCCTGGAATTCCTTTCGTGCTTTTTCCTCTAAAAAAATCTTTTCTCTTTCTTCCTGGGTTAATTCAGCCATAATTAAGATCTCCTTTCTTTAATAATAAGTTTTACATAATTTTTTATTCTATTTGAAAATCGTACTGCATCAAGTAACCAATATTAGAGGAAAACGCAGTGAATGTCAAGAGCAGTCGGGCAAAATAAATCTCTTACATTTGCCTATATGCCACCCGCCACATTTTTTGCAACTTTTTGGATTGATGTTGCATCTTAAGAGTTGTAAAATAGATTATGATTATAGAGTATGATTATAGAGTATGATTATAGAGTATGATTATGGATATTGATTATGGATATTGATTGAAATACAGATAGATAGAAGCGAGACGTGTGATGACTGAGAAATGATATGAATGCCGAAGGAAATGCAGGACAAGAACTGATCGAACGTCTGAAAAAAAAGGACAATACTGCGCTAAACGAGGTAATGGCCATGTATAAGAACCAGATTTTTAATTATTTAAAAATGATGACGGGTAGCAAGGAACTGGCTGAAGAATTGACCCAAGATACCTTTGTTAAAGTGTACTTCAAAGCCCATTCGCTACGCACGGATAATCTAAAAGCCTGGATATACAAGATCGCTACCAACCTGGCCCGCTCGGAATTCAGAAAAATGAAAATCAAACACTTGCTCTCTTTATCCGATATCAACGAAAGCCACGTTTCCTACAATCCAGCTCACGGTAAAGAACTGGAACTGGAACAAATACTGGCAGTACTGCCAGATAAATACCGCACAGTTGTCATTATGAAGGAGATTAACAATTTCTCCCTTGAAGAGATCGCGGTGATTTTAAAAAAACCTGTGGGCACCATCAAATCGTTGATGTTCAGAGGATTACAAATGGTGCGGAACCATTTTCAAACCGCACTTGGAGGTAGCCATGGATGATTTTTTAGATACATTTAACCGGTGGCGCGAACATAACCCGGCAATGGAGTTAGGCCATAATTTCGAGGAACGAGTATTCGCCAAGATCAAACGGAAGAAAACACAACGTAAAGTGATCGCTTCGGTCACTCTGGGCGCTGTTTTTATCGGGGCTATATTTATCGCCCAAGCCACCCTGTTTCATTCCGCACCCAAACCACAACCACCTGTATTTGCGCAAACCCAAACAACCCACCACGAAAAAGAAGAAGTCCCCGTGGTGGAAGATGTGGTCTTTGCTTCCTCAGATGCCAGGTCCTCTTATGTGATCGAGCAGGTGGGTTATACCCCCAATAACAATACCCTATAAAGTATCAATGCAATGAAAAAATGATGGAGATTTACATGAACATAATAACGGATAAAATAATGAACAAAATAATGAACAAAACAATGAATATAAACAAAACGAAATTAATCCTGAACCGATTTAATAGACGATATCTTTTTATCGTGCTTGCGCTGGCCCTGTTTTTTACCGGCCCAATCCATGCAGCTACTCCGAACAATACTTACGGTGGCGACGTCAAGGAGATTCTTAATGCAGTATCCCCCTCCATAGTCAAAGTGGTCACAGAGAACCACAAACGGTATTATTCCACTGGCATTGCTATAGATAAAAACCATGTCATTGGCAATATGAAGGTTCTGTCCTATCGTTATGACCGTATTTATGTGGTTGCTGTTGACGGTAAAGAGTATCCAGCCAAATTAATTGGCAAAGACCCGCAATCCTCCATCATGATGCTGCAAATCGACCCCAAAGTACTGACCCCCATTAAATGGACCAAAAAAAGCGAGGTCGGCGACTGGGTTGCCTTGGTGGGTGCTTTTTATAAGAAATTCCCCGCCATATACAATGGTTTTATCAGCAGTCGGTCCGATGAAGAGATGTTGTTAAACGCCCCGGTTGCACCCGGTTCTTCCGGTGGCGCGGTTGTCGATAACAATGGCCAATTGGTGGCAGTCGTGCGCGGACGTTTTGGCTTCTCTGAAAGTCCCAATTATACCTATGTCGGCCCTGAAGCAGAATTAATCGTGCAAAGTTCCAGAAGCGGTAGCAAAGAACTCTGCTATGCTCTGCCCGCTGAAAAAGTAATGCTTATTTGCGCGGACTTGAAAAAATACGGGAAAGTTAAACGGGGTTGGCTGGGCATTGATATTGTCCCTTTAAGAGATAGCGTGGCGATTGGTCAGGTAAGAAAAAATTCCCCGGCTGAAAAAGCAGGTATCTGCGAAGGCGATATCCTGGTTAAAATCAACGGCATAACCATCCATACGCCCATTGATATCGCCCAGGCAGTCCGATTTCTTAAACCGCAGCAAAAATCAAAAATCCAATGGCTGCGGAATAATACCAATAAATCCGCTGTACTGGTAGTGGGCGAAGCACCGGACGACGAGGTTAGCGTTGATTTTACCTTTACCTCCAATGATAATGGTGAACAGTTGTTCGGCGCACAGTTTCCCGAATCGTTGCCACCATTGGAAAATTATGTTTTCCGTATCATTGGTTCCCGCACCCTCGGTTTGGATGTGGTGAATATCAACCCGGAACTGGCCAAAGAGTTTAAAGTTAAAGAAGGAACAGGTTTGTTGATTTCCAAAGTGTATGAAAATAGTGCGGCTGAAAAAGCCGGGTTTCGCGTGGCTGATGTTTTGGTTAAAGTTGGGAACAAGAGTATTGCATCCAATTCTGACCTGCGCGCGGCGTTGAATACATTGGCCGACCAGGAATCTGTGGCTATCCTTGTATATCGCAAGGGTAACCCTGTGAAGATTACCATTACGCCCGATAAAAATGAACGCTTGGGCGCTCTTTTTGACCGCTTTAACGACCAAATGAAAAATATTCACCTCAAGATGGATGAAGAGAACCAGCTAAAAGCAGAAACCATGGAAAAGTACCGCAAAGAACAACAAAAAATCGACCAGATCAATGATAAACCGCAGGCCAAACAAAATGAACTGGAAAAATATAAAAGACAAATGGAAATCATGCGCAAAGAACAGGACCAGATGCGCAAAGAAATGCAAATGCTAAAAAAGATGCTGGAAAAGAAAGAAAAAGAGAACGAAAAAGAGAACGAAAAAGGACAAACCAAAAAGCCAGAGTCGCCAAAATAAATCTGTAAGCCATTAAAAATGGGCAGCTCATTTTTTTTTGCCCGAACTTCTCCCGGTGGGGGAGGGGAAATGGGAGTTGGTCTTTTTTAGGGGGCTTTCGTTGTATGATTGAAGCGTCCCATGGTATAGTGTTTACATGGTGTTTACATCGTTTTTATATCGTGTTTTCATCGTGTTTTCATCGTGTTTACATAGTGGCAATGATATCTTGATACCAGTCATCAATGGATTGTGCCACTTCTTCTAATTCATCTGCCGTTTGATTCCACCAGTAGATGGCAGCCGAGTTGTTCTGGGTGTGGATATAATAATAATCGCCGCTTCCAGAATCGCCGATAATAACATAGTGTTTTGGCCATTTTAGGTCCGGGTTGTCGCCCTTCCGCAGTTCCTCTGTGGCCTCAATTACCGCGTCTGCATCCGCATAGATATCATGGGCGCGGATGTCTTCATCGAGATCAGCCGGATAATTGATTACGAAATCGCGGTATTCTGCTGGTAATTCGACTCCTAAACGGGATTCGATTTTTTCAATATCAGCTTGTATCATGTGATTACCTCCTTAGGTCATAGACGGAGTGGATGTGTTCCACTCATTGTTTTAATATTATTCTCTAGGCATCTTCCTGGTGGGAGAGATGTTTTGCTTGGGAGTTATGGGTGATGTGACCATTAATTGGAATTTTTAAATCCGATGCGTGATCGGGACCCACAGGGTGGGACAATGGCCGCCTCTTTCTGGAACTATGCCAGCCAACTGGGTGCAAGCTGCACCGATTAACTTTTCACCGCATGCCAGACCACGACCATTCGGTATATTCAAGCCAATCGACACAGATGACGCGAAATTTCGCATACTTTACCTCGTTTTATAAACACACGCCACAATTATTCCACAGAATCCATATTTTTTCAAGATCAAAACCTATGATTTTTATTAATTTCTGCCTATTTTTTTGTTTTTTTTGGCAATTATCTTTTGACTATTACCGCTATCTTTGATAAACTAGCTTTTTGATTCAGAAAGGAGGAATAAAACAAAAATGAATTACGATATCATATTTATCGGTGGTGGGCCCGCAGGTTACGAAGGGGCGATTGCAGCGGGGAAAAAGGGGTTGCACGTGGCGGTGGTGGAAATGGATAAATCCGGTGGCACATGTTTGCAACGGGGCTGTGTGCCGTCCAAAGCGTTACTGCACACGGCAAAATTTATTAAACAACTAAAAAGCGCATCCAAAGCCGGCGTGAACGTGGAAAACTACTCGCTGGACCTGGAAACGATTCTCAAACAGAAAAATCGCGTGGTTTCCAAGCTGACCAAGGGAATTGAACTGTTATTCACCCAGAATAATGTGGAACTGATCCTTGGCAAAGGAAAAATCACATCAGCCAATACAGTGATGGTGGATGGCGAACGGGAAATAAAAGGCACACATATTGTTATTGCCACAGGTTCCTTTCCAGCGGAATTGCCTTTTTTAAAAGCGGATAATAATTATATCATCCACTCGGAAAAAGCACTGGACCTGGACGATATCCCGGCGAAAATGCTGATTGTAGGTGCGGGTGCGATTGGTTTGGAAATGGGAGTGATCTACAGTTATTTGGGCGCTACGGTAACAGTGGTGGAAATTATGCCCCATGTTCTCCCGGGTAGCGATGTTGAGGTCGCCGATATCCTTGAAAAAGAATTGAAGAAACAAAAAATTAAAATTCATACCGCGACATCTATACTCAACCCGCACATTGATGAGGCTGCCCACACGATTACCCTGGATTTCAAACAGGGAGAAAAGACATGGCAGGAAAGCTTTTCCAAAGTCCTGTTGTCTGTCGGTCGCAAGCCCATGACTGCCGGGGTGTTTGTGGATTCGCTGGGTATCCAGTTGGATAGTCGTGGATTTATCCAGGTGAATGAGAATCTGCAAACCCATGTTCCCACTATTTTTGCGTGTGGGGATGTTGTGGGGCAACCCTTATTAGCGCACAAAGCGTCGCATCAGGCGATTGCCATCGTGGATTTTATTGTGACCGGGCATCCCGTGGTCCATTTTCCCGTGCCTGGAGCCGTTTATACTTTCCCCGAGTTGGCCTCTATAGGTTTGACAGAAGAGCTTGCCAAGGAGAAAGGACTGGATATAAAAATCGGGCGTTTCCCCTATTCTGCGGGTTCGCGGTCCAATGCCATTGATGAAAA
Organism: uncultured Clostridia bacterium; assembly: GCA_964502145.1. GTDB lineage: Bacteria > Acidobacteriota > Aminicenantia > UBA2199 > UBA2199 > CAZCVI01. The sequence continues at coordinate 71,687 of CAZCVI010000023.1, forward strand.
AGTGGGACTGGTGAAAATAATCGCGTTGGCGGATAATACCTTGGTAGGGGCACATATAGTCGGCTATGGAGCCGATGAACTCATGCCCATTCTCAATTTTGCGGTTTGTTCCCATATGAAAGCCGATGCGTTCAAAGAGATGGTTTTTATCCATCCCACCCTGGGTGAGAATGTGTGGGAGGCTGTGGGTGAAATTTCCGGTTTTTCAATTCATATATAGACCAGTTAATAATAAATAAACCACTGGGGCGCCGGATTTAATAGCGTGGCGTCCAGGTGGTTTATCATTTTAGCTATAACGGTTATATATAGTTATATATAACCATGAAGTGGTGTTTGCTATTTTGAGGCATACTCTGTGACCAGACGCAAGTAGTTGGGTTCCGTGATGGTCATTTTTATTATTCTGCCTGAAGCGAATGAGATTCCCCAGAAATAGTTTTTTTGGTAGTCGAAGTAGCGGTCGCCCGTATAAATGGAGTATTGCAAACTTGAGAAGATTGGGTCGATGTGGCGTTTTTTTACCATGCGGCTTTCGATCAGGGAGGCCGCTTCTTCCAGCGTAGGGATGCGCCAGGTGTTGTACCCCCCGTAGCCCATTTTATTCAGTTCATCGCGCCAGCGTATTGCTTCCCCCATTGGCATAGGATCGTTGCTGCCCGATTGCAACCAAACCAGCCCGGTAGTTTTGTCCCGGACAATACTTTCGACTGTAGAATTTGCGTTTCTTTTGAATTGGGCCTCTTTTTTCTGCTCTATTAATTCGAATTGATTGGGGAAATCTTGGCGCTTGTTTTTCCGGGAATCAAAGAAGCCGTATTTCTTTAACATCGTATCCACTTCGCTTTCTTTCAGTGCCAGATACTTGGAGCGCAACGTGACCACCCCTGAAAAACGTCCCTCTTTAACTCCGCAACCGCTGCTAAGTACAAGCAGGCACAGGATCCCCAACAGACCCAGCACAATAATAATGAATGTTGTTTTCTTCACTTTAAGACTCCTGTACAGTAAAATGAATATTTTCGTAATAACTGATATTCATTTATACCACACTCTATCAAAGAAAAGCAACAGTCCCCCCGCTAAATCCACTGCCATGTTAATGGGAAAAATGGGAATTATGCGAATTATGGGAATTATGCGAATTATGGGATAAACTGAGATATTCCCATATCTCGCATTATTCCCATACTTCCCACTTGCTTTTACGATGCTCCTAAAGAACTGGCATAGGGTTTAGGTATCCTTTTTTGCTTTCTTATAGGATTAAAATGTGTTACAATAAAGTAAAAAAGCCATGGAGGACAAAATGTGGTTCAAGAAAAAAGAGTTGAAACTAAAAGAGATAAAGCCGCAGGAAGTAATTGTTTGGTACGAATACCCGGCAATGGTTATTGAAGTACTGGTGTTTGTATTTTTTATCAATACCTTTTTATTGCAGAGCCAAGCGATTCCCACCCCCTCGATGGTCAATACCATGTTGATTGGTGATCACTTACTGGTAGACAAGGTGGCCTATGCGCCTCACCTGGAAAAATGGGAGACCCTGCTCTTACCTATTCAAGAAATTAAACGTGGTATGATTGTTACTTTCAAAAGCCCGGCAGAAATGGACAAAGATTATGTCAAACGCGTCATTGGTTTGCCCGGCGAAACGATTCAAGTAAAAAATAAAATAGTCTATATCAACGGTTTCCCCCTGGATGAACCCTACCGCTACTTTGAGGTCAGCGGGAAAAAAGCACATGGTGATAACTTTCCCCTGCACAAACCCCGCATCATCAGCCCATTGGGTGAAATCACGTTCTTGACTTTCTACTTGAATACCCCCGAGGGAATGATAGACAGGCAACGTACTACAGAAATTTGCGCACGGTTCCACGATGCCGTTTTACCTTTACCTGATGGTACCCGTGTGTTTAAGGTTCCCGCCGGGCATTATTTTTGTATGGGAGACAATAGGGATAACAGTTACGATTCCAGGTTCTGGGGACCAGTGCCCCGCGAAAACATCATTGGTAAACCCTGGCGCAATTACTGGTCTTATCAATCCGTTACCGCCGATTACCTTACTCCCGGCGTTCTCAATAAAGTAAAAGACATCGCGCTAACCGTGGTCCGATTCTTTTCCCACACCCGCTGGAACCGCGCCTTTCTGAAATACAAATAAAAAAACATGTCTCTTCTGGTCAGCTATATCCGTAACAAGAGCTGTTGCTGTTTGTGCCGTGATTGGTTGACATTATGACAAAAAAGGTTTTACTGGCATAGATCAGGAAGACAACCCCGGAAACCGCTATTCCATTCGCGGTTCTCGATATTTTTATGACCGCTGGCCTCCGTTTGAAGGAAAGTGTGGGGCGGTGAGTTGGGTTATTGGTTCGATTCGGGATCGGTGAGCTTGTTTGTGGGGGGATTAATTTTTCCTAATTTTTGCTTTCTTGGACGTTTTTTGTACCTTTTTTTAAGATCCTCGACAATAGCACCAGCGGGTGTTTCTCCACTATTTGAAGCATATTTTATGTAGCCATAGATTTGTCTGGCCGCTAAAAAAGCCTCGGCGCCTGCTGCGTAATAGGTATCACTGATCTTTTCCACCACTTGGGATATCTCCATCAGCAATATATGCATCTGGTTGGCTAATTTATAATTCTCGCGGAATTGTTTCATATCCAAAAAGGGTGGCGTCATGTTTGGGAATTGAGTGGCATAATTCAGTGCTTTATCGACAAATGGCAGGGTTTTGTCGCCCATTTTGGGAATATTCCGTCGTTCGGTGGGAGACAATGTCACACTGAAATCAAATTCCTTATCCAGTCTTTTAATTTCCGCTGACAACCGTTCAAATTGCTTGACGGACAATCCTTTAGAGATTTTTCTCATTTTTATTCGCCATTCTTCGTATCTCCATTGCGTTTTTACTTATTTTATATAAAAAATTTCTATAATTGCTTCATTTTACCGTAATACTATTTATTTGTAAAGGTTTTTTGGCCATAATAATTTGGAAATAATAGATAATTGTTATTTCTTGAAGCTTTGAATTGAAAAATCGCTGCCATTGGGAAAAATTCGTCCAATAGGGGCATGGTTTCATCTTGGTGCTGTCCATTGCCACTAGTGGTTCGCAAGAGCATGAATAAAGTGATCTTTAACGGATAGAAGCAAATGGTTGAATATTGTTCTACGATTTTGTCGTAGGAAGGTCACGGTTTCGGAAATATTTGAATTCGCCAGTAATAACGGAGATAAATTGACCTATTCATGTCATCTATGGCAAAAAAACGTGCCATTTTCAGCCATCACGTCATCCATGACGATATAGCGTCATTGTTGCAGTAATTTTCTCAAATCATGAAGAAATAGCTCAAATGATTCAGTAATTTTCTTTATGATTCAAGTAATTTTCTCAAATATAATAGAAAATTACTGTAATATTATAGAAATTCCTAGAACATAACAGTAATTTTCTCAATTGATGGAGTTATTTTCTGCACCGTTGACAGTCTGAGGTGAATTGAGGAGTATTTTGGACTCTGATGATGTTTATTTGTCAATGGCTGGCCATTTTTCTGAAGAATTGGTTCATTTTGGTCATTAAGCACCATTTTTAATGAAACGAGAGCATTTCTGGCAATCATTGACCTATGGGGGTGGGTTTTTCACCAATTTGCGTGATCGCTGGTGATTTATGGTTCTCTAATAATCAAATAGGGCGACAAATGAGGTGTTGGCGGCGATGAATATCTTGAAGTTTTAAAGAAGCTGATGAATGGGAAATCCAGCAACGTTTTTCCATGACCCCAGAAGAAAGATTAATCGTGGCAAGACCGCTACTATTTATCCCTCATTTTATCCCTCATTACCAATTTCCTGTTTTACAGTTTGCATGGGTTTTGCCTCCATAAAATATATATTAATCCATAAGCGAAAATTTGTCAACTTGTTTCCTACCGATTGGGAAAATAGGTGTTGCGGCATCCTGCTGCTAATCTTTATCACTGTATCCTTTACATCCACTGGGAGATACGTTTTTTCCCCTTCAGGTGCGGCTCGCCGTCAGGGCAACAGCTATGAAATTAGAGTCGCAAGTGGACCCCGCAAAATTTTTACCAGTTGAGGAACTCATCCATACTTAGAGTAATTGGCAGGCACACAAAGGGCTACTAAATAAAAGGGACGCAGTCCCTGCCTCCGGCGGCCAGGGGCTCTTTTAAAAAACCGCCCCTGGACCCCGGAAAACTTTTTATATTAATTTATACCATACTGCTTGCTGAGGTCCAATGGCGGCATGCCCCCATCAAGCGGCTTTTTGTCTTTGACATACCAATCATACCACTGCAATATCCGGTACAAGACATCAATACGTCCCGTTTGATTGCGGTTCCCATGCCCCTCTCCAGGATACTGCACCAATCGCACCGCAGGATGCTGGTTCATTTTCAAACGGCGGTACAATTCAATACTCTGCGTAGGATGCACCCGCGTATCGGCTGCTCCACCAAAAATCAACACGGCGGTTTTACTCTGATGCGCATAATAAATAGGACTACGCTTCAAATTCATTTCCCACGCATCCTCTAAACGCTTACCCGAATGAACATAAAGTTCCTCATACGGAATATCAGTGGTGCCCTGCTTGCTGATCAAATCGGAAATACCGACAAACATACACACAGCCCGTACATACTTGGTGTAATACGTCCCAAACCAGGCCGCTGCATAACCACCATAAGAACCACCACCTAAACCCACGCGCTCCGGGTCGGCAATGCCTTTTTTTACCAGATAATCAATGCTGTCCGCCAGATCGTCAAACTCTTTACCCGCCGGGTCCTCGTATCCAGCCAGGGCGAACTTCACACCATACCCAGTACTGGCACGATAATTGGGATAAAATACCGCGTACCCTTTTCCAGCCATTACCTGACCGGGTTCCGCATAGCGCGTGAGCCACTGGTTGGCATAATGAGACTCGGGCCCACCATGCACGGTCACAATCAAAGGATAGCTCTGCCCTTCAGAATAATCCACGGGATAAATCAGTAAACCCTCAATCTCTAACCCATCACGGGCTGGAAACCGCACGATTTCTTGTTTGCCCAAGAGACGATCCTTTACCCAGGGATTTAGATCGGTGAGTTTGGTGATGCTCTTCTGACCGGGCTGCCAATAATACACCTCGCCAGGATTGGTGGGATTGCTGCCAGAAAAAGCGGCATGTTTGAAATCCTTGGCAAAACTGATGGGGCCAAAATCCACGCCAATGGTTTTCCCATCGAGAATAATGGTGCGTGCGCCACCGGTTGCAGGCACTAAACTGAGGGTCGCCCACACACCTTCACCCGCATAATACATGACTGTTTTAGCATCTTTCCAAGCCACTCCCGACACATGACCACGGAAATCGGGGATAGTCAGGTTTTTATGTTCCTTGGTTTTCAGGTCCAGCACAAATACTTGGCTGACCGCATGATCTTTGCGGTCCAATGCGGCAGCATAAGCCAACTTGGTTCCATCGGGACTGAACTCAAAATTACCCAGTTTCCCCGGTGTTTCTACAATTTTTTCTGTTTTGAGTGACGCTACTTCCAGCAGATAGACGCGTTGAAACATATAATCGTAATCCACCAGGTTCTTTTCTACCATGGCAGCCGCAATGGTCGCGCCATCGGGACTAAAAAGGAAACTGCGCACCGTGATGTCTTTGGTGAGTTGTACTGGTTTGGCATTGGGCACAGCCAAATCTAAAAGATAAAGGTTGTCATGTTTGAGATTCTCTTCATAATAGATAAATTCAAAGCCCTTGTCTTTTAATTTTTTCTCTTCGGGTGTTTCCTCATCGCTAGATATATAGGCGATTTTGTTCTGGCTCGGATGCCAATTAAATTGGCCTACGCCCGTGGGAGCGTTGGTGATCTGAATGGCTTCACCTCCATCTACGGCAATAGCCCATACTTGGCTTTTGGCCTTTTCACCCCGGCTAGTCACAAAACCCAGGCGACGGCTGTCTGGGCTCCACTGCAAAGCACGAACAGAGATTTTGCCCGTGATAAACGGCTTGACTTGACGGGTTTTTACATTGAGCAGAAATAATTCACTGTAAGAGGGCCCTGGTTTGTCATTGGTTTCACGTTGTGTACTTACCGTGTAAGCAATCCAAGCCCCATCAGGGCTGATTTCCACGGCCCCGCTACCACGCAGGCGTAATAAATCTTCAGCGGAAAAAACCTCGGCAGCGCGAAGGTCCAGACCACCTATTAACAATATAACAGCCACAATCGAAAACAATAAAAAATGATGGAACGTATTTTTTCTCATTATTTTCCTCCTGTGGCAATTTTAGCAAATTATGCTGTTAAATTCAACTTTACGCTTGGCCCTGGATTAACCGCCAAGTTTTAAAAAGAGCCACGGTTATCCGTGGCTCTTTTTAAAATTTGGCAGTGGATTTAGGCAATAGCGCCTAAAACAAATTTTTTTGAGGGCTTTTTCTCATTTTAACTGTTGAAAAAATGCTGATACATGTTATAATTAACACTTGTTGAATGCTATGGAGTATTAAAAATGGCGAAGTATTTAGAAGAAATATATTACGATAGAAATAATTGGACATTCCGTTTTGCAAGGATGGTGAATGTATGGGGATACAAACACCTGGGGAAATCCCACTATGAAATGCCAGCAGGCTTAAAACAATTGCGCAACGAAAACTCGGTTTTCCTTTATACAGGCTTGCATAAGAGTCTATGGGAAACCACGGGCATACTGGTGGTCTTGCATCTGCAAAAAATGCCCCTCCCTTTCACGGGTATGGGGGATAACCTGATACGGGGCAAGTTCTTTCAGACCCTGGCTAAAAAGACAGGCGTATTCCTGGTTAAACGGGCAACGAACCGCCGGGAATTACTGGAATCAGCCAAAAAATTAAAAGATTATATCCTTTCCTATTTGGCCCATGGTATGGATGTGATTATTTTTCCCGAGGGCACCCGGAAAAGCATCCTGAGCACGGGGGAGTACGGTAAATTTTTCAGCACGGCTTTCGAATCTATGCTGGAATACGAAAAAGATAAGGGAGAAATTCTGGAAAGCTACCCGGAACTCCGCGCCCATGATTCCTATATCGTGCCTATGAATGTGGATTACTCGCGAATCCGGGAAGATTGGGAAATGATCCATACCTTTCAGGGCAAACCCCGAACACTGCACCTGCTGGATTCGCTAAAAATGTTTAAAAAAATCGGCGATACCTATGTCTCTTTTGGCGAACCGCTTAAAATGACAGACTATATTAATATGAACAGGAAAGACTTGGCCGTGTTAATCCGGGAAAAATGTCTGGAACTGGTCAAAATCCTGCCCATCAATATTGTTTCACAAGCAATCTTGGATGCGGTGGATAAGGAAAACAATTGCATCAATACGGCTACTATTGAAGAAAACATCGGAATTAACCTGCAAAAATTGGACCATTTAAAAGATCGCTTCAGAGGATTCACGGCAGAAACTGCGCCCGCCGATATATTAAAACATGTCACTAACTATGTGCCCTGCTACCGCACCGGAAAAATTAATATCAAGAACCTGTCCTTTTATAAATTATACGCGGACTTCATCGGCCATTATTATAAGAAATAAGGAAGGACACCGAACCCTGAAGGGGGGGAGGCTCAGCGCGATTATTATTCGATGATGATTAGGCCAGTAGTTTGATGCGGGAGAAGATATAATCAAGGGGTTCTTGATTTAAGACAACACGGTAATAATCCGTGCCAGGGAGTTGTTCGGGGATATAGCCGTTAAAATTAAAGTACTTGCGGGATTGTTTTTCGTCGAACCAATATACCAGTTGAATATCACCCTGGTAAATTTCTATGGAAGTCACACCGCTCTTGCCCACGGCACAACCCGAATTGAACAAACAAGGCACCAGCGGATCGGAATGGTACAGTGTATCACGATCTTTTTCTTTTTTTTCCACCAGGGATTTCAGTTCTGTTTTGTATTTCTGGATTCGTTTGGCCAGGGTTAATTGCGTCTCTTCATCCATACGGGGGTATTTCCGGCACAGTTCTTCGATTTTAAATTTCAAGGTGTCCTTTTTGGAAAGAGATTCAAAAAGAGGCCGATGGGTGTGACCGATGATCGAGATCATACGGTTGTCGCGGGCAAAGTCATAGGCACGTCTTTCCACACGATAGCGTTTCTTGCTGTCATGGGCGACAAAATAATTTTTAATTCTCAATGGCGTGGCGATGTACCGCAATACAGTGCTGGTAAAGGTGTGCCACAGCTTAATCCAGCGACCTGCCTGATGACCATGAAACACCAACAGACTCCCAGAAGGATGAACGAGCTTAACTGACTCGTAAATGGGGATATTGCCATACGATTTGAGACTGTTAGCGAGCGCGTAATCGTGGTTCCCAAAAATTTTGTACAATGCATCACGAACCAGGAACTGTTGCCACAACCGATATAGAGAGTGCCAGTGCTGGGATATTTTTTCATAGGAAAAACGGTGCAGTTCTTCAATGTCGCCATTCAGGATAAGGGTGTACTCCCGGGCATAATAATAATCTTTCAAAACGGTTTCCATCATCTGGGCGTTATTCAAAAAGTCGTCCCGCAAACTGCCATTTCCCATGTGAAAATCACTGAATATCACCAGCCTAGTTTCATCATTAATGGGTAACACGGGGCTCTCATTATTGAGCTGTTCCAGTCGCGCCCGGATATTTTTATTATTCATGATGTTGTTCCTCACCTATCTGTTTACTATCTATTGTAAGGGGTTTTAATGAACAGATGATGTGGGTGCTGTTAATTTTGTATTAATAACACCAGCGACCATGTATTGCATTTCATTTTTTAGCCGTGAAAAAATACGTACTTGGGAGGGAGTAAATCGTATCCAAAGGGGTCCACTTTAGTCAGATCACCTTCTGGCCTGTCACCGAAAATTCCTCTTTTTCTTTTTACCCGCACATCTTGATTTTTACTACCTTGTTCCGGTATAATGGCATATTGGAGAAAAGGTAATGAACAATCCTTATACGCCGTCATTAAAAAAGCTTTTTTACGGTCGGGAGAAATGTATCCGCCAGTTATTAGCGGATGAACAGGCAGGACAATCTGTCGTATTGATTGGCGGACGGCGCTGTGGCAAAACCTCGGTGCTGGAACGTTTATCCCGATATCTCCTCCAGGCTGCCACACCCCACAGCGACCTGGCTAAAACTTGGCAACTCACGGTTCCTGATTTTAAAGAACCGGCCCCCCTGAACTCCCTTTCGCATCACTGGCCCGTGCTGATTAATTTTCAAGGTATGGCCATAGATTCACTGGAACAGTTTTTCCAGCACCTGAAAGAAACCATTATCAACAGCCAATTGCCTGGCTTTTTATGGCCACAGTTTCCTGTCGACCGTCCCACTGATGCGTCAGCCATGGAAGAATGGTTAAAAGAGGTGGATGCAGGTTTGGCTGGGAAAAACCTGGGCGGCCTGGCTTTGTTGGTGGACGAGATTGAAGAGTTGTTTAACCAACCCTGGCACCACCATGCCTTGGCTTTTTTGCGACGTTTGGATGATTATACGTTAAAGACTCGCGGGTGTCTGGTAGTGGCGGGTAGTGATACACTGGAACATTACCGCGATATCTCTGATGGTTCACCCGCATTCAATACTTTTCAAAGAATATATCTCACGGGTTTGGATTACCCGGCACGCAAACGTATGGTGCAGGAACCCTTTGTGCAGGCGGGTAGGTTACCGCTAACGGATGATGTATTGCGTCAGGTGGATGGTTATGCGGCAGGGAATGTCTGGATTCTGACCTTACTTTTGGAGCAGTTGTTTAACTGTTCTCAGAATGAAGAATCCATGGTAGCTGAAGCGGCACAAATGCTGTTGGACCAACAGCGCTATATTTTCCAGCGCTGGGCCAGACCCATTACCAAGGAGGGCTGGGCATTATACAACAAAGTGGCAGCCCGCGGGGTGTTGGGAACCAAATTTATCAAGGGGGAGTGCCGTGACTTGCGTCAACTATTGGAATACCAGGGTTTGGTGCAGTGGCGGTTTGACCAAAACTTGGAAATGGGACCGGAGTTATTCCGCGATTGGGCTGAAGAAGAGGGAAAGATTCAAGGCCCTTTTCTTTCCCGTTCGGTAATACCAACGGAACCGGACCACCGGGATTATCCGCCTGGGTATTATCGTTATGATGTGGCGATTTCCTATGCTACGCCGCAGAGAGCGTGCGCCAAAGAGTTGGCGGATATATTACAACACCGTTTGGGAAAACGTGTTTTTTTCGATTTGAATCTGGGCCATGAATTATGGGGTATGGATTTGGCTTTATGTTTGCCTGATACGTATGAACGTCAAGCGCAAATAACGGTATTGTTGATTTCCAAGGAGTATATAAACCGCTATTGGCCCATGGTAGAAGCGCGAGCGGCAGTATCCAAAGCGATTGGCGAAGGATGGCAGGCGGTATTAATCGTATCGTTGGATGGCACGGGGTTACCGGATGTGCCGGATTCGGTGGTATACCTGGATATGACGAAAGGTAATCAAACCATGGCGGATGTGGCCATTGAATTGCAAGCACGTTTAAACCACAGGGAGGAGAAAAGATGAGCCGCCGGAAAACCTATTGGCTGGTAGTTAGTCTGCTTGCGATGGTGGTCGTGGCAGTGGTGCTTGTGTTTATTGTGAAGGGGAATACAGGTGATTCGAAAACAAAAGAAGAGACGGCCAATAAATTAGTACCCTGGGATTTGCCTATAGCTGATGTGCCGGGAGTACTGCCTAGCAAAATTACCGATTGGAAGGAGGAAAAATCAGGGGTGATATGGATTGGAACCTATGAGGGTTTAATTCGTTGTAATCCCAGGACCAATGAATGGCGTATTTTTACAGAGAAGGATGGGTTGGTAGACGACCCCATCTGGGCAATACATATTGCCAAAGATGGCAAGGTGTGGTTTGGGGCTGGAAGTAAAGGTGTCACTTATTATGACCCAAAAGAAAGAGCCTTTTTTACTCTTCGGATAGAAGAAAAAGGTTACGTTTCCCTCGGCCAAATTTGCGAAGATAGTACGGGTAATATTTGGATAAATGATAGAATTAAGGAGATATATTATTGTAAATCAGGGGATATAGTGCTGACTAGATTTAATGTGCCTTTTAATGATGATATTTACAAAAATTCAAATTACGAAATATTAATTTATATAGATAGTCAATATGAAATGTGGTTAATGGGAATGGACCCGAAGGATAAAGGCTATCTTGCCATTTTTCACCTAAACCCCAACCTGCCTGGAGAAAAAAAATGGGAGAAATTCCATATTTCAAAAAAGCGTTTTAACCTAATACAATTGATGCAGGAAGATAGCAGAAACAATATTTGGTTTTTTAGTAACAATGTAATAATTGGGTATTATTCCAAAGAAGAGAGAAAATGGCAAGAGCTTACGGAAATAGCAGGGAACGATATAGCTTCATCTTACCAGGACAGCTTGGGAAATACCTGGTTGGGATGTAAGGGGGAAGTAGCCCTATTTGACCCTAAGAAAAAAAAAGTAAGAACATGGAGAAAGCTTCCGGATAAAAATAAACCATCTATTAATAATATTACTCAGGATAATCAGGGAAATATCTGGATCGTGACAGGCAAGGAAATTTATCAGAGTAATCGTAATTTTGATTACTTAAAACGCATTTCTCCAAGTGTAGAACAAGGAACGGATTCTATTTATTCCATTATTCCCGGGGAAGGTCGTCAGGTTTGGTTTCAACATTATTATGGAACCTATCTCCTCTTTAATCCCGATTCTACTCCTGAATGGCAAATGTTCGCTGAAAAAAACGGTTTACCTTCAAACTTCCCATTCTCAAAATTTTTTACCTGTGCTGGCCAGGATATGGCAATTTTTGGAGAAAACCTTTTTTTCCGGGACACAATCAATCGGGAATTATGGAAAACCAGAGAATGGTATGAAAGCGAAGCGGAAAAAAGAGAGAGAGTGGGAATTAAAGAGTTATACACAGACCCCAATATATGGGACCCAGAGGTTTATTTAGCACACTTCGTGGATAAGAATAAAACAGAGTGGAGTTCTACAAAGAATGGTGTATATAAAGGCGTTTGGGGTAATCCCCTACAGCAAAAAATAAATGCCATAGATACAGCCACATGGGGAAACATTCATGCCATCAACGAAAGTCCCGATGGTCGTATCTTGTTTGTAGCAGAAAAAGCTGTTATCCGATACCAACCCATCATCAAGGAAACCAAGGTCATCCCCCTCCCTAAACATATTAATGGGCCTATTTATGCGCTATGTCAAGATAAAACAGATAGGCTATGGATGGTTTCTCCTTCTGGGTTGGTTTGTTATTTTAATAACCAATGGACTATAAAGAATCAAATTCAAAATGTTTCGGATATATCATTTATGATTGATGATGGCAGAGGTGTTTTATGGTTTTTTAATTCTAATGCAAAAAATTTGCCTCAAAGGAATTATTTATATCGTTACAACACCAATTCGAATCAATTGAAGCTCTTAAAATCTGAAGTGTGGGGGGAAGATGTTAGTGTAATTCCTGTAAGGTTTCAAAATAAGGAAGCAGTCGAAATAGGCATATATGAGGATAGTTCACTTCAGGTTTGGAATAAAAAAGGTGTCCCAGGTAGAGAAAGAGTTATCTGGCTCGAAAATTTTAAAAATAAATGGTTGGGTAAAATCTCCTTTAAGGAAGAAAGCGGCTCCTTTGTGATGTGGCGAGCACGATTTAATGGGTTATTAAAATCGACAAAAACCAATGCTGAGGTTTATTCAGCAGAATACATTACTGACGTAAACGTTTTTGAAAAAGCCCCTGATGGCGGAGTGTGGTTGGGTTACCAATGGAGTGGACTTGAATTACGCGACACCAATGGAATCAGTAAAAAAATTCACCTAAAAGAAGGACTGCCCGACACCTATATTTTAGATATCTCCCAAGTTCCGGGCACAAAGAAACCATTGGCTTGGGTAGGAACCAATGATGGGGCTGCTTTGGTGGATGGTCAACGGGTGCAGCGAGTAATTACAACCGAATCCGACCCCGGTCCAGTGGATGTGGTCGTGGCCTTACAGGATAAATCCGCTTATCTCGCCTTTAATCCCATTCCTGCTGACCTTTTTCTTGATTTTCCTGATGACCCAGCCAAACTACCGCGGCAGGATACCTATATTAAAAAGGTAGATATCAATGGAGTGATGAATGCCACCAAAATAGAGGTTCCCCGTGGCATTGTGTTGGACATGGCATTGGACAATGATGGAGAAACCGTATGGGTGGGAACATCCGCTGGATTGTATCGCGTGTCTAATAACACCATAGAGAAAGTGACAGCCAACGGGAAGTTGCAACCTGCCTCAGTGCGTATCCTAACTGTGGACCCTGTAGGAACCGTGTGGATGGGAACGGATGGAACTGAAAAGGAAAATAAAATATCCATCCCAGCTTCCGTAGTGGGTTACAGCCCAAGCAAAAACGAAATCAAAACCTTTACTCCAGATCAAGGTTTACCCGAAGCTTTGCAAATTGATATGCTTGATTTTACACCCGATGGACAATTGGCTGTGATGGCAAATGGCAGGCTGGTCCATGGAAAAGTATTCGTACCTGCCGGACCATTAACAGTAAAAGATTTGCTAATAGTATTCGGCCTAATCCTGTGTGTGGGTCTATCCTCTTTTTTTATTGTTCGACATATTCAGCATAACAAGGAAAGAGCGCAACAGTACGCACCGTTAGTAGAAACAACCCGCCAGTTTTTTGAAACCCAGGGCAAAGGGATAAAACCCGAGGATTTCCAAACCATTACAATCACCACCAATAATCACCCCATTCCCATCCGTTGTGTTTTGGGAGACCTCCTGCCTGTAGAAGAAATTCAAGCTACCTTTAAAACCCTACCTAAAACCAAGGGCACGCCATGCCAAGAATCCTATTTGGTTTACCCCAAGGACATGGACTCGGCTGCAAGCAGACAATTGGATGTGTACCGCTTGCGAAATCATACCGTCATTATACCCTTAAGTCTTCCCTTTATGCGTTCCAAACTCGCCAATGGCCCTGATGCGGTACGTGAGGCCTGGGACGGACTGTTACGCCGTTACCTTGGACAACAAGACCTCTTTGATATGCGTAATGCATTGGATGAAACCCGCTTTTTCTTTGGCCGCAAATCCCTCATTGAGGAAGTGCACCACGCCCTCAACCGCCGCGAACATGTCGCCTTAACCGGACCCCGCAAAATAGGAAAAAGTAGCCTGTTAAACTTCTTAAGCCAACGCCTCAATACCCATCCCATTGTCCAGCTAGACCTCCAACTCTACAATCGCCAAGAGGAAGAGTGGCCTCAAAAAGTCTTCAAGGAAATCATAAACCGTTACGACCGCTGGGGCAAGGCCCGTTTTGGTGATCAATGGAACCCTGACGCATTAACCGGTTACACCCTTGATGGCCTCGAATTCCGCACCGCTCTGGAAAAACGGCAGCACTTGCAACAGTTATTATTAAAATACCATCAACCCCTGGTTATTTTGCTGGATGAAATGGAACGCCTCTTTCCCCAGAGTGAACCGGTACAAGTGCAACGGTTTAATCTTTTTGCAGGCATTCTCCGCGCTCTCGGTCAAGAGGGCGGTGAGCGGTTGATTTCTCTGGTGATTGCCGACCGTTTACCCTTATTTAATCGAGTCAATCAGTTCCCCATTCCTGGTGTGGATACCAATCCCTTTTACCGGTTTTTTAAAGAGTGCTTTCTAAAATCCCTCGAACCCGCAGAAAACGACGAGATGATCACAGAAATCGGCCATGCCATGGGTTTAACCGTGGAGGCGGAAGTATTGTCTGATATATACCGTGATTCCGGTGGGTTTCCAGCCTTGGCGCGGCAATTGGCTTCAGCCACAGCTTGCCAACGCGGTGAAAGCAGCGTGTTGCAACGCAGCCATTATCAAACAGGTCTAATCGTTATGGAAGAGGAACAGGGCGAAATCCACCGGTTCTTCAAAGAAAATTTCTGGAATGCCATGAACCCCACAGAACACCATATTTTATCCCTGGCTGCCACGGAAGCTGGGATTCCCAGCGAAACCTTTGAAACCACCCACACAAACCGTGAAGAAATCATGGAAGCCCGGCGGGACATGCTGGCCGTAGGCATCCTGGAAAAAGTTAATGGCAACTATCGCGTGTGCGGCGCGCTATTTCGCCAATGGATCAAGGAAAAGATGGCGTAAAAGAATTTGGTTAATAATAATAAGGGACAGGCGAGAATGCCTGCAAACTGCCATCTCCCATATGAAAATCACTGCATATCACCAGCCGGGTTTCATTGGTAATAGGTAACACGGGACTCTTTTTATTGAGTTGTTCCAGTCGCGCCCGGATATTTTTTTCTTTCATGATGTGGTTCCTCACCTATCTGTTTACTATGTATTGTAAGGGGTTTTAATGAACGGATGATGTGGGTGCTGTTAATTTTGTATTAATAACACCAGCGACCATGTATTGCATTTCATTTTTTAGCCGTGAAAAAATACGTACTTGGGAGGGAGAGGAAAACCGGGGACGCCCATTAGAAGTTATTTGTCAAGTGTCAGACACGTCCTGGATTCACCGCCAACTTAATGGGAAGAATGGGAATTATGGGAATGATGGGATAAACAAAAAAATCCCATTCCTCCCACTTGATTTTATGGTACTCTCAAATAACTGGCGGTGAATCCAGGTTTTATCTATGCGGTTTTTTTGGCCCGGCTATCCTACCCGGTATGGTATTCTTTGATCTCTGTGTCTCTTTTAATCTGTGTAATCATTTTTAATCTGAGTAATCTGTGTTCTCTTTTAATTTTTGTATCTCTTGCACCAATTCTTCCCTCAATTCACTCTTCAGTGTTTCCACCCGTTCCGATGATAATTTAGGAAAGATGCAATCCAAGCTGCCCAGCATAACTTCGGTATCCGGGTTCTCATTTTGCAGGGAAAGAAGGAGCCTGGTTTAGTGTGGGGTTAGGGAACGAGGGGCATCAAGGCACGATATTCAAACAACGCGGCGTCTTTGACTTCTTGTTTGACAATGGGAAAGGTGGTCAGGATGTATGCGAATTCCTCTTGGGTTAAACCATATAAATGAGCAATGATGCCATCCAGTTGGGCACGATATGCTGCTCGTTCTACGGGATCGGTTAACCCAATGGCGGCGGTGGTGGTTTCGGGACCGAAGATTTCCTTGGCCAGATCATCAAATTCAGGAGACGTGCAAATTAATTTCGCGGCGCGCTGGACAATAGGAGAAAAGACATCATCGGATTCTGTTAAACGAGGGATGGGCAATTGGTAAACATAGACTCAACCTTTCTGTGCAGAATTACCTGCCTTTCCCCTAAATTCAGACCTCCTGACTTCGGCGATTTTTCTCTGATACCAATTTATTGAATTTTTTGTCGTGGGGTAGTTGTGCAAAAGTACTGTGTTTTTTGATTTTTTTCCTCTGTTCCTTTAGCTGGCGTATACCCGTTTCATGGGTGGTGATCTCTTCTCGAAGTTGTGCCATTTTTGTTTCGTATTTTTTCACCATCTGGGGATCATCTATTGCTTCAAGTTTTATCGCCCCATATTGAACCAGAAGTCTTGCCCGTTTCGAGTTTAGTTTTTTGCTCTTACTCTCTAATTCTCTGTATTCTGGATTAACTACCCTGACGGTCTCATCTATTGGCTCGGTTTCGTACTCAATACGGCGGTCTATCCCAAAATTTTTCAACATATATTTAAAGAAATTTTCCTGAGACCATCTTTTAAACATGGCCCCAGCAATTTCACCATGGCTTACTTTATAATTACTCGATAGGATGGACGTCTGGTGGCCGTTCTCATTCAATTTCCGGATTTCTCCAAGATGAAATTTTTCTGAAAGAACCACTCTTCGCTCAGCCAGCTTCATTATCGCTTTTTCCTCGCTCTTAAACGCGACTTCTTCCTCTAAAAATTCATTTTGGGGCCAAAAATCCTCCCTGGGGTATTTATTGTACGTAATTAGGCAGTAACATTTGAGGCATGAGGATTAGCTCCTTGGAACTGTATTCAACAATTGGTATCAGATTATAATCGCTGACACATGGAAAATATAGCAAAGAATCGCAACAAAATCAAGTGGTGATGAGCTATTTTATCTCATAGATGATTGGGTGAAGTCAGGAGGCCTTCCACTATTTCCCCGCAATCAGTAGAAGTCCAAACTGTTCCATCCATTTCGCTCACAACAATCCTCTTTATCTTAAGTAGATAAT
Organism: uncultured Clostridia bacterium; assembly: GCA_964502145.1. Classification (GTDB taxonomy): domain Bacteria; phylum Acidobacteriota; class Aminicenantia; order UBA2199; family UBA2199; genus CAZCVI01. Next base: position 89,052 of record CAZCVI010000023.1, read on the forward strand.
ATTTTTTATACCCACAACTGTAAACCATATGGAACAGTTGATCTGCCTTGGCGGATTTTGTACCTTCACAATAGTAATAATGAAGAGACAGTAGACGTGATGACTGCAATTTCAGCGCCACGGGTCAATACCTTACCTAAGGGAGTGTAAAATATTCTGTGTAAATTCATTTTCACGATATTTCAAATATGATAT
>CAZCVI010000024.1:0-59583 GCA_964502145.1 uncultured Clostridia bacterium
GAGACTTATAGGAATCTTATCAATTCCTATTGCCAAAAAACTGAATAGATACTGAAAAGAGAGTTGACAAACTCAAAGGAATATCCTATCATAAAAAGGTGGTGATAACATGATAAGAGAGTCTTTTGGTATTAGCATTGCTAATTTTGTTGATGAATTCAGAAGGGCGACAGACGATCAGAAAATAAAAATGGTAAAAACCCCCGGCATGGTTTTCAAAAAAAATATTCATAACGCCTATTTTGCAGCTAGTGTCGAATATCTTTGCCTTGGTAACCATATCCCAATTCCTGAATGGGTTCACCAGAAAAAATATTTCCTTAAAAATCCCTTTTTTGCAGGGGGCCTTGAATCCTTAAAAGCATTCCTCCTTGTCGAATCCCCTCTTTCATTTAGACGTAGAAATATTTTCGTGTCAGAAAATGTGCTGGTCAGAGTTTGATGAAAAAAGAAATTTTTACAAAAGCAAAAATTCTCAAACTACTGAAATTATTATCAGACGAACTTGAAAAACAGGAATTAATCAATAGCCCAGAATTACGCTTTTTAAATTTCTGCCAGATAGATATCCAACCCAAGCAACTCCATTTTCAAATAATCAAGCGGGCAGACCCAGGCCAATTTTCTCTTGCCGATGAGTTCACCATCCCCACACCATAAAATTCCGGGGACAAATAAAGAGAAACATCCACTTTGCCTCCGGCGGCCAAAAACCTTTTCGAGAAAAGGTTTCTGGACTTCCAAAAGCTTTTGCCTATTAAAAGAACCAGATGACGTGCAAAACAATCTGTTAAATTACCCCAAATTATGATAAAATAAAAGATTGTATAATAAATATGGAAACCACCCCAAACAGTGAACGAGGAAAAACATGCTGGATAACTTAAGCGGAAAATTCAACAAAGTCTTAAAATACCTGAAAGGTGAAGCCAAAATCACCGAAGATAACATGAAAGTCGTCCTGCGGGAAATCAGACTCTCCCTCCTGGAAGCAGACGTCAACTTCAAGGTAGTAAAAACCTTCATCGATAACGTCAAAACCAAATCCCTGGGCAAAGAAGTCCAAGATAGCCTCAACCCCTACCAACAAATGGTTAAAATCGTCCAGCAAGAACTGGAAGCCATGCTGGGGTCAGATGAAAAAGAACTCAAACAAGCCTCCATCAAACCCTCTATCATCATGCTGGTCGGCTTACAAGGCACCGGCAAAACCACTACCGCCGGTAAACTGGCCCTATACTTAAAAGAACAAGGCAAATCTGCCCTCCTCTGTTCCCTCGACTTAAAACGCCTCGCCGCTGGCGAACAATTGGAAACCATCGCCAAAGAAGTCGGCGTCCATTTTATGAAACGCGAAAGCGACGACCTCAAAGTAATCAGCCGCGATTTAATCAAAAACTCCCAGGAACACGGCTACGATTATATCATCGCTGATACCGCCGGACGCCTCCATATCGACGACGACCTCATGGACGAACTGACCCGCGTCAAAAAATACCTCAACCCCACCGAAACAATCTTCGTCGCCGACTCCCTCACCGGTCAAGACGCCGTCAACTCCGCCCTCAGCTTCTCCGAACGAATCGGCATTGATTCTATCATCCTCACCAAACTGGATGCCGATGCACGCGGCGGTGCTGCACTCTCCATTGTTAGCGTCACCCAAAAACCCATCAAATTCGTCGGCATGGGCGAAAAAAATAGCGACTTGCAAAAATTCTACCCCGCCCGCCTCGCTTCCCAAATTCTCGGCATGGGCGACATCCTCTCCCTCATTGAAAAAGCCGAAAAACACATGGATGAGAAAAACGCCGAGGAAATGACCCGCAAAATGATGAATAACGAGTTCACCCTCGACGACTTCCGCTCCCAACTCCAACAAATGAAAAAACTCGGCTCCATGAGCGACGTCCTCGGCATGCTTCCCAACATGGGCATAAATAAAGAAATGGCCGAAACCGCCATGAGCGATAAAAAAGTAAAACACATGGAAGCCATCATCAACTCCATGACCCTCAAAGAACGCTCCAATGTCAAACTCATCAACGGCAGACGAAGACTCCGCATTTCCAGGGGTTGCGGTCGCCCTGTCCAAGAAATCAACCAACTTCTCAAGAGCTATATGGAAATGAAAAACTACATGAAAAAACCATTTTTTAAAAAGATGCTAAAAAAGTTTGACTTTGTCTCCAAAATGAGGTAAGTATATAGTCTGAGATATCAATGTTTTTTTGATTCGAATATGATTAGAATAATTATAAGAATAATATAATTTGAACAAGGAGTACACTTAATGGTAGTGATTAGATTAACACGCATGGGCACAAAGCATAGGCCCTATTACAGGATAGTTGCAACGGACAAGAGACGGCCTAGAGAATCTCGATATATCGACTTGATCGGTTCCTATAACCCTATGAAGGGCGAAGCTGATGTCAAAATTGACATGAGCAAATACAAAGAATGGATCGACAAAGGTGCTGTACCGTCACTAACAGTGAAATCGTTAATAAAGAAAGTCAAATCTGACAGTTAAATCTGACAATTAGGGATTAAGGAGGACAACGTGAAACAACTCGTAGAAACAGTATGCAAATCATTAGTCGACAACCCAGAAGAAGTAAAGGTAACTCAAATTGATGGCGAACAGACAACTATTTTGGAATTACGAGTTCATCAATCCGATTTGGGTAAAGTGATTGGTAAACAGGGCAGAACCGCCCGCGCAATCAGAACAATCCTGGCTGCTGCTGGAATGAAACAGAAAAGAAGATTTAATCTGGAAATTATCGAGCGCTTCGAAGACCGTCCCAACGGTCCAGTGGCATAAGCTAGTTCATTGATTTTCCTTGGAAAAATTGTAAAAGTTAGAGGGAACAAAGGGGAGGTCGTGGTTGCGCCCTCCCCCCAGTTAGACGTCTGCACTCCAAAAGATGGACAAGAGATTGTACTATTATCTCCAAAATATCAAAAGGAAGACAGCGTCGACTATTTTAAGGAAGTGGGCGGCACCTGGGTTTTAAAATTATCCAAAAATGCCTCCATCGACGATGCCCTCAAACTGATCGGCTATGAAGTTTTCGCCCACGGCGATAACCCCGAGACCAATGACTCCATGATTGAATTTACTGTCTCCGATATTCACGGTTCCCTCTGGGGAAAAGTCATCAACATCGAAGAATCCGCCCTCTTTCAATTAATGGAAGTCGAAGACCCCCAAGGAAATATCATCTATGTCCCCTTGGCCGATGGCATTGTTAAATCCATCGACCCAGAACACAAAACTATTATTATCGATCCCCCTGACGGCTTGAAAGAGTTGAATCAATAAACCATCGCGTGGCGGTGATTTAAGTTCCTTCTTTATCGAGTAGCTATAGTTATAGATAAACTTGCAGATTAACTATAGAGAACCCCATAGACCATTAACAAAAACATGAAATTCTCAGTGGTTTCAATTTTTCCCGGGATGCTGGAAAGTTTTCTTCAATACGGATTACTGGCCAAAGCAATTGAAAAGAATATACTGTCCGTAGACCTCTACGATTTACGCCAGTTCACCACCAATAAGCACCTAAAAATAGACGACCGCCCCTTCGGTGGCGGCGCTGGCATGGTTATGATGCCCCAACCCCTGTTTGATGCCATCCTATTTATCAAAAATAAACAACCCGGCAAGGTCATCCTATTTTCCGCTTACGCCCCCACCCTATCCCAAACCAAAGTCAAAGAATTGGCCACAGCAGAGCACTTGATTCTCATCTGCGGCAGATACGAGGGCATCGACCAACGAGTCATCGACCAACTCGTAGACGAGGAAATTTCCATCGGCGATTATGTCTTGATGGGTGGCGAAACTGCTGCCCAAGTTGTCATGGAAAGCGTCGCCCGCATGTTGGATGGCGTTGTCGGTAACCCCGAGTCCGTGGAAACCGATTCCTTTTACCAGGAAGACCAATTTGGCTTCCCACAATACACCCAACCCAGAGATTTTAATAATTTAAAAGTGCCGGACGTCTTGTTGTCCGGCCACCATAAAGATATTCTCGCATGGCGAAAATTACATCAAAAAAGGAGAAAGATATGAAACAGATAGTGGAATGTGTCCCCAATTTCTCGGAAGGACGGGACCTCACCGTAATTGAAAAAATAACGTCGGTAATCAAAAAAGTTCCCGGTGCCGAATTACTCGATGTCGACCCAGGCAAAGATACCAACCGCACTGTGGTCACCTTCGCTGGTGCCCCCGATGCCGTTTTAGAAGCCGCGTTTCAGGCTATTAAAAAAGCTGCCGAATTAATCGACATGTCCAAACACAGCGGCGCCCATCCCCGCATGGGAGCCACCGATGTGTGCCCATTTGTGCCCGTTTCCGGTGTCACCATGGATGATTGCGTGGCCATTGCCAAGAAACTGGGCGAACGAGTCGCCAAGGAATTAAATATCCCCATTTATCTCTACGAAGCCGCTGCCACTACCGCTGAACGTCGCAGTCTGGCCTGGATTCGCGAGGGTGAATACGAGGCACTACCCGAAAAATTAAAACAAGATATCTACAAGCCCGATTTTGGCAAAGCCGAATTTAACGCCAAAGCCGGAGCTACTGTCATTGGCGCCCGCGAATTCTTGATTGCTTACAATGTCAACCTCAATACCCGCGACGTTAAGATTGCCAAAAAAATCGCCAACTTCATCCGTGAAAAAGGCCGCCAGGTCAAAAACAAAGAAACCGGTAAAATGGAAGATATCCCCGGCACCTTAAAGGCCGTGCGTGGCGTCGGCTGGTACATTCCCGAATACAACATGGCGCAATTATCCTTTAACCTGCTCGATTACAACACCACCCCGTTGTACCGCGTTTTTGAAGAGTCCGAACGTTTCGCCCAGGAGAATGGTGTGCGTGTCACCGGTAGTGAACTCGTAGGTTTGATTCCCCTTGAAGCCATCCTGCAATGCGGCAGACATTTCCTCAAAAAACAGGAAGCTTCCACCGGTGTCAGTGAAAAAGAGATCATCCGTGTTGCCATCCAGACCCTCGGTTTGAAAGAGATTTCCCCCTTTGACCCGGCCCACAAAATTATCGAATACAAGATCAAAGCCAAGGGCCCCCTGGCTTCCATGAACATCTATGAATTTGCCGATGAACTCGCTTCCGAATCCCCCGCGCCCGGTGGTGGTAGTGTGGCCGCGTTGAATGGCACTCTCTCTGCCAGTCTTAGCGCGATGGTAGGCAACCTGACCTACGGCAAAAAGAAATACGCCAATGTTCGTGAAGAGATGATCACCGTGGCGGAAAAAGGCCAGAAATTAAAAGATTTCTTCACCGAATCCATTGATAAAGATACCGAAGCCTTTAATAAAATCATGGCTGCTTTTGAATTGCCCAAGAACAACGAGCAGGAACTGGCTATCCGCACCAAAGCAGTTCAAGACGCGACCATTGAAGCCACCTTGATTCCTTTCTCCGTGTTGGAAAAAGCAAAAGAAGCCGCAGAAGCGGCGTTGATTGTTTCGCAAAAAGGAAACCAGAACTCCTTGTCTGATGCAGGTGTGGCTGGATTAACCGCGTCTGTCGCTGCCGAGGGCGCGTATTACAATGTCATGATCAACCTCGCTGGTATCGAGGATGAGGCGTTCAAAACGGACCTGTCCCAAAAAGCCACGAAAATAAATCAGGAAACCCAGGACATCGCCGCTAAAATTAGGGCGATCATGAAGGAACAGTTAAAACTGGCCTGATACCCTGTAGCGGCTGAGGCAATTCAGCCAATAGTTCAGTAATTGTTTGGAGTCGCACCGGGTGTATGACATCCGGTGCGATTTCAGACAAAGGCACCAACACAAACCCCCGCTCTGTCATCAAAGAATGTGGTATCTCCAAATCTCGTGTCTTCAAAACACGACTACCTCTTCTGGTTGGGCCCTCTATCTGTTCCATCAGCAGAATATCAATATCCACTGTTCGTGGTAAATTATGAGATCGGGCCACATCCCGGCCCATGTGTTGTTCAAACCCTTTTATCTCCCGCAGTAATTCCGTCGGTTCAAGATCGCTACCAAAACAAACCGCCATATTAAAAAACAGTCCAGTTTCTATAGCCATGCCTACCGGTACAGTCTCGTATAGAGACGATTGCTTCAGCACCGTGCCGATATTATTCAGAAAATCTACCGCTGCTGCCAAATGAGCCTGCCTGTCCCCTAAATTGGAACCCAGCGAAAGATAGTAGACCCGTTGGCAACACGTATGCCGCATGTAGGTTGTTCTGAAAAATCAGCTTAGCCTAATACTCGTTTTTTATAGCGTGAGATATAGGCCAGTTGGTCTTGGGATTCCGGTCCGCAGCCGCGGGTTTTGCGATACAGTTTAACCGCATCAACAGGGCTAAAACCGTTTTTAACCAGTAAACAACCCAGGAACATGCCAGTTCTGCCGCAGCCAGCGCCGCAGTGGGACAGGATAGACTGACCCTTCCACAACGCTGTAGAAGCAATATCCACCGTGCGTTCAAATCCATCATCATCAGTAGCTGGCTCATAGTCCATGATTTCGAAATTAATATACTGGTCCCCAAAGCGTTTTTTAGCCGCTTCCGCATAGCCTTTTACCCGGTACAGGTCGGCAATGTCTTGATCCGGAATGAGGTTAATCAGCACAGTGATGCCAAAATCTCGGATAGCGTCCAGTTCCGTGTCCAGGTCGATCTTGGTACTATAGCCTGGCATACGGCTGACATAGGCGTGGCCTGGCCAGGGGCCGGGAATTTCGATCAGCGGGTATATTTTTGTTTCCCCTTTTTCCAGCGCAAAGCGGACGTTATTCTCGATGTCTTCCGGTTCATCTGGTTGTTTACGGGTGAGTTTTGCCAATTCCGGCTCCGCTTTTATAATAGCGTAGAGCTCTTCTTTCAGTTTTTCAGAAGGCAGTAAATTGGTCTGAATATCACCGAACATATCGTATTTTTTAAGATCATTTTTATCCATACCTTTATATTACTCTAAAATCTCCCGATTTTCAACAACCCTCTTCAGAAAACTTTGTGGCTAAATCCAGGCGATTCAAAGCAGTTGAAAATAAAGAGGTTATCCAATATAATATAGCCATGGATAAAATATATAGCGTAAAATTGAAGGCAATACAGTTATGAAAACCTCATCTAATAAAACCAAGAAACCAAAACGGGAACTATTCATCGGCACAGTGGGAATCGGCGGCAACCATCCGGTTTCCATTCAATCTATGACTTCCACCGACACCCGCGACGTGAAAGCCACCCTAAACCAAATTGTCTCCCTAAAAAACGCAGGCTGCCAAATTGTTCGTCTGGCTATTCCTGCCGCAGATGCGATTGCGCCGTTGGCCGCCATTATCCCCCAATCCCCCTTACCTATTGTCGCGGATATCCATTTCGATGCCTCCCTGGCTATCGGTTCCATCGAAGCAGGCGCCCACGCTATTCGCATCAACCCTGGAAACATCGGCAGCCAAGAAAAAGTCCGCGACATCCTTAAAGCGGCTAACGACCACCACATCCCGATCCGCATCGGCGTCAATTCGGGTTCCTTGGAAAAAAAATACAAGACCGGACCTGGATCCCTGGCTGAAAAAATGGTGGCCTCCGTGCTGGATAAAGTGAAATTCTTCGAAGATAACTTATTTCTAAATATCAAAATTAGCCTGAAATCTTCCGACGTCACCACCACCGTCACCGCCTATCGCTTGATGCACAACGCCTGCGATTACCCTCTCCACCTGGGCGTCACCGAAGCTGGAACTTTTTTTTCCGGCTCCATCAAATCCGCCATCGGCATAGGCAGCTTACTACTGGACCACATCGGCAATACCATCCGCGTCTCCCTCACGGATAACCCGGTAGAAGAAATCAAGGTAGCCAAAGAAATCCTAAAAGTCACGGGCCTACGCCACGAAGGCATCGAACTGATCTCCTGCCCCACTTGCTCCCGCACCAGCGTAAACCTGATCTCCTTTGTCAAAGAAGCAGAAGCAAAACTGGCGAATATCCACACGACAAAAAAAATCGTGGTAGCGATCATGGGTTGCGAAGTCAACGGACCAGGGGAAGCCATGGACGCCGACATCGGCCTAGCTTTCTCTCAAAAACACGGGTTTATCTTCCGACATGGGAAAATGATTGAAAAAATTAGCCCTGAAAAATCTATTGAGCGACTGATTGAATTGATTGAAGAGAATTTAAAAGAAGTAAAAGATTAAAAGATGCCTGCGGCGCCCAGGGGCTTTTTTGAAAAACCGCCCCTGTCCGTGAAACATCCGAAAAACTTTTTATATTTATTATATTTAGGAAAATCGTTTGTTGATTTCTTCTAAGATGATGATGGCTGCTTCTGGGATTTTGGTTCCAGGACCAAAAATCGCTGCCGCTCCATGCTGATACAAGAATTCATAATCCTGGGCAGGAATAACCCCACCACAAATCACGATGATATCCTCACGGCCCAGTTTCTTCAATTCCTCCATCAACTTGGGCAATAATGTCTTGTGACCCGCAGCTAAAGAACTCATACCTATTACATGCACATCATTCTCCACAGCCTGTCTGGCTGTTTCTTCTGGAGTCTGAAATAACGGGCCCACATCAACATCAAAACCCATATCCGCATACGCCGTGGCGACAACTTTAGCACCACGATCATGACCATCCTGACCCATCTTGGCCACCATGATCCTGGGCCTGCGACCTTCCCGCACGGCAAAATCATCCGTCATCCGCTGAGCACGTTTCACCGCATCATTTTTCACGTTAAACTCACTGCTGTATACCCCGGATATCGTTTTTGTCATCGCTTGATACCTTCCACTTACTTTTTCAATGGCATCGGAAATCTCACCCAACGTGGCCCGTTCCCGCGCTGCTTTAATGGATAACTCCAATAAATTGCCCGTTCCCGTTTCCGCACAGCGCGTGATCGCCGCTAATGCCGACTGTACCTCTTTAGTGTTGCGCTGGGCCCGTACCTCTTCTAACCTCTTGATCTGCGATAACCGCACCGAGGTGTTGTCCACTTCTAAAATAGTCATGGGTGCTTCTTGTTCCAAGCGGAATTTGTTGACACCCACAATGGTTTCCAAACCCGAATCAATCCGCGCCTGCCTACGAGCCGCTGCTTCCTCAATACGCATTTTAGGAATCCCCGCTTCAATGGCACGGGTCATACCACCCAAACGCTCCACTTCAAGAATATGCTGCCAACCCCTCTTTAATAACCCATCAGTCAAACTCTCCACATAATAAGAACCCGCCCACGGGTCAGTGACCTTGGTAATAGTGGTCTCATTCTGCAAATACAACTGGGTGTTGCGCGAAATCCGTGCCGAAAAATCGGTGGGCAAAGCAATGGCTTCATCCAACGAGTTGGTATGCAACGATTGCGTATGCCCCAATGCCGCAGCCATCGCTTCCATGCAGGTGCGCGTGACATTGTTAAAAGGGTCTTGCTCGGTTAAACTCCAACCCGATGTCTGCGTGTGCGTGCGCAACGCCATGGATTTGGGATTCTTGGGATTAAACTGCTTGATCAACTGCGACCAAATCACGCGTGCGGCCCTCATCTTGGCAATTTCCATGAAATAATTCATGCCCGCACCCCAGAAAAAAGATAACCGTGGCGCAAACTCATCCACTTTCATGCCAGACGCAATACCGGTACGCACGTATTCCAACCCATCGGCCAACGTGTACGCCATTTCCAAGTCCGCTGTGGCGCCCGCTTCCTGCATGTGATAGCCAGAAATACTGATACTGTTAAATTTCGGCATATTCTGCGCGGTGTATTTAAAAATATCCGCGATGATTTGCATGGACATCTTGGGCGGATAAATATAGGTGTTGCGCACCATGTACTCTTTTAAAATATCATTCTGGATCGTGCCCGTCATTTTTTCCATGGACACGCCCTGCTCTTCACCAGCCACAATAAAAAATGCCAGCACAGGCAGAACAGCACCATTCATAGTCATGGAAACGGACATTTTATCGAGCGGGATGCCGGAAAACAAAATCTTCATATCTTCCACGCTATCTATGGCCACACCCGCCTTGCCCACATCACCCACGACACGTTCATGATCGGAATCATAACCGCGATGCGTGGCCAAGTCAAAAGCAACACTCAATCCTTTTTGCCCGGCAGCGAGATTACGCCGATAAAATGCATTGCTCTCTTCAGCAGTGGAAAATCCAGCATACTGCCGGACAGTCCAGGGTTGCTGCACATACATACTGGCGTAAGGGCCCCGCAAATAGGGCGCAATACCAGACATATAACCCAGATGTTGGCAGGTTGCCAAATCCGTTGTTTCATATAACGGTTTCACCGCGATCTGCTCCATCGTATGCCAGACTGAAGCGTCAAGCGTGCGACCCGTTTCCCGTTCGAATTCGGCTTGCCACTGCTGTTGGGTCACACCGCTTCCATTATTTTCTTTCATATCCTTGGCGGAAAAATCTATAGCTGAAAAATCAGGCTTTCGGTTTTTCTTACTCATTATAATACTCCCAACTTTTTTAATATACCCGATAAAATCTGGACGGCATCGGCACCCAGGAAGATAAATTCATCCACTCCTGCGGCCTTGTATGTCTCTACCTGATCTTTGGGGTACCCGGCCAGAACAACGATAACCCCGGGATTTTTTTCTTTTAAACCACTCACAATCGGGGCCACCCATTGGGGATACAGTTCGTCAGTGGAACAAATCACTACCACGCCAGCCCCTGATTCCTGGGTGGCGATTACGGCAGCTTCGGCGGTCTCAAAACCGGGACCCTGTGGAGCTATCACATGGAATCCCCCGATTTCAAAGAACGACAATGAAAAATCAGCCCTGGCCTTGTATTGGGCCATCGTACCCATGGTAGCCAAGAATAACTTGGGGCCCACGGCGCTACCGGTTTTTTCTTTATAAACTTCCACCGCATCACGCAACCGCTCAAATATCTCTGCTTGCCGGTGCAATTCCAATGGGGGAACAGTGAGTATCTTTCCACTGGTCACAGTGGCGGAGGAAACCTCGCCCATAGTGGCACCTGCCAGAAATAATTCGGTTCCGGCAGTGACAGTCTTGTCGCTTGCACCGTCGGTGAATATGGTTTTTAGCCCGTTTATTTTATCAGTGATTACCGTTTGTTGACCCTTACCCCGAGCCTGTCGATAGGTGTTTAAATACTGCTTCCGCTGAGAATAAAAAACATCATAATCAGGGAAACAGGTCAGGGGTTTTTCTTCTTTTAAGTCTGCGGAAAAGTTTGTGCCCACAATAATAGCTTTGCGTTTGGCAATATCGTCTTTTCTTTTTTTTGCCACGCCCGCCACATGTTGTTGGGGAATCCCTTTTTGCACGGCTTGGAGCATACCACCGGCAGCCTCAATACCCTGAAACATTTGCCACGCCTTTTCTGCGACCTCGGCGGTTAATTTCTCGACGAAATAGGAACCGCCCGCGGGATCAATCACCTGATCGGCGCGGCACTCTTCATTGAGAACAATCTGGGTGTTGCGGGTCACACGGCGCGAAAATTCATCGGTGCCCCCGAGGGTTTCGTTAAAGGGGTTGGTACTCAAACTATCTACCCCGGCCACAATGGCAGAAAAAGCCTCGGTGGTAGTACGCAGCATATTGACATAAGGATCATATTGGCTCTGATTGTAAAAAGAAGTGCGGCCATGAATGATCATTTTAGCTGCTTCAGGACTGCCACCATACAAGTCAATAATCTTGGACCATAACATCCGTGCTGCCCGCAGTTTGGCGATTTCCATGAAGAAAAAAGGTCCGATTCCAAAGGTAAAACGTATACTGGATGCAATCGTATCAATGCTCAAGTCCCGTTCTATCATTTCATCTATGTATTGAACGGCAGAAGCCAGAACATACGCCAGTTCGCTTACTGCATCGGCACCAGCATTATGATAGGGCAAGCCGCTGACCCCAATCGTTTTCATAGTGGGCATATGTACATTGGCCCAGTTTACTGCCATGGACATCCGGTTGAATACATTTTCCGTCTCGTGGGGCAAAGCGCCGTAAGTGGCTAGAAAACCAAGGGGATCGGCACCTATACTGCCATTAATCCGGGAAACTTCCTGGCCTTGTTTTTTTAGCAACCCGTTGAGCAACATCAATGGTTCCAGAGCAGAAATACCTGCGTCTACATGCAGAGGGAATTTTTCCAGGTCGACATTTTCCAAGGCGGCGGAAAAATCTTCCAACGTTGAAATGGCAACCTTGCCATTGCCAACGCGAGGCCCAGCGTCATCGGCGGAATCAGAATCCAAACCAGAACGGGTCGCAACGTCCAGGGATAAAAACACGCTGGTTTGACCCCGTTGTAAATCATATTTTAATGCATCATTAAATTGGTGGGCATCGGGAATAGATATTTCTTGGCACACTTCCCATGGATGGGCCAGATATCCGGCGGCATAATTTCCGCGTACATTACCAGCAAAACCTGGTTTTTGATCCATATGACCCAGACCTTCCACATCCGTAGCCGTATAAATAGGATGCAAATTAATGCCCTCATAGGTTCCGGTTACCAGCTTCTTTTCAAATGAAGCCCCATTCAAAGAGGCTTCGGCCAAAGCTTTCCATTCCTCGTAGCTAGGCGGCGAAAAATCGTCGGCCAACCGTAACTCTTTATCCAACTTTATCTCTTTACTGACTTGAGACTCATCAGTCATGTCTTTTCTCCTTTAATCGTTATTATAGATGTACTATGATCTTAAGGCTCATTATACAAGATATTTCAGTAAAAATAAACCCTTGGTCATAGGTTTTTCAAAGCAATAGTGACGTGATAGGGGGGAAAGATAGCTTTGGCCGCTACGGACTAATCGTAACTATTTTATATTTTTTTATTAGTTTAAAAAGATATTGGCGGCTGATTTTTAACGAGGCAGCCGCTTCTATTTTGTTCCATCGGTTATCCTTCAGGGCTTTTATCACCATAGACTCCTCAAGTTGGTCCCGGGCCGTGTTCAAGCTGGTGCCCGTTGACAAGGGCATATGCTGGCATTCCATCTCAAAATCAGGGTAATAGGTGATCAACCGTTTCACGCTTGATTCCAGTTCGCGAATATTGCCCGTCCAAGTACGGTCGCAGAAATAGTAAAAAATGCGCTGCAATTCTTTTTTATCGGTGATAGTAAAGCTGTATTTCTTTAAAAAATGACAGACCAGCAGGGGGATATCCTCGATGCGTTCTCGCAAAGGCGGCACTTGGATGGTCAGATCCTGGATCCTAAAAAATAAATCCTCCCTGAATTGCTGGGAGAGAATCAATTGTTTTAAATCCTTATTGGTGGCACAAACGAGACGAATATCCACGGATATGGTTTTATTTTCCCCCAGCCTGCGAATTTCCTTTTCCTGGAGAACCCGTAGCATTTTGGCCTGGAGATTAATGGATAAGTCGGCAATTTCATCCAGAAAAAGCGTGCCGCAGGAAGCGGATTCAATAAGACCGGTTTTATTTTCATTGGCACCGGTAAAAGCCCCTTTTTTGTAGCCGAATAATTCTGCTTCCAGAAGATTTTCCGGGATAGCCGCTGCATTCACGGCCACAAAAGGCTGCCCTGACCTTTGACTCAAGAGGTGAACCGCTTTGGCCACCAATTCCTTGCCACTGCCACTTTCACCCCGAATTAAAAGAGAGAAATCGACTTTGCTGACCTTTAGTATCTGTTCTTTCAATTTTTTTACTGCGGGGGACTCGCCGATGATGAATCCCAGTTTCAGGTTCAGTCGATACACCGTATCGTAGTACCGGTGGATGAGAATTCCAAAGTTCTGTAAAAATTCGTTGTGTCGGGGATAAAAATCCTGATCATTGTAGCCGGGATTGTCAAAGGCCAATAAAAGAACGCCAAACAAAGATTCTGACAGCTTCCATAAAATGACCCGGGTCAGGTTGAACACATAGAAGACTTTTTCCCGGCAGTGGTACATTTTTTTGACTGTATCCGGGGTAAGGGTTAATTGTTCCAGGCGAGAATAGGCATCTTCCATGATTTCACCGGTTAACTCCCGGAAAGGATGGCTCCCGGAAAAAGTTTTGGAAAAATCAAATAGGGGCCGGGTGGTTTCGGAATTAACCCGGTTGGCAGTGGTCCCGTCGCCGCGTTCATAAATACATAGGCGCAACAGATCAACGGGTACCATCTTCCGTAATTCGAATACCAAACTGTTAAAAAAATCCTCGGGGATTTGCCAGTTTTGATAGTCTTCTACCAATTCAACGCATTTAAACAGATTGTAAGCAGCAGTCCGATCATCCAGCACCTGCTTGTTTTTAGCAATACCCGGTGCAGGAGTTCTACCATTTCTCAGAAAGAAATAATACACCTCGGTGAACTGGTTTCTTTCTGTCTCGCTACCATTGTCACTACCATCTGTCTGGAGAGAGTGAGAGGGGTCAAAGGAATAGAAATAGCTATAAAAAATATAATAGTACTCGTAGAAATAATAGTTTTTGGCGTCTTTGCTCAAGTCCATGGATAGAATTTTCAGTAAATCGAGCAATTCAGATGAGCGGTAGCGGTGTAGGAGCGCAGCAACCCATTGATATTGCACGGTTCGGGATTGGAAAGAAACGGCTATCCTGGCAATAACGGCGCCATTACGCCGAGCTGTATCCTCGGCCACCATCTCCATCACGGACAGGGCTATTTTTAAATCATGCTCCAAGGTCTCTTCATTGACGAGCTTTTTTAAACCGCGCCAATCAATGACCCCATTCTCCCGCAACAATTCGATTTGCAATTTGAGTATTTCACATTCCACCAAGCCCGCCACGTTTTCCTTTTGTTTAAACAAGGTGCTGGCATTTTCAAGACATTCAAGGGCCTGGGAAATATTATGTTTCAAAAACTCCAGATGAGCGATATTATAATAATCGACCGCCAGAGAAGCGACAGTGCCATGCTCTTTATCATGTTTAATAATGGATTCCAGGCAACTTTTGGTTTCCTCCCAATGGCCATCGATCTTAGTAATTTCAGCCAGGTTGAACTCCACCGTGTTGATCCCGTTAATATTTCCCTGTTCTTGGCATAATCGCAGTGCTTTCCTGTACCAGGTATTGGCACGGTTGAAATTATCTTGTGTCCAATAAAGGTTCCCCAGATCAACGGCAATATACGCGGAGAGTAACGGGTAATTCTTCATTTCACTTTTTAAAAATATATTTTTATATACTTTTTCTGCCTCGGCAAAAGCCGCTCTCTGCCGGGCCAATTTGGCTTGTTGGTTGCGGGTTTCTATTTCATCCCAGGTAAAATGGTGGCGGTTAAAAAAATCACCGGTCTCCTGTAACAGATGCTCTGCCCGTGCATAGCGCCCCCCATAGATGTACCGGTCACTTTTTAACAGGGAGGCGCGCTTTTTATAAAGTTCGCTTGTGATGGATTTAAAATGGCGGTTCGCACCATCTTTATCTGACTTGCGTTCCAAGCTCAAAAACTTCAAATAGTGAAACGGGTCAACCAATAATTTCGGAATATTTCTGCCCCACCGTGCGCTAGCGGCATCGAGCCACTTTCCCATGTTAAGATGATCTTTTTCCACATGGCACAAGCGGGCGGCAAACAATAAAAAATGGCCGAAGTACTCACTTTTGTGTTGCGGCATGTCTCCCACATCCGTTATGTGGAACATATCCACCAGCACTCGGGCGGCGGCGGTATTATTGCCCTCCACGAGAACTCCCAGCACCAATGCGGCAATCTCCATATCCTGGAGGAATAGTTCGGAATTTTTGGATACAAGCGTTTCCCAATCAGGAAACTCCACATCAAATCCGGTATCGGATTCGAGGTATTCTTTTAAAGTCGCTTTTAATTCTTCAAGCTGCTTGGTCCGGATTAAATAGCCGATGCGGACACCCGGGTAAGTGGCAGCCTCGGTTTTTAAAAAAGACTCCAGAATAAGATTCTCCTCATCGCGCGTGATTTCTAAATTCAGGGCGGGCAGAGTATTTCCCAGCAGTACTTTCCCGGAACTCACCCGCAACTGTTTTCGTCGCACCAGGGTTTCGATAACGACTACATCGTTGGTCGGGAAAAAAGCGTGTAAGCGGTTCCATGGGACAGAAACAGGAATCGTGGCAATCGTCTTCAACACGCGAATCTCATTGGCGTCCATTTCTGTTCTGCCATACCCGAAGTATTCTGCCACCCAATTCACCGGATTCTCATTTAGTTCGAGATCAAAGGACATGATCCCTTCGGTCGCATCGAAGCAGATCAATAAGATATTGGGAATTCCGGGGGCTTCGAGCAGATAATTGAGAAACTCGGCATCCGGCTTCTTATTTAAACGATCCACCAGCAGCAGCATGGCAGTATAGGAGGATTGCTGCAAAAAGAGGGCCAGTTGGTCGATAATGGTGATAAAATCCTCGGCATGATGGGGCGGTAAACCGCGTACCAATCCTGCGAAAACATGGTTCAGGGAATTGGTGCCAGCGCTTTCCAGGTTGACATCGGCCAAAAACATAGTTTCCGAACCGACTACCAGATGGTTGATAATACCCTGCTTGGCCATTCGTTTTTGCACGGGACCGGGGGTTTTGATATGAATACGAATATTAGCGCCGCTTTTTAACCGGCCCATGGGGTACGAGTGCAAAAACCCACCGTTAAAATCATCAAACCTGTAGATATAGGCCAGGTTCTCATTGAAGGTGTACTTTCCCGATAACCGATAAAAAAATCCCATGTGGTTGCCTTCATTCAAATCGCAAAAATGCGGGTTCCCTAAAAACGGTCGTAGCACTTCTTTTAACCTGTTCGCTTTGGAAAACACCGGTGGTGCTGGGAAGGGTAATCTCACGGCAAATTGCACGATATCTCCGGGCACCCTGCAAAAACGACTGAAATCAATAAAATCCAACCCCAAGGACAATGAAACTCTGTATAATGCAATACTTTGTAAAAACATGGGTTCAATCTGCGCGGCACTGAGATTTTCCAGGTCCCCTGGTGCCATCGGGGTAAAAACCTCGGCCCAGACACTGATTTCAAAATGATTAAAACTGAAGAAAACAATATTTTGGAAAAATGGGGAACGAAAATTAGCCATAAAGGTTATGCCTGTTAAATGGGCATCGGTATAGGGAATTATAAATTCTTGGAGGGGGTGGTCATGGAGGGAAGCGACAAATTCGGGTTGCGGTTTACCGGAGGAAGGAAATTCGGGCACTATTGCGCGATGAGAAGCCGGAGCTCCTTGTAAAGTTCAGAAACATTGCGAAACCCGGGATCCACTTTCAAAATTTCCTCGCATATTTTAAAGGCCCGGGCATAATCTTCTTTCAATTTGAGGGTGATGACCAGTTCAAAGCGAACGGCCAAGTACTCTTCTGGGCGTCGATTGGGAGCAGTAAGGGCTCGTTCAAACCAGTTGATGGCTTCACTGAACATGCCCTTGTCACGGAAGCAAATCCCCAGCAAACCAACGGAATCAAAAAATTTCAATGGATGTTTGGAAGAGATTAAAAACTCGTGGATAGCTTCTTCCAATAATCCCATCTCCTTGTAGGCAATACCCAGGTTATAACGGGTATCGTAATCTTCTTGGCCGATTTTTTCATCGACCCCCCGCTTAAACTCCTCGAAAATCTCCATCATATTCTTTTCAATGGTGGAAGTTCGTTGCTTTTCCAGTTCTTTGAGCCAGAAAGAAATGGCTTCCAGTTCTGGGAGGACACTTTTTTCATTTTCCAGGTACAGGTCTTCTTCAAGGAAGAACGCATCGTCTTGCAGTAAATCCTCTTCGCTTTCGAAGGCCATTTCGGTGCTATTTAATTCATCTTTAAAGGGGGAATCCAATTCATAAACTGAGTCCGAGTCCTCAATAATACTATCCAGATCAAACTCTTCAATGCCGGAAGAACTATGGCTGCGAGTGTCTCCTGATTTTTTACCGGAATCTCCCGATGGTGACTGAATTAACATGCTTTTGTCGATTTCCATCACCGGGATATCGGGCATATCATCCACGCCTTCCAATTCAATTTCCAGTTCATCCGATGGAAAGTCAATATAGGGTGACGAATCTTCCTTGGATTTTTTTTCCGGTTGTTTGATTAATTCTTCGGGCTTGATGATGATATTCAGTTTGGAATCTTCATGTTCCTGGGCCATAAAAGTTTCTTCGGAGATAGAAGATTCGATCTCGAACAACTGGTCGTCAAATAAAGGTGGGGGCGAGGCAGGGCCGGGTTTCTTGGTGGTAGCGGGGTGAAATCCGCTATCTATATCCAAATCGAAGGCTGGCAGTTCATCGGGCTCAGAAATATCATATTCATTTACTGAAGGTTTTAAGGGCGCCATCCGATCGTCGGCCATATCCAATTCCACATCGAAATCGCCCAGATCAATATCTGCCTGGGACTCTTCACTATGAGCATGGATTCGCTCACTTTGTTCGGTAAAAGACGATCCCAGATCAAAAACATTGCTCGCGGTTTCTTCTCTCCGTTTTTGCACGGGTGGTTCTGCCTCCCACGAAAGGTCCTCCGGTTCATAGGAGGGGGGGGCTGGCTGAAAGGAGGGGGGGGCTGAATCCAGCAAATCGTCATCTGTCAATTTAAAAGATCGCGATTCTTCTCTTCCCAGTCCCATGTCTTGGCCCATGTCAAAATCACCCAGATCTATTTCAACCCGGCTATCTTCGCTCTGATGAAGCATCACGTGGGAGTCCTCGGGGTATCCGATATCCCCCATATCCCCCAGCCGTTCAATGATAAAATCATCGGGGGGAGGTGTGGTGATACGTTCTGTAGGAGCGGTTTTACCGGAAGTGATACCCTTGGCTTGAGGAAACGTCACGGGTTCGTGTTCGATTTCAAACTGGCTGCTGCTCCGCCCGGTATCCTCGTTTTTTCCCGCGCTAATTTTGGCCTTGTTGAGCTTGTCTATTTTTTCCAGCAGAGCCTTGTTGCCCGGGTACTTTAGTTTCAACTGGTCGATTAATTTCTCCGCATCCCCGAAATACCCGTCATTCACGTAAAAATCAACTTCCGATAATACGGAGGAGAGACTCTTGGTGTTATCATACTTGCGGGCCATTTCCACTTCCACGTCCATTTGTAGGGGGGAAGCGGTCACATTTTCGGCATCAGATAAAAGCAATACGTCGTCTTCACCACCTTCATTTATGCCATGTAGCGCCACGGCATTGATTTCGGCCATCTGCTCCGCCAGTTCTTCCTTGTCGAAATTGATTTCAATGCTTGTTTTTTCATCACCGGACAAAGACCCCAAATCATCATCCTGGGGGCGCAATTGGCTGAGTTTTTCCACCATATCGGAATATTCCAAATTATATCCCAGGGTTTTATACAGCTCCAACAACGCTTTCCCTTCCTCCACGGCAGTATCGTTTTGTTCAAGCTTGAGGTATAAATCAAATAATTTTTGCCTGAGATCGACATTTTTTGGAAAGGTTATTTTGGCCTTTTTTAAGATATCCACTGCTTTTAAATAATCGCTCAGGTTAATCGCCTCTGCTACCAATCTCAGGTTATAATTCACAAATTCCCGTTCGCGCTCGTTCTCTTTTACCTGCTCTTCTTCTTCAATTTCATCAGCCACGGAACCGGACAATTTTACCAATTGCTCCTCATAACTAAACGGGGAGTTGGATAACTGGATCAATTCCTCTAAAATGCCCTTTAATTCTTCATTCATATTTCTTTGCTCATAAATGGGAATCAGCGAGTCATAAAGTGCGATTAAATTATTGGTCTTCCCGCTTAATTTGTAAATAGCGGCCAGTTTCAATAGGGCGGGCAAAAAAGAATTCTTTGAAGCAATGATCAAGCGCAAGATAGCGGCGGCTTCTTCATACTTTTGAGTTTCCAGGTTCTTGTCAATGATGGGCAGGAATAACCGGTAGGTTTTATCGTACTCGTCCCGCTGCATATAGACTTTTCCCAGACGCATAATAACTTCAGTCTCTTCCGGGTTGACTTCGGCAATTTTGGTAAAGATACCTTCCGCCTCGGTCATCATGTTCTTTTTTAAATAGAGCTCGCCCAGTATCTTCATCAAATCAATATGTTTGACAATGGTCGTTCCCATGGATTTTAAAACACTTATGGCCTTATCATCCTCGCCCTGGGAGGTATAAAAATGAATCAATTTATCAATGATTTTTATATGATTGGTTTTTTTCAGGGTATTGAGCAACAATTCTTCCACGTGGGGGAAGTCTTTTTTGGTGATTAAAATATTAGCGGCGGTGAGATATTCTTCGATAGCGTGGTCATTTAGGCCCTCTTTAAGATAATTATCGGCCAGTAGCAATCTCATTTTAATATTGCTGCGGTCGAATTCCAATATCTTTTTATACATGTCCAGCGCTTTTTTCTGGTTGTTTTGCCGCTTGCACTCTTCCGCGATATCCAGATAAATCTGTTTGGCTTCCATCACCAGACCTTGCTTGGTATACAGGTCAGCCAATTTAAACATGGCCATTTCATAATTGGGATCGATCCGGGTAATACGCTTGTACATGGCAATGGCTTTGGCAAAAAAACCATCTTTCAAATAATAATCGGCAATCCATTCGAATTGCTCGATGGCATCACCAAGAACATTTTCCCGTAGTTGCAGGTCACCGATAATACGACGGACTTCAATATCATCCGGTTTGATGGCCAGTATCTTTTTATATTCTTTGACGGCAGCATCGGTCTTCCCCTGGTGGAATAATTTATTGGCTTGTTTGAGTAATGCGACGCGATTGTCAGCCATAGGTGCTTCCCTATCTTACCCGAAAACTGGTGCGGTGGAATGGCGTGCTGCCATGTACCAAAATAGCCCCAATATGTTTTTGAGTCGGGTAGCCCTTGTGTTTCTCAAAAGCATATTGTGGGAAAAACGGTGCGAGAGATATGACCAGATCATCGCGAAAGACTTTGGCAATGATTGAAGCGGCAGCAATAGACATACTTTTGCTGTCACCTTTTACAATACCTAATCCTGCCATATTTAAAAAATCTGGTTTCATACCATCCATTAAAACATAATCCGGAGAAATCTGCAACCCTTTAATTGCCATTTTCATTGCTTTTTTTGTTGCCACCAGAATATTTAGCTCATCGATTTCATCGTTCCAACACCAGCCAATGGAATAAGCCAGGGCATTGCCATAAATAAATTCGGACAATACCCGCCGTTTTCCAGCGCTAAGCTTCTTGGAATCATCAATTCCAATTTCAGTAGAAATCTTCTGTGGGTCGAGGATCACTGCGCCAGCCACGACTGGGCCGAACAGAGCGCCTCTTCCCACTTCATCGACTCCACAAATGTATTTATAATTTCGATTAAATAAATCTTTCTCGAAATCATAATTACAGCACATTACCTGAGTTCTTTTAACCTTGCTGCTTTACCTTTGAGATTTTTCAAATAGTAGAGTTTGGCACGTCTGACTTTCTGACGTTTTTTCATTTCGATTTTTTGAACCAGCTTCGAATTCAAGGGAAAAATACGTTCAACCGCAATTCCAAAAGATGTTTTGCGGACTGTAATAGTCTTAGAAATGCCGGTGTTTTTAATCGCGATGACCGTGCCCTCAAAAACCTGGGTTCTTTCTTTGCCACCTTCAATAACACGGTAAAATACACGGATCTGCATCCCCGGTCTGATATCGGGAAGGTCGGTTCTTGTTTCCGAAAGAAAAGACAAATCATGGATATTATACACGGCACCCTGACTCTGTCCTTCTTTGGCCTCAACTACGTTCTCGGCTTTATCTACGGTATTCTTTTGGTCTTCATCAGTTCCTTGTGCTTGAACTTCTGCGGCTTCACTTACTTTCTTTTCGTCTGCCATACTACGTCTCCTGCTAGAATGAAATTATATAGAATCTCATAATTTTACTATTATTTTAGCTATTTTGCAACTCCCATGGGGAAAATAAGCGATTTTAACGGAATTATTTTTAATTTTTATCGAAAAAACGCCCCCCTTGATTTGACTGTTAGAACCAAATCTGATATAAACAGAGCATGATATGGATTAAAGGAAAATGAATTTATGAATTTAAAAAAATATTTTAT
This sequence comes from uncultured Clostridia bacterium, assembly GCA_964502145.1. GTDB lineage: Bacteria > Acidobacteriota > Aminicenantia > UBA2199 > UBA2199 > CAZCVI01. Next base: position 22,113 of record CAZCVI010000024.1, read on the forward strand.
TATTATTTTATTGACCATCAACTTGACTGGTGGTTACTGGCTGGAACCACAAAAAAAAATCGGGGTCGAAGACAACTGGCGGTCAGGATTAAAAAAATATGCGGACATCTACTCCGCCATCAAGCAAAACTACCCGGATAAATTCAATGAAGAAAAATTATTTTTTGCTTCTATCAGTGGCTTTTTAAAGCAATTGGACCCCCATTCCTATTTTTTGGATCCGTTGATGGTAAGGTCTTTGAATGAGGACCAGCAGGGTAATTATTACGGGATCGGCACGCGTATCGCCAAACATGAGGATCGCCTTACTGTTTTGGCGACATTGGCAGGCACACCAGCCCATGCTCTGGGAATAATGGCGGGTGATGTGATTGCCGAGATAGAGGGAAAAGAAACTCGGACGATGTCGCTGGATGATTCAATGAAACTGTTGCGCGGTGCCCAGGGCTCCTATGTCAAGATCAAAATCAAACGAGACGGAATTTCCAACCTCATCCCTTTTACTATAGAGCGGGTGGAAATCCCCCTGAATTCCGTTTCCTATTCCTTGGTGCTGCCTCAAGCACCAGAGATCGGCTTTATCAGTGTGCGCACTTTCGGGAATACCACGGCGAAAGAAGTAGCAACAAGCATAGCGAAATTAATTAAAGAGAATAAAATAAAAGCGTTGGTCTTAGATTTGCGGGGTAATGCGGGTGGCTCTCTTTATGCGGCAATTGAGCTGGCAGATTTTTTTCTGCCCAAGGGGAAAGTGATCGTCTCGGTCAAAGGTAGGACGTTTAACCGCGATTTTCCGGCGCAGTTGGACAACCAACACGAAACATTGCCCTTGGCGGTATTAATTAACCGGGGTAGTGCCAGTGCTTCAGAAATTGTGGCCGCTGCCTTGCAAGACCATAAACGCGCCGTCATTATTGGCTCCCGTTCCTGGGGCAAAGGATTGGTGCAAACAATCAGCCGGCTCTCGTTGAACAGCTCGCTGGCACTGACCACTGCCAAATATTATACCCCGGACAACAAATGCTTGCAACGGGATTTTAACCAGTTGGACGAGTACTTCTTTTTTGTCAACAATACCCACTATGACACAGACAATACCATTGAAGGGGGTGTTATCCCGGATATTCCGCTTAAACCCGAACTTTATCCAGAGGCCCTGATTAATTTTATTTCCCGGGGTACCTTTTTTAATTTTGCCCGCCAACTGGTGGAAAGTGATCTGACTATCCAAACCGATTTTAAAGCCGATGATGCCATCATTCAAAAATTTACGAATTTTTTGGACGCCCAAAAACTTGAGTATGACAAAAATACGCTTAAACAATACACGTCCCGGCTACGGATTGAAATCCAACGGGAAGTCCTTTCCGCAAAATTTTCTCCCGCAGAAGGAATAAAAAGTTTTTTAACAGCAGACTTATCCACTATTAATGCGGTTGAGGTATTGAAAAAGAAATATAAACAGTGATATAATACTACCATGATAATACAGTGTCCCAAGTGCAAAGCAAAATATAACGTCCCACAAGAGAAGCTACAGCAGCGTAGGAAGCTGAAATGTTCCACCTGCTTCACCGTATTCGCCATTCAGGGAGAAGAGGAAGATTCGGCCAGCGATAAAGATACTGCGAAAATCATGAAACAAAACCTCGATAATTCCTTATGGTCGGATGAGAACCTGAAACTCCCGGTGGATAAAAAAATTTCATTGGCCGTAATAAAAGGAGCGCGGGCAGGGTATATCTATCACTTGGACAAACCCTATGTGCTCATCGGTAGAGGAAAAGTCGATTTAATTATCCCGGATAAAGAAATTTCCAGGAAACATGTTGCCGTGGAAGTGCGCAATGATAAAATCTTCTTGCGAGACTTGGGCAGCACCAACGGCTCTTTGATCAACAACGAAAAAGTGTCCATCTCGGAAATCACCGACCAAGTGGAATTCAAAATCGGTCAAACCACGCTGATGCTTATTACAACCCCCAAGCACAGTGATAAATAGCGGAAGTTGAAACGCTCAATAAAATTATTCATCAACTATTTTTTATCCGCGGTAATATTCACCTATTTTGTCGAAATACTAATACTGATGCTGAACCACAGCGTCGCCGTCAAATTAACTACCATCGAATTTTTCCTGTTGTACTTTAATCTTTTTATTTTTTATGGACCGCTCTGGTTTTTCCTGATCTTCATTTTTTTTATCATCGTCCAGTTTTTCGCCGAGAAAAAATATCCCATTGGCATTTTCAAGCCTCAAACCATCACCTATTTTTTATCTTTTACCATGCTGGTCATCTCGTTTATTCTCTATTTGAATTACGATTATTATTACAGTTTCCTGGGCGGACCGGAAAAATCAAATTATATCCGGGTATTGCTGATCAATCTGACCATGGTCATTACTGGGATCATATTCGCCTTTTATAAAAAGGCCAGTAGAAAATGGGTTCAGATCGTATTTTTAATCATCTTGGTGGGCAGTATGATTCATTCGTTCACCTATTTTACCCTGAACCACCAGAAGATATTGCCTGTAGAAACACAAAACGACACGTTTGCGCTCAAGAAATTGTTGCCAGAAACCTTTTCACCCCGTAAGATTCGGCTTGTGATCATGGATGGACTTTCATTGAAGATGATTCATTCATTTGCTTCGGACCAGAAGTTATTGAATTTTAACCTGCTTCTCAACCAGGGTGTCAGTGGTAAGATCAACACCATCAAACCCAATCTCACGCTTTCGATGTTGAACACGGTTTTAACGGGTCGCAGGCCCGCTCAATTCAATCGGCACTCCTACAATAAATTTAAAATTACTGGCATGGACCATGAATTCGATGTGCGGCCCCGTTATATATTTTTCAGGAACTCCCCCTACATCAATACCACTGGCTTCTATAAGCGAACGGAGAACCAGCTTTTTGACGCTATTAAGGGGCATTATGAAAACAACAATCGTAAATGCACGGAAATTGTCAATCCTGTGGGTGTGGACCGGTATAGCGAACGTTCCTTAAAAAGCAATAATCGCTTTCTGCCGCTCTTCTCGGACCTGCTGCAAAAACAGGAAGAAAACGATGAAAAATACACCACCCTTAAAAAATGCTTCTTTCTTGACGACTATTTAAAAAATCAGATTCCCAATTTAAAGGAGAGTGACACGTATTATACCGTGGTGAATTTACCTGGGCTGGGAGTCATCAGTAAATATTTTTATCAATTCCACCTGCCCCAGTTTTTTGGTTCTGGTAATCAGGAAGAGATCGAGATCAAAAAATACGGCTGGCTCATTGAAAAATACTATGTGTATTACGATTCGATTATAGGAAACCTCATGAGTACTACCGGGGAGAACGAGTTGTTGGTGATTCTCAGTTTTTTCGAATACGATCCCCTGCCTGTTTGGCGACGTATACTGGTGAATTTATTCGGGCAGAAAGATGTTTATGTATACAAATCCATCCATTCTCAGGGTACCATCCTGTTGTTTGAAAAGAGTGCGCTCAAAGCCGATTATTCTATTAAATCACTGTCCATCTACGATATTTATCCCACGCTCCTTTATTATGCCGGGTTTCAATTGTCCAAGGATTTACAGGGCGAAGTTTTACGAGAGATTTTTACCGAGGATTTTTTACTCAACAATCCTGTTGATATCAACCCCGACAGCACAGATTTCAAACAATAGTTGCGCGTGAGCAGATTTTTTTGGTTTTATCCATGAAGGGATAGAACCGATATGAAGAAAGGGAGCGTATATTAGAAGAATTGAACCAGCCATAAAAATTGCAGCCATGGGGACATTTTTTTAAAAATTCTTGAAAACTTGTACCTATAGCGCCAATTTTGCAGGCAAGGGTAGTTTATAGAGCGCTCACAGTGTGAGATATCTAAGATTCTTATAGGTACCTGCTGATAAAAAAACGGAATTGATACTCAGCCTGGATTCACCACCAGATTCTTGAAAAAACATGGACGACATGGACAGAGTGGACGATATGGACGATGTGGAGCAAAAACAAAAGCATTTTTTTGTCCATATCGTCCACTAAGTCCATATCGTCCACAACGATTTCAGAAACTTGGCAGTGAATCAAGGTCAGGTTACCATTGACTGTTGTTGCGATTTTATTTATAATACCTTTATATTTTATGTTCATTATAGTAAGTTTATAATAATAAGTTTATAATAAATAATTATAGAAAACCAATAGGAACGATGAATGCAGATGAAAACGAAAAAAAGCTATCCATCTCTTATCTTAACCATCACGGTCCTCGCTATGATTGCGCTGACCTCCATGTTTTGCAGCCGCAACCCAAAGGTAGTGCCGGAGATTTCTGGCAACCTCTTTGACCAGGATATTCTGGACCTGACAGGAAAAAGCCTGCCAAACACACTTCTCTCACACCAGGGAGAATTGGTTCTGGTGGACATTGACGGGAAAATTACCCGCTGGAATCCCGATGAAAAAATCGTAAACGACCTCTATAACCTGAATAGAAAAGTTGACCCCTCCCTGACACCTTATCAATGCGATAACTACCTAATGCTGAAAACAGTGCCTTCTCAGGCCGGTGCCGATGCAACGAACCCGGAATACGTGGTGTTCAATCTTAAAGAAATGAAAGAAACAGCGGTTCTCAAAGATATTGGTACCCAAAAGCTGCTGGGACTGGATGGGGAAATCGTGGTTTACACCACCCCGACCCAAGAGGCGATTATTTTTAATTACCACACCAAAACCCCCCTGGAAACCCTGAAACCTACCCTGGAAACCAAGCAAGTGAATAAAGAAGACAATAAAGAAGAGAGTAAAAAAAATTCTCCCGACCCATTCTTAAACTGCGAATACAGTGGAGATGATATCCTGGTGCTTTCCAGCCGAACACTCTACGTTTACAACCGAATACAGAAAAATCTTTCCGCATTCCCCCTAAAACATCCGGCTGCTTCCGGGTTCCTAAAAGTTGGGGATTGGATATATTACGGTTCCCTACATCGCGAACTGATCAAACTTTCAATCCGCTCCCAGCGCGTAGATTGGCATTTTTTATTGGCCGAAACACTACACCTCCCCCCCACCATGATCGGCCAATATATTGTTATCATCCCGGAGGATAATAATATATATTTCTTTAATAAGAATGGCAATCTGTTCTGGTGGGAGCAATTACATTCCACTAAACGAACCCCCGTACTGACAATGAAAGAAAATGTGGTGGTTTTTTTAATGGATAAACGGATTAAATTTTTCAACTATACAAAGAAACGCGTGACCACGTATACTTTGCCGGAGTGGATGAATATCAAGAGCAATCCCCTCACCATCGGTGAACACATCTACGTCGTGACCCAAGACAAAGTAGAAGTGTCCACCGAAGTCAAAGCCGAAGATGAGCTGGGCACCCCTGAAAACCAACCCCCAACCTACACGCGGCTCTCAAAAATCGGCAACAATTACACGGTGGAAATCACCACGGAACCGGAATTCATCTGGCTCAAAGGGAAATCCATTAAATTCGATTTGACCAATATCAACTTCGTCCGCCCCCGGTACACCATTCAAATATTTAAAAATCCCCCCGCTGACAAACCCGGAACACAACCTACTCAACCCGTTTTCACCCGTTTCATCGGCCTAAAAGACAAGCCTTCTTTTGTCTGGGTGCCCGAAGAGTTGGCTGAATACCGCATGCTCATCCAAATTGATGCAGACAATAAAAAAGGCGTCACCGTTGAAAAAACCATCAGTACCATTGATATAAATAAAACATTGCACGACTACTATTACGAAATTCAACGACAATGCGGCAGCACGGGCAAAACAGAAACCGCTGGCAAAAAAAGCAGCGGCGAAACAAAATAACCACGGCAACCCGGACATGGAAGAACTTATCACGTACCTTGAACAACAGCAGATCAACCATTTCCTGAATTGTACCATCACCCCCTATGTCACCATGGGCATCGGTGGAACTGTTCCCCTGTTGGTTATTGTATGTCGGGACGACCATTTAAAGAGTGTGCTAACCCAGCTTCACACCTCCCAGATCCCTTATATTCTCCTGGGTGGCGGCAGTAATGTCATCTTTCCCGACACCTTTACCGATCCCCGGTTCACCGTGATTATTAATCGTACTGGTCAGATCGAAAAAGTGGCCGCAGATCAGATCAAGGTTAATTCCGGCGTAATAAACAACAAATTAATGGCTTGGAATATCCAAAACAGCATCGGGGGCATGGATTTTTTGGCAGGCATTCCCGGAACCGTCGGTGGTGCCGCCGCCGTTAATGGCGGTGCTTTTGGCCAATCTATCTCCTCCCTCCTTACCCATGCCGAAATTTTCACCCGCGATGGTCAAATCAAAACCGTCGACACCAGCTACTTCCAATTCCAGTACCGAGACTCTATTTTTAAATACGGCAAAGAATCCATTATCAATGTTTTCCTGAAATTCTACCCCGAAGATAGCGCTCTGGTTCGTGAAAAAGTGACTGCACGACAAAAATACCGGCAAGAAAACCACCCGCCCATCAACCTCCATTCTGCCGGATGCTTCTTTAAAAATCCCATTATTAACGGACAAAAAACATCCGCCGGAAAATTAATCGAACAAACCGGATTCAAAGGGAAAACCTTTAAAACCCTCAGAGTCGCCGCGGCCCATTCCAATTTCATTATTAACGACGGTAACGCCTCATTTGCTGATATTCTCGAACTGGAAAAGCGCATCAAACAAGATGTGGACCGTACCCAGGGCATTACCTTAGAACGCGAGGTCATCTATATTTCCCCTTCAGGAGAAAAATATTGATCCTGATTTTTCTCGATGGTGTCGGTATAGGTGAGCCCTCCGAGCATAACCCTTTTTATGTTGCAAGCGCCACCTTTTTGCCTTTTTACCGTGGCCGCTTACAACTTCCCGATGGTACCCCGATTAAACCCATCGATCCCCTATTGGGTGTACCCGGTCTGCCCCAGAGCGCTAGTGGCCAGACCTCTTTATATACCGGTGAAAATATACCCCGACTCTTGGGCCAACATAAAGCCAGTTACCCCACCCGGAAAATGCGGCAGGTTATCTACCAGAAAAATATTCTATCGCTGCTAAGAAACGCCGGGCACAACGCTATTTTTTTCAATGCCTACCCCATACACGGGCAATTAATTTCCAATGATCATATCCGCCTTCTTGAGTCCGGGGAATTCCAGTATTCCCAGGATTTCCCCGAAATATTCAAGCGACGCATTTCCGCTACTTCCTGCATGCTGATCACCACCGGGCAAAAACCATTCGATGAAACCGATATCGTTGCAGAACGCGCCCTGTTTCAGGACTATACCAATCGCTGGCTCATTGAGAAAGGCTTAAAATTTTCAGAGTTCAGCCCTGAAAAAGCCGCCGATATTTTATTTCGAGCCATCCCACACTATGACTTTATCCTCTACGAATATTTCCAAACCGATTTATATGCCCATCGGCAGAGTTTTGCCCAGCAGGTACAATTAATAATAGAATTGGACCGCTTCATTGGTTCCCTTATTGCCCGGCTGAATCCCGACATCGACACCCTGCTCATTACCAGCGATCATGGTAACCTCGAAGACAACACCACCACCTCACACACCCTGAACCCCGTACCTTTTCTCGCCTGGGGCAAAGAGAGTGCCAAAATACGGGATGCCGTGAACTGTCTCACTGACCTTACCCCTACACTCGTGCGTTTTTTCTCCCAAAAGTAGCTATCCCAGAACCAGACAGAACCCTCCATAAACGAAAAATTTGCCAGTTTATCATTTTATTTTTATTCCCATTTGACAGCAATTGAAAAATAGGTTATACTGCCTCCTTGGTAAGTATAGGTGTTAGATTTGATTGTCAAGATTAGGTCCATTCCCGCCTTGAAATTCCTATTTACTGCCTCTATTTACCCGACTATCAGCAAAAAAATGGAGGAATATAACTATGGTAAAAGGTAAAGTGAAGTGGTTCAACCCTCAGAAAGGTTATGGATTCATTCAAATGGATGATGGCAAGGATATTTTCGTCCACCACAGTGAAATTCAGGATAATGGTTTCAGGACTTTAGATGAAGACCAAAGGGTTGAATTTGAGATTCGTCAGAATACCAAGGGCGAATATGCTGCCAGTGTAGTGAAAATTTAAATTGCAGTCTACTTGCTGCCGGGTTATTCCAAAAAATCAAGCTAAACTTATTGAGTCTTTGAATATTTTTAATATTCCTTCCCGTCGAATGATGAATTAATCCCGCGAGTTAACCTGGCATGCATGGTTTAACATCTTTAAAATTTCCAAGTGGGTGTGAACCAAAAATCAATCCAAGCCAGTGCTGGTTTTCGATTGATAGGTACTTGAAAGTTTCAAATAATAGGTCGGTTTAACACCAGCGCAAGGAGTGTATCATGAAGAGTTATCGCAAAGAGTTATGGTTCGATATCACCCAGAGGCGGCAAATGATTAATATCACCGCTTTAATTCAGGATTGTCTCAGGGAGAGTGGCATAAAAGAGGGATTGCTGCTGTGCAATGCCATGCATATTACTTCCAGTGTCTTTATTAACGACGATGAATCCGGTCTGCACCAGGATTTTGAACGCTGGCTCGAACGACTCGCCCCCGAAAAACCATACAACCAATACAAGCACAATACGTACGAGGATAATGCCGACGCCCACCTAAAACGCACCGTCATGGGACGCGAGGTCGTTGTCGCCATTACCTCGGGAAAACTCGACTTCGGCCCCTGGGAACAAATTTTCTACGGGGAATTTGACGGGAAACGACGAAAACGGGTTTTGGTTAAAATTATCGGAGAATAAGCCTTCCATCCAATCTCCTTCACTATAAAAGGGAAAAGTATCCCTGTGAAAACGGCAAAATAAAAAAAAGTTTCTATTCCCCTTTACTGTTTATTTTATTTTGGGTAAAATATAAGGATTCATTAACTTGAAAAATTTATCTGGAACGTTCGCCGTGACGGAAAAACAGTCAAGAGCGAACAGTAACAGTAGGAGAAAAAAGATGATTAATAAAAAAATGGAAGATGCGCTGAACCAACAGATCAACGAGGAGATGTACTCTGCCTATTTGTATTTGGCAATGGTGCATTATTTTGAAAAGATGAACCTGAAGGGTTTTGCCCATTGGTTTATGACACAAGTACAAGAAGAAATGCTCCACACCATGAAGTTTCGCAAATATATCGCGGATAGAGGTGGAGAAGTCACGTTAAAGGCAATAAACGAGCCCGACCATTCATGGGAATCCCCCCTTGCCCTTTGTGATGCTGCACTGCATCACGAGTTCCATATCACCAAGTGTATCAACGATTTGATGGATCTCGCTATCGCCGAGAAAGACCATGCCACTCGCAGTCTGCTTAACTGGTATGTGGACGAGCAAGTCGAGGAAGAGGATAACTTTACCCAATTGGTGGAAAAGTTAAAAATGATCGAGGATAATAAGTCCATGTTGCTAATAATGGATACAGAGATGCAGCAACGGATGCCGGGATTGAATCCATTTTTCCCACCCCCAGCTCCCGCCCCTGCGGCCTGATAAAAAAATACGGATAGACCATCTCAATAGTATATGGTTGCCCTAGATACAGAATAATTAAGAATAACGAAGAACAGGAGGTATTGGTAAGTGACAAAGAAACAAGTAGCAAAAAAAGTCGTGCTGGAATTTAAGAGTGTTGACCAAATAATGGATTTTGCCATCCAAAGCGAAGAGAACGCCAACAGATTTTACATGGACTGGTCCACAAAAGTCGAGGACAAATCCCTGAGAAAGGTATTCTTGGAACTGGCTGGCGAAGAGGCGAAACACAAGGTGTATTTTCAAGATTTAAAAAAGGGTAAAAAGATCATGATTCCAACTACCCAAAAAATCACCGACCTGAAAATTTCCGATTATATCGTGGATATAGACGCTAAAAACGATATGAATTATCAGGATGCTCTTACCCTCGCCATGCAACAGGAAAAAGAAGCATTTAAACTTTATAGCGGTCTCTCCCTGATGGTAGAGGATGAGGAAATGAAAAAGATATTCCTCACCTTGGCGGAAGAAGAGGCAAAACATAAATTACGTCTCGAAATCATGTACGACGACGAAATTCTAGTCGATAATTAATCCCTATAGTACTTTCCGATGCCCCGGTGTTTGCTTTCCAGCATCCGATAGTATGTTGTGTTTTTACGTGGCGAGTTACAGACCGCAGTGCTTTTCGTTGCGGTTTGTAACTCGTAACCGCGAGTCAATACTAATTTTAAATTAAAGCCAATTGGTACGTACCCAAATTTAACTCGTAATCGACCGCCGGCATAAAATAGCGCCACCCACCACCATTAGCGCCGCCAGAATAAAACCTATTCCAATAGGAACCTTTAAATAAAACCCGCTGGTCAACGTCGAAATAAGCGGGATCATGTATGAAAGCGCCACCACCAGATTCTTATCCCCATATTTCATCGCACGGTCCCATGATACATAGGCCACAGAGGTTGGAAAAACAATCATGTATGCCAATTCTATATACCCGACACTATTTAGACGCAAATGGGGAAGTTCACCCCGTAGTAGGAGCAAGCCCAGAATTCCTACAGCCGCCGTTAGAAAAAAAATTGGCACCGCCACGATATCCTCTTTAACCCGGTATTTCCGTGTCATATTCGAATAAATCCCCCAGCAAAATGCTGCTGTAGCGGCCAGTAGATACGGGAAAATATTTTGTTGTAACGCCGTAGCCAGAACCCCACCCGCCAACCTGCGACTCTCTAAAAAAGCAATAGCTGTTCCTATAAAACCAGCCAAAATTCCCAAAATCAACCCGCTCGCTTTGGCTTTGTTATGTAAAATCGGCACCGAGAACAGAAAGGTCAACCCTGGCCATAAATAATTGATGATGCCCACCACAATCACCGCTTCTACAGTGGCCGCCTCTCCTACCGCCGAATAAAAGGCAATCATATTGACCACCATAAACCCGCCCACCTTGAACCAATAGGCGCGGGTCAAACCCGCGATTAATCCAAAATAGCGCTTCCGTAACATCACCAGTTGCATGGCCAATAAAATTAAGCCGCTGCCCAACAGGTAAAAAAAAGCCGCGTGCAATGTGCCCGTTTTTTGTGCCAGACTGCGCGATATCGCAATAGACGTGCTCCAGCACAAAATCGCCAGCACACCCAAAAAGGTAGGAATACGTTTAGATGTCATGGATATATACTACCTTAATTACCTCACTTTTTCAAGGGTTGACCTCGGTCTAAAGCCACCGCCAAATTAATGGGAGTTATGGGAGTTATGGGAATTATGGGGAGTATGAGAATTATGGGATAGGCAGAAATAGTCGCATTTCTCCCATAATTCTCATTCTTCCCATACTTCCCATAACTCCCACTTGCTTTTACAATACTCTAAGAACTGGCAGTGAATCCATAGATTTTTTCTTTCTTGCAACCCATTTCATAAAATGTTAAAATAAATATGTGCTCCTACCACCGGCAGAAGGCCAAAATGGCGTTACCCGGCCAAGGAGGTGTGAAGGTCATGTAAGAGAAGGAGTTGAAAGAATGAGTATTATTGTGAAATGCCCCACGTGCAACACAAAAAACAGGGTGGCTGAAGATACAAATCGAACCCCCTTATGCGGTAAGTGTAATAATCCCCTCCTTGTTCGCCAGTTCGTCGCGCCCGTGCATTTAACCACCGCGTCCTTTGATTTGTTTATTAACAAGTCCAACAAACCCGTGTTGGTCGATTTTTGGGCCGCATGGTGTGGTCCCTGCCGCCAATTAGCGCCTATTTTGGAAAAATTTGCCGAATCCCAGTACTCTATTACTGTGGCCAAAGTCGACACTGAAAGTAATCCACTCTTGGCCTCTCGATTTAATATATTCTCCATCCCCGCCCTGCTCCTCTTTGAAAACGGTAAGGAAGTCAAACGAATCAGCGGCTTGATGTCACTGGAGGCCCTCGAAGAGCACTTAAAACTTTGGATCAAAATCAATTAACATGGGTATGTAAGACCCTTTCATTTCAAAAAGATGCTCAGACACTCAGTCATGATATTTCTATGATGTTTTTCGTCTCGCTTTTATATAAATTATTTAAATACGGTTAATTAAAACAGGAGGAATTGTATGAATAGAACCAATTTTTATTTTCCCTTTGCTCTGTGCGTAAGCTTGATCGTGGTTCTGGCTAGCGTATTACCAGTGCAGGCCGCCACCAAGGAATTAAGCCAGGAATCACAGGCATGCCTTGAATGTCACGAGGATTTAAATCCCGGTATTGTTATCCCGTGGAAAGAAAGTAAGATGGGGAAAGAAGCAATCGGTTGTTACGAATGCCATATGGCTGAAAAAACCGACAAAGACGCTTTCGAACACGAGGGATTTACTATTTCCGTTATTGTCTCACCCAAAGATTGCAGTCGTTGTCACCCCAAGGAAGTTGCCGAGATGACCGGTTCCCATCACGCCCAGGCCAATAAATTTGCCGGTTCCCTGGACAATGTACTCGGTCGCATCGTTACCGGTGAAGCTAATTTTGATCTGGGTTGCGCCCAGTGTCATGGTTCGGATGTTGTCATTGGCAAGGACGGCAAACCCGTGGTAGGGCCATGGCCCAATACCGGTATCGGACGTTTGAACCCAGATGGCACCAATGGCTCCTGCATTGCTTGTCACCAACGCCATTTTTTCAGCGTCAAACAGGCCCGCGAGCCCAAAACCTGCGGCAAATGCCACCAGGGACCAGATCATCCCCAAATTGAAATCTATGAGCTATCCAAACATGGTATCGCCTATGAAACATTTAAAGAAAAAATGAACATGGATAACTCCGAATGGGTGCTGGGGAAAGATTATTTCTACACGCCCACGTGCAGCACCTGCCACATGGGTAAAACCCGCCAACTGGAACGTACCCACGATGTGGGCACCCGTATCGCCTGGACATTGCGTCCTCCTATTTCTAAAAAACTCCCTGATTGTGAAAAGAAAAGAACCGCTATGAAAATGGTTTGCAGCGAATGTCATCAGTCCAATTGGTATGAAGGATTTTTTGTTCAGTTTGATCGTTTTGTTGACCTGTATAACGATAAATTCGCCATTCCTGGGCAGGAGATGATGGATTTCTTGCAAAAAGAGAAAGTCACGGATGTCACCCCGTTTAATGAACAGGTAGAAATTGATTGGTGGCACATGTGGCACCATGAAGGTCGCCGTGCCCGCCATGGGGCAGCCATGTTTGCCCCCGACTGGTCACACTGGCACGGGCTCTATGAAGTTGCCATTAATTTCTACTTCCACCTGATCCCCAGTGCCAATAAAGCTGTCGCCCTAAAAAATGACAACGCTTTAACCGCACGGTGGGAGACGTTGCGAGATGCCATCCTGAGTCGTTTGGAACATAAATGGCAAAAAGGTCTACCCCAAGAAGAACTACGTGAAATAGTCGAGTTCTACGAAAAAAGGTACGGGAAAAAAAGCGCGCCTACAAAATAATAGTACGATTAACCCGGGGGCGTGGTTTTTACCGCTTTACCACGCCTCCTCTTTTAGCAAGAGGTTTTACCGCAATTGCGCACCGTGTCCACCAGCTCTTCGACAAATTCGTCACTCACGATATCGTTGTTTTTTGATAAAATCATCACCAGATACGCTCGCTGATCCCATTCCAACTGGGTAAAATAGAGATTCACATCCGTTAATTTTCCCACCAGCTTGCTCAGTAGTTTTTTCTGCTGGCAATAGGACACCACCAGCACCGTCCGGTGCGACGTAGGCAGTTGTTTGTAGCGCACCAGCAGTTCGTCGCTGGGAAGCACCTTGGAAGCTTCCACCGCATCCGAACAGGTGCGGATCAGTTCCAACAACACGGTGGGTGCGATTTCAATCTTGTACAGTTCATCAATATTAAAAAATATCTCCCGGATCAACCCCGCATCCACTGTTTTTAAATGATCCAGCAGTTGGCTGAGGATACGGATATAGATGTCCCGGAACCCCTCGTCAAAATCACGGATCTCGCCATAAATCTTTCGGATCGTGCTTTTGATCGCATTATAGATATCTTTGATAGAGGTAAATTCCGAGAGGATGACCCGTAGTTTCAGGATGTTGATCTCGATTTTATTATGATGGACTTTTGGAGGAATCGTAGAGCTGATCTCAATACCCGGGATCAAACTCAACTTGGATATCAACTGGTAAATTCGTTTCTTCCGCGATTGGAATCCCACGATCACCAGTTTGATATTGTTGAGGAATTGGGATTTCCCGTCCACATTGATAAAAACCTGGGTCAAGTTAGTTCTTTTTAGCTCTTCCGATAAGAATGGAATAATAGCGCGTGCATAATGCTCGAAACCTCCCACCGAATTCAACTTCGCGTATTTTTTGCTGCACGCGATGGAAATCAATTTATCTAATGATGCTTCGATCGATTTGATCCGTTTCCCATCCAAAGGCTTTTCGTTGCGATCCAATATCTCGATCCGGTAAACCAGGATGCCGTCACGGGTGACATAACTCTTGTGATGTTTGATAATATGATCCGGCACAATATGATTCAACGTTTTCAAAAAATCTTCAATGGAAAACGCCTGTTCCTTGCAGACAAAAGAGATTCCCGTTAACTCCTCTGCCGAGGTTTCAAAGTTTTTGACTTTAACGATCTCTTCTACCGTGCCGCTTTTGATCATGTTCTGGTAGACATAATTATCCAGGATCAGGTGCGCCAAGTCAGTTATTTTGCGTTCTTCCAGGTATTCACGCGACCGTGAGCTGACAAACTTCAGTACTTCCCCACTCTCTTCCACCAATTTGACCAGTTCAGAATTGTGGTACAGCTCGCGGATTTTTTTTATAATGCGATTGAATATCTCATATTTTACCGCCTCGTCGTCCAGTAGCAGGTATTTGCTGTTGCTCCACCGTGCCGCTTCCTTGATCTCCAGGATCAAATCCTTTTGCCCGTCCACAAAGGCCGCATATTCATCAGGATTTTTTAATTGGAAGGTTAATATCACAATGCCCAGCATTTTTCCCATAAAATCAAGCGTAAATCCCTTCATTACCAGTACATTCCGTTGCTTATGATGGATGATGCCCAGAATGGAATTGGACATCCCCGGCCAATCCTCTGCCAATACCCCCAGCACAAAGGCATCGGGAAGTTCCTGCTCTTGACACTCTTCCAAGACAATCACTTCTTTCTTCTTCGTGATATCCCAATTATGAAGCAACTGGATGACCAATGCCTGCTGGGTTTCCAATGGGAACGTCTGGTGTGAATGGACGATTTTCCCCAGCAGTGTTTTGATCTTACGCACCGATATGGTCACGCCCTTCTGTTTGAGACGACCATGCAATAGCACAATTTCTTTTTCATTTAAATTTAGATCCATAATTGGCCCCCGTACTATTGTATTCAATCATGCAGAAAAAGTCAATCGGTATATCCGCGGAATTTTTGTTTTCCCAAAGATTGCCAAAAAAAGGCCGATTTCCCTCCAAAAAACCCTTTTTTGGGGTCTTTTTAGCGAAATTTTAAAAAAATTTAAAAAAAAAGTCTAAAAAAGCAGGTTATAGCTTGACATTTGATATTATATTAAATAAAATAATGCCTGGAGGTAATCATGAACAAAACAGAATTAGTGAAAGCTATTGCTGCTAAAGCAAAACTAAAACTGAGCGATACCGAAAAACTGGTAAACGCTTTTATCGAAACAGTGTCTGATGAGTTGAAAGGTAAAGGGAAAGTGACCCTGGTTGGATTCGGAACTTTTGCCATTGCTCACAGAAAAGAGAAAACTGGTGTTAACCCAAAAACCAGCGAGAAGATTACCATTAAAGCGAAAAACGTTCCTGTTTTCAAAGCAGGAAAGGCTTTAAAAGAAATCGTAAAGTAACGCGAGTTTTTAATCTCGTACACTTGCTCGGATTTTCAATTAAGTACTACTGCTATTTACCCTGTGAAAACGGCCTGACGCATAGCTTAACATAGCATGCAGGGTAACGGTTCACAGGGTAAATCAGTAGTTATGCAGTGGTTATACATTGATTATCAGCTAAAGAAGAGAGATTACGTATCAATACGTTTCTCTCTTATCTTGCCTATTCTCCAAAGGGCTCTCACTCCCCCATTAATCCCCAATTTCCGGGGCAAATCAATTATAGGTGTATTGTAAACAAATATAAAACAGATTGTTGTCCAATTTCGCCAGGCCAGCCGCCATGGTTTCGTCGCGCAACACGTAGTTGGCTTGCAGTTTGACATTTTTGTCGACGAAATAATTCAGGCCCAGGGTCAGGTGGTTGAATTTCTTGACGTCCGAATGGAAAATCTTGTTGTCGTTGGGAGTATAGAAGTCATATCTTACCACCGGTTCCAATTTAGCGATAGTGTATCCCAGCAGAATCGAGTAGCCGTGATATTTCCGTTCCGCATCTTTACCCCCGTATTTTCCAGCCAGATATTCAGCTTTGAAATTAAGCCCGTTCTTTTCATAGAAAAGGTGGCCGCCGTAGGAGTTGGTGGTGTAATCCAAATCGTCTTTTCCAGCGCTTGCAAAGGCTCCGATTTTCAGGCCATCCAGCGGTTTTGCTTCCAGTCGTGTCCAGAGGACCAGACCATTATCCGCGTGGGTGTATGTTGTAGCTTTGATGGCCGGGTCAAAAAGGGATGTTGCTTTCGGATTGGCGGCCATGACCGCGTAATAGAGTTTACCTTTGGCCAGTTCGCCGGAAACTTGCAGACCAAACGCCCGGAATGATGAAAGTCGGCTAATGCCCCCCCAGTTCTCTGTGACCAGTGGTCGTTCCAGCATGTCCAGTTTTCCCGAAGATGTTAACGCCGAGGAAATCGCACCGGGTGCGGGAAATTGCCCTACCCTAATAGTAAACTGCGGCGAAAATAGAAAATCCAGATAGACATCCAGTACAGAGGCGACTTGTTTATCCCACGCCACTTGAAATCCCCATTTGATATTTTTGGTCAGAGTCCCGTAAGGATTAAGTCGTAGCCGCCGCAGGGTAAAACCATAGAGATTATTATCGCTACCTTGTTGGGGCGTATAAGAGAACCAGGTCTGTACCAACCCTTTGAATTGCACTTCCGCGTTCAGTACACTGGACCCGGTCAAAAAAATCATCATACTCAGTGTGGCTACTATTAAAAAATTTCTTTTCATAATTGTACCTCCGTCAAAAGCATATAAAATATTAATAGAAAAGTCAAGTAGGTTGGCCTGCCTGAATCTACCGCCAAGTTTCTGAAATCGTTGTGGACGATATGGACAAAAAATGCTTTTGTTTTTGCTCCACATCGTCCATATCGTCCACTCTGTCCATGTCGTCCATGTTTTTTCAAGAATCTGGCGGTGAATCCAGGCCTGCTATGCAATTCACCGCCGCATTATTGAAATCTATATAGATGTATTGGAACCAGTGGCTTTAGTATATTTATCGGCTCACCCTCTCTATCCGGCACGGTGTTTCTTTAAAACCTGGGATTCGCGAAAAGGGGTCCAGTCTGTCACTGGTTAATCGATTGACCGGGGCCGCTACGAAATGAAAGAGCATAAACAACTGGCCAAGACCCACCCGAAGTGTTTTTTTGATCGGCACTGTGATTTCTCCTTGCCGGGAGATCAGTTTGACTCGTTCCCCTTCTTGCAGTTTTAGTCTTGTTGCATCCGCCGGGTTGATTTCTAAAATGGGCCCCGGTTCATAGGTGCTGAGCGGCACAGATTGACCCGTCATGGTGGCGGTGTGGTACTGGTAAAGTGATCGCCCCGTGTTTAGGATAAACGGATATTTTAAATCTGCTTCTTCAGTGAGCGCTTCGTATTCCACAGGAATCAATTTGGCCAAGCCACAGGGGAAATTCTCTTGATGCATGAAAGGTGTACCCGGGTGATCTAACGTGGGACAGGGCCATTGCAGGTTTTCTGTTTCCAGGCGGCTGTAGCTGATACCCGCATAACTGGGGGTCACCGTGGCGATTTCTGTAAAAATATCGGCAGCACTGGCATATTCCATGGCATAGCCCATCCGTTTGGAGATTTCTGCAATATAGAACCAGTCTTCCTTACAGACTCCAGGCAAAGGGACGGCTTGACGCACGCGCAGGACGCGGCGGTCCGTATTGCTGAAGGTACCCTCTTTCTCCGCGAAACAGGCGGCAGGCAATACCACGTGGGCCAGTTTCGCTGTTTCTGATAAGAAGATATCTTGCACTACCAGGAACTCCAATTTTTCCAGGGCTTTTTGCGTGTGATTGAGATTCGGGTCCGTGAGCATGGGATTTTCTCCCATTACATAGATGACTTTTATCTGACCATTGTGGGCCGCGTTCACTATTTCTACCGAACTCAATCCCGGTTTCGTTTCCAGTTGCGCCAAGGGAACCCCCCAGGCCTGGGCGAATTTTTCCCGGACCACCTCATCGTGTACCGGTTGGTAATCTGGGAAAACATTAAAAATGCAACCCATATCCGAGGCCCCCTGCACGTTGTTCTGACCGCGTAATGGGTTGATGCCCGTGCTGGGGCGTCCAAAGTTCCCTGTAATCAGTGCCATATTAATCAAGGCCAGCACATTGTGGGTGCCGTGTGTGCTCTGGCTCATGCCCATGCCCGTGATCACTGAGGCGCTTTTGGCCGAGCCATATATTCGTGCAGCCTTGATAATATCGGCGGCAGGAACTCCTGTAAGCATCTCTGTTTTCCTGGGAGTATAGTGTTGCACTACTTCTTTGAGTACCTTTAATGACTCTAACCCGCCTTCCACTCGTAACCCCACAAACGCTTCATCTACCAAGCCTTCTTCGATAATAATATGGATCAATCCATTAATAAGCGCCACATCCGAACCCGGTTTTTGTCGCAGCCAAAGTGTCGCATATTTAACCAAGCCTGTGTGCCTCGGGTCAATGACAATAATCTGGGCGCCGTTTTTCGCTCCCTGTTTAATATAGGTCGCGCTAACCGGGTGCGTGTCCACCGGATTGGAACCAATCGCAATAATGCAGTCCGCATTCTCGAATTCTTGAACTGAATTACCCATCGCGCCACTTCCTATTGATTTTTGTAGTGCGGTCACCGTGGAAGCATGACAGAGGCGGGCGCAGTGTTCGACATTATTGGTTCCCAATACCGCCCGGAAGAATTTCTGGAACAGATAATTTTCCTCGTTAGTGCATTTGGCAGAAGCAAAACCGCCAAAAACACTACTTCCGTACTTGGCTTTAATTGCGCTGAATTTTTTAGCAATCGTGTCCAATGCGTCTTCTATTGAAGTTTCTACTAACACCCCGTTTTTTCGGACCAGTGGTTGCGTTAACCGGTGTGGGCTGTGGATGAATTCATAACCGAAGCGACCTTTGACGCAGAGTCGGCCCATATTGGGCAGGGATTCGTGACCTGTGACCCGCACTACTTTTTCCTTTTGTATCCACAGTTCCATCTGGCACCCCACGCCGCAATAGGTGCAGGTTGTTTTAATTTTGTGGTCTATCTCCCCTATATTTACCTGTGCTGTCAGTGGTTTTTCTACTAACGCGCCTGTCGGGCACAATTGCACGCACTCGCCGCAACCATCGCATTCAGAAAACCACCACTGGCCAAATCCCGCCACTATATAGGAGTGCAGACCGCGGGCTGCAAGCGACAACACGTTTTTTCCCTGGATTTCATCGCAGGCTTTCACGCAGCGGAAACATTTAATGCATTTCGTGCCATCATACACCAGTACCGGTGACGTTTCGTCCAGCGGATAGACCATTTCCTGCCAGAGAGAAGGAAACGTGCGGTGGGTTTTCTCTACCAAACCGTAACGCTCGATCAGCACTTTAAATTCATCCAGATAACTCCCATCGTCCGTCTCGTTGTGTTCTGAGAGCAGCAGGTCCAGCAGTCCCCGGCGTAGCGATTCCAGTTCATCGTCAAACGCCGTCACATCCAAACCTTCGGTAACGGAAACAGTGCAGGCGGCAGTCAGGCCCGAAGCGCCCTTGATTTTTACCAAACACAAACGACAGGCGCCGGTGGCTGTAACCCGGGGATGGTAACACAGGCTCGGAATGGAAAAACCATTGTCCCGCGCTACCTGTAGTAAATTCGCACCTGCCGGTGCGGTGACTGGTTTGCCATCTATGGTCAGGCTAATCATTTTATTGGTCATGTGGTTGTGATTCATCATGTTCTCCCTCACATTGTCATCAGTAATTCCGGTTTGAAGTGCGTTATAGCCGTTCGAACCGGGAAGATGGGGGATTGACCCAGCGGGCACAGGGAAGTTTTGAACATCATTCCAGCCAGGTCTAGCAGTTGGTTGAGGCGCAGTTCCTTCTCTTTTGTCTTATCTTTTATGATGTCCAGTAATTGCCGGGAACCGACGCGGCAGGGCACACATTTCCCACAGGACTCGTGGTGGAAGAAACGCAGCAGGTCTTGCAAAAAATCTTTAATGGAGCGATCTTCATTCAGGACAATGAGGGCTCCGGAACCCAGTAGAAACCCTTTTTCTTTAAGGCTCTCGTAATCCATCTGAATATCCACGTACTGCGGTGGCAGAAACGTACCTGCCGCCCCGCCAACCAGAACTGCTTTGAGTTTTTTATTCTCCCGCATCCCCCCAGCCGTGTCAAAGAGTAGTTCCGTTAAGCG
Organism: uncultured Clostridia bacterium; assembly: GCA_964502145.1. Classification (GTDB taxonomy): domain Bacteria; phylum Acidobacteriota; class Aminicenantia; order UBA2199; family UBA2199; genus CAZCVI01. The sequence continues at coordinate 42,826 of CAZCVI010000024.1, forward strand.
GATACCCATTGGTGCCTCGTAACAACCGGGAACCTTGATATCGCCGCAGATAGTAAATATCTTGGTGCCAGGGGCTTGTTCCGTGCCCATCGAACAGTACCATGGTGCGCCTTTTCTGATTATTTCTGGCACATGGGTCAGTGTTTCCACATTGTTTACCAGAGTCGGGCGCTTAAAAACCCCTTTTTCTGCCGGGTAAGGTGGTTTGATACGGGGGAAGCCCCGTTTTCCTTCCAGCGATTCGATCAGTGCCGATTCTTCGCCGCACAGGTAAGAGCCACCGCCCAATTTGATATAAATCTCCAGTGTGAACCTGCTATCCAGAATATTTTCTCCCAGTAATCCGTGGGTGTGAGCATCTGTGATGGCTTGGCGGATGCGGTGAATAGCCAGGTAGTACTCGCCGCGAATGTAAAAATAACCCGTGCTCGCCCCCACCGCGTAGGCCGCGATCATCAGACCTTCCAAGCAGGAGTGTGGGTCTTCTTCCAAAAGCACCCGGTCTTTGAACGTGCCCGGTTCGCCTTCGTCTGCATTGCAGATGACGTATTTGGGAAGGTTGGTGGCCGCATGGGTAAATTTCCATTTGCTACCCGTGCTGAACCCGGCGCCGCCGCGACCGCGTAACCGGGAAGCGGAAATTTCTGTGATTACCTCGTTCCTGTCCATGAATAAGACTTTTTTAAAACCCTCGTAACCGCCGTTATTGATATAGTCGTGGATAGAAGTAGGGTTGATTTGCCCCACGTTGCGCAGGGCGATTTTTATATTCGTTTGTGCCTTCATTGTGCCCCCAGTTCTGTCTGTTCTGTTGTTTCGGTTAAATTGATATGGTGTTCCAGTTTTTTCCAGGCGATCAGTGCTTTGATGGAGTCTGCCGTTAGATTGCCGTGAACCTCTTCGTCCATCATCAGTACCGGAGCTTTGTCGCATTGGCCCAGGCATTCCGAATGTTCCAGAGTGAACAGACCGTCTTCCGTCGTTTCCCCCAGTTCAATGCCCAGAACCGTTTTTAATTCATGCAGGATATCTAGGCCACCCATCAAACCGCAGACCGGGGAAATGCAGATGCGGATGATGTGTTTGCCTCTTGGGGTCAGGCAAAACATCGTATAATATTGTACTATCCCGTAGACTACTCCGCGGGTTGTATTTAGATAGTTGGCCACCGTGTCCAGGTCTTCTTCGGACAGGTAGTGGTGGGGGTTTGAGTTTTGGAGATCGTGGAGAATGAGAAGCATGTTATCTGTGACCGGCGCGTATTTATGCAAAATCGTTTCCTTATTCATAGTCACTCCTTGCCTTGTGTCTGCTGACAAAAAAATCCAACAGCAGGCAAACTCGGCGTAAATTTAACGATACTGCTATGATACCCAATTGGAATAAGAAAATCAAATAAATAAAATTACTGTTCAGGTGGTAATTTCTTTTTATTATCGAATAGAATAGGAGCGGGGGGTTCACTTCGTTGATGAATAGTAAAAATAGTCTGCCATTGGTCTCCCTTGACTGAATTTTACTCAAAAATAAGGATTGACAGGAAAAATACAAGGTTACCCTACGTTAGAAAATCGAGTTTTTTGGAAGGCGGCGTGCGTTGCTTAGGTTAACAATTAACCATGCTTACTTCGCTTTTATAAACACATCTTTGCCTAAAAAGGCGATGGCCAGTTTTTTGATGCGGGTGATGCCGCGTTCTTGCAGCTCCGTTTCATATTTATTGGCTTCAATCTGGGCCAGGGCTGTTTCCAGTGCCGCCGCCACTGTTTCATTATCATCTTTATCTACTGTTTTGAATTCGATGACATAACCGATCTTGGAGATATCCTTGGGAATAATCAAAATATCATATCTACCGTACCCGGATTCACGGTTGGAGCGAACTTCATGTGTGTTGGTTATCCAGATCAGTAAACCTGCTACCAGCGCGTGGTAGACTTTTTCAGGCGAGTTGCCAAAATCGTGGTAACTGAATACCGCCAGCACGATTTGTTTTAACATTTTTTCGAAGAGTTTGATGTCACCTTCAATCAGCGCTTTGAGCATGGTTTCCAGGGTCTTGTTTTCGATTTTAGTGGAAAAATAGTTGGCAATAATATTGGTATACGTGACCATTACCTCTTCATTGGGCACAGAGAGTTTATAAATAAACCTTTTGATGGCCGTGTCCCACCTTTCGTCTGTTTGTTTCAGGTATCCGCCCATTAATAGGAAACCCCATAAGGCATCTTCCCGCAGGGAGACATCTTTTAAAACGATGTTTTCATCAATGGCTTTTTCTATTGTCTCACCGCGGATGAGCTGCTCTAATTCCTTGTGCAGCTCTTTGCCTCCTTTGGATAGCAAATAATCCACCAGTTGGTTGTCAGAAGTATTGATCCAGTATGGTTTAAATTTTTTTTCATCGCTACGTAAGAAATTGATAATGGACCAGGGATTATACATCACCGTGCCACCAAAGCAGTACCCATTATACCACAACTGCACTTGGTCGAGCATGTGCAGCACCTGGAAATCTTCCAACATGGCTCTTACCTCAATTTCAGTGAACCCAAAATGCTGGCTAAACTCTTTTGATAACACGGTATACACGCCAGGATTGTTGAGGCCGGAAAAAATCGATTCCCTGGTAATGCGCATAATCCCGGTTATAATCGCTTTTTCCAGGTATTGGTCCGTGTCTTTTAGTCCTCCGCTCATAAAAATGCGCATGAAATTAATAACGTCTTCATAATAATCATGGGTAAAGCCGGTTAGAGCCGGGGCATCGTACTCATCAATCAAAATAACGGCCCGTTTTCCATAAAACCGGGTTAAGAAAACCAGCAGTCTCTCCAAACTTTTGGTATAGTCACTGGTACTTCCTTTAAAATCAATGATCATTTTAAAATATTTTTTTTCAGCGGGTTTCAGTCTGGGGCTTTCCAACAGGTAATCATGTTTTAAATACTCGTCTTGAATGAGCTTCTTTAAACTATCCAAGCATGATTCCCAATTGGGATCCTTGATATTTCTGAAGGAAAAAAATATAACTGGATAGTGGCTCATTTTGTCCAGGTACTTTTGACCCGCTTGGCTGATAGCCAGCCCATTAAATAAATACGCATAGTTATTCTGGGATTGGGGTCCGTGTTTTCCTTGCGTTGGTACAGGCAATTCTGCATCCGGTGACCAGGTGACGGGGCAACAGGTGTAAAAATAGCCCAGCATGGACAGATTGAGGGTTTTTCCAAAACGTCGCGGACGGGGAATTAATAATATGGTATCACCACTATCAATGATCTCTTTGATAAACAGACTTTTGTCTACATAATAGTAGTCTTGTTCGATGATTTTTTTAAAATCTGAGACGCCAATAGGCAGTTTTTTCATATTCATCTTCATTCACCGTGTTTATTATAGCATCAATCCCCCGTGATTTCAACAAAGGCGACTTTCTTGAAAGATGGCGGTGGAGGATTTCTTTGCGGGCGCCGTGGGAGATGGTAAACAGATGCGCCCTGTGGGCAATCTTTAAATGATTGAGGCGAAAAGAAAAAGCCATCAATTTTTTTAGTAAAAGCCCCTTGCCTTTTTAAACAATACCTTGTAAAATAACCAGTATGTCGAATACAAATGGACTTACCGGTCAAAACAAGCAGTATTTGTTGTGGAAGTTACCCAAGCATCCGTTTGATTATTGTTACTTGATGGATCAGCTCAAGGATTACAATGCCCCCCGGGACAAGATCAGCCGGATGATTAAAAAAAAGGAGATCATCCAGGTAAAAAAAGGACTGTATGTGCTTTCACCGGAGTTTGGTTCCCCTATCCAACTTAAAGTACTGGCCAATTTAATTTACGGTCCCTCTTATATTTCTATGGAATATGCTCTTTCTTACTGGGGACTGATTCCTGAAAAAGTAGAGGAGATTACGAGCATCACCAATAAACGAAATAAAACCTTCCATACCCCGGTCGGCACTTTTTCCTATAAATATCTGGAAACTGCCAAATATGCGGTAGGTATTGAACGTATTTCTGATGAACCCGGCGCGTTCCTAATGGCGTCTAAAGAAAAAGCCCTGTGTGACAGGATAGCCTTTATCCCCAATCTGGGCATCAAAGAAATGACATCCTTTTTAGCAGAAGACTTACGACTCGATCTGGCTGAATGCGTGGGTCTAAATATAGATTTGCTGCACGAAATAGCGCAGGTATACCATAAAAAATCCATCACCTCCTTTTATAAATGGGTGATGGCAAACCGTTGAGAAAATCAATGAATAGAACCATCGCAAACTTACTTGAACATTACGATTTAAAAACTCAGGATGATTATGAAACCGCTATTAAAGAAATGATTCATCACCTGACACTTTTGGGTTTATGGCGTTCCAAGTTTTTTGAAAATGCTGCTTTTTATGGTGGCACCGCCCTGCGTGTATTTTACGGATTAAGACGATTTTCTGAGGACCTGGATTTCTCGTTGTTGTCAAAGGATGAGCGCTTTGATCTTCTCCCGCACTTAAGAGCAGTCGAAGCAGAAATTGCCGCCTATGGCTTTAAGTTCTCTGTAGAAAAAAAGAGCAAAGGTTTCGATTCCCAAATTGAATCGGCCTTTATCAAAGGAAATACTCGGATTAATCTGTTATGTATTGAAGTTGGGGAAAACATTGTCAGAGGGTTTAATCGTGAGCGGGTCATGAAGATAAAATTAGAGATCGATATCGATCCGCCACCCAATGCGCAGTTTGAAGTGAAGACCCTGCTATCCCCGATTCCTTTTTCGGTCAGACTGTTTACCAAGCCCGCTCTTTTTGCGGGTAAAATGCATGCGGTTCTGTGTCGGCAGTGGAAAAGCAGGGTAAAAGGCAGGGATTTTTATGATTTGGTATGGTATATTGGGCAAAAAATTCCTTGTCAGCTTGAATACTTAAAAGAGAAGATGATTCAAACCGGCCATTGGAAAAGAGAACAAACACTGGATAAAACCATCCTAATCGAATTATTGCAGGAAAAATTTAAAGGGACGGATTTCGACTTGGTAAAAAAAGATGTGTATCCTTTTATAAAGGACAAACAGGAGTTGTCTCTTTGGAGTCATGAATTTTTTCTCAGTATTATTGAAGATATCCAAATAATTTAGTGACAGGGAAAAAGCCACACGGTGCGTGAGCCTGCGGGAATGTTTGCCTGCTGGTTCTCTGAAGTCCCTGTTTCCCCTTCATCAGCTTTTGTGTCTTCAAACTTTTTTACCCGGATTGAAGGGGTTGCCTTGTCAATCTAAAAATCTGAATAAGAAAATCAAATAGAAAAAAGACAGCGGGAATTTTTCCACTGTGAAACGGGACAGACCACTACCTGAATCCACCTCCAAGTTTCAGAAAAAACTGGACACTCTGGACTAACTGGACTTCACAAAAACCTTTGATTTTTCTAACTTGTCCAGTAAGTCCAGTATGTCCAGATAGTCCAGCTTGCCACGGTTATCCGTGGCTCTTTAAAACTTGGCGGTGAATTCAGGACTACGAGGCATTTCACGTGAAGTTAAGAATCCCTGCGCCTGGAATTTTTTCTATTTGGTTCCGATGCCGTTTGGCACCAGGGGTGCGATTAGCTCTGTTTTTTTCCAAAAACCAGAAGCAAACTGCCAACGGCAATTGCTCCTACACCAGCCCAAATTGGAATGTTGACTTTCTCCTTATCCTTTATTGTCAGTGAGATTGGTCCCACTGTGGTCTTATGGCTATCCTTGGTGTAGCTGAAACCGCCATACACCAACCCGAGAACGCCAAGCACGATCAACACGATTGCCACTATTTTTACTGCACTCATTTTGTTTCCTCCTATTTAAGAAAACTTTTCTATCCCAGCTACGACCTGCGGGTTAGAGAAAAACTAACAGAATTAGCACACTGCCGAGAGGCTGACCGCTCCCACCACTACGCATGCTAACCTGTATCACTAACCACTGAATTGTACAGAGAAGAGTCACGGGATTCACTTATTTTTTATGTTTCTTTTATTCTACTGGTTTTATTCTTCAGGCGGATTGTCCATTTCCGGGGAATAGATCACGCATTTGTTCCGACCACTATTTTTGGCCACATAGAGCGCTTTATCGGCGCGATCCATTATTTCTTCGAGGGTTTGCCCATGTTCCGGGTAACTGGAAATACCCAGCGAAATTGTTATTTTATGAGATGGCTGCTGCTCTTCCCCGTCAAAGGGTTGCTCGTCTACCAATTCCCGCATCCGGTCACCCGCTAAAAAAGCACCGACCTTGTCTGAATTGGGGAGAATCACGACAAATTCATCCCCACCATATTTGGCCATCAAATCAGACGAACGAAATATCTGCCGCATCAAATCACCGACCCGACGCAACGCCGCCGAACCCTTTAAATGACCATTGTTGTCATTATAGGTTTTAAAATGATCGACATCAAAAATAATCAGCGCAAACGGTGCATGATAACGCTTTGATTTCTCCAATTGCAATTTTAACAATAAAAAGAAATGGGACTGATTGTACAGGTTGGTAAGTCCGTCAGTCACGGAAAGTTCCCGCGTGTGATGCAAAAGATCGCGGATTTTTTCCTCGTTGGCCCTTAAATTTTTGGACAGATAGGAAGAGATAAAAAAAGCAAAAAACAGAATCAAATTAAACGCCACCAAGCTGGTGACTTTCGCGGGCGAAAGAATTAACCCGGCATCACTGAAAAATAACACGACGACCAGTACATTGGCGGTGATGGCATTGCGAAACGCCTTTTTATGATGCACCAGGAAGGTAGATATTAGGATATAGAATATGAACAAGACCAACATGGGACTGTCAAACCCACCGGAGAAAAAAACCAACAATGAAAGCACGACAAGATCAAAATCCAATTGCAGGATACCGAGGGTAGTGAACAGACTGTAGTCGTGTTGTTCGGAGGGGAACTTGCGCCCGCGATTTAATGCCAGGGTGAAGATGAGATTCCCCAGCAGGGAAAGCGCTACTATTAACCCCAAATCCCGGGGCAATATGGCATGGGTGCCAGATAACGCGTTGTAAGCGATAAAAAACACGAAAATAAAAAGGGTGTAAATCCAACGGATTTTGGTCAGCCAGAGATTTTTCTCCACCATCAACTCGATAGCCAGAGTTTTTGGGTCTTTGATCATTAGCAATTCATCGTAATTATTCTCTAAGTCAAGTATTTTATGTTTTTCCATACTATATAAAATAGTTTTTTTTTAAAAAAAAGTCAATTAGAGATTGAAGTATTCTACAGAAAATATTAAAATAAGCTTTCAAATTCTATCCATAAAAAGAGAAATGCAAGGATTTTGAGAGAAGCGAAATTCTTGAAGGAGGATCAGGTTGTATAAGAGAACAATTTTTTTTGACCCCAACTACTACAAGTTTGTCGGTTCGTGGGCATGGATCATGCATCGCTTGTCAGGCTTGGCTTTGATTTTTTACCTGTCTTTACACGTGTGGGTGATCAATTCATTGACCATGGGCCCTGATAAATTCAACAGTGTGATGAAGTTTCTGGCGTCACCCCTTTTCAAATTTCTGGAAGTAGGGTTGTGGGCGGTTATTTTGTTTCATGCTTTTAATGGTGTGCGGATTGTTTTGGTAGATTTTTCCAAAGGCTCTCTGTTTCACAAGAAGTTATTTACGGTACTCATTACCATAGCGTTTATCCTATGGGTATTGGGAAGTGTTATGCTGATCAGCCACATCCAGTGGTAAACCGGGAGGAAATCATGAAAAAGACGTTTAAAGAGACCTCGAAAACCGGCGCGATAGCATGGTTGCTGCAACGCATATCTGCCGTGATATTGTTTGTGTTGCTGATGGTTCATTTTGTGACCTATCATTTTATCAGCAAGGGAGACATGCCCTGGAAGGACGTGGTGGCGAAAATGCAATCACCCTGGTTTAATCTGATACAGTTTTTATTTCTAATTACTGCGCTATATCACGGGTTAAACGGTGTCTGGATGGTGGCTGAAGATTATATTCACCATAAAATCTGGCGGCTGGTTATTTTTAGCTTGATCGTGTTTGTCGGCTTAGCGCTCTTTTTTATCGGCGTGCTGACCATTGTTAAAGTGTCAAGTTTGACGATAACAGGAGCATAGAAGATGAAACAAGAAGAAGCAAAACGACATCATAAATTGGATGCAGTGGTGGTAGGTGCGGGTCTGGCTGGCTTAAGAGCGGCGCTTGAAATCGCAAAAAACGGATATCAGGTGGCGGTGGTGACCAAGGTTTATCCGACCCGTTCCCATTCGGGCGCGGCTCAAGGTGGCATTGCCGCAGCATTAGGCAATACCAGCGAGGACAGTGTCGATAAACACATGTTCGATACGATCAAGGGTAGCGATTATCTGGGCGATCAAGACATCATTGAATTTTTCGTGACTGAAGCGATTAAAACAATCTACGAATGCGAGCATATGGGCGTGCCTTTTTCCCGGACCGATGATGGACGGATCAATCAACGTCCCTTTGGGGGTCACAGTGCGCCGCGGGCTTGTTTTTCTGCTGATATTACCGGTCATGTTCTGCTGCACACCCTGTACGAGCAGTGCGTGAAGCATCAGGTTCATTTTTACAGTGAATTCCAGGTCTTTTCACTGCTGATTGAAAACAATATTTCCCGTGGTGTGGTGGCCTGGGATATTCGGAATGGTGGGTTGCATACCTTTCATGCCAAGAGTGTTTTATTGGCTACCGGTGGGTATGGCCGGGCTTTTAAAATTTCCTCGAACGCCCATGCCAATACTGGCGATGCGTTGGGTTTGATTCTGGAAAACGGGTTACCACTGGAAGACATGGAATTCGTGCAATTCCATCCTACTGGGTTGTATAAGCACGGTATTCTGCTTTCCGAGGCGGCGCGTGGTGAAGGGGCCCATATTATCAACAACTCGGGTGAACGGTTCATGAAGAACTATGCACCGGATAAAATGGAACTGGCACCCCGCGATGTGGTGAGTCGCTCGGAACAAAAAGAAATCAACGAGGGCCGTGGTATTGATGGCAAAGATTACGTGTACCTGGATTTACGTCCGATTGGCAAGGCCAAAATAATGGAACGGTTGCCCCAGGTCTATGAACTGGCACTCAATTACCTGAAAGTAGACGCGCTGGAGAATCCGGTTCCTATTCAACCGACGGCCCACTATTCCATGGGTGGAATTCCTGCTAATATCAAAACCGAGGTGATCAGAGATGCGGCGGGGAATCTGGTTTATGGATTGTATTCTGCGGGTGAAGCGTCATGTCTCTCTTTGCATGGTGGCAATCGTCTAGGTACGAACTCCTTGCAGGATGCCATTACTTTTGGCCGTGTGGCGGGTATCAATATGTCTGGTTTTATCAAGGAGAACGGGTTCCAGAATCTGCCTGCTAATCCGACCGATGCCGCACAGCAGAAGATTAACACGTTTATGAATGGTGCTGGCAAGGAGCGTTACTGCGCTATCCGCGATGAGCTTCAGGATGGGATGTCCAAACATCTCGGTGTTTTCCGTAATGAGGCGGATATGAGCAAGATGATGGCGATCATCAAGGATTTGCAAGAGCGGTTCAAGACTATTCAGATTGATGACAAGGGTATGGCTTACAACCTTGATTTGATAGAAGCTTTCGAAGTCTCCAACCTGTTGAGTTTTTCCGAGGCCATCGTGGCTGGGGCACTGGCCAGGAAGGAATCCCGGGGCGCTCATTTCCGCGACGATTTCCCCACCCGCGACGATAAAAACTGGCTGAAACACACGCTGGCGTGGAGCACTGCGGACGGTGTCAAACTCGACCATTCCAAGGACGTGGTGATCTATATGGATCGCTATCCACCTCTGGAACGTAAATATTAACACCCTTTAAGAAGGAGATGAATAATGGCAAAAGTAAAAGCCAACGTAACGATATTAAGATACAATCCTGAAAAGGATAAAAAACCGTATTGGAAAACCTACGATGCGGAAGTGGAAGAGGACGTCACTATCCTGGATGTATTGAACGAGATCCATTGGCATATCGATGGCACGCTGGCCTATCGCCGTTCCTGCCGTAGCGCTATTTGTGGCTCCTGTGCCATGAAAGTGAACGGCATGAATGTGCTGGCTTGCGAGACCCCGTTGCATCAGTTCAAAGGCAATAAGCTTAAAATCGAACCCCTGCCCGGTTTCAAGATTATCAAGGACTTGGTAGTGGATTTGGAAGAGTTCTTTGCCAAGTTGGAGCGTATCAAACCCTATTTGATGTTGAAAAAATCCTCGCCGGAGAAAGAGTTCTTACAAACCCCGGAGGAATTCGAGGATATTCGTGAAGCAGCAACCTGTATTCTCTGCGCGGCATGTACTTCCTCCTGTCCCAGTCTCTGGGGCAACGAAAATTACCTGGGCCCTGCGGCGATGCTGAAAGCGTACCGGTTTATCTTTGATTCCAGGGATGATGGCGCAGATGAGCGTATTGATATCGTTAATGACCGCAATGGTATCTGGAGATGTCATACTATTTTTAACTGCATGGAAGCCTGCCCCAAGGATATCAAGATCACCGAATACCTTTCCCGGTTGAAGGTCAAAGCCACGGAAAATTCAATCTAACGGGAAAAGTTGTTTTAAACATTACGAAAGAGATAGATAAAAAAAAGCGCGGGGCGGGTGTTTACCCGCCCCTTTTTTTTTATCCCACTGCCTATCTGCTCTTATCCCTGTCGTGAGCGGCAATTTTTTGCAATACTTTAGTTCTTTTCGTGCTTAATTAAAAAAAAGAAAAACAAGAAAAATAGTTGATATTTGGAAAGGATTATATTATATATGTATTGCCACGAAGTGTCTGTGGTAAAAAGAAAGAAGTATGAATAGAAATAAGTCAGGAAGGATAAACAATCATGGAAAACAGTGCCATTATGTCAGGAACAATAAATGAACCGGGAATAATCGGGTTAGTCAAACCACCGGAGCCCAAACCGGATACAAAGGATGTGGTTGCCCGCGAGTCGGAAAAAAATGCAGGGACGGATATTGTTGAATTATCCGGTGAATCAATTCAATTAACCCGTGCCTTGGCTCCGAATCAAACGGAGCAGGCGGCACCGGCAGGAATCGCCCAGAACGATAACAATGCGCAATCAAATCCAGAGAGCAACACGTTTAATATAAGTACGCTTCGTGGTATCTTAAGTAATATCGAACAATCGGGCACGACCACCTCTGGCACAGCCGCTACCAATGCGACACTGGCCACTGACGTTTTGCCTGTGACTACCGACCCCAACACGTTGCTTCAAGCCCAGGTTGCACCAGTGGGCGGCGGCGTTAATCCACCAGCGCCAGAAACAAATGCCACTACGCTGGATACGACCACCACTCCGGCAGCCAGCACGGCTACTACGATTCAAGCGCCAACGGAAAAAACCAATGCGCCCGCTAATATGGAAGGTACTATGTTGGCAAATGAAAAGACGGAACCCAACCTCAATACACTTGAAGGTGAAGCCAATGACCTAACCAAATTTAACACGCTCTTCAACGTCTCCAATGGCTTACCCACCAATACGACCAACACGGCCAATACAATGAGTACTACAGATGTGTTGCAAGCGCAACAGCCGTCGCAATATACCCAGCAAATGCTGCTCCAGAACCTCAGTTCCCAGTTGGCCCAAACTGTTTCCCCAGCCGCCATTATTTCGGTTGTTGGTTAACATGGATAGGTTAAAAGTTAATTAGACGTAAAAATAACCTTCACTAGCAAGGGGTGCTGCCCCTTGCTAGTGACCTTTTGTTCATTTCAAAAGTTTCCCACCAAAAATCAATCACTCGAATATCCGCTTGGTATTCCTTTTTTTCAACGATTCCAGGATTTTATGCGGTTCTTTGAACCGGTTGGTCAGCATCATAGCGGCAATAATATAGGGTTTATAACCCGCTTCTTTATAGGTTTGGATGCGGTACTTTTCAAACACCTCGGCGGAGACTTCCCCTGCTTTACAGGAAACACCCGTAATATCTGCGGGTAAACAGTGCATGTAAAGCGCTTCTTCCTGGCGGGTGAGGCGCATTTTGGCTGCCGAACATTCCCAGTCACTGTATTCTCGGTTTTGTTCTAAACATGCTGCTTCCAATTCTTTTAATCCGTCCCGGTCATTGGTGCGCAACAGTGCTGTTCTTTTTTCCATTACCGAGTAGGGCGCCCAGCTTTTGGGGTAGACCACATCGGCATCCGTGAACGCTTCTTCCATCGACGTTACTGTTTTGAATGTGCCCCCGCTGTTGGCCGCGTTTTGCCGTGCCGTTTCCATCACGTCCGGGATCAAATTGTACCCTTCGGGATGCGCCAGCACCACGTTCATGCCGAAACGGGTCATCAGTCCGATTATACCTTGCGGCACAGAGAGTGGTTTCCCATAACTGGGCGAATATGCCCAGGTCATAGCGATGGTTTTGCCCTGTAATTTTTCCAATGAACCAAAGACATGTTTCAGGTGCAGCAGGTCTGCCATGGTTTGGGTGGGATGGTCGATGTCGCATTGTAGATTAACTATACCTGGCCGTTGCGCCAGCACACCTTTGGCAAAACCGTCATCCAGTGCTGCCGCGACTTCCCGCATATACGCATTCCCTGCGCCCAGGTACATGTCGTCGCGAATGCCAATGATATCGGTGAAAAAAGAGATCATGTTGGAGGTCTCGCGAACCGTTTCCCCGTGGGCGATCTGGGACTTGCCTTCGTCCAGGTCCTGCACGGTCAAACCCAATAAATTGGCTGCGGAGGCAAACGAAAAACGGGTCCGCGTGGAATTGTCCCGGAACTGCGATACAGCCAGCCCGGAATCAAAACAAGCGCAGGAAATATTGTTCTCCCGCAACCATTTTAAGGCTTCGGCGGTATATAATACCTGCTGTAACTCCTTTAATTTATGCTCCCAGGTTAATAAGAAATCTTTTCCCGCGAGGCTCACATCCAGCCAGCGAATTTCTTCCAATAATTTTTTGAATTCTTTCATATCGCTCATGGTTTCTCCTTTTACCGGGTATTAGGCTTTATTGCCAAGGGTATAGGCATACATGGCATAAAAAGCCGTGGCATTGACTAAATCATCTACTGGTACTTTCTCATTGGGGGCGTGAGCCAACACTTCATTGCCCGGGCCAAATCCGATAGTCGGGATTTGGTACATCCCGTTAATAGTCACGCCATTGGTGGAAAAAGTCCACTTATCTACTTTGGGTTCACGGTTAAATAGTGCTTTAAAAGAGTGTATACCCGTGGTCACAGCCGGGTGGTCCGCCGGGATTTTCCAGGTGGGATAGTATTTTTCCATGCCATAAACCAAACCTGTATAAGCTTTTTCAGAATAGAACAACACGTCAACCTTGGCGTCCAGCTCTTTGACAATCGCGCGGATTTCGGCTACTGCTGATTCTTTGGTTTCGCCCCAGGTCAGGCGGCGGTCCAGGTGCAGGCGGGCGAAATCGGCTACGGCGCACAGCGAGGGACTGCCGGACACAAATTCGGAGATAGTTACACTGCCTTTGCCCAGAAATTCATCTGTTTTTAAGCGGTCATTTAGTTTTTCAATTTCCAAAGCGGCATGAGATGCCATATAAATGGCATTTTTGCCGCGTTCGGGTGCTGAGCCATGGGCCGAGACACCGCGAAACGTCACGTGGATTTCCATGCGGCCCCGGTGACCCCGGTAAATATTCAAATTGGTTGGTTCTGTGCTGATGACATAATCTGGTTTGATTTTATCTTCTTCAATGATGTATTTCCAGCACAGGCCGTCGCAATCTTCTTCCATGACGCTGCCCACGCAATAGACAGTCAGGTTATTGGCTATATTTAATTCTTTGAGGATGCGTCCCGCAGTCACAAAAGAAGCCGCGCCACCTTCTTGGTCCACTGTGCCGCGACCATACACATAACCATCTTTGATGTCACCGCAAAACGGGTTGAATTCCCAGTTGGCCAGATTGCCCACATCAACTGTGTCCATATGGGCATCAATAGCCAGTATTGTTTTGCCTGTACCAATCCGACCAATCACATTGCCCAGCGGGTCTATTTTTACTTCGTCGAACCCAGCTTCTTCCATCTGGTGTTTCAGTTCTGCCATCACACCTTCTTCTTCTTTGCTGAGGGATTTAATTTTTACCAATTTCGATAGGTTTTCTGCTGTTTTGTCCCGGTACTTTTCAGCCAATTCCATAATTCGTTGTGCTATATCCATAGTTACTGCTCCTTTTGATAATTGCCGAATAAACGGCAGTGTTTGTTCTTTCAAGATTCATGCTAATAATATAACACAAGTAAATAAAATATCAATATTTTAAGATTGGCTTTTTAAAAAAAGTGGGCTGGATTCACCATCAAGCTTCAGAAAAAACTGGACTATCTGGACTATCTGGACATACTGGACTTACTGGACTTCAAAAAACCTTTGATTTTTACAGCCTGTCCAGTTTGTCCAGCTTGTCCAGTAAATCCAGATAGTCCAGCCTGCCACGGTTCCCCGTGGCTCTTTTAAAACGTGGCGGTGGATTCAGTAATAAGATTTCAGGTTTCTTTTCAATGGGAAATGGATTATAATTGTGCCATGAAACATCACAACGATTTCAAACATAACCCATTAAGGAGATTAACATGAAGAAAATTCTAACGGTTTTGATTGTCACCATTTTACTGCTAACGACTTTTGCTAGTGCCAGTCAAAAGGATACGGCACCGGTGAAAAAAAAAGCGGTGACTTCTATCGACCAATTGCCCCGCCATACCTATGATTCAACGGCACCGGTCAAAGAACTGATCAACAATGACGCTTTGTTTGCCGCATTTGCAGCGAAAGTACGCCACGATGTGGAACAAGACCTGGAAAATTATGAGATTGAAGATACTTCTACATTAAAGAAGTTTTATGGCGTTCTGCTGAACCTGGATGTATTGGATAACAACTATGCTAAGGTTCAAGAAAGAATCGAATTACTGCGCAATCTGGAAACCAAAGAAGCGGCTAAATTACTAATAGCATTGGAACTGCGCACGATTTTGGCGGCTGCCCAAGAGGTCAACGCATCGGAAGGGGAGGCGTTTCTCTCGGCGTTTACGGTCCATCTGGAAAAAACATTGAAACAAATGCCCTGGGAGACTATCCAAGAGAAAATTATTGACACGAAAGGGCAGTTGGATATGATTACGGCGAATTTTTTGTTAGGATTAATGGAAAGCGCTATTGAACCGGGCCGGAAAAAAGCGGGGTATATCAGCAGTGATATGGCTCTGCAAATCATTTCTGCCCGTTATATTTTCAAAACAATTATGCCGGTGAGAACACAAATACTAAAGGTATACGGGAACCTGATAGACACGAACCGGATAGCAAAAGTAGATATCTGGGCCGATCGTCAAGTTGACTTGCGCGAAACCAAAGGACTTGAACCGCTGACTGTAGCGGTTTGGGATACGGGCGTGGATACCTCGGTGTTTCCCAATAATCTCTGGACCAACCCCAATGAGAAAGTAGACGGGAAAGATACAGATGGCAATGGCTATGTGGATGATGTCCATGGTATCGCTTACGATATGAAAGCCCAACCGGTATCGGAACTGCTGTTCCCAATCGCTGGCGGGGTAAAAAGTTTGCAAAAGAACCTGGCTTTTGCCAAGGGGTATAATGGCCTGACCAATTCTATTGATATTCCTGAAGCTGTCGCCTTAAAACAACGCTTGTCGCAAATGAAACCGGCTGAAGTAGAAGGGTTCATGGACGATTTGATGGACATAATCTACTTTATCCACGGAACGCATGTAGCGGGGATTGTTATTGAGGGGAATCCCTATGCCAGAGTTCTGGTAGCCCGTGTGACTATGGATGATCGCCGTCTCCCAGATGTGCCGACCATGGCTGTGGCGCAACGTACTGCCAAGATGTACAAAGATGTGGTCCATTATTTTAAAACCCATGGGGTCCGAGTAGTCAATATGAGTTGGAGTGTATCTTTAAAAGAGGTAGAAGCAGACTTGACTGCCAATGGTGTGGGCAAGAATTCAGAAGAATTGGGCAAAATGGCCCGCGAACTGTTCAGCGTGATGAAACAAGGATTTAAAGAGGCTATCCAAGGAGCACCAGAAATCCTGTTTGTTGTGGCAGCAGGGAATAGTGATGATAACCCGGAGTTTTTAGAAGAAATTCCCACTGGTCTTGGACTGCCTAACCTGATGGTGGCGGGGGCAGTGGACCAAGCTGGAGATAGAACCTCTTTTACTAGTTTTGGGAAGATTGTAGATATCTATTCCAATGGGTATCAAGTGGTGAGTTTCTTACCGGGCGGGGACAAGATGCCTGCTTCGGGAACGTCTATGGCTTCGCCGAATGTAGTTAACTTGGCGGCAAAGTTATTTACATTGAACCCAAAATTAAACGCGATACAGGTTAAAGAATTGATCTTAAATGGCGCGACCAAGAATGAAAAAGAAAATTTCCTACTGTTGCACCCCAAGCAGTCAGTAAAATTGTTGGAGCACATTAAATAAACTCGCCTTCCACCTACCTTACCCCTCGGTGCGTGTACACGCACTGAGGGGTATTGCTTCCCTAAATACACAGCAACGTTTCAGGATAGACTGGACTATCTGGACGAACTGTACTTGACAAAACCCGAATGCTTGCCGAAAGGGAATGGATTGTTGGCAAGAACTTTTAAATTATAGACTTACACTGAAAAAGGGATCGTCGATCCCTTTCAAAGTGATCGCCGATC
>CAZCVI010000024.1:59683-89114 GCA_964502145.1 uncultured Clostridia bacterium
TATAGACTTACACTGAAAAAGGGATCGTCGATCCCTTTCAAAGTGATCGCCGATCCCTTCCGGAGTGATCGTCGATCCCTTCCGGAGTGATCGTCGATCCCATCCGGAGTGATCGCCGATCCCATCCGGAGTGATCGCCGATCCCTTTCGAAGGGATCGCCGATCTCTTTCGAAGGGATCGCCGATCTCTTTCAATGGGATCGCCGATCTCTTTCAAAGGGATCGCTGATCACTCCGGAAGGGATCGCCGATCTCTTTAAAAGGGATCGCCGATCTCTTTTGAAAGCATCGGTGATCGGGTGGAGTTTTCCTGGTTATGAAGGGGTAGGCTGCTGGGTAGAATGGATAAATGATAAGCTTGAAGGCTCCCGAAGATTCCTAAAAAAACATGGACGATATGGACGACATGGACATTATGGACGATATGGACTCAAAAACAAACGTTCTATTTTGTCCATATCGTCCATATCGTCCACTAAGTCCATAACGATTTCAAGAATTTAGGCGTGCATTTAGGTAAAGGTACCGGCAATTTCTTTGAAATCAGTGGCGATTTTTTCTACGGTTTCCCGGGTATAAATGGACCCATCAAACGAGAACCGGACTCGAATGGATGGCTCTGGTACAATATAAAAACAAAAACTATACGCCATCTGCTCATGATTCTCAGTTAACTGAAGCTGCAATTGGGCTAAAGAAACATCAGGCTCAGGCCGGGGATAATTTTCAAAGATCATGATGTTATCTACTATAGGCACTGGGACATGATCGGGCGGGTTCTGTTCGGGTAGGGATTCGGCCATTATTTCGGCTAACTGGAGCGGCGCGGTTTCGTAGAATCGAGACTGCAACGCTTCAAGATGAACTTGCTTTAATACCTGGGAAAAATCACTGGACTGAGCGGTTTTGACACGGACAGGTATGATATGAAGAAACAACCCGACCATGGACTGAATGTCTTTTAAATCCAGGGTGCGCCCAGACACAATGGTGCCAAAAACAACATCCTGGGTCCGCGTCCACCGGTGCAACAGGAACCCCCACAAACATTGAAATAAGGTGCTAAGGGTAACCTGATGCACGGCAGCAGCACGCCTTAAACGGATACTGGCCGGTTCCCCAAAAGAAAAATAATATTCCTGCAATTCATAGGGTTTAGGGTCCGAGGCGTGACGCCACAGCGAAAGTGTGGCAGGTTGGACATAACCAGAAAGATAGGAACGCCAATAATACCGGGCTTTTTGGACATCCAAATCGGCCAGATAATCAATGTAAGAACGATACGGCTCGGCAGCCTGAAAAACAAGCGCAGTGCCCGCCATCAACCGATTATAGACGCGACTTAATTCTGCAATAATAATACCGATACACCAGCCATCCACTATACTGTGATGCAAACTCCACAATAATATATGAACAGAACACCCAGTAATAAACCGCACGACCCGCCACAACGGACCAATACTTAAATCAAAGCCACGCTCCTGATCCGCTTTTTTGTACTGCGCCACTTCCCGCTCCTGCTGGATAGGACTTAAATGTGAAATATCGACCACGGTGATCATGGCGTGTGGCTCGCCAACCCGGGGGGATTTGAGCACGGCTTGAAGCGGTTCGGTGAACCCTTCATACCCATAAACAAAAAGGGTGCGCAAGACAGCATATTTTTCCCGCAACAGGTTAAAACTCTTTTCCAAGGCCGAGTGATCGATGGGCGCAGGTAAAGAAAACAGGTTTTGAATAAAATAGGCATGCTGGTCTGCCAACGTGGCAAAAAACATCTCCTTTTGCATGGGACTCAACGGATACAGCGCGACTACCTGCGCCTCTGGGCCATTATTCTTTTTGATGTCCGCCAAGATAAGGGGCAGCACATGGAGGGGCATTTTCACGTAACCCAGATCAGAAGGAGTTTTTTCGCCCTGGTCTTTATCCAAACAAAAACGGATGACACGCGTAAACTTCTCTCTGACGATCCGCATAAAACTTTCTATAGTTTCCTTTTTATAGGCGGGACGATAATAATGAAAGGAAAATATGAACTGGTGGGCACGCATCACACCCTCGATGACCATGAGGTAGTCATTCTCATAATCGGGGTGAATACCATCGCGAAAGGTCACGCTAAACTCATTGGACAGTGCGCTGGCAGGAGTAAAAGCAGGGTTTTTTTCGGCATATTCTTCATTAAACTGGCCGAGATAGTTAAATAAAATCTGCGGCTTCAAACTAAAATTAAGCGCACCCCGTTTTTTACCCGGAGTCAGGTACTGAAGAATGCTGTGCCCGATTCCCTGATGGGGCACGCGCCGCAAGGTCTCTTTAACTGTTTTTATCACCAGGGCGATGTCTTCGGTGTTCTGGATATCCAGCACTACCGGATATGTCGTGGTAAACCAACCCACAGTGCGGCTAAGGTCAACTCCTTTCATGGGTGTCATGCGCCCGTGACTTTCTAAAGCAAAAACAACGGCGGGAACGGCGGCCCAGCGCGCGATAGCTGAACCAACAACTGCCAAAAGGATATCATTGATCTGGGTATGATACGCGCCATGGACATTGCTCAACAACTGCGCGGTTTGCGTCTCTGTCAACGTTAGGGTGAGAACATCGTAATCTTTAAATTTTCGCGACTGGCCCACACCGGGGAAATCCACTGGCAATGGTGTTATCGTAGTTTCCTCAAGCGCCTGCCAATAGGGAATCTCTTTGGCTAAGATACTGCTCTGGGCAAAACTGGCCAATTGCTGCGACCACTGTTTAAAGGAAGTGGTTTTATCAGGCAGAACAATCTCTTGCCCTAATTGCACCTGCTGGTACAGGGACAAAAAATCCTCTAATATAATACGCCAGGATACACCATCAACCACCAGATGGTGGATGGTGAAAACAAGCCAATCACCCTCTTTCCCTTTAAACAACCCGACCCGCACCAACGGCGCAACCGGTTTATCCAAGAGGAGTTCCTGCCGGTGGATTTCCCGTTTCATCACACTCTGGAACTCCTTTTTTTCCAGGTGGGCCAGAGAGAACATATCCCAGCGGAACAATTCCCCTTCCAGGTGGCGGTTCCGTTGTATTACCCAGGAGCCTGTCGTATCATACTCCATGCGCAGGGCATCGTGCTGGAACAGAAGCCGGGTCACGGCTTTTCGAACGATCTTTTCATCCCAGCGCTGACTTTTATAAAGCAGGGCCGATTGTGTGAGCCGGTGCTTTTGCTGCCCATGGTTCCTGAAAAACCAGACCTGGATCGGCGTCAAGGGAATGGTTCCAGAAATAATACCCTGCTCCTCCGCGTGCCCCGCTGTCAGGTCCACGTCCATTGGTTCCACAAACCGCGCCAGTTCGCGGATGGTTTTATAGAGAAACAAGCGGTTCGCTTCAAGCGTGACCCTGCTTTTATGCAAGCGCGAGACCATTTGTAACGCTTTGATAGAATCGCCACCCAGGGCGAAAAAGTCATCATCAATCCCAATTTTATCAATGCCCAGCTCTTGCTGCCACACGTCAGCCAGGAGCTGCTGGTATTTATTCTGCGGCGGTTGATAGGTTGTATTGGGCGTGATTAGACCTGTCTGGTGATCGGCTTTGGGATCGGTTAATGCCCCACGGTCCAATTTCCCTGTTCCCGTTAGCGGCAACGCTGCCATCTGGATAAAATAGGCGGGAATCATGTATAGCGGTAACCGCTGCGCCAAATAATCCCGTAATTGTGCGGCATCAACCCCGCTATCATTATTATTAGTAGGAGGGATGGGGTGGGGGGAAAACAAGCGCTGGTAAAAAGGGGTTTCCCGGTACGCTTTTTGGAAGTGCGGTAACTGGCAGTTAAACGGAATGGCTTGGCCCTGCTGGGGCAACAAGAAACCACGGATTTGGAAATCGGGGTTAAGTTTGTTTTCACACAGCGTGCGGATACACTGGGCCGTTATCACATCACCGGCTGACACCGCTATACCGGGGTAAAAGGCAGGTACATACACCGGTAGCCAGCAATACTCGTGGGCCAGGGTATCAATTTTTTCGCCCGCCATAGTTTCCAGGGTTAACCAGATCAGGAAGCCGTCCAGCAGGGCGTTTTTATGGATGACCAACCGTATCTCATGGGTGCTTTCCTCCGGCGTGAAGGTGGTATAGTCGAGGTGTTCGAAGATGTCGTCATTGGAAATGATGTGGCTGGTTGGAAAATTACGGATACACAGACGTAAATCAAAGGGATAACCGAGATGCTTAAAAATCTTGTCAACGTACTGTGCGGGAACTCCCTGAAACGTGGGTTCACGGTAAAGGTTGTCCGGCAGATACACGGCAGCGATTTTAGTGATGGAGCGGCTGGGAATCATCAAACCATCTTCTTTTAAGAAGCGGCGGGTTTTGTTAATAATAACGGCTGCACCCTCGGAACCGCCAATAGAACCGACAATTTCAGACAAACAAATATCCGCTTTCTCAGGCAAGTTGATTTGGGTGGCATCGCCATGAATCAAGATAATTTTATCTTCTAAGCCGAGACTCTGAATTTTGCGTTGCGCTTTTTTAAAGCTGTCTGCCAGCATTTCAATCGCATAGATTTTAGTTGCTCCCGCGGCCACGCAGAATTGCGCTAGAATAGCATCTTGCCCTGTGCCTATTTCCACTACCACCCGATCTTTCACCAAGCGACGAATCGCGGCCTTGTAACTGTCGTTGCGCAACTCATCGTGGGTCATGGCATAATACAGCAACTCGTCGTACACGAAAAACTCCGCGATAGAGGGCCACAGTTCCGGTTCTTTGCCAGTGTGCGCTGCTTGTAGCGGAACATAATAGGCACACAGGTATTTTTCGCCGTTTTTATCCTGGCGGGCCAGTACCACGGCTTCTTTAATAGCAGTATGGCTTAACAATTGGGTTTCTATCTCCGCAGGTTCAATGCGGAACCCCTTGATTTTTACCTGTTGATCGCTTCTTCCCAAGAATTGAATTGTCCCATCGGCCAAACGCCGTGCCAAATCGCCGGTTTTATACATGGTGCCACCTTCAATCAGGGTGGAGGCAACAAATTTTGCCGCTGTTAATTCAGGGCGGTTCAGGTAGCCGCGTGCGATACCTGCACCCGTGATGTGCAGTTCCCCGGCTACCCCAATGGGTTGCAGTTGCGCCTGCGCATCCAGGATAAGCACCCCTGTATTGCCGATCGGTGTGCCAATGCGGATGATGGGGTCCAATTCCTGGTGCCGGTAGATTGTTGACAGCACCGCTGCCTCGGTCACGCCGTATTCGTGGGCGATCTCAAGGCGCGGATTTTTCTCACGGGTCAGAGTAAGTAAATGGGCGGGCAAAACATCACCGGCCAATGTGACCACGCGCAACGAGGATAATTCGCACGGACTCAAAGACTCTAAAATAACGCCATATAAGGCAGGCACAGAAATAAAATGGGTGATTTTCTGTTTGACAATCACATCCTTGATAAGCTGGATGTCGCGCAACGCCCTATCGCTGAGCAGGAAAACCCGCGCCTGGGCAATCAACGGGGTAAAAAAGCTGGTGACAAAACCATCAAACGCATAAGAAAACAATTGCAATACTTTAAATGAGGCGTTCATGTCATAGACATTTTGGCGAAAAGTCAGGGTATTAACCGCGCTCCGGTTGTCGATAAGCACGCCTTTGGGTCGCCCGCTGGTGCCGGAAGTATAGATAATATAAGCGGGGTCTGCGGGCCCAGATGGCACCCGTTGTTCCCGGACGGGTGCAGCTAAAGACTCGTTGGCCGAGGGGGGAGCAGAAATAAAAATCCATTCACCCGGCCATTGGTTCAGTTTATTTAGGTCATGGCCAGACGCATTAGCCGAATGGGCCGTGATGACCAGTGGCACAGCACTATCAGCCAGCATATAGTGCAGGCGCTCTTCAGGGTAACCTGGGTCCAGCGGCAGGTAACCGCCCCCTGCTTTTAATATGGCGATCAAGCCAATAATCATCTCCACGGAACGTTCAAACAGCAGCGCCGCAATTCGGCCCGGTCCGATTCCTTTGGCGGTAAGAACCAGAGCCAGACGTTGGGCTTCAGCATCCAATTGCCGGTAACTCATATGAATCGGCCAGTTGGAAAACAGACTGGGCCCCCAAATCACAACCGTATCCGGGAAATGGTGTACTTGTTCGGTAAATAAATGGTGGAGCGTCTGTTGCGCCAGCGGTACGGGCACAGTAAAGGCGGTGCCATTAAATTCTTCCAGCAATTGGTGGCGTTCCGGTTCTGGAATAATCGCCAGGAACCCCAGTTGCTCATACGAAAAATCACATACCGAAGCCACAGCCGTTTTATAATACTGGGAGAAACGTGCCACTGTGGCCTGGGAAAACAGGGTATTATCATACTCCAGGCTGAACTGCACCCCTTCTTCTGTTTCAATACCCAGCAACGTCAGCTTGTATTTGGCCTGGTTCAGGCTAAAGTGGTAGGGTGTTGACACACCTTGTGTGAGTACTTCCTGGATATAGCCTGTTTTCTCCATCTGGTTTTGCAACACAAAAGCCACATCAAAGAGCGGGTTGTCCGTTGTATCCCGTGGCAGTTCCAAGCGTCCTACCAGTGTTTCAAAGGGATATTCCTGGTTATCAAAAGCGGCTACAGTGCGTTCTTTTACCTCGCGCAGAAAGTAGCGGAACGTTTTATCGTGGCAAGGATAGTTGCGAATCGCCAGCGTATTGAGAAATACACCGATCATCGTCTGCAAGTCCGCGTGTTTCCGTCCCGCAGTGACCGTGCCTACGATCACATCTTCCTGCCTGGACAGTTTAGCCAGTACCATCGTGTACACCGCCAACAGGATCATAAAAAGAGTCGCTCCTTCCTCGCGGGCCAGAGCCTTTAATATGCCGATGTGTAGCGCCCCCACGTTAAAATAAAACGTGTTTTCTGTTTCTTCCCGTGCGTGTCCCACCCCGTGATCCGCTGTTAAATCCAAGCGTGGTATAGGCCCGGCCATCTCTTTTAACCAGTAGCGCTCCTGGCTTTTGATAGCGCTTGCCTCGCCCGCATCGGCAGCCCATTGGGAAAAATCCCTATAAAACAATAGTACGGGTGGCAACACACCGCCGCTCTCCAGAATCTTCAGTTCATTCAATAAAATCGCGATAGAGACGCCATCAGAAATAATATGGTGCATGTCCACCAGCAACACTTGCCGCTGCCCCCGAATAGTGATCAAACCGACCCGGAGTAATGGCGCACGGGTCAGATCAAAGGGCCTGACAAAATGTTTGATAATTGTTTCCACTGGCACATCGCTATCAGCGCCTTGCTTCTGGATATCAAGTACCGCCATCTTTCGCCTGTCTTCTTTTGACCAAGGTGCCCTGGCCCCCGTTCCAGTGCGGCGTTCCGCCATTTCCGTCCGGCCCTCCGAGGAATAGTACATTTCAATAGTAAAAGGCACTTCCGCGTGGATACGTTGTACTGGTTCATTATTCCACATGTGAAAGGAAGAGCGCAAGCTTTCGTGACGCGCAATCAATGTTTTGAACAGTGATTCCAGGTGTGCCCGTGCCATCACCTGGCGATGGTTATCCAGCACCTGCACATTGTACCCCGTGCTCTCCGGTGCCAAGCAGTGCAACACGTACAGTCGTTTCTGAGCCGAGGATTGCGGGTAGTATTCCTTTAGTTCCACCGGTGGAATTGGTCTGTAACAGGTGCCGTTAGCCGCTACCGTTGCCCGTGCCAGTTGTTCGACCGTGGGCGTGGCGAATATTTTTGCCATTGGTATTTTTACCCCGAAGACCTTGTGTATTGCCGTGAGCAATCGCGTCGCTTTTAACGAATGCCCGCCCAGGTGGAAAAAATTATCAGTGCTGCCAATGATACCCGCGTCCACGCCCAATATTTCCGCCCACAGTGCTGCCATTTTTGCTTCCGTTCCCGGTTGTGGGGCCACGTATCCCTCGCGTCGGCCTTTAAGTGACGGCTTGGGCAGCAAGTGGCGGTTCACCTTGCCGCTCCGTGTCAGGGGAATCTCTACCATCTGTTGTACATAAGCCGGGATCATATAATCCGGCAATGTTTCTGCCAGAAAAGCCCGTAAGCCAACCTCGTCCACTGGTTGGCCCGAATGTGTTTCAAAATAGGCGCACAGCTCGATTTCCACAGCTTCACCCGTATTATCCCAGCCGATTACCGCAACTGCTTTGATGTCATTAAAAAGGAGTACCCGGTTCTCTATTTCCCCCGGTTCAATACGGAAGCCGCGAACTTTGACCTGTTGGTCCAAGCGGCCCAAGAATTCAAGATTCCCATCCGGCAACCAGCGCGCCAGATCGCCAGTGCGATAAAATGGCACGGAAACCACTGTTAGATTGTCCCCTTCAGACCGCAAATGGATAGGAAGAGGCGGGAATTTCGCAGCGGTTAATTCCGGGCGGTTCAAATAGCCCCGTGCCACGGGGAACCCGGAAACACATAGTTCACCCGGCACACCCATGGGGAGTAATTTCAGATAGCGGTCCAGAATGTAGACTTTTAAGTTGGCAATCGGTGTACCAATCGGGACAGTTTGTTGTGCTGGGCCGTGTTGTGGCGCGTTCCATAGGCTCGTGCAGATCGTTGTTTCCGTTGGTCCGTAAGCATTGATATAGTGAAGTTTTTTGCGCCATGTGTCCACCAGTTCCCGGCTTGCAGCCGAACCTGCCGTGATCAGCACCCGCAGTCCTCCTAACGCTTCGTGTTCCAATAGTTTCAAGTACATGGGCGGCAGAGTGGCCACCGTGATTGCCATGCGGTTCAAATAGCGTGTGAATTTGTTTAGGTCCGTGATTGTCTCGTTGTCTAACAAACAGAGTGTCGCGCCAGTCAACAAAGACATCACCAGTTCCGAGACAGACGCATCAAACGAAACCGAGGCAAATTGCAGCACGCGGTCCTGTGCCAGTATGCCAAAGTTTTTTTGAAAAACAGTACTTAACGAGGCAATACCGCGATGTTGTACGATCACTCCTTTAGGTTGGCCCGTGCTGCCAGAGGTATAGATAATATAGGCCGCGTTATCCGCTCCGCCCAGATGTGCCACCACTTCCCCGTTGTTGCTGTAGGGTTTTAGGGCCCGTGCATCTTCCTGGTTTTTTTCTTTGGCAGGCCAGACCGTTTTGCCCGCTTTTTTATCAATGTGCAGCAAGGCATCGTAGCGAAATTCGGTCAGCTCGTTTTTTAGCGTGTGAATCTTCGTGCTGCATGTCACCTCTACCAGACCTGGCAGTTCCTGCCTCAGGTCGCGGAAGAAGCCCCGGCCCACGAACAATTCCCCGCTCACATCCGTTTTTGTCGTAAAGCCCTCGTGGCTATGCTGGCTTTTAAAACGCAGCAGGTCTTTGCTCAATTCCTCTTTTAAATCCACGTCCATCACATCCCCGCAGTAAATCCAGCCCCGCGTCGAGAGCAATGCTATCGCCTTGCGTAACACGGCGCGCAGATAATTGTGACCGTGGAAACATTGGATCACGCTATTAATAATAATCAGGTCAAATACGTTTCCCGTGATTTGGTCGATTTCGTGGGCTGCCAAGCAGGCCATTTCGATATTTTGGAACCCTAACCGGTGAATGTGTGCCCGGTTCTTTTCAACCATGACCCGTGACAGATCCGTGCCCAGATAAAAACCCACCAGCGGGGCAATGCGGTACATCGTGATCCCCGAAGCCGTGCCAATTTCCAGCACCCGCATGTTGCCGTGCAAGAGTGGTTGTAATTTTTCCAGCGTATTATTGCCGTATTCCGCCATTTCTTGGGCAGTGAATGGCAGACCCGTGTAACTACTTAGCCATCCTCCCCCAGTAATCTCATCTGTAGCCGTTGTGCCCACGTGTTCCCACAGTTCTAGACCCATGAATTGATTGTGTTCTGGTTCTGTTTCGCCGTAAACAGCCATGCTGTCCAGAAGCAGGAACGCATTAAAATCCGGGCATTCCCATTGTAAGCGATTCAGTTTGCCACTGTATTTTTTCTCCCCCAGCACTATTTTTATACCCGTATCCCGGAGAATAAAGCGTATTCGTTGCAAGGGAATTTGCGGGTCAATGGGGACATAGGTACAGCCCGCTTTTAAAACCCCCAGAATGGCTACAACCAGAGTGATACCCCGGTCCAGCAGTAAGCCCACCAGTGCTTCCGGGGTCAACCCTTTTCCTTGGAACAAATAATTGCCCAGGCGATTGGCAGCGGCGTCCAGTTCCCAGTAGGTCAGTGATTCTTCCCCGTAGACCACGGCCACGTGGTCCGGGGTTTTGGTTACCTGTAACGCGAACAATTGCGGGACAGTCAAGTCTGCTGGATAGGGTCTATCCGTCCGATTAAAATCGTGGAGTAGCCGTTTTTTTTCATCCGGTGTCAGGAACTCCATTTCAGCCAGCGGCGTATTTCCGTTTTGGCCGTTTAGCATCCCTTGCAGCAGGCATTCAAAATGGTGGATCATTGCCATTACCGTCATTTGTGGGACCACGGCTGAATCAAAATAGAGCGAGCCGTTTTGGAAAGGGCAGGCCATGTTTCCTGTAAAAGCAAAGATCACGTGCATTGAGGGAAAAAGTGTCGACACTTCCAGCGGGCTAGCATCGGTCGGGTGCCAAGTCATTCCAGACAGGATAGCCGTTCCTTCTGGCGAGTAGGAGTATTTGTCCGCGAGTACTGCCAGCACATCCGTTAGTTTCCTGGTCCATTCGTATTTGTGGGGATATTGACCATATAACAAGAGACTTTCAGTCCCTAACAAAAAAGGCATACACCCCCATGATGGTTCCGTATAGAGTCTCTTCCTTTCAGTAAAATCATAGGGAAAGGGTATAAAAAACGATTTCCCTGTTTGTATATGTGTAGTTTCCCGATCATCTTTTGTATTGATCATACAAGTCTCCTTCCTTTGTAAATGGTTAGGTGTCTGGTTTTATTTGTTATTTCGCACTACCCCGGTATGTCTAAAAACGGGAATACGTGCAATTTGAAGAATTTCAACTTCAAAGAAGACGACTTCATTATACCAAATTGTAGATAGATAGTAAAGATATTTAAATTTAATTCCATAAATTCCCCAGGATTTACCGCCAAGGGAATGGGAAAGATGGGAATTATGGGAATAGTGGGAATAATGGGAAGTATGGGAATAATGGGATAAAAAAATAGTGTGCTGTAACCAGAAACATCACAAGGAGAATTGGTGATGGAATAAATGTGGTCCGGCTAAAAGGTCTTGAACACCAGCCGGACCACTTATTCTTTACTATTACTTCTTCATTTCGCCGATGTCGAGTCTATCTTTTTTGGTGTATCCGGCGGGAGCGGTATAAATGCCTGCGGGGGGAGTTTTATCGCCGATTTCAAGCGTGGTCATATTGATTTTCATTCCCATCACATCCATATCGGTTGCAATCGGATAACCTTCGATCTTTTTGAATTCTTCAATGAATTTTTCGCCTACTCTCAACTGGGCTTTGTAAAGTTCCGCCGAGAGCGCGGACAATTTTTTCCAATCAAATGGTACTTCCGTGGAAGCCCAGAATACCATTTTCATTTCCATGCCCATGACGTTCATGATCACATCATACCCCTGGGCATTCCAGGTCATAATTTTTTGGGATTGTCCATTGGGTTTGACGGAAACAGTGATGCCGTCCATCATGCTTTTCATCATGCCGGCCATTTGTTCGGGCATTAACGCTGACATATCCAAGGGCAATGTGGTTTCAATATACGTTTTCGCCCCGTGGTTGATCATCACGAACTTCTTCTCACTCATATTAACAATGAATGAATTTTCCGGGCTTACAGTCGCGATTCTATTATAGTCGAACCACTGTTCCTGTACAAACTCTTTAGCAGGCTGACCCATGAAGGCACCGGTTTTGGTTTGCTGTTTGATGTACACATCCGCGCTTAAGAACGCGACCGAAAACAAAACCAACATTGAAACTATCAGTAATTTTTTCATAATATCTCCTTTTTTTTAAATGTTTCTGAATACACATCTTATTTATTAACTGATTTTTTGTCAAGGAAAAAATCACTTAAAATTATTAATACTGTGCAAATTTGCGTTATCTTGGGGAATAGTTATCTTACATCCTAGGCCAAGTTTCTGAAAAAACTGGACTATCTGGACTTACTGGACTATCTGGACTTACTGGACAAAATTCAAAGGTTTTGGGAAGTCCAGTTGGTCCAGTAAGTCCAGTATGTCCAGATAGTCCAGTCTTTCCACAAACTTGATGGTGGATTCAGGTTATCCTCTCCTCTTGTATTTTTGGTGAATTTATGGCATAACCTTGATATGAATGGCAAACAGGATAATTTTCGCTCGTGGATAGAAGCTGGCTTTAAAAATTACGGGAAAGACCCGTGGTTTTTTATCCGGGAACTGGCACAAAACAGCCGCGATGCAGGCGCCCATTCAATCAAAGTCAAAATCGGCTATACCACAGCTAAAGAGGAAGCCCTTATTTTTGAGGATGACGGCTGCGGTATGTCCTATAGACATGCCAAGCAATTCCTGTTTCGACTCTATGCGTCAAGTAAAACAGGAGATAAATATTCGGCGGGCATGTTTGGGATCGGTTTTTGGACAGTATTAAAATTCAACCCCACCCGGATAATAATCGAATCCCAATGGGGGAAAAACAAACACCCGGAGCGCTGGGGAGTACTGGTAGAAGTTGGTTCCGAACTCAAAACCCTGAACACTACCTGCAACTTAAGCGGCACTGGAACACGAATCACCCTGGTACGTCCAGCGCAAGAAGCATCGCAAAGGGATTTTTACCGTAAAACATCTGAGGCACTACAACGGTACTGTTCCTATTTACGACGCAATAACCGCAAGGGCGATGTGTTACCGGTTTTATTCGATGGCAAGACTATCTCCGGGGAAATGACTTTACCGGGACCAGTGGCATTAGAGTTTAAGGATGGTCCGGTAGAAGGTGCGGTAGGTTTGGCTTCGCGGCCACAGGTCCGCTTGTATGTTCGCGGACTGCCGGTTTGGGAGGGCACCTCGCTGGACGAACTGTCCCACACACCACCCGATCACCCACTGACTGAAGAATTCGGACAAGGACTGGCCCCGGTTTTCCTGTTGAATGGGAACCGCTTGGAAGTCAATATTTCCCGGCAAAAAGTAATTGATGACCGCCATTTGCGGCAAGTTCGCAAAACAGCGGAACAGGCAATGGCCCGCATGGTGGAAAACGCCACGGATTATGTGACACCCAGCTACCGGTTACACCGTGTCATAGATAAAATAAAGGGTTCGGGAACACGCTTTTTTAATACTTTTGGCAAAACCTTCCTGCTGATACTCCTGCTACTGATACCCCTGGAAATTTTTCTCTTAAAGTACTTCTATCACGCGAGACCAGCACCGGTATTTTCCCCGGCACCGGCGAACACGCTCTCTTTACGTGCCGATGGACCACCCTATGCGGGCGCCTCAGTGCGCCAGGGCAGCACGACGGAAAATCCGGGCTTTTCTTATTCTCCTCCCGATGACCACTGGTTCACTCTTTTTTATGCAGACCACTACAATCAAGCCGCTGGATTTTTGCAAACAAAACGGTCTGAAACCGGGTTGCCCGATGACACGGTACGACTGTCCTTTTTGGATGGCGCGACACAGGGGGTTCGGGTCAATTTGAAAATAGCGGATGCAGGCATGATTTTTTTGCCGCAACCGTTGTTCCATGGGATTAATCCCTCCACTATCACCATAAACGGCCAACCTGTCGCACCGGAAGTATTCGCCTTTTTACCGTCTGGCGAGGCCGTGCTAAAGGTAGCGCAAAATAGCATGGTGCGTTACGATTGCTGTCCAATAAAAAGGAACAATATCCCCCCATTGCCACAGAGCCAACGTGAGCAATGGCTGGCTCTGCCTGCCTTATTCAAATTACCAGAACCGCTTGAGCAGCGGTTAACACAAGAACTGGCTGGAGATACGGAAAAAAAAGTGGCAGCAGCACTGCAATTAACTGCCACCCTATGTAATTATGACTCTTCCGCTACCACGGCCCAGCACTATGCAGAACAACAGAAGAACAGTGACTGGTTTCGCCGGGTCAAAGAAATTGGCGCGGGTGATTGTGATATTTTAAATGGTATGACTGTTCTTTTCTTGCGTAAAATGGGGGTTCCAGCCCGGTTGGTCATTGGCGCGGTGGGTCACAAGGGAAAAATACTCCCGGTACTGCATGCGTGGACAGAGTACTATGATACGAATGGACAACGGCGCATTGTTGATGCGTCAGCCTATACATCGCGTTTGCTGAACGGGCGCAAAATCGCTGCCGCACCTGCTACAAATAGGGCTGAACCCACGCGGAGCACAAGCCAAGTGGGCGGGAATTTTAAGGAAAACAGGGGCATAATTTATGCATTGGGAGCGCTTCTTCTTATCCTCTTAGCAACACTGGTAGTTTTGCAGGTCAAAGCAAGAAAAAAACCACCGCCTGTTTCCACCCCCATATTAAAGCAAGTAGAAAAGAGCCTGGCCGGTATGGCGTTGCATGCGCTGGTGCATCCGAACCAAGGAACCTGGGGGCCAGCGGGTGGGATACTGGATTTCCGTATTATTCCCACGTGTAATAGTCGCCCATTATCGCTCCGGCGGGTGTTAAAAATGGGGCAGGAGCAGACGTTATTCACCGCCTCGGCAAAAAATCCGCTCATGGAATATTGGCACAGTACCCCGGCTTTTTTCCCACTACCCATTTTAGATGCGGGCAATGACGCGTTCGCGCCATTGTTAAAACTATTGCCCGGCGCAGTACACCTGGATGAGATAGCGGCTTTAAAAGTAGTGGACCCAAAAAAAGCCAAGGCGTCCTGGCTGGGACAACTGGTAGCGGCGGTCAACGAAACCGGGACAATAATACGGGGCAGCGGCATTCCTTTTTGTTTACTGGCTGCAGGCGAAATGAGCGGTGATTTTTTCGATGTGGATTTGTCGCCTTTACCCAGATTGCCAAAGGAATGGATGCCCAACTGTTTTGTAGCGGTAAATCCTTCCAGTGGTCATCTTAATGCATTGGCCGCGCAGTTTCGGACCAACCCCAGACTGGCACAATTTCGCTTTATTGAATTAGTGGTGAAAGAGTCCCGTTTGGTGGTGGTGCCGTATTCTGAAATTTTGGAAAAAGTGGCGGTTCATTTATTATTAAAACATGCGGGGGGAATGGCATGAATTCACAGAATTCAACGCCTGTACAATTGTTTTCGATTGATGTAGACGCCCATTTAAAAAAAGCGGCTAGCCATACGTTTGGCTCCCCGGCGCACTATCCAGTCGAATTGGTTCGTGCTTGTTTACGTCGTGGGGCGCAACGGGTAGATATTCGTTTTGCCAGGAATAGTATCCAAGTGCAAGACAATGGCACGGGTCTGGATGAGGCGACAATGGAAATATTGACCCGGCTAATGAACCCAGATACAGCCACGGCAGCAAAAGAAGCAGCAGTGGAAGCACTCCAAACCCGTGAAGGACTGGGGCTACTGGCCATTTTCGCATCGGCTCCAACAGAAATCCTGGTAGAAAACAACGCGGCCCACACGGGAAAAATGCACACGTTGCACTTTTGCCCGAATCAATTTAAACGTTCCACTGCCAACGCAGTAAGCCAGGGCACCTCGATTACGCTGCACGGGAAACACGGCGATTTTGCACGGGAGAAAGAATTACTGGAAATTTTTTGCCGCAGTGTTCCGTCGGTCCGGGAGATTCGCTTAAATAACCGGCTCATTGGCGGGCAACCGGTTTTAAGCGGGCAGTTGGCGATCATTGATATGAAGGCGGCTCTGTTTTGCGGTGAAGGTCAACTCGGTATTCCCCGTGCCGGGTCGTTGTGTCGGTTGCGGTTGTTGGACCAGGGCATTCCCTGGCATCATTTGAGTATACCAATGCAACGGGGATTTGTTTTTGAGGCGGCGCTGGAATACACGGGGGAAACAGGAAAAATAACAGTCGCGCTGCTCAATCACCTGCTGGTTTATGCAGAACGGCTTTATGAATGGTTGTGCCACAGTTATAAGGATGCACCGGACCATCTCAAAGCGCGCATCGAGGAACTGATTTTCAGCCACTGTCGACAGACCAGCAGTCTTGTTTTATTAAACCAGTTCATGCCCTTTCATTTTTATAATTCGCCACACTCGGCTGGCTATGAGCAACTAAAACAAATCGCAGGGTCGGGAAAACTCTACGCGGTCCCGCAAAAAAAAGAGCGGTTGCTTTATAACACGGGAACAGGACATGCGGGGCGGGTACTTGTTTTGACCCGCGAACAAGCGGACGTGTTAATCAATCATCTCAATCTTCCGGTTACCTTTTTAGCCCCGGTGCGGCACCCCTTTTTCCGTTTACGACATGTAGTAACCCGTATAAAAAAGACGTGGCAAAAAATGGTGTTGTTCTTTTTCCCGATTCCGGCCAAAATAGTGACAGGTAAGGACCTGTCCTCGGAGGAAGCTTTTTTTCTACGGACCTTGAACCATTATTTGACGGAACACGGCGCACAGCTCCATCCCCAAGCTGGGCAGGTCAAAGCAGCGCTGGTGGTTTCGCGGTTCCCGTTTCCCGCGGTGCCCATAAAGGTCGCGTCTGACCCGACCGATGCAGGAACACCGGACGGGGTACTCTATCTGGTACGCCGCCATCATCGGTTGGTTCGCGCGGCAGTGGTGGCAGTATGTCAGGACCGCGAGAACATCGAACTATTCGTCCCGTTACTTCATAATATATAAATATTTAACCGTTTGCCCGGTTTGAGGGTAGAATTGGTCAGCAGGCCATTAAGAGAGAGCACAAATTCGATGCGCACGCCGTATTTTTTCGCGATACTTTTGGCTGTTTCCCCTCTTTTAACCACGTGGACCCGTATTTTTTTTGGGCGGTCATTGGCATAGATGGCCAGTTTTTGTTTGGGGTGGATGCGACTGTGGCGCAGATTGTTCCAGCGCATGATATCGCGGGCCGTGACACCATTAAAAAACAGGGCGATATGAGCCAATGAGTCTGAATAATTGACAGTATAAATCAATTTATATTGCCCGGAACTCTGCCGCGGGTAGTTTCTTTCTGATTTTGCCAGAGCTGGCTCTGAACCGGAAATCTTCAACTTCTGCCCGACGTGAATGCGATTATTTTTTAATCCGTTCCACTTTTTCACCTGTTTCACCGTGACATCAAAGCTGCGGGCAATACTATACATGGTATCGCCGCGTTTCACCTTGTACACGTTTCCTGAAGCGGGCTTCATTTTTGGGGTGGTGATAACGATTTGAGTGGGTTGGGGTTGTTCAACAGGGGAATCTTCCACGACTTCTGGCGTGGTTTCCGTTTCGTCGGCACTTTCGACAAGATCATCCTTGGAACTACCCAGGGAAGCAATCACTTCCTGGTCTTCGGTTTCCGCTTCTTCAGGTTTTAGGTCCATGGGCACCAGTTTGGAAGCGGCAGCGTATTTTTCTGGTTCACTGGCCATGAGCGATACTGCCAGGAGTCTGGGGATGTATTCGTTGGTTTCGTTTTGCAGGATTCCTTTTTTCACCAGCGTCCAGAAAGAGCGTTCTTTATAGGAAATAGTACGGAGTGCCCGCAGTATTTTTCCTTCGCCAGCGTTGTAGGCGCAAATGCCCAGGAAGGGGTCTTCAGCACCGAACATGGCCAACAAATCGTTAAGGTATTCGGCAGCGGCGATAGTGGATTGAATGGGATCTTTACGTTGGTCGAGCTTGCGGGTGACTTTGAGTCCATACATCAGGGCGGTTCCTTTCATGAACTGCCATAGGCCAATCGCTTTAGCACGGGAACGGGCATTTATATTATACCCGGACTCGATGAGTGGTAGATAGGCCAGGGAGAGGGGCAGATGCTTTTTCGCCAAGACATCGCGGATCATGGGCAAAAATTGCTCACTGCGGACCATGGCGCGGTGGAAAAAACGCACGCCTTTCTCATTTTCTGAAAAATAGCGGATATAATAGGCCACGCGACGCTTGAAATTTTCGGGCAAATCAACCGCACCGCTATACCCGAAACTACGAAAAATAGCGGTCATACCAGTGGTGATACTATCGGTGATCTCCAGGGTTTTTTGACTCTCTTCGGCTTGTTCGGGAGTGGGTGCGGTTGTATTCGCGGGTGCGGTCAGCAGAGGTTTCTGCTCTTCAAGGGGCGTGATCTCCAGTTCTTCTGGGCGTTCCAGGGGTTTTTCTGAAGGTTCTTGCGGTGGGATTTCCTTTTTTTCGACTGGCAGGTTGGTTTGGGGCAATTGGGTCTTGGGTTTGACGGGTTCTGTTTTGACTGGTTCCCCTTTGTTGCCACTGCAAAAAGCGGTCATTATTAATAGTGCGGCCATTATAATGCGGGTTAGTAATGTTCTTTTTATCATTGTTACCTTCTCTGTTTTTAGGATTTTTATCTCATTTACAGACGTTATCAATTAATATTATATAGTATAATATAGTATATTACATTATAGAAGAAATTGCTTGCGCTTTCAAGGGATTATATATATTACCCTGGATTCACTGCCAAGTTTCAAAAAAAAACTGGACTATCTGGACTATCTGGACATTCTGGACTAACTGGACTTCACAAAACCTGTAAATTTTGTCCAGCTTGTCCAGTTTGCCACGGTTATCCGTGGGACTGATAAAAATCTGCTAGTGAATTGGGGAGTATATACCAGTTTAGATAGACTGGATATTATCGGGTTTGTCCAAGAAACTCACCAATTTTTTGGCTTTTTTTTTCAGCTTGCGTAAGGCTTTGGCCTCGATTTGACGGATACGTTCCCTGGTGACCTGGAATTCTTGGCCTACTTCTTCCAGGGTATGTTCGTTGCCATCTTTCAGGCCGAATCGCATTTCGATGACCTTGGCTTCGCGGTCGGTGAGGGAGGAGAGCACATTCCCCAATTGTTCGCGCAGGTTCATGCGGCTGACCATTTCCGGAGGTGAGGCTGTCTTAACATCCTCTAAAAAGTCCCTTAAATGAGAATCATCATCCCCTACCGGGGTTTCCAAAGAGATGGGTTCCTGGGCGATTTTTAAGATTTTGCGGATTTTTTCAGTGGAAAAACCGGTATCAATGGAGATTTCATCTTCTGTGGGTTCGCGGCCCAGTTCCTGCACTAAGCGGCGCTGGGTGCGGTTGATTTTATGAATGGTCTCGATCATGTGAACGGGAATCCGAATCGTGCGCGCTTGGTCGGCAATGGCGCGGGTAATGGCTTGACGAATCCACCAAGTGGCATAAGTAGAAAACTTATAACCGCGCTGGTACTCGAACTTCTCCACGGCTTTCATCAAACCAATGTTGCCTTCCTGAATCAAATCGGAAAACTGCAAGCCGCGGTTGATATATTTTTTAGCTATAGAAACCACCAGCCGGAGGTTGGACTCTACCAGGTCATTTTTAGAAAGTTCGATCAACCGTTGTCCCTCGGAAATATCATCGCAGGTTTTGAAGAGGTCTTCGGGGCTGATCTCGTATTTTTTATTAAGACTTTCCAGGCGGCGCTGATAATTGCCGGTTTCTTCGACAAGATTCTGAAATTCGGGGCTGCTCTCGTCTTTGATCACCACCATCTCATTCTTCAATTTTTTGGTGCGGTTGATGATATGGAGGTAATTCTCCTTCAACTGCTTGATGCGATTCATAAAACTGCGTTTATGTTCTGCCCGTAGCACCATCTCTTGGATGAGATGGGTGATTTCCACCATCTTCTTGGCGACCAGGAAGTTGCTGGATTTGGTCTTTTTTAGATTGCGTAGTTCCCGTTTAAAATGGTTTAACTGTTCATATTGCTTGAGGAATTTGTCCCTGATGCGTTGTTTTTTGGATTCGTCCTCGATATCCTCGTTGACCTCGATGACTTCATCAATATCTTTTATCCCTTCCAGTACGTCGCGGCCCAGATCAATCACGCTGTTGAGCACGATATTTGTTTTGGATAACGCTTTGATGACCTTTTTTTCGCCCCGTTCAATGCGTTTGGCGATTTTAACTTCTTCCACGCGCGAGAGCAGGTTGACATTGCCCATTTCCCGCAAGTACTGGCGCACGGGATCACCGACGATCTCGCTTTTCTCCAGATTGGCTTTAATGGGCTTGGTTTTCGCGATCTTGATGATCTTTATCTCATTTTCTTTTAAATAATGTTTCAATAATTTTAAATGCTTTTTAAAAGAGGAGTCATTTTCAAACAAATTATAAATAAACGTGCTTTCAACGATACCGAGATTTTTTTTGGCCCGTCTAAGTATCGCCCGCAACTCTT
Organism: uncultured Clostridia bacterium; assembly: GCA_964502145.1. Lineage (GTDB taxonomy): Bacteria > Acidobacteriota > Aminicenantia > UBA2199 > UBA2199 > CAZCVI01. The sequence goes on from CAZCVI010000024.1 coordinate 79,988, forward strand.
TTTTATAGCGGGTTAAAAAATCATTGTACAACCGTAACCGTTCAGGTTTAAGAATATTTTTGCGGCGCATAATTTTGATATTCATGGCAGACAAACGGGTGACGATTTCTTTTTTACGTTCGATCACTTCCCGGGCTTTGAGAAAATCCAAAAAGTGCTCTTTCTTTATTTTTCCATCATGGACCCTGGACATTTCATACAATTCATCGAGGATTTCTTGCGGAACTTCCATCCCCTCTCCAATTTCCATATCCTGCGGTTCGCCTGTCACTTGTTTTGCAATTTCAGTTCCTTGTTCTCTTTGAGATATCGGAGATATCTGAGATATTGGAGATATTGGAGATATCACGGCATCATTTTGTTTGGTGTCAGTCAACTGTGCCTCCTAGTGTTAAACTTTGTTTTTTTTCAACCTTTATTTTAATGTATTTTTCTTTTTCTTGAATCAATTTTTGTATCAATTGGAGATCGTTTTGCCGTACCGCGAGTTTTAGTTCCTGGTCGATATGGTGGGAATGGCGTTTGATCAGCATGTCCTGAAAAGTCAGGAACGAGGATTCCACCCGCGCTTCCAGTTCATGCCGGGTGGCTGGATTGGATTTGGCCCCGTCAAAGATTTCGCGGAATAACCCGCGTTCAGCATCGCTGAAGCCTGCGGCAATACTGATGTAATCATCAACACCCCCAGTTTTGGGGTTAAAATGTCCCAGCAGGGAGCGCACGATGTTTTGCGAAACCATAACGGACAAGATGTCATTGGTTACCACTTCTTTCATTTCCCCGATTAATTCGGGGGCGGACAAAAGACATTCGAGAAAAATCCGTTCCGCTGGATTCACGACCAGCATGTTCCCGGTGGCGGCGGGTGGGTTCTTTTCGTGTGCGCGACTCGCTTTTTTTAATTTTAACACGTCGCTGTCCACGGCGAAATAATCCGCTACCATGCGGGTATATTCGTCGCGGATAATAGGTTCGGCGATTCTTTCCACAAAACCCATGATGCTATGAACCGCCTCATTTTTTTGTTCGGGGATTTTTAAATCATATTTCCGTGCAATTTTGCCAATCAAAAAACGGAAGCCATCGACTGCCTCTGTGAGTAGCTGGGTAAACCCTTTTAAACCATGGGCGCGGATAAAATCATCGGGGTCTTTGGCTTTGGGGTCGTTGGGGGCCAGGATTTTGGGATTGATGTTCTGTTCAAACATCTTTTCAATGCCGCGCACAGCAGCGGTGACGCCAGCGCTGTCGCTATCGTAAAATATATAAATCTGCTCGGAAAAGCGCTTCAATAAATAAATCTGACTCTCAGTTAACGCGGTTCCCAGGGAAGCCACCACATTTTCGACACCGTGCTGAAACAAGCTGACCGCATCAAAATAGCCCTCGACCAGGATGGCGAATTTCTTTTCGCGGATAGCGTTTTTAGTCAGATTAAACCCGTACAGATGATTGCTTTTTTTATAGAGGGGGGTATCCGGGGAATTGAGGTATTTATTGGGTTCATCAAAAATAGTGCGTCCGCCAAACGCGATTACAGTGCCGGATTCGGCAAAGATAGGAAAGATGATGCGTCCACGGAAGCGATCATAAACGCGCCCGGCATCGTTTTTAATGAGTAACCCCAAATCCAGGGACTGTTGAACGTCCACGGCCTGTTTTTTCAGGTAATTTTGGAGACCGTCCCAGCCATTGGGCGCATAACCGAGCGAGAAGTGGTCGATGGTGTTGGGTTGAATGCCGCGATTTTTGAGATATTCCTGAGCTTTTTTCCCTTCGGGGGTATCGAATAAATTGGCCCGATAATATTTCAGCACCAATTCGTTGATACCGGCATACAGATCCTTTTTAACGGTGTGACTGCTTTTGCGACGGTCGATGGGGATGTTAAATTTATCTATCAAAAAATTCATGGCATCTAAAAACGAAAGATTTTCTATTTCCTGTATGAAGGTAAAAATATCGCCAAACTTATTGCACCCATAACAGGCAAAGCTATCCTTTTCCGGCATTACGTAAAAGGACGGAGTTTTTTCAGTATGAAAAGGACACAGCGCTTTGAGATGCTTTCCCGCAGGGCGCAAATCTACATACAGGGAAACTACGTCGGTTATCGTAACACTTCGTTTTATTTGCTCCTTTACTTCCATTGATTCAAGTGTTTAAGCACCATAATGTATAGTGTTATTTTTCATGCGTATTTTCAACAAAAAAATCAATAAATAATTAAAAAACCAACAGGAGGGTAGCACCAGCTTGTATACCGCCCAATTCTACATCCAAATTATCGACTTGGACGGTGCTGCGACTGTATTTTGCCCCGATATCAATCACAAAATGGGAGGACATCCTGAACTCTAACCCGGCATCCAAGCAATAACCTTTACCCTCCCCGGTTTTATCACCGATAACAGACTTTTCATTATAAAAAATGTGGGTATACCCTCCTTCTACATAGGGATTTACTATCCCCAATTTGAAGGTGTACCTGGCGGTGAGATGGATGGGATTTAATCTCAGCGTGGTGCTATCGCCCAGGGCTTTGGTTTCGCCATCTTTTTTAAATTGCAGCACCGCGACCCAGAGAGAGAAATTATTGACCACGCGTACACCCAGTTTCAGACCGTAGGTGACATCTTCTCCGTGATACACGTCCTTGAAGGTCTGGTCTGCTGGTGAAAAATAACCGGCATACGCTCCAATCTTCAAAACATCTTTTGGAAAAATAACCATACATAGAAAGAAAAAGCAGAGAAACAGATTTATTTTTTTCATAACTATCAGAATACCATCTCTTTTGACAAAAGTAAAGACGGGCAATTTATTTTTCCCATTTTTTCGGGATTGCTTCCCTTTTACCGGTAAATTGTTTATAATTTTAACCTGGATATTTAAATTAGCAGGTGAATACTGGTGGATCAAGTCAAGCTTAAGGTTAAGATTCAAAAGAAGATATTTTTTTCAGAGGAAAGCGGGTTTGCGGTGTGCAAGGTGGTGGTGCATGAGCAAAAGGAGCCATTGACCATTGTCGGTAGTCTGGTGGACGTGAGCGAGGGTGATTTCCTGGAGGTGACCGGGGAGTATGTAGACCACCCGCAATTCGGCAGACAATTAAAAGTAACCACGTTCAAAGGAATCATGCCCGAAGATAAAGATGGTATGATCAAATATTTGTCCTCGGGTCGATTCAAGGGCCTGGGCCGGAAAACAGCCAAAAAGATCGTGGCCCATTTCGATAAAACGACATTTGACATCTTGGAAAATTCACCGCAACGACTGAAAGAAATAAAAGGGGTCACAGCCAACGTGGTGGAAGAGATTGAAAAAAATTTCGCGGGTAACCGGATTATCCGTGAACTAACAGTGAAACTGGCGCCTTATGGCATTGGTAACGAAACAATTTTCAAAATATTTAAGACATTTGCCGAAGAATCCTTCCAGGTGTTGGAACAAAACCCCTATCTGTTGATTGACACGGTGCGCGGGGTGGGGTTTAAGATTGCCGATACTATTGCCCGGGGCTTTGGTATTGCAACCAATGATATCTTTCGCATTAAAGCGGGTATCGACTTCCTGATGTCTTTTACGGAACAAAAAAACGGCGATCTCTACATGGAAGAAGTAGAACTGACGCGCCGATGTACCCAATTGCTGGATGTTGGGGACACGGAAGTAGCGGCAGGTTTTGCGGAGCTGGTGGCGGAGAACCGGCTGGTGAAAGAAGAGTTACCGGGTTCGGTCCGGGTCTTTATGAGTGCGAAGAATCACGCGATTGAAAAGATGATCGCAGCACAATTATTTAATTTGGCCACGGATAACTCCCCGTTGGCAGCGGTGAAGGTAGATTTTAATTATTTAGCCAAGCAAATGGCGGTGCAGTTAACCGAAGAGCAGCAGAAGGCAGTTTATATGGCAGTGAACAACCGTATCACCATTATCACGGGGGGACCGGGCACGGGTAAAACAACGATTATCCGTGCGATTATTGAATCGTTGGACCGGGAGGGCAAGAGTGTCCTGATTGCCGCGCCCACGGGTCGGGCAGCCAAACGGGTGGAGGAAGCGACGTTGTACCATGCATCAACGATTCATCGGATGTTAAAGATCAACCCGGAAAATCGCCGTTTTGTTCACAACGACCAGGACCCACTTAAAGCAGATGCGATTATAGTGGACGAATTCTCCATGGTGGATTTTTTTCTTTTTTATTCGCTACTCAAGGCAGTCTCGCCGCATTCCCGGCTGATTATTATCGGTGATAAGGACCAATTGCCCTCGGTAGGACCGGGAAACGTATTGCGGGATATTATCCACTGCCATTATTTCGATATTATTTATTTGAGTCGCAATTTCCGCCAGGAAGAGAACAGTCTGATCATTGAAAATGCCTATCGTATTAACAGTGGGGAAGACCTTATTTACAAACCCTATGCGGATGATCTGGATTTTGTATTTATCAATGTGACCTCTGAACGACAAGCAATGGAAAAGGTGTTGCGGATCATCGAGTATTATAAAAACGATTTTAATTTTAATTCCCCGGATTTTCAGGTCTTGGTGCCAATGTATAGGGGCGACGCGGGTATTGATAATATCAACTTGCAAATCCAAGAGCGCTTCAATCCGGGAGCAATGTATGTCCGCAAGGAGCATTTGACTTTAAAACAATGGGACAAGGTGATGCAGTTGAAGAACAACTATGAAAAAGAGATATTCAACGGGGAGCAAGGCATTGTGGCGGATTATAACAGTGATAAGAAAACCGTGCGGGTAGGTTTTGACAGCAGTTTTGTCGAGTATAGCCACGAGGAACTGGACGAGCTGACTCTTTCCTATGCAGTATCCGTGCATAAAGCGCAGGGTTCCGAGTACGATGTATTGTTGTTGGTGTTGTTGCCCTCGCATGCCATCATGTTGAACCGGGAGTTGTTTTATACAGCAGTGACGCGGGCGCGGCGCAAAATATTCCTGATTTCGGACCGCGAAACCGTGCGGCGAGCCATTTTTAATGCCTCGCCCTCGCAACGTAAAACATTGCTAACAAGACGATTGGAAGAAGTTTTCGAACCCAAGGGATAAATAGCAAGACGCCCACAATTGGCACGAATTAAAATGAATTAAAAGGTGTCCCCTTTTTATAACCGAGTGTCCTTTTGATAGGACATTTTCACCCTTTGGCTGGATTACTGACTTGGCAAGGGTCTTGCTGATAATCAGTGCTCAGAGTTATCTCTGCTGCAAAAAATGTGGGTTTTACAAGAAACACCTCCTTAGTTTAAATGGTTAACAATGGCTGCAAAGTCCATTGGGCCTGCCTGGCTCTCCCTGGGCAGGCCCGATGGCGTTGTTTTCAATTTCCCCGCAAGTTAAACACCCTCAAAAAATTTCCACTTGACCTTCATACAATAAATTCTTTCTTAAAAAAATGGCGTACCGATGTAACCCGGGTTTTAATTCGCCGATACTGTCAAAAAAAATAATGTACTCGTAATACTTCCCCGATTCCCCAAACTCAAAGGAGCGCTCGGCAGCCTTGACTATTTTTTTTTCCAGCGGGAGAGTCTCTTTTCCTTCTGGCATGGCGGCGCTGTAAAATACGACGGATACGGTTCCTTCATCCTCTATCTCCTTGATCTCTAAATAAAAATCAAAGGGGGTTTCGATGCGGTTCTTGTTAAAGCGCGTTTTTTTGGCTTTTCCATCTACATTTTTAACTTCCTTGAGAAACTCCATCTTGGCCACATAGGGATGACTGATTTCGGGCAATTGCGCTACTCTCACACCACAACCCGTACTTAATAAAACCAGAACAGCCACCCAAACCGATAAGCCAAGCACAAGACGGGTTACTGGGTGAGAAATTTTATGAAAAATCGTTTTAATGCCAATGAGTAACCTCCTTGTAGTTTAATTTTCTTTTTAAAGGTTTTTTCCAGGAAAATTTCAATGGTTTGAAACTTTCGTTCCTGGTTATAATACAATACGAAAGAAGAAAAGCTTAAATCATAGGGGAGTGACCATTTCCCGGTTAGAGAGATGTTTTCCATAACCAAGTTGTTGTTGTAATAGAAGCGGAGTAAAAATGCATATTTATTGGTGAGATTGTCTTCTAATTGGAAGTTCAGATTAAGGTTCTGCCGATTATTACCCTCCACCCAGAAGTCAGCGGCCCGGTATCGCGAGGTCACGGAATAATCTATGGAAGCGGAAAAATCACCGCTCTGCTTACGCAAGGCCACGACATAATTAAAATCGGTAAAACTCTCCTGCCGATTGTCCCATAAATGATTGAGCCCAAAACTGGGCACGAGTCGCAATCCCCAAGGCAACACGGCACCCACAGAACGGATAGCCATGGTCACACCGGGCGAAACACGGGAGACGGTAGCATTACCAAACGGAAGCGACGAAAACATATAAAAAGACGATAAATCAAGCGCGATATTGTCTTCCAAAAACAACACGGGCTTCATTCTGACGGTCACAGCAAAATTCTTGCGCACCGATGCTGCCAACCAATCTTTAGAAAAATTGTAATTGGAAGAAAGGGAAAAAAGCCGTGCATCAAAACCCAAGCCAGTAGAAAAATCAGAGGTGTCGGACTGGTACATGTCCGCGATAATCTTGCGTTGCCAACTGACATTAAAATTCCATTTCTTTAACAGGGTAATAGGTGTAGACAGCTTGTAAGAATAGCTCTTTTTCCAATTAAAGGTAAAATCAAATCGGGGTTCAATAGGTTTAAGTTTTTTAATAGTGACATCGGACCGGAACTCAAAAAAAGCGGGTTGGTTCTCCCGCCCGCTGAATGCTTGGGCCAGGGAGTAACGAAAGAACGGGGTATCCAGATTATGCTTAAAGAGGAGGTTAAATGATTTCTCCCCGGAATTGAGCAGGGTAGTAAAGCCCAATAAATCCTTCTGTTTAGCGGTGGGGAAAAAGCGGTTCTCACCGGAGAAAAGCACGCCCCGTTTAGGACCCTCCAATTTAAACAGGTGCCGTTCATATAATTTGAGATCATAATCGCCAGCCACAATTTTTTCCCGCAACCGCAAGAAGAAGGCCACGGATAAGCCATCGCTATCGGTGTAGTTGATGTTATTGAAGGAGAGCATGGTTTTTTCAGCGCGAATACCGCGGTTCACGGTAAAAGAACGGAGTGGCACAGTGGGCATCCCGACCATGTAAGGCACTACGATCTTGGCTTTTATTTTTTGATTTTTATCTATATGGAACTCGCGAAACTCGAAAAAGAGGGAGGAACTTTTTAATTCTTCCGGTGCTTTTTTGATAAACTCATGAAAGGATTTTTCCAGGCTACGATCTCCCGCCATGATCATAGTCTCTTGAAACGTAATACGTAACAGGGTCAAGGGAAAAACCTTAAAAAAGACAGCGTCACATTTTATTGTTTCGCCGTTCTGCTGGATCGCAATATCCCCGTAAAATACGCCGCTCAGTTGTGGCACGTTCATGTATAGGATATCTGCTTTGATCGATAATTCAGGACTTTTTAAGAGGATATTGCCGCTCCCGAATATATAGTTGTGATCATCGCTGAAAATGAAATAATCACCGTGGAAGCGGGGTGGTTCGGTAGTAAGACCAGACAGGGTGAGTGCAGAGCAACACACCCACAGGCCAAAAATAAGGCATTTGTGGATTGAGTTAAGGTAATGAAACTTTATATAATTTTCCATCCAGGGTAATCAGGTAGACGTAATCGCTATTATCCACGGCCAATCCGCTAATACCAGCCGCAGGAGAAGCAAAAACATTCAGTACAGCCCCACTGAGAGTAAACAGATACAATGAGTCGGTATTCATATCGGAAATCAACAAACCGCCTTTATATATAGCCATGCCGCCGATATTTATGCCGGGCACGGCAAACAAACGTATAGCATCACCGCGATCCGGATTATATTGAAATATCCCAGCGGAACGAACATCGTACACAATCAACAACCCATCGCTGGCAGCCAGGTAACCCGGGTAAAGATCGCGGGTGGAAATGCGGTTGACCGTGTCCCCGGACAAGGGGTCCACTTTAATCAACACATTTTCTCCCTGTGCATTACATATATATATATGGTCTAAAAAAAATACCAGACCTGTCCCAGGGTCGCCGTAAAATGAACGGATCGTGGTCCCAGATTCCCGGTCGAACGCGGTGAGGTTGCCATAGGGGTTGATTTTCCAGAATTTCTCCCCGTCATAGGCAATATCCCCTTTTCCTTTAAACAGTGTGTCCAGAACGCGGATTACTTTGACCACATCCTTTGATGCATTGGGGTCCAAGGGATTGTCAAAAACAATATCCTTGCAACTAAAGGTTAAAATAAGGATGCTTGCCAAAAGGAAGGCCAGGAAAGGTCGGGGTGTAAAACGCATATCAGAATCAGAAGGAATAATAGAAGCCAATATCAATCTTGTTTTTGCCCACATCGCTTTTTACTCCGGCCTGTCCTGATTTAAAAAATTTCAAGTCCAAGATATGCATGAACCAGACGGTAAACAAACCTACCAAGCAGAGGTTCCTGTTTTTGAAACTTTTTTCTGCTTGGTGACGCCATAGGACGATCTCCTCTACATTGGTGGAATTCTGATATTTTTGGTACCACTGGTTACCTTGATGATTGTACGCAAAAGAACCCGCTATCGCGCCAAGAAAAGAACCCAGTAATAACGCTCCTTTAAAATATTTCCCAGCTTTTAACTGCGGTACCCCAGGAATAAATTTAATGATGGATACGGCCCGATCCGTGGTTTTTTTTTCTGTAGCACCGGAATTGCCCCCCGGGTCTTCTCCCCAAAAAGGCATGGCCAGTGCCAAGCATAAAATAAAAATTATCGGAATCGATTTTTGCATAGTATAATAATAGTATTTTTTCGACAGCTTTGCAAGGGGGGGACTTATTCAGTTTTTTGGACGGCACCTTCCATTACCGCATTAAAAAAATATCTCTCCTCAAAACCATAACCACTTCGTGTCCACTCCCATTTATTCCTTCAAATTTTAAGGTTAAAATAATGCATGGCTGAAAACCTTTTGCTATTAACCGTTTCGGAGGGGGGCTAGTTTTTTAGGTTAAAATGTGTTATATTATTCTTTATGAATAATAAG
>CAZCVI010000025.1:0-83509 GCA_964502145.1 uncultured Clostridia bacterium
GGCGATCACTCCGAAAGGGATCGGCGATCACTCCGAAAGGGATCGGCGATCACTCTGAAAGGGATCGGCGATCACTTTGAAAGGGATCGGCGATCTCTTTGCAGGGTGTAGGTTAAAATTTACGAGCACAAGGTTATAAGTATAGTCTGAGAAGGAAAAGTTTCAAAATTCCCTGCCTTGAAGAGTACTAATAATAAACTGTTTTAAGACCAAATCATTTAAATGCCAAAATTTGTTATTGTTGCTCCTCATGTAACTTGGAACTTATTTTAGGTGACATATATAAAAGAACCTACTTTTTATTTATAATCCGAATGGTTGGAAAGGCTTATCTGGCAATAGTCTTAAATTAATTTAATTATTATTGAATTTTTACTTGACATCTTTTTAAATAATAGTATAATACACTCTTAGTTAAAATAAAAGTTTTGATTATAAAAAATTAATAAGGATTGGACAGAATATGAAACAAAAGAAAAGTAACTTAGAAGTTAACAAACCGGAGATTGTCCCCAAATTTTTAAAATAATGGAATTTTTCTATTAATTGCACGACAAACAAATTGCCAAGCACAGGGATTGTTTTGTCCGCGTATTGGCAACACGGTTTCGGCGCCTAATATTAATAACGGTAATACGAATTCGGGAGTCAAGAATTTGATTCCTAGAAAAAGAAAAATAAAAAAAAGGAGCTAAGAACATGAAACAACAAAAAGTCAGCAAATTAACACTTAACAAAACAACTATCGCCAAGTTAAACAATGAGGTTATCGGTGCAGTAAAAGGCGGAACCGGTACAATTACCAAAACAGAGTATACATATTGCCTAACCTGCAAATATGAATCCTGTTGGGGCTACTGCGAATAGAATTCCTCTAATTCTATGTCGTTCAAACTAACGATCACAGATATTGTGATCTAAGAAATTAATGGTGACGAGAGCCTTTCTGTAACTGGCTTTCGTCACCTATTTTATGACGTTATCCTGATTTACCTGGATTTACCGACAAGTTTCAAAAAAACTGGACTTACTGGACTTACTGGACTAACTGGACATTCTGGACTTCAAAAAACCTTTGATTTTTCCAGCTTGTCCAGTAAGTCCAGTAAGTCCAGCGTGCCACGGTTATCCGTGGAGCTTGTAAAAATGATGGTGAATCTAGATTTAACAATCTTTATTGTATTATTTTTTATTATATGCTATCGTATATATAATAATATATATAATAATATATAACGAGGTGATGCAATGAAGAGAAAATTGGCAGTACTGGTTTTTTTCGGTTTGATTGTTTTTGTTGTCGCGTTTGGGGCGCTGTATTCGACACAGCCCCTGCAATACCTTTTAAAAATTGACAAAACAACTGCTATTACAAATTCTCTCCAACAACACCCGGAAATTAACATTCTCCTGGAATTGAACACCTGCTACATAGGCCTCACTGACAAAAAAAACCTCTCCACTCTAACAGGATTGGACTGTACCTACCAAATACTGGCTCACACCACGGGCGCTAACCTGTTCCTGCTCAACTTGCGCGACATGCAAAACCTATCCCTATTAAAACAACATGGTTTGACCTTCCTCTTGGAAGGAAACAACGTTCTATTCCAACCAGCGGATTCCCAGCACCCACACGATATTTTACCCGCGCCAATCCGCGGCATTAAAAAACTGGTCAGCGGCGTGACAATCGGCAGAATACACTCCCCCTATGAAAACCGCTATAAACTGGAAACAATTTCCGCAATCGACCCAACCATCACGGAAATGGCCAACAAGGTCAGCCAAGCCAACATTGAAAAAAACATCCGCACATTGCAAAATTTTGTGACCCGCGACGCGGAAACCAATGGCTGCAAACTGGCCGGTGATTTCTTGGCCAATAACCTTACCCAATTGGGCCTCCAAGTCGAAAAAGATACCTTTAGTTTTGAAGGATACAGTTCCAGAAATATCATCGGTTATTTACCCGGCAAAACAACCCCATCCGCCATTGTTATTATTTGCGCCCATTACGATTCCTATGCCGAACAAAACAGCACTACCAATGCCCCGGGCGCGGACGATAACGCGAGCGGAACAGCCGCAGTATTAGAAGCTGCCAAAATTATGGCAGGTTATCACTTCAATTATTCCATCAAGTTTATCCTTTTTTCAGCCGAAGAATGGGGGCTCTACGGTAGCGCCCATTATGCCAAAGCAGCAGCCAGCCGGGGGGAAAAAATAGTGGGCGTGATTAACCTGGACATGGTCTCTTTTACCGATGCCCTGCCTGAAGACCTGGACGTGATAGTTAATGCCAATTCACGGTGGATCGCCACGGTCCTGGAATCGGCAGCCCAGAACTATTCGACTATAGATGTCGCCACCACAGTCGATGGTTCCTATGATTATAGCGATCACTCCTCGTTTTGGGATCGTGGTTTTGCCGCTGTGTTGTGTATTGAAGATTATGAAGATACCAATCCCTATTACCATACTAAAAACGATACCATCAACACCATCAATCTAAGTTTTGCTACCCAGGCGACCCGGACCTGTCTGGCCGCCACCGCGCAATTGGCTGTTCCCAGCAGCGCGACTACTCCTACTATCACAGTCACTTCCCCTAATGGCGGAGAACAATTTTTGATCGGTTTTCCCCAAACCATTACGTGGACCACTACTGGTACTGTCGGCCCGGTAAAACTTGTTTATTCCGCCAACAATGGTTCCAGTTGGAACACCATTATTTCCACTACAGCCAATGATGGTTCCTATTCATGGACAGTGCCCGATATCCTTTCTACCCAATGTCTCATTAAAATTAGCGAGGCTGCCGATGGTAGTCCATGGGATAGCAGCAATGCAAATTTTTCCATTGTTTCCGCTTCGGGCGCGCAGATTGGTTTGAGTCGTACTTCCCTCTATTTTGGTGCCCTCCCAGGCGGGCCTAAAAGCAGTCCCCAAGCGGTGTGGATCAGTAATATTGGCATAGGACTATTACATTGGTCTGCCAGTACCAATGCCGACTGGGTTTCCTGTTCCCCCACCAGCGGCACGAACACGGGTTACCTGACAGTAACAGTAAATCCCGGTAATAAAACCCCTGGCAACTATAACGCCCTGATTACCATAACCAATGCGAATGCCGCGACCTCTGCCAAAACGATCACGGTGATCTTAACCATTAAATCCAGTGGGGAAAATGAAGCGCCTTTTGGTGAATTCGCCACGCCCGTGGATGGTTCCACGGTGCGAAGTAGTTTTCCCGTGACCGGTTGGGTTTTGGATGATCTGGGTATAGCTAATGTTAAAATCTACCGCGAGGAAGGGAGCGGGTTGGTGTTTATTGGGGATGCGGTTCTGGTAGAAGGGGCGCGTCCCGATGTGGCCGGTTATTATCCGTCCTATCCGGGCAATGAAAAAGCGGGGTGGGGGTACATGTTGCTTTCCTATTTCTTGCCCGGCGGCGGCAATGGTGTATTCAAACTGCATGCCATTGCCACGGATATCGGGGGCTACGTTCTGGATTTGGGAGTTAAAACAATCACGGTGGATAATAAAAATAGTAAAAAGCCCTTTGGCACGATTGATACTCCAGCGCAGGGTGGTATTGCCTCAGGCACCCAGTACATCAATTGGGGTTGGGTTTTAACGCCCAAACCGAATACGATTGCCACCAATGGGACTACAATCACGGTGTGGGTGGATGGTGAGAATAAAGGTCATCCCACCTATAATCTTTATCGTTCTGACATTGCCACCCTGTTTCCCGGTTATAACAACAGTAATGGCGCAGTGGGTTATTTTACCCTGGATACTACCCGGTTTGCCAATGGTATTCACAGCATGCAATGGAGTGCCACGGACAGCGGGGGCAATACGGATGGTGTTGGCAGTCGTTTCTTTTTAATTAATAATGGGGCGGCAGATGCAACCCCACAGCGTATACAAACCATGAACCAATTAGCAGATTTCCCTGTTAGTAGCGCTTCATTGGCGTTGTTACGGGGCTATAAAAATTTTAATTCTCCAGAAGTGATGCAAGCGGACGAGAGCGGTATTTTTAGGATAACGATCAAGGAATTGGAACGAATACAAATTCAACATACAGGGAATCTGGGGGGGTATATGATCGTCAACGGTCAGTTGCAGACATTGCCAGTGGGTTCTACCTTGGACAGAGAAAAGGGTGTTTTTTACTGGCAGCCCGTGGTTGGATTTCTTGGCACTTACCATCTGGTATTTATCCAACACGAACAAACAGGGCAGCAAACCCGGCAGGAAATCATGGTGACTATCAGTCCGAAATTTGCGCATTAGGGAACAAAACAATCATATGGTTTAATTGTGCGGCTATTTTTTGGGCGCGTTGCTCGTGTTCAGCCAGGAAAGAGAGCAGGCGGTCAGTCGCGTAACAGATATCATCGTTTGGGTCCGGTGTGTTCAGCAGGTAAAGAATCGGGTGGGCTGTTCCTTTTTTTATCTGGTTGAGCATACGTAGGATAGACAATATACTATAGCCTGCCCGGCGTAGCATTTTGACCCCTTTGAGAGTTTCGATTTCTTGTTTGCCGTAGGTGCGGTACTTATTATTTTTGTTTCGTGGTATGTTAATCAAGCCGTTTCGTTCCCAGGTGCGTAATGTATCTGTAGTGACATTGAGTAATTTGGCGGCGCCGGTAATATTTAAGTATTGAATACTATTGGGAAGGTGCAGGCTTTGCAGCCATTTTTCAACCTGTTTTGCCGCGTCTTCCGCGTGTTTTCGTTCTGCGTGTACGATAGCCATGTATTGGTTGGACAATTCCAATGCAGCGATTAAGTGACCCGTAGCTGCCGTTTTGATTAATTTACCTACTATATGGGTTCTGGCTGGATAAGGTCCAGGCAGGGCAATGCGGGCCAGACGCATTTGTTCCAAGTGAAACTGCGAATACACGCGGTAATTATTCTTATCTCGTGGCACCGGTGGAATAAAATGCCATTTTTCATAAAGATGTACCGTATTGGGATGTACGCCCACAGCTTGCGCAATTTCACGGGTATAATATGATTTATTGTCTTTCATCATGAATTAAAAATCTATTTTACACGAATCGCGACCTAATTAAAAGAGCAGGTATACCTGGATTCACCACCAGATTTTTATCAGTCCCACGGATAACCGTGGCAAACTGGACTTTCTGGACACTCTGGACTTACTGGACAAGCTGGACAAAATTTACAGGTTTTGTGAAGTCCAGATAGTCCATATAGTCCAGTAATTTTTATTTGCTCAACATCTCCCCTGTGATGGCATCAAAAGCGGCTATACGGATATACTCTTCATAATCCTTTAAGTCCGGTCTTTTTTTGCGTACTTCTGCCCGCAGACTGTTGATCTCCTTGGTGAACAAATCAAGCCTACAACCATTAAATTCGGATGAGGGTAACTCCCGATCAAATGCAAAGACATTATCTTCACAAGATAAAATCAACGAAATTTTTATTATTTCAGCCATAGTTGTTTCCTCGCTCCTGAATGATTATTAGCTAATAATTAACAAATAAATAACAATTATATCAGTCCTTAAAGTGGAGGTCAATCATTCCCGCTTAAAAAAAAGCAAAAACAGGGAATAATAATAGGACAGAAAGCTCATTTATTTTTATTTTTTCGCCCCCTGGGGCGCCGCATAGCTACCAGAAATGACTTTATTGAGCACCTCGCACAACCGGGTGATACTGTACGGTTTTTTTAAGGCCTCGCAGAATCCAGCCTTGATCCATTTGAGAGTTTTGGCGTCTTCGAGGTAGCCGCTACTAACAATCGCTTTTACCTTGGGATCAATCTCTAACAAACGGGCCAGGGCGTCTTCACCACCCATGCCCACTTTATTGGTTAAATTCAAAATCACGGCATCATACCGAAGGTTGGTGCCGAGCGCATTTTTATAAAGCGCCAATGCCGCGTCCCCCTCGCGGGCAATATCAACCTGATAACCCATCTGCTTTAACATTTTATCGGTGATATCGCCGATATATTGCTCATCATCCATGACCAATATCCGCCCGGTGCCAGTTAAAAAAGAGTGGTCATTATCGGGATGAACAGGATCGCCAACAGCATACGCAGGAAGATAAATAGTGAAGCTACTCCCCTTCCCAAGGCGAGATTGCGCACTGATATGACCATTATGCTTTTTAACAATAGATTGACAGATAGACAATCCCAACCCCACGCCCTGGCGGGTGACAAAATTTTTAGTCGTATAATAAGGCGCAAAGATTCTATCTAAATTCTCCTCGGCGATCCCCACACCGTTATCCTCGACAATCAGTTTCACATAGTTCCCTTCTTCCAGGGCCAGTCGATTATCCCACGAGATAAACACATTTTCAGCCCGCACTGTGACCCGACCGTGACGACCCGCAGGGATCGCTTCCACAGCATTGGTCAAGACATTCAGAAAAAGATTCTTCAATTGCGATTCATCGCCTTTGACAGACCACACGTCATTCTCTTTAATATATTCGATTTGCACATGGGGGGCTTTGATCTCGGTATTCATAATATTATAAAGCAACGAGGTCAGCGAATTCTCCGTGTTGACGGGTTCCCCACCCTTGGAAAAAGTGAGTAATTTCCCGGCCAGATCTGCGGCTTCAATGGCGATTTCTTCGGCCCGGGACAGAGCGCGGTAGATTTTTTCGACATCATCCAGCGACATTTTAGCAATCGAAAGATTGCCCATGATGGAGGTCAGAAGATGATTAAAATCAAAAGCAATACCCCCAGCCAAAATCCCGATGGTTTCAAGGTTCTTGCTTTTTAATAGTTCCTCTTCCATTCGCTGTCTGGCTGTGATGTCATTGACAGTCTGAATAATACACTCCTCGCCGCCTATATTAATCAAGTGACCGGAGAGGAGGCAATGGCGCATTTCCCGATTGCGGGTGAACAGGGTGAACTCGATATTATTATAGAACCCCTTCTCCTTGATCATCTTTTTGAGTATTACCCGATCTTGGGCACGAATGATACCGATTTCTACAGTGGTTCTGCCAATCACCTCGGTCCTGTGATAGCCGAAATCTTTTAATACGTTTTCATTAACTTCGATAATACGGCCATCCTTTAAAGAAGAGATAAACACGGTATCTGGACTGAGCATAAATACCTTGCGGAACTTTTCCTCGCTTTCCTCGCGAGCGGATTCGGCGCGGCACCGAGCCACTCGGTGGCCCAGGTTAATAATGGCTTTTTTCAGTACCGCAGAAACCAATTGCAGGTAATTTCCTTTCCGATCTTTGATCAGATAATCATCCGCCCCGGCATTTAACGCGCCAGCAATGAGATATTCCATCCCTTCATCCACAACGATAATCAGAGGCAAAATATAATCCAGACCCACTATCTCCTTGCACAACAATACGCCTTCCATATCGGGTAAACGATGGTCTACCAAGACCACGGCAAATGAAGCGGCCCTGGTTTTTAGAACAGCCAACGCTTCCATTGCCAGGTGGCACACGGTGATTTTATAGCCGGGAAGATGGGTCTTCAATTCCTGGATATACCGCTCACAACGCTCAACATCATTGTCTACCACCATTATTTCTAACACTCGCTTCTTCATATTAACACCCTTTAAAATTCGAATTCAAGCCAAATTCATTTATGATCTATACCTGATCGGGGATAAAAAATCCGGTGAATGATTCCTGTTTCGCATTAAATATACTCATTTTTAAAAAAATATGCAACTGAAAAAAAAACAAAAACACTACGGCGGTAGGAGACCTGCATTCACCATGAAGTTTCAGGAAAGACTGGACTTACTGGACACTCTGGACTATCTGGACTTACTGGACTTCCCAAAACCGTTAACGTTGTCCAGTTAGTCCAGTATGTCCAGATAGTCCAGATAGTCCAGTAAGTCCAGCTTGCCACGATAACCCTTCTGCCTAGTTGCAATTAACAGCCAAATATGATAATTTAAAAAAGAATACTATTTACGTGAAGTTCTTTTAGGAGGCATTATGAGCGATAAAAAAATGGTTTGGTGCAACAGGGCGATCTTTATATTGATGTTTCAGTTGTTTATTTTATACCCATCCTTATGGGCAGAAGGAGCGTACAACGTGCGCCGAGTTGATTTACTTTCCAGGTATGGTTTGGCGGTGAATGGCGCTGGACCTTTACTGGTCAAAACGGATGAGACACGGAACCGCATTATCCTGGTCCATACAAATACCTCCGCGCTCACTATTATTGACGGCCAGAACCAGGGGGTTACCAATATTCCCTTCAAAACCCGTGTGCCGCAATATTTAAAAAGCGAGGCGCTGACCATTGATTCCGCCACAGGCAACATTTATGTCATTGGCAATAAATGCCTGCACATTGTTTTTCCCCAGAAAAAAGACTCCACCAGCATCAACACCACAGAACAATATGAAATGGTAGCGGTGGATGAAAAAACAGGGAATGCCTTCCTGGTAGGCCGGGGCAGTCAATATCTGGCCAAAGTAAACATGACCACCCATCATGTTACCCGGCTCAAATGGGTGGATTTCACCGAACCGATGGTGAATCTCAACCAAACCCCACCACCCCCGATCCGAAAAGTAGTATGCGACAGCACATTAAATCGACTGGCTGTCATTGACGGGTATACGTCCACACTTTACCTCTATTCAACCCGATCAGGTCAATTGATCGCTAAAAGAATACTGCCCACCAAGGGCGGCAAACGCTGGCACTTGACCGGCTACAATTCAACCACCCACCACCTCTATCTGGTGATTGAAACAGAAAAACGGGAAGCCATCAACGCACTAAAAATCGATCTGGTTCTCACCCAGGACACAGTGGTGGAACTCCCAGGGCTAACTGAACCGGTGGGAGTCACTTACAATCCCAAAAGAGATGAAATCTATATTCCTTACGACAATCACCCGTCAGTTCACGTGGTCGATTTTAAACTCCTGCCAGAAAATGAAAAAACAGGCCGCCTGACTGAAATTAAAGTTCCCGCTTATGGCAATGATGCCACAGCTCTGGATGAGAACAATAACAGACTCTATGTCGCCAGTTGGGCATACGGGGAAGTGGCAGTCATCAATCTTATTAGCCGCACCCTGAGCAAACGTATTCTTAATACTGGCATTATCCCCCACATGTTTAATATGACCTTCAACTCCCACACGGGCAAGTTATATATCCCGGTAGGAGCAAGTGCCGTGAACGGTTCTTTCGGAGCGGCCCTGGATGTACTGGACCCAGAAACGGAAAAGCTGGGGAAAATCCACACGGGCTGGGCACCAATCGCACTGGTAGAAGCACCGGAACATGATGGGTTTTATGTATTTAATTCCGAGGATGAAGCCGCACTGGTCAACGCAGATGGCACGGTTACTTATTATCCCCTACCCTGTCGTTTTATCAATCAAGCGATTCCTACCGGGAGCGGGAATATTTATGTCGCCTATGGCCCCCATCAATCCTATTGGCCAGTCGTGTATATCTGGGGTGCCAAAAACGGTATCCTCGGTTTCGACCCCAAGAATAAAACTTTCTATGACCGCCGTATCCCGCGGATGGCGCAGCAGATGGTACTGGATAAAAACGGCGTCTGTTATGCCCTGCAAAACAATTGGGGCGATGAAAAACAGTTCCTCATCACCCTGCCCGATGAGGTGCGCCAACCGAACCTGGGACAGGACCAGATTACATTTGAAGATAAAGTCATTCGCGAAACCACGCAACGACTCCTCAAATACGATGAAAAAAAACATTGGCTTTATATTGTCCGTGTCGGCGAAACCAACCATGAACCAGGGATAATACAAATCTATGACCTAACAACCAAAAAAATCCTGTTTAAATCACCCGTGGGGTTAACCCCCGCAGACCTCGTATTCGATGAGACTACCATTTATATTGCTAATTTTGATGATAATAACATCACCCTGATCGACAAAAACAACTTTTCCATCAAGAACATGGCTACCGATGCCAAACCCTTTAAACTGACCCAGTTAAACGGCACGCTGTACTGCCTCAACCATAATGGCAATACTCTCCAAGCTTTTGTCAATGGCACGAACACGGGAACTTGGCCAGTTCCGGGGCAACCTGCAAACCTCTTTGCCACGGACACTCGCTTGTTTATGACCAGCCACACCCCAGACGCTTTAACGATCCTCGTGTTTGAGCCGGATAAAAAAACCATGACCACGATTCACAAGGAGTCCTACCCTTACGGCGAAACCACATTGGATACAGATAATACCTCGTTCTTCATGAGAGGGCAATTGGCAGATGGTATTTTCCAGGCCAATCAACTAGCACGGGATAAGGAAGGTCGTATCTGGATCACCGACTACTTGGCTGGGAAAGTGTTTATTATCCGTTAGCCGATCACAGCCACTATTTGACCAGAGCCCGGTATTTGGCCGGCGTGGTGCCAAAATAGCGTTTAAAGATACGGATAAAATAGTCACAGCGGCAAAAGCCAATCTGACGCGACACCTCTTTGATCGTGATATTAGAATCTTCTTTGAGCATAGAAGCAGCCCGGATAATCTTGATTTTAAAGATAAACTCTTCAATAGTAAAATCGTTCTCGGTGCGAAAGCTACGGGACAGATGCGAACGATTGACCTTTAAATAAGTAGCAATACTCTCCACGGTCAGAGTAGCCAGTTGATCGGTTTTTCTGGTTAAGACGTATTCAACCACCCGGACGGAAAGACTCTTTTGATGCACTCGTTTTGTTGTCATAATCAACCTGATGTCTTTATAAAAAATACTCCGCTTAATTTTTAGAGGCAAAGCAAAAACAATCCCTTTTTACTTTATCTCATGATCACACGATTCTAAACCTTATTGTAGCAAAACCCGCGGATTAACGCAACCATATAATCACAAAATATGCTGCCCATAGAAGAAGAATTATTCGCGGAAAGCAATTGACTATTCCATTAAAAAGAGCTATCATAATTTTTAGATCAGAAATAAATATGCTGGACATTCTGGTTCACACCGAGGTAGTAATGAATTTGAAGGAAGGTTTCGAGTTTATCGACAGGATCGAAGATTTATCTGCCATGCCTGCGATTGCAATGGATATTATGGGTATGCTCAATGATTCTTCCGCCAGTGTCAAAGCCATTGTCGATAAAGTACGGTTGGACCAGGCCATGGTTTCGTATATTCTCAAGCACTGTAACTCCGCATTTTACGGCGTCAAACAGGAAATAACATCCATAGCCAGAGCCATTAACCTCATCGGTTTCTCTAACCTGCGCTCTATACTGATGGCTTACTTTTTACGGAACCTCTATCACCTGTCTGGGAAAAATCCCATCAAAGAGTACCTGTGGAAACATTCTATTGCCGTGGCTGTATTTTCCAAACACCTGGCGGAACGACTGAACCTGGACGCTGACGAATCCTACGTGGCCGGACTATTACACGATATCGGCAAAATGGTGCTCTATTTAGACGATTCTGAAGCCTATAAAAACATTGTCGCCGAAGTGGAAACAGGAAAATCCGATTTCCTCAACGCGGAAAAAAAACTACTGCAATTCACCCACGTTGACACGGGCTACTTCCTCTTGGAAAAATGGAAATTCTCGCAAATTCTCAAGGATGTGGCCCTCTATCACCATGACCTCCATCTATTCATCGGTATCGACAAAATCATCGGTCTGGTATGCTTTGCCGATCAACTGGCCCACGTCTTCGTGGAAAAACGCTTCGATAACCTCGACCCCTTGATGGCCCAGTTTAACATAACGGAAAAACACCTCGACCAACTGGTGGAAAAATCCCTGGTTGAAATCGAAGAATTATATAAATTACTTTAAAAATGCTTGACAAATAACCCTCAAAGCTATAGGATATCTTAATCAAAAATAAAAACACATTAAAGGAGTTAAAAGGAGTCATTATGAAAAAATTAATAGTGGTAATCACACTCATGCTTATCTCGGTCATCCTCTTAAGGGCCGATGTTTACATCAAAACCCAAACGCACACGCCCGCAATGGAAATGATGGGAAAAAAATTCCCCGAAAAGAATATGGTTTCAGAACAGTGGCTTGGCAACAACAAAATGGCCATGATCTCGGCGAGCCAAATCACGGTGATAGATTTGAGTATCAAAAAGGTTTTTTTTATCTACCACGACAAAAAATCCTATGTGGAAACCTCATTGCCCCTGGATATGTCCAAACTGCTCCCGGCAAATATAAAGGGTATGGCAGCGATGTTAAAAATGACGGTTAAAGTATCACCTACTGGTCAAACCAAAACGATCAATGGTCGGAAATGTGACGGTTATAACATTGAGATGAAAACAGCCATGATGCCCATTAAATCCATTTCATGGGTGACCACGGATGTTCCTTTCGACTGGAAAGGCTACGCGGAAAAAATGTACGCCACAGCCCTCGCCGCTGTCATGCCATTCGTGGACGAGGCATCACTGGCCGAATTAAGAAAAATCCAAGGGATTCAGATCGCCCAAGAATCGACAATGTCCATGATGGGAAACGAGATGAAAACCACTTCCGAGGTAGTAGAAATGATAGAAAAACCAGCTCCCGCTGGCCTCTACTCCGTACCTGCCGGTTATACAAAAATAGATAACCTGATAATGGCCATGGGTATGAAATAACCTGTTAGCCAATTTTGAAAATTCTTACGCTCTTATTATTTACTAATGTTCGTGGATACTATTAAGGATTTTCTTAATAGTATCCAGAACATTCGCTGGCGAGATCAATTGCGTAGGATTAAAATTTTTCTTTTCATCCAATTTCATAATACCTGAATACACCAGGAATTTAATAATCTGGTAGTGTTTATGGAGGGACGAGACATCCCGGGGTTCCACCACCTCTTCCTGGGGAGTAAAATTGAGCATATACAGACCCGCTTTAGACTTTTCCAAGTACTTGATCAACGCGTTGATCGCCACGGCAAATTGCGCACGATCAATGCGGGGAAAACGATCAAAACTGTGATCGGGTCGCAAAGACAATATCTCCAAGGTACACAATTTGAGAATATACTCCTTGGCAAAAGAACCACCAATATCAGTGATAATGACCGGGGAGCGGGATTCCAAGTAAGAATTAAAATAATAACCAATTAATGCAGCTAACTCCTCGCGGTTAATGTTCTCTTTGAAAAAGATATTTTTAAACTTGACAGGCAGGTTGGAATCATAAAATTTCAACTTTAATTCTTTGATCTTATTGGCAAGCGTGACATCATCCGGTTTAAACTGTTGGATTTTAGTATAGATCAACGCCGCATCGTCATATTTGGCCAATTTTTCATAAACCTCCCCCAAACGAGTTAGAAGCGCTATATTACCGGGGGTTTGCTCCAATACCATTTCATAATACTTGGCCGCAGGCAAAAACTGCTGTTTGCTGTACAACACGTCTGCCAACTGCATTTTGATCTCCACATTATCGGGTGCATATTGAACAGCCTGGGTTAAGGCATCAATATAAGCCGACGTTTCATTCTTGCTCCGGTACAACTCGGCCTGCTTCAAATAATGCTGCGTCTGGGTAGACTTGATAAAATCATAACGAACTCGAATCCACGCATGTTGGGGGTAAGTCGCACGTAACCTGGAATAAATCAAGTAGGCTTTTTCCAAGTCGTTCATTGTCTCATGCATGGCAGCCAAACCCAATTGAGCATAAAGATTCTCGGGGTTCAGACCCAGTGCTTTTTCAAAATTTTTCTGGGCAATCGCATATTTTTGCTGGGCCAGATACACAAACCCATAACCCACAAACAAACGCTCATCTTTGGCACTGCTCTTCTGAAAATAAGACAGCGCTTCTTCTGGCTTTCCCGCCTTTAACTTCTTCCACCCCGCCTCGTACTGGGAGTCATTGAACTGGGTGCGATCAAGATCAGGAATAAGCAGATCGGTATGCACCCGTTCCACACCACCACAGCCGATTAATCCCAGGATTCCGAGCACCATCAGCACTGTTAACAGGGATTTAATGGCTGACTTGGCCACTATTTTTTCAAGTATACGTTTTCCTATTCTATGCGTTTCACTATGCCTATCGGTTATCATTTCACGTAACCTCCATATTTTTCCTTAAATTTTACCATGTTTTCAGCGGAACTCAAAATTTCCAATTCTTCCATTGTCTAAAATAACGGGTCCGCCAATTTATTCACCACGAAGGATGCAATTTGCTCTATCTGTTCAGGATTGAACCAGACAATGTCCTTTTCCTGCCTAAACCAGGATAATTGTCGTTTGGCAAAATTGCGGGAATGCTGCTTGATTTGCTGGGCAGTCTCACCAAAACAAATCGTGTTATCTTCCATGTACAGCAACATCTCCTTATAACCCAGAGATTTAAAGGCCGGACAGGAAGGCGCGTATTTTTTCTGCAATCGTTGCACCTCTTCCAGCAAGCCCCGGCGAATCATATCGTCTACCCGTGTTTCAATGCGCCGGTACAATAATTCCCGGTCCATATCCAGACCGATTCTTATAAATTCATATTCAAAAAAAGGCGAGCGTGTTTGTTTGAAAATTTCCGAGGGTGGGGCGCCGTTATTGTAATAAATTTCCAGTGCCCGAATAATCCGCACCGCATCATTTTGCCCCACTTTTGAAGCATACAGCGGGTCCACCTGCTGCAATTTTTTAAATAGTCCAGCCAACCCGCGCCGTGCCGCGATATGCTTCAAGCGCTCCCGCGACACGCGCTTCTCCTCATTCTCAGGAAAGATTCCCGTTATCATAGTCTTTAAATACAACGCCGTACCCCCGCACACAATCGGTACCTTGCCCCGTGAGCGAATATCCTCCGCCACTGCAAAAGACCGCTCTAAAAACATGGAAGCATTAAACTGGGAACAATCGGATAAAATATCAATCAAATAATGGGGAATATTTTGACGCTCGGACAGACTCAACTTGTCAGTGCCAATATTAAAATCCGTGTACACTTGCACAGAATCGGCAGAGATGATCTCCCCGCCAATCCGCTTGGCCAACGCAATGGAAACCCGGCTTTTTCCTACCCCGGTAGGCCCCAGAACCTGGATGATTTTCTTATTTCCCATCTATATCCACCTATCATTTATTTATGAGCAGAAAAAATAATTAAAAAACATTATATATTAAAGCTATATATAAACATTATATATAAAATACAGCACCATAAAAAACAGGAACAAAAAAAACACCTGCTTCTTTAAAAGAATCAATTCCCGATCCCGTTGAGCCATTTCAAAACCTGTTGTTCGCTTTCCACTCCCAGATGCTTTTTTACCGCATAAATCTCAGTATACAGAATTTCTTCCAAGCCCCGTAAAAAGTCGCGGATATGCTCATTAAAATCATGGTACCAGACCGCTTTTAAAAACAACTCCTCGTTGATGCTGCCATCGCCATTAAAATGAATCTTGTGGAAATAGGGCGGCAGATTTTCCATGATATCTTCCACTGCCTTCAGAATTAACGAGAGCGCAATCGGTCCAATCTCTTTTAACATCACCTTGTAAATCAATTCGTACTTCAAATTATAATACCGCAAGGCTTCTTCAAAAGAGGTAAACGAACTAAGGCGCGAGGTACTTGCCTCAATTTCCGGCGCGGTATCCGACTTTTCCAAGCATTTTTCAGTAGCGATAATTTCCAACACCAGGAAAAAATAGAGGAGTCTGAGCGTATCCAGTTCCAGTAATTCACTCCAGCGCAAAATATCGCCAAGGCGCGGTTCCCGCTTCACAAGATCAAATACATGAATTTCATAGGGTTTTAAATTCAATTGGGCGATAGTCTTGGTATTGTACAGATATAAATTTTTAATATTGGCGAATTTTTGGATTAGAAATGCCTTGGATTTGAAATTGCGTATCCCTTCCAACAATACCGCCAAGATATCCAGGTCCAGGATAATATTTTCCACATCCCGTTCCGGGTGCAACAGGATACGGTAAACACCAGATTTGATACCGAAAAAAGAAGCGACAATACTCTTTAAATGATTGGGCACCCAGGTCCAGATTTGATCGTAATGAAAATACCCCAATTCAATCAACGCACGACCAAACCGCTTGTTCTGTTCCTGCATATATTGACTGGTCCGTTTGAAAATCTCCTCGTCAATCTGTTTGCGCTTCAGCAGGAAATTACCAAACGCATCGGCTTTTAACGTGGAGGAAGCAAACACAATCTTCCCATCTTCAATAAACAACCGTTTTTCATAACCCCGGGCCTCCACCACCAGTATACAGGAAATGGCTTCCTTGTATAAATGATAGAGAATAGGGAAAATCTCGCCCTCGCAGAGCTCACCTTCCAGGGAAAAATGATAATTCAGCTCTTCTGTCAATAATTCTTCCGTCATCAGCTTTCCCTGTTATTCTGTTTGGCCTGGTTGTTATCTCTTTCGGCTTCGATCTGCGCCAGCATCGCCGCACAGACATCGCCAGTAGGATATTTCCCATTAAAACAAGCCTTGCAAAAAGATTGGATCCTGGGATTCTGTTTTTTAACCGCCGCTTCCATCTCCTTTATATCCTGGTATATAACAAAATCAGCGCCGATTTTAACGGCAATTTGTGCCGCTGTAGAATCCTTGGCGATAAATTCCCCCTTGGTCTGCATATCAATCCCATACACACAGGGATTGGTCAGGGGAGCGGAATAGGAGGCAAAATAGATTTTTTCCGCACCCGTATTACGAACCATCTGGATAATAGAGCGGGAAGTATTGCCCCGGACAATCGAATCATCCACCAGTAAAATCTTTTTCCCCTTGAATACATTCACAATCGGATGTAATTTGTGGCGAATAGATTTTTGGCGCATTTGATCGCCGGGCATGATAAAGGTTCTGCCAATATACCTGTTCTTAACCAGGCCCTCGGAATAATCCAGCTTTAACATCCTGGCAATTTCAATGGCCGCAGTACGGGCGGAATCGGGAACAGGCACCACCACATCAATCTCCAATCCAGACTCTTTGATTCGTTTCGCCAGTCGTCGCCCCAGTTCCACGCGGGCCTGGGACACATTGATACCGTTCAAGAAAGAATCGGGCCGGGCAAAATAAATATATTCAAATATACAGGGCCGGAAGGGTTTTTTCATGATGCGCTTGCGAAACACCTGTTTCTTCTCATTGATAAAAATAGCACCACCAGCTTCCAGGTCTTCCTGATCATTAAAACCCATCACGTCCAATGCCACACTCTCCGAGGCAAACGCAAAGGCAGGGACAAGAGTATCCGTTTTGATGCCAAACAACAGGGGCCGGAGTCCAAACGGATCGCGGAACCCGACCATGCCGATACCGGCAATATGTAACACCACCGAATAACTGCCCTTGACCCGGCTATAGACATACCGGATCGCGCTGAATATTACTTCCGGTGTGATCTCATTGTTCTTATGGCGCTCGATGTATTCGGCAAAGATGTTTAGAATCAGTTCCACATCGCAATTGGAGTTGATCATTTTCCTGGAGGTCTCATACAACTCTTTTTTTAATTGCTGGAAATTGGTCACATTGCCATTATGGGCTCCCGCAATACCAAAGGGATAATTCAGCCAGAAAGGCTGGGCATCTTCCACCGAGCCCTCCCCTACCGTGGGATACCGGGTATGACCGATACCGACAAAACCTTTCAAGCGTTTTATATTATGTTCATCAAAAATGTCCTGGATCAGTCCATTTCCTTTTTTCAGATGGTATTTCCCGTCGAACGTTAAAATCCCGGCAGAATCCTGGCCCCGGTGCTGAATGGTCAGCATTGCATCGTACATTTTCACGATGACTTCTTCACTGTCGAATATTCCTAGTACTCCACACATAATTTTCTCACCTTCATTGGATTTACTCTATTTTATAACGTGAAATGAGGTAAAAGTCAAGCCAAGAACCAGCCCGAAATGTCCAGTTAATTGGGCCCATGATAGCCAAAACCCTGTTAGGAAAAGATTAATTAAGAATATAAAATAATAAATGGAAAATCCAGCGGGAAAAGGAGCCCCTGCCCGATAAAAAAATTTCCCTGCAATTCATTCGACTTGAGAATGACCATAGCGAGATGAAAGAAACGTTATGTGTTGGTCAACTCCCATCAGGAAAATTTGGCACCAATACCCCGTATTGGATGATGATACTAACATTTTACTTAACAGATAAGAAAAAACTGGTATTTCCAAGGAAATGTATGGGAAGCAAAATGAATAAAATTCGTTTTTGGGTCATCAATATTTAAGGGCGAGACATTTTGGAAGGCAATGAATCGATCATTCGGCTTTCCCGAGATAATCAAGCAATGGAGTTACTGGTTCAAGTAAGAAGGCAGATGGCTGTTTATATGCAAATGCTATGGGATGAAAGCAATACATTATTAGGGTATTATAGCAACTCACAGAAGATAAGTGCGTACAGTTATTTTTGTTTCGCGCCATGTTCGCATTATTTTTGGAGACCATCCGAAAAAACTGGACCATCAAACTCGATGCGGTAAAAATTCAATCAAATGGACGAGAACAATTGGCGAAAATAAGTCCGAATAAAGTTGGGCAATAGCTGGCGATGGATTTAGGGCCCATGGCTGCGTCATTATTTTTATTCCCCCAGTGCCACCCTTTTTTTTTGTGATGGTATGGCTTTTTTATTAATTTTTTGCTATACTGTTATGGATGAGTGAAAAAAATATACTTGATGATTTATCAGTGAGGCCAATATCCAAGGAGGAGCTATCGCAGTGGAATCGTTATATGGAAGAATACCACTATCTTGGGCTGAAATGGATAGGCGGTAAGAGTCTTCGCTATGTCGCGATTCTTGAGGGAAGATGGGTAGCTCTTTTAGGTTGGGGTTCCGCTGCCAAGAACTGTGGAGTTCGGGAACGATATATCGGTTGGTCTGGGGAGAAGAAATACAAGAGATTGAAGTACATAGTGAACAACATGCGGTTTTTGGTATTACCCTGGATTACGCAAAAAAATCTTGCCAGTAAAGTGCTATCGCTCAATTTGAAAAGACTTTCCACGGATTTTGAACAGGTGTATGGCCATCCAGTTTTTTTGGCCGAGACGTTTGTAGATGAATCACGTTATCGTGGAATCTGCTATAAAGCAGCCAATTGGATTCATGTGGGTTATACAACGGGTTACTCTCGTAGCAACACCCGGTACTATCATCATGGTCATGTGAAAGCGGTATATGTATATAGTCTATGTAAAAAAGCCCGCGAGATATTATCTGGAGTTCTTGTTCCTCATGATTCCTGTCTGATAAAATATAAAAGGAGGGTGGAGCTGATGATTGATTTTCCGATAGAAAAATTATCTTCCTGGATTGAGGATTATCTTTGCGATCCCCGTAGTCGCCATGGTAAAAGGCATCCCTTGCATGTGGTGATATGCGTATGCGTGTGTGCCGTGCTGTGCGGTTGCCGCAGTTATCGAGGCATCGGCGATTGGAGCCATAGCCTTTCCCGTGAGGAGTTAAAACGTTTTGGTAGTAACCGCGAAACACCGCCCAGCGAACCGACGATACGTCGCGTACTTCAGGGTATAGATGCAGATAAATTCGACCAAGTGATAGGCGAGTGGCTATTAGAGCAGCAGGTATTTAAATCCGGGACGGGTTTGAATGGATGCGCCATTGCCATAGACGGTAAAACCGTTCGTGGTAGCCATAATGGAAATCAAAAAGCCATTCACCTCTTAGGCGCCGTGATACATAAAGAAGGGGTGGTAATTGCCCAGGAAAGGGTGGATGAGAAGACCAATGAGATCAAGCATGTTAAGCCTTTATTAGAAAAAATTGATATCAAAGGTGTGGTGGTAACAGCAGATGCGTTGCACACCCAAAAAGAGATTGCCAATTTTTTGGTGAAGGAAAAGAAAGCGGACTATCTATTTACTGTCAAAGGAAATCAGCCAGCCTTATTGCAAGATATAAAAAGTATTGATATAAAAAAAAAACTCCAAATCCAAACCAGATTACGAGACCTTTGAAAAAGGACACGGGCGTATTGAAATCCGTCGAATCTGGGTAAGCAGTGAACCGGGAATATGGGATTGTTGTGATTTTCCACATGCCCAGCAATTTTTCTTGGTAGAGAGAGAGAGGAAAATGACAAGCCAGAAAGGTGAAAATAAGGCCACTTCTGTAGAACTCGCTTATGGCGTGACCAGTTTGAAACCAGAGAAAGCCTCAGCTGAGCGATTACTTGAATTAAATCGGGGGCATTGGGAAATAGAAAATAGAGTCCACTGGGTTAGGGATGTCACGTATGATGAAGATCGTTGCCGTATCCGCACTAAAAATGGGCCAAGTAATATGGCCTCTATCAGAAATCTGGCGATCAGTATTCTTAGACTGATGGGATATCGGTATATTCCGGATGCCCAAAGGGTATTAACTTATTGCAGTGAAAGAAAAGAGATTTTCTATTTTCTGGGAGTAAAGTAAAATCTGTAACAGGAAGGTTGTGCGGTAGCAAGGTGTTGGAAGTGAGAAAAGAATGATACATAATTTTGGAAAACCAAGCATTGAAGCAGTTTAAACTGTCAGGTTGGATGAGCGTTATGAGTAAAAAAATAAATTGAAAAAATCTCCATTGGGAAAAGAGGAGAAAAGCAAAAAGAAAATGACGCATCCTTGATTTAGGACTCTAAAACGCTTGACTATAAAAAAGAAAAAGGTTATAATAAAAAATTAATTTATCAAGCTATAGTCTGATCAATTTGCAAAATTAAAATCTATTTCGAGGAGAAACTATGGACATCAATCAAAAAAACATGGCATTTGTTACAGGTACTGGTCGTTGCGGCACTGCTACAATTGCAACAATTCTTTCAAAAGCAAAGAATTCTATTGTAATGCATGAGGGGAAGGTTGAACCCCCCATGGATAAGGAAATATTCTGCATAAAACCTTTGTTTGTAGAAAATCTGGAAGCCTATTTAAACCCAAATTCTGCTGAAGATATCTTAAATAGAAAGCTAGTCCCACAGTTAAATGAGTTATCTCTAAAATTTCAAAAAATTGAACATTTTTGTGATGTTGCCTTTTATTATTCACCATTTGTAAGCGTGATTCCTAATATTTTTTCAAAATGCCGCTTGGCAATTATTGTCCGTGATGGGCGCCATTATGTACGATCTTCAACTACGACTCAAGTTCCAGATCCAAAGCCAATTGGTTATGGGCCTGCAGATTCAATAACCTGTATAAAATCTCCAAGTCTTTTCAAGGGACGTTTACGACCTATTGAAAATTCCGATCTCCACAATGTATGGTCAACATTAACTCCATTTCAAAAAAATTCATGGGTGTGGGCAGAAACAAATAGAATACTACTTGATCAAATTTCAAAATTAGATACCTCTACCTATAAAATATTCTATTTTGAAGAGCTGTTTTCCAATTCCGACAGTATTCAAACCTTGTTAAAATTTCTCGGCTTTAAGTACATCGACCCAGCAGAAATAAATAATGTCTTAACTAAAAAACTAAATGCCCGTGAAATTAAAACACTCAGCCATCCAGATCAATGGACCATAGACATGAAAAATCAGTTTAATACAATTGCCGGAGATATGATGACAAAATTGGGATACTATTAACGACCCAATTATTTTGTTATCATTTTCTTAAATATAGATGGTCTAAGATAGTGTAAAATTTAATTTCTTAAAACATCGGGCTATTTTCCTTTTGTAAATGCGAGAAATATTGTTCTTATTCCCATATACCGGTTCGAGGATCATAGCGACAGCATGGAAATTTGGCATAGAGATAATCTTTCTCCTTTATGGCTGATACCCTGCAATCAAAGCAGTTATAGCGATACTCGCACACATCACAGGATTCTATTTTATCTTTTGTCAACTCCCAGTATTCCTTAAACTTACAAAATATAATCATATCTCTTATTTCATTATCCAAGATATTGCCGAGACTCATATTAAACCAAAGACAAGGCTTTATACTTCCATCCACATCTATGGCAACCTTATTTCCCCAACAAGAGTTAAATGCTTGGCTATAAAAAAATGAAAAGGAATCCGTGTTCATTTTTTCCCTAGTTACACTTAACTCAACGTTTAGAGTTGAAATGAGGTCTATTTTGAGTTCAGTCAAATGGTTTATATAATCGTCATCAACATGCCCTCTGAAAAGTATCGTAAATTTTGACGCTGAGATTTCCTTTGTTATTTTTTCGATGGCACTCCATTCGCTTAAGGGATTGCCACCAGTAATCAATACCTGTTCTATTGGGATGGTTTTAAATTGATCAATAATATTCTCCAAAACCTGATCTGAAATCTTCCCATCACCTTTAAAACAGGAACATATTTCCCCACAATTCTTGCAATCATCCTGACAAAATCCAGTTAATCTTATTTGCAATTGCCGAATCCTTAATTTCTCACTGTATTTTTTCAAAGAAACTTCAAACTTAAAAGGAATAACACCTTCTGTTTCATAGGCGAGTTTTTTATCCTTAAGTTGTTCCTTAAATTGTTCAACACTACCTTCAGGAATTATTTGGAAGATTCGTCCTTTTAATAAATCCACTAAAACCCAGTTTTTTATCCCTTTAACCTTTTGGACAAAAGGACTAAGTCTCAGTTTTTTCATTCCGTAATCCTCCACTTTTCCAGGAAATATTCTTCCTCGTTGTCATTTACCAAGTATATAAAACCATTGGAAGAGTAAATAGAACGAGTAGGTTGCCCTCTTCTTAGAGTAAATATTCTATAAAAACAGGGAAACTTAACTTTACCTAACAATTCAAGGTCGTAGTTAAAGTAATCGCCATCTACCAACCCGCTACAATCAGTGCTGTAACCTTCTCGTCGTATCACAACAAAGCCCTTTTCAAGAGGTATCGCTTTAGTTGCAGGTTGTATCCAATCGGTCAAAATCTTTTTATCCATAGTCCGCCTCGTTGGACTTTGTTCGGATAACCATAGATTTTTAATTTCTTTCGGAACTTTTTTTATGCTTACATTTAGACGTACTTTCTTAATAATCTTCCCATTTAAATCAAAAACTATCACCGTATAGGTATTCATGTTAATAAAGTAAATTCTATTACTATTTCGATAATACTTGTAAAAATACTCAAATTCGGGACTATTTCCGATTATCAACCTTGGTTCAAAAACTTTAATAGGGGCTATACTATGAATTTTTTTTCTTGTTAATCCAGGAAAAGTAACCAGTTCTATAGAAACAGACGCCTTATCCTTTTCAATAGATATCTTAGAACCAATAAAATACTCTCCACCTTTTATAAATGTTATGGGAAGGTAACTTGGTATATTTACAAATTTTACAAAGCAGAAGTTTTTATCAAAAATATTTACCCTTTTCTGGAGATTATCTGGGACCAATATTGCGTTAACAGTGGAGAAAAATTGAGAACCTCCGCCGAGATCTGAAGGACCTTGGCCGATACAAAATGTTTTATCACTCAGAAAGTTTAGTTCCGAGTCATATTTCCGTACGATAGGAATTTCTTGTCCCTTCATAGTGAGACCATTAATATACACGTTATTATTATCCAAAAAAACTGAAGGATAACCGATGTCCGAAATAACAGCGCTCTTCACTTTTTCATGCACAATCTCTAATACATTATTTTTTTCTTCGATAAGAATTTCCCTAGATACCGAATTACTACAATGATTCGAGAAAAGTAGCAATAGTATCGCAAGTTTCAGCAGATGATTTTTCATCTTCAACCTCCCTAAGTGATAAATAATCCAGCATTAATTTTTTTAGATTAGCTCTAAATGTTAGACAGTCAGTTTTCTTTATAAACAATCGTCCATTGCGTCCTTGACTTGCATAACAGAAAGAGCATTCGGAAACGCAATCACATTCCCAGCATTTCCTTTTTTCTATCTCTTTTTTCCATGTGTTCAATATAATTTTTATTCTATTAATATCGTATCCACAATCACAATTGCCAATTGAAAAGCTTTCATCCATCTTTTCACAAATATGAAATTTACCGTCTACATCAATAAATAACCGCAAGCCACCTGGAAAACAAGCCGCAGAAAAAGAATTGGAAAATGAGCGGATAAATGTCCCTGATCCCCTAAAATATTTTTCAATAGGATATGAAACAATTTTTTTGTAAAACCAATTGCACTGTTGTAACTGAGATTTTTTTTGTTCCGACTGGATATTTTTCCCTTCCATCCATTTTTTCTTAAGATCATTATCTAAACTACTCAGATTCACGTTATTAATTCTAATCACGTCTTCATTAAATATTTCTGGCCGGGACAAAAAAAAGCTTTCAATTTTAGTTAAATCATGAAAAGGATGAATCGTAACATAGAAACGTATTTTTTTTTTAAAATATTCGGGAAAGATATTGTAAATAAATTCAACATTTTGTATTATTTTATCAAAGCTTCCTTCTCCAACTGCATTTACTCTAAAGCGGTCATGCTCCTCCTTGGGACCATCAAGACTGATGTCAAGGGAAATATCTTCTTCGACGAATTTTTTTATCCTCTCAGGTGTCAATAATACGCCATTGGTGGTAAGAGTAAATTCGATTTCAAAATTATTTTTAGTATTGGTATTCTTTGCATATTCAATTGCCTGAATAATGGTTTCATATTCCAACAAACCCTCACCACCATAAAAGCCAATAATAATTTTTTCAGAATTTCCAGTGCGAGATTTCAAATTTATTGTCTTAAAAAAAAAGTCTATTGCTTTCTTTGCAGTAATAATCGACATTCTTTTTGGTTGATGGACTCTTCTTGAATTGTAAATGCCACTGAAGGCACAGTAGCTGCACCGAAGGTTACAATTTTGCGTAATTTGTAATGTTAATATTTTCACATTACTAAGATTATTTTTTATGCTCTCATCAGAAATATCCTCGTTAAATTTTTTCTTGATGTTTTCAATAAGAAACGTGTCTGATGGTTCAAATATTTTTTCAATCTCTATTCCTATGCTTTTTGGAGTAATTAATCCAATATTTTTTCCGAGTATATATTTTTCTTTTTGTGAACATACAATCATTTTTATTTGCCTTGTTTCATGGAATTTTCGTGTATAAAAATACTTATTTTTTTATACACGAAAATCCTTGTTCTGCTGTCAAAAAAAATTAAAAATAATTTCTAGTTTACCATGAAATCGTCATCATTTCCTTTGGTACCACACCAATCACTACAGGATTTTTCATGCCCAGCCAAAATATCTTTTAAATTTTCATCATTAACAATACCTACATTTTTTTTACTTGTTTGTTCTATTATCATTTTAAATCCTCCTTTTATAATTATAGAGTAAAACGTTTCAAATGTCAAGGAATATTTAATTTTTTTTTAAAATAATTTCTTCTCAGAAATACACCAGAAAGTAGCATCTAATTATTTATTTTCTCAGTTTATTAATATGGCGAGACACCGCCTACACTTTCCCCAGATGAGACGATGCGCAGAACATCTCTACCACTTATTTTTTTATTACTTGACATTTAGGCTTATAATCTATTATTATCTGTCTTACAAACCAAAAAGGAAACTCTGTTATTGGTGGGCAAACAACCATTTTTTGTTTGATTGTTGCCTTTCTCGGTCTCTTTAATGATTGGCCTGACTCAATGATGGTTTGGTTTGATTCATTGATGGTTTAATGGCGCACAGTCGTGTTTACATTGCACTCAATGATGTCTCCCAATATTTCAGTGATGTTTTGGTTTGACGCAATGATGTCGCCGAGTGGTTTGGTGATCTGGCAACTCCTATCCATTATGCCGCAATCCCACTTGGACACGCCAACACGCCACACAACCATGTCGCCACCCGACTTGAACACCAAAAAATTCCACACAATCATGTCGCCACTCTACACCGTCTCATTGTAACTCCACTTTGTCCCAGTGAAACACCACACAACCATATATGAAGTCGAAACTGGCTCTACAGGCGGATGAACAGTCAGTCCGATATTTTCCTTGCCTATCTTCCACGAACTCACCCGGAACGTTTTTTCAAGCGTGATTCCCAAGAAGAGGCCTTTTATTTATGCAACGCCTTTTTTACTGCCAAACCAAGCTGCTCCAATGTGCAGGGTTTTTTTATGTAATCACCAGCCCCTAACCGTTGGGCCTCTTTCACGCGATCGGTTTCGGAAAAACCACTGACAATCAACACTCTGGCATTCGTACAGATTTCATGCATTTTTTTATACGTGTCCAATCCATCCATACCCTCTCCCATAATCATATCCAAAATAGCCAGATCAAAACGAACCGTGCCACTCTGGCATAAATCGATTGCCTCTTCACCGGAATTAACGGTATGCACCCGATACCCCAATTTTATCAGTAAATTGGAGGTCACTTCCCGTTGCTCCTCGCCATCATCCACTACCAGGATATGTTCCCCATTGCCCATGTACCTTTGAATGGATATAGGCCGCTCATCTTCTGGATGGGGATTGGTCACGGCAGAGACAGGGAAATAAAGTTCGAAAGTAGAACCTTTCCCCTTACGACTTTCATAATTAATATAGCCATCATGGTCCTGCACTGTTCCCCAAACCACGGCCATACCGAGACCACCACCACTCTTGTTCAGCATTTTGCGATTATAAAAAGGTTCGAATATCTTTTCCCTATCCTCGGCATCAAACCCAATCCCATCATCAGAAACAACCAACACGACATAATCCTCCAGATTAAAATCCCCGGCGGTTTTACTGGGATAAAGGTTTAAGGTGGAAATAGAAATTTTGCCGCCATCGGGCATAGATTCGGCAGCATTGGTCACGAGGTTCATCAATGCTTTTTCCAGATGGTTCTTAGAACCGTTAATATTAAATAAACCGGGTTCCAAGGATACTTCGACCCGGATATTGGGATAATGATGGGTTAGGTTCTCGTATTCGGGGGATTTAAGATAGTGTTGCACGACTTCATTTAAATGGGCAACCTGCCGGGTGCGAACTCCGCGCCGGGCTAAAGTTAAAAGATCATCGACTACGGCTGCGGCTTTTTGCCCGGAACGTTTGATGGTTTGAATCGGTCGACACAATGGATCATCGGGAGCGAGGCGGGTTAACAATAAATCGGGATATCCCACTACAGCGCTAAGGACATTGTTTAAATCATGGGCAATCCCCCCGGCTAAACGACCAATGGCTTCCATTTTTTCATATTGAATCAGTTTCTCTTCCAAACGGCGATTCTCCTGCTCGGCTTCCCTGCGCTCGGAAATATCCCGCATGACGCCAAGAAAAGCAACGACTTCACCACCAGAGATCACTGGGTTAGAGGTGATTTCTACAGCGAAGGGGCGCCTGTTTTGAGGCATAAACATCGTTTCAATGGTAGTGGTCTCTTTTGAAACCACAGCACTTTTCAAACGTTGCAAGGTTCGGGAATACTCAATGCGTTTGGCAAAAAACTTGGCAATGGACTGCCCTACTTCCTGGCTGGCATCATATCCCCCGAACTCTTTTAACACGGGACTGCAATACTCCAGTATGCCCTCGATGGAAACACGAAAGATAACATCCTTTATTCCCTCAACCATGGCTTTGAAATCTTCATTACTCTGAGGGATTGGGCCCGGTTTGGGTTCGGTCTCGGTTTTATCCGCACTGGTAATCCGGTTGCGCAACACGTCCAGTTCGGCCAACAACTGCTCTCTGGATACTTCTTTTTTGTCGCTATTCATATTCACATTGCCTCTTAAACCACTATTTCTTTTTACTATTCTATGGGTTATTTTCTAATCAAAATTCTTTCTAGGAAACAAGAAACAGGCTGGAATCACATTGTAGCGGCAGTAAACGATGGCACGTCCAATACTCCCATAGATCATGGGAATGTCGGGCGATGAGCCTATATGCCTAACATTAAATAATTCCATGGTGAGATTATAAAGGGAATCCTTGTCCATTGCAATAGGCATATTTTTTTTTCTGAGAATTATCTGAGAATTAGCAGGTTTGATTGTCATATTGCCGGGGAGTTCCAAACTGCTTGGACTGGGAGATGGGATGTCCTGAAAATTTTTTTGGATAGTATTGATTATTAAATTTCTTTCCACTATAATATCATTTCAATAAATTCAAACAAAAACGGAGAATTAAACATGAAAAGAATGACTTTTTTAAGCATGGTAGTGGTTGCTCTCTTGATCGTCTCAGTATTGCCAGTGGCAGCACAACGGGGTGACGATACCAACCGAGTAAGCAAAAACGGTAAGGTTGAAGGTGTTATTGCCGATGTGAGTGTAACCGTGGAATACGGGCGTCCAATGGTTAAGGGACGTGAAATCTGGGGTGGCTTAGTACCTTTTGACGCTGTCTGGCGCACGGGCGCTGATGAAGCTACAAAAATTACGTTCAGCAAGGATGTTAACGTGGAAGGTAGTAAATTGGTAGCCGGAACTTACAGCCTGTTTACTATTCCTGGAAAAACGGAGTGGGTGGTTGTGTTTAATAAAGTGGCTGCCCAGTGGGGCCATTACAAATATGATAAGGAACAGGATGCGCTACGTGTCACGGTCAAACCTGAAACGACAGAGATGATAGAACAACTGACGTTTAAAATCGAAGGCAATAAAATAATCATGAGCTGGGAAAAATTAAGCATCGGATTCACCATTAGCGTTGCTAATTAATACCTGTACGCCCTACATTCCCCGCGCCACGAGTACGACGCGGGGAATGTATTCCAGTTTGGGGTTATGTATTAGAAGGAATAGCGGTACTTCTCATAAAAAATCAAAAATATCACTGCCTGAAGCAGTAACACGGGCAAGGCAATATAAAGGTAGGGTTTGAGAGATTGCTTGTACGATTTGAAATCCAGTTTCTTCAGGGCGAGGAAAAAGGAAATTCCCAGGGGAATGCCCAGTAACAACATGGAGATATAAATAGGAGAGAAGCTGTATAAAAAGGTGAACCCTTTCCTTCCAAACACAAAAATAGCAAGCTCCAAGGTCTGATTAAAAAGACTATAAAAGAACCCGAGCAGAAACAGACCGATTATGCCGAAATAATAGGAATCGACTGCAAGACTAAGAAACGCGGCCCCGATTTGCAAGCCCACCAAGGGCAGGCCCACGCCAATAAAGGACATGTTTAAAAAGATCATACCAATGGCCAGAATAATCAGCAAGAGGATAAATCGTGGCGCTATTTTATAAAGGAATAACTTGCAATGCGAAATAGGCAGGGATAGAACATACTCGAAACCTTTATCGCGTTTCTCGGCACGAAACAAGGTTAAACCGGAATAACCACTAAAAGCAAATACGGTCAACAGGGCGACAGATATAATCAACTCCTCGGTGGGGGCTTCCAAGCCGAACAACAATGAGACCAGCATCACCACGGGAATTGATAATAGTAACAACGAACTCTCCAATAATACCCGCATTGTATCTTTAAATTCTTTTTTGAACATCAGTTCCTCCATTCATTCTTTCTTTTACCTTCCGGGCACCAGGACACAAAGAGACTGTATATATACTCTTTGTGCCCGTGATTGTGGAAGGCATGTCTGTTTTTTCAAGATTTTTACATTTGTGTTGTGCAATCATTATTATTGGGCTCCGTTGTTTTTGAGAAACAGGGCCATCTCTTGATAATCGTGTTGTTGGGCCAGAGTCAGCGCGGTGATATTATCATGGATTCGTTTCACCCTGCCGTTTTGCGGGACCAGCAGTTTTCCGATCACGCCATGCAACAGGGAAATCTGCTTGAACTCCATTTTGGCATTGATCTCTACTCCTGCTCGGAGCAATATTCCCGCGATATCGAGGCGATTGTGTTCAGCCGCATAATGCAGAGCGGTTTTCCCACTTTCATCGCGGCTGCCAATCAATTGTCCACATGTTTTGAGCAAGTTGGTCACAGTGGCCACGTCGCCCTCTGCTGCTGCCCGATGCAATGCTAGGAGTTGCCGTTTTACGCCACTTGAGCCACGCCGGATGGCAATCAATAACGGCGTTTCTCCCATACTGTCGCGGTTGTTTACATCCGCGCCATGTTCCAACAGGATACGGGTGATCTTGGCAAAGTTTTTATACGCCGCACCATGCAGGGGAGTCGTCCCATCTTGGGCCGCCGCATTGACCAATGCCCCTTTCTGCAACAACACCAGTAACAAATCGGGATGCTCAATATCCCATTGATCCAGCATATGCAGTGCTGTCTCACCAGTATTGTCCATCTGGTTGACATCCGCACCATGCGCCAGTAATAGTTTTGCAATCTCCTCGCGTTCATAGGATACTGCAAGCTGCAATGCGGTCTTGCCACCTTGCATGACGCCATTAACTTCCACACCTTGGGCGATTAGTAATTTTACAATTTCGAATCTTCCCAGAATAATGGAATGGAACAATGGATTATAGAGATTTTTTGTCTCACTTTTCACCACCGCGCCTTTACTGATAAGGAATGTGATTACTTCCATATGCCCCTTCATCACGGCATAAGTAAGTGGAGTATAAAATGAATCACGCCTGGAAGAAGTGGCATTCACATCCGCGCCTTTTTCAACCAAATAGCGCACCAAATCCAAATTCCCTTTGGCTGCAGCCAATTGGAGTGCTGTGGGGCCTACATTATTATAATAGCTCCGCACATCTACAGGCACACCCCGGCCCAGCAACATGACTACCAGCTCTTTTTGTCCACCAGCGGCGGCACGGTGTAGCAACATGTAGCCATTGGCGTCCTTGGCCTGTATCAACGATGGGTTCTTCTGCAATGCTAAAAGAACCGCAGCCTTATCGCCAGCTTCTGCGGCGTCAAACACGGTCTTGCGGCTGCAACCGGTCAACATAAGGGAGATTAATATTAAAACAATTAGTATTATTTTTTTGAACATTTTTGTCATAGTTAGCCTCGTATTGTGTTTATTATCCTTGGAGTTTATTCGACCACATTTATCCATACCAGATAGTTTTTTAAAAACAACAGGATAAAGAGAATCAACGCTACCAGTGCAGGCAGGGCAATTTTTTGGTATGGTTTTCCCTGCCATTTCAGAGGTTTTAAATCCAAACGTTTCATAGCCAGAACAAAGGCAGTCACAAACGGGACCAACAGTAGCAAGGCGGGAAGAAGCTGGGACACGAGAACGAGGGGAACCTCGCTACGGAACACGTGGTGGGTCATGGTGAGATAACTGGCGATGAGGGAAGAATAATACAGGATGACATTCAACAGCAACACGCCGACCATGGCATTAATGGCTGATTCGACGGCTAAACTCAAGGATACAGCCAATAAAAAAACAATCAGAAGACTGATGCTGTCAACGACAATGGATTGCAACACGCCCAAAACCCCACCGGTCACAATCAGGATAAGTAGCAGGATCAACCGGGGCAAAATTTTAGCGATCATGATCTTCCAGATAGGTACGGGCAGGGAAAGAAGGTATTCCATGGCCTTGTCTTTTTTTTCCATGCCGAAGATAGACACGCCCGCATACGCGGCAAAAATAATAATGATGGCCAGGAACAGGGGTTGAAACATTCCCGCCACCTCCCACTGGGCATGCAATACATGCCAATCCAATACCATGGCAATGGGAATCAATAAAAGGACTATCAGGGATTGGGCAAGGGTTCTTACACTATCGATCAATTCTTTTTTAAACACGGTGGCCTCCGAAGCGCTGTAAACTTAAAGCGCATACTCGCCGCCGATGAAGGCGCTGACGATAGCGGTCAAATCCAAATCCTTTACCACCCCGTCTATTTCGGCGTGGTTCTTTTCAAGGAAAGGATAGATATAATACTCGGCGTGATCTGAATAATCGACCTGGAAGAGCACGGGTAAGTTCTTGGGCGGGGTGGTTGCAAGCACCTTTTTAACCCTGGACTTCAATGAGTCAATCATTTCATCCACGGCGACCTCACCATCTCTTAACAGGATGATGCGGTCCACGATGTTTTCGATATCGGTGAAATTAAGATTGACGAATACCACGGTCACCTTCTTTTCACTCATCAGCTTGAGTAGTTCCTTGAGAAAAACGCCGCGCAAATAGACATCTATGGAATGAAGGATTTCGTCAATCAGTAATAGTTTTGGTTCTGTGGCCAGGATCAGGTTCAAATGAAATAGAGCGCGTTGTCCCACGGAGAGTTCTTTTATTTTCCGTTGCCGGTCGATCTTGGTTCGTTTCAAGAGGGAATCGTCAAAGGTGGTGATTTTGTAAACGGACATATGTAAATCAATGGCCTGGGCCACGGTGAGACTCTCGTATAAACTGATGGAATCGGAAATAAACCCGGTATAACGCCGGTGATCTTTGCCCAGCACGTCATGATAGGTAATCGTGCCGCTGGACGGTTTCAACACGCCGGCCATTAACCGTAACAACGTGCTTTTTCCCACGCCATTGATACCGGTGATCAAGGTCACTTCACCTTCCATGATATCCAGGCAAAAATTGTCGAATATTTTGACTTTCCCATAATTAAAGTTTAAATTTCTGATTCTGATCATTGCTTTTTCCATATTATTACCTCCTTTTTAATTTGCCACGGGTACTGTGATTGTCCCGGTGGGTTGTTCGCGGTTAAAGTATTTACGCATGATATCCAAGATATCGTCAAAGGAATACCCGAGTTCAATCACTTTGGCAATATAATCCAGGCTCTCTTTTTCAAAATACTCGAAACGTTCTTTTTTCATTTTGACCCGGTCATTTTTGACAAAATATCCCGCACCGGGCCGGGAATAGATATACCCTTCCACTTCCAACTGGTTGTATATCTTGATGATTGTATTGGGATTGATTTGTAATTTTAAAGCCAATTCCCGCAAAGACATCAATTTCTCACCATCTTTTAAACGCCCGGCCAATATGGCCAACTTGATGGCCCGTTTTACCTGCTCATAAACGGGCAAAGCCGATTTGACATCCACATCAATATCAAAAAACTCTTTGTTGTCTTTTCCCATGATCCGCCTCCTCCCCCTTAATTGTTTGACCCGCTAAATTCTTTCTTCTTTTTCTTCTTCATTACTTTCTCCTTCACTCGTTTTACAGTCAACCATCAACTGCACTACTATAATATATCAGTTAATCAGTTCTGTCAAGCGAATAATCAATAATTTTTTATTTTTTTTA
Source organism: uncultured Clostridia bacterium (assembly GCA_964502145.1). Classification (GTDB taxonomy): domain Bacteria; phylum Acidobacteriota; class Aminicenantia; order UBA2199; family UBA2199; genus CAZCVI01. The sequence continues at coordinate 33,170 of CAZCVI010000025.1, forward strand.
ATTTTTTTTGTTTAGGGGGATAAAATTTTGTGTTTTCCTATTGACTTCATCTCAAACCTAGATTATAAATTTTCTTCAAAGGTAAAGATGAAGAGAAATACAGATGAATGAAACCGTAATTTTTATTAAGTGTCGATTGAATTATTCATTGGTTGAGCCGGGTTCCGCGGAATCAAGCGGGGGCAAGGCGGTTGCCGTCATAGAAAAAGAGTATCTCTCCATATTGGCTGAATCCGGGCAGGATCTGGTGTTTGCCTTGCGAGATACGGAGAGAATAATCGCGAGTGATTACAAGATATCGATCACGTTGCTTTCCGGGGAGAAAATACGCCTGGATCGATTGGGCTATCGCTATGAAGATTTCGTTAGAATCTTGTTCCAATGCCGCAACGAGATAATTTTACAGGATATGTTGGCCCAAGAAGTCATCCGCAAAAAAGATGTGACTGCTGATGTGGAATATCTTCCTGATGCAAAAGGGTTACCGATTAACGGTAAATGCCGGGTCAGGTTATATGAAACGTCTTTGGTCATCTTACCGGAACAAGGTGAGGTAGTCAGGATTCCTTTTGGTTTAATTGAGAATGTCTCGTGCTTGGATTACCGGTTGGAAGTTTTGACGGAAACTGGAGAGCACGTTTTCCTTTCCAAGTTAGGCACGGAACTGGACCCGTTAAAAAAGAGTTTAACAGATGCGTTGAATAATCTGGGGGTCAGAACGCACACTTTTCTCAAGGAACTGTTGCCCGGGGTGGATGGGGTGTTTATCCGCCAATTATCCGCTCTGATGAAAGATGGTCGGGCTGTTGCCAAGTCTAAAGTGGCTGATATTTCGCCATCCATGTGGCTGGAAATGGAAAAGGTATTAAAAACGACTGCCATTGGTCCCCGCTACGAGTATCTAACAACACTGGGGAACGCGGAAAATAGTTTCATGGGTTTCAAAAGGGGATTGCTGGGCGATTTAACCGGTGATACAGTATGGTTCCTGGTACCCTTTTATAGTAATGTGCCAGGGAAACCGGGCAATGCGGTGGTCATGGAAATGGCACGGTTACCGCAACGGGAAACAGAGGAAAGCGCGGGTGTAGACGAGGAAGAAGGTGGGGAAGAAGGAAGTGGTCATGCGACCTATGTCTTTCGATTCTTGGACCGGGATGTATACCGTATGATCACGAATATGGATGAATTGGAGCAACAGATGAAAGATTTTGTGAATCGCTTCAATCGGAACATGTTAACCATCAATTTCCGTCGTTTGCCTGTTTATTTACCTGAAAAGAGATTTGATGAGCCTGACTATATAAAATACAAGTTTTCTTTAAAGCGGTTACCCGCCTTGCGCATGTTGCGTGCCGCATTTATTGGCAGGGTGATGCACCGTTCTGTGGAGCAATGGCAGGCCGATGTGTTAAACGTGTTGCAATTCAATGTGGATTGCCGGGATAACGATAAAAAATGGGAGAAAGGAGGTTAGATCATGTCAGGTTACAAGCATCCGTGTCAATATTGCGCTGTATTGGTGCCGCCAGACGCCAATGTCTGTCCTTTTTGTGGGAAAGTTAATCCTGGCGGACTTCGTTGCCCGCGCTGTAAGAGTCCTATAGAGAGGGGCTGGAAAGCATGCAGTTCATGTGGTATTAAACTGGAAGTAATATGTCCGGCCTGTGCGAAGACCACGTTTTTAGGCGATTACTGCCAACATTGCGAGGCCACGCTCACCATTACTTGTCCCAACAAGAAATGCAAGGCAGTGCAGTCAGTTATCCATGAGAACTGCAGCAAATGCGGCAAGCCCATGCGGGATAAATAATAATCATGAAATCGATATACCATATATATATGTCTATATATGATATTCTATAATAAAATCATCTAAAGGAGAAAACAAATGTCCTTAAAACCATTTACGGATAATTATGCAGATAACAGTACTGAAGCTGGGTTCCAGTTTACCTTTTTTTGTGATTTGTGCAATGAAGGCTATAAATCAGAGTTTACAGAATCCAAGAGTTACAAGAAGGGAAAGTTCTTGGGTGGACTTGGACGGGCGTTATCTTTTGGTGCGTCTTTAATTGGCCAGGATAACATTGGTCATCAGTTTGAGAGAGGGTCAAATATTCTGTCCGAACGTTTTCAGGGGATGTCGCCGGAGTGGCACAAGGAACACGAGACGGTGTTTGAAACCTCGCAAAACGAAGCGAAGGGCCATTTTATTCGTTGCCCACGTTGCAAACGCTGGGTATGTGAAAACGATTGGAATGAACAAGAAGGCTTGTGTGTCGATGATGCACCACGCATGAATGTGGAAGTAGCTGCGGCCAAAGCGGAAAAAATGGTCCAGGATATCCGCCAAAAAGCCTCGCAAACAGAAGTCTTTCATGGTGAAATCGAAAGCAAACAAACTCTTTGTCCTAAATGTGGCAAACCAGCAGGAGAAGGAAAATTCTGCAACAACTGCGGGGGGTCGCTCGGAATGAATGAATGTTCCAAATGCGGTGCAAAGAATTCCGCTGAATCCCGTTTCTGCGGGGAATGCGGGAACAAGATGCGGTGAAGAACATTTTGTCTATAAATTTAGATTAATTCAGAGGGCTCTATTGTATTTATCTGCTTTTTCGAGTAAAATACTTTTTTTTTATTGATTATAATTTTTATTATAACGAATTATGCGTTAAAAACGTTGGCAGGAGATAGTGATATGAGTTTAGAATTTGGAAAAAAAGTGCATGAGCAAGCGGTAAAACTTTTAAATCAGGGTCAGGACCCCAATCTCATCGTTAAGGTGATCTGCGATCAAGACCCGGACGGGCACAATTACGGTATTGGTATTATTTTAACTGGTGATGGCAAGCCGATGGCGACATCTGCCACACTGCTGGAGTATACCCGGAAAGAGCTGACGGTGTGCGAGGAAGGGACGTACATGAATTCCAACAAGATTCTGGAAGATGTAAAAAAAGCAGTGCTGAAATGGCAGCGCATTCCTGAACAATATGCGAGTCAGTTCAAGCTCGCATTACCTTCAGATGCGGGAACTGGTGCTATCAAAACGGCGGTGGAAATCGCATTAAAACTCAATAGTAATATCAAGAAGCTGGGCTTTCAAGAATTTGGTTGGCCCGCTTATAAAACGATTGCTGAGAGTTGCCGCATATCCACCGAGGAATTTCCCGAGGATGCCGTGATTTCGGATCAGGACACATTTACGATCTATCAAGCTGGCCCCATGAACACGACGGGGCGCGTGGTGGAAAAAGAACGGATTATTGAGCGTGCGCAAACGGCTGCGAAGAATAATAAATATATTCTTTTGGATCGGGCTTATTCTGGTTTTGAATTTGCTTCCCGGTTGGCTGATGGCGGGTATGATGAAGTGATGCAAAAGAGTTATCAATTACAAATCCAACCATTTATCGAGAATAAAGTTCCCTTTTTCCTGGCTATCAGTCCTACCAAAGCATTTGTGACCTTTTCATTACGACCCTGTGGATTGTTATTGGTTTTTTGTCCTGATGAAGCGACAGACAAGGCGATGTCAAAACTATTGTACGCCGCTGTACGAGCCCGCGGTTCCTCTTTTGAACATGCCATTACCCGTGCTTTTGCCAAAGCGTTAACCAAGGATCTGGCCCGTTTGGAAGGAGAGCACACTATGGCCTTGGAACGGGTAGCCCATGCGGAAGCATTGTGGCGCAAATTAGTACAGGGAACTCCGATGGAGTATCTTTATGCGGAGCAATACGCGGGCTTGTTCCGCAATCCCGAATGTCGCGAAGATGCGGCGGTTCATATTTATAACGAGCATCTTTATCCTGTTTTTGGGAAAGGTCGATGTCGCCAGAATGTAACGGGAATACCGGATAATGAAGAACTAGCTCGCCAACATGTACGGGTATTCGCGGAACAGTGCTATTAAACTGTAAAAAATAATTTAGCATCAATAAACGGCGTCCTACGGACGAATAAATTAATTCGCCCGTAGGCCACACGCCGCTTAAATTATCCGGGAACCTTTTTTTACAATGGCTTCAAATTCATTGAACACCATGTCCGGGTCCTGGTCGCCGTTGATCAGGAAGTATTTTTTTTGATCTTTGTAGTGGTCAGCTACATGGATCGTTTTTTCCTCGTATTCTTCCATGCGGCGCAGGATAATATCGGTATTTATATCATAGTCTCGTTTTTGCATTGATTGACCACGGGCTTTTAATCGTTTGATGCACTTAAGAATAGACATATCAAAATGAACCATGCACGATACAGACGAATTGAGACGACGCAATAGCCCATCCAAGATATACGCTTGAACCATGGTGCGGGGAAATCCTTTAAAAATAAATCCCATGGAAGTTGGATTTTGTTCGATGGTTCGTTCAATTAAACGGATAGGAATCTCATCTGGCACGTGTTCACCTGCATCCATGTATTTTTTCGACATTTTTCCGATATCTGTGCCTTTATAATATTCATCCATCAACATCAAACCAGTGGCCATGTAAATCAGGTTATTTTTTTGTGCCAGACGTAATGCTTGCGTTCCTTTTCCAGCTCCTGGAGGGCCAAAGACCACAATATTTTGCCAGGATTCTTTTAAAGTGGATTCCACGGCGCGGTTGAGTCTAGCGAAAATTTCTTCCACTGTTCCTATCCCATCAATGGCGAAGTATTTCCTTTTTTCTCTATAGAATTCCGCGACCGGGATAGTTTTGTTTTTGTACTCAACGAAACGGTGCCGGATGACCATTTCATTGTCATCGGTACGATTGGAGTCTTTGCCACGATTGAGGATTCGTGCCATCAATTCCTCTTCAGGAACATCCAGGCCCAACATGCAGGAGAGTGTGGAGTTGAATTTGAGTAATAACCCTTCAAGGATATAGCATTGCACAACAGTTCTGGGGAAACCATCAAAAAGGAACCCGCGGGCACCAGGGGTATGGGTGATTTTTTTTTCGATTAATTGAACGATGACTTCATCAGAAACCAGGTGGCCCTGGGAGATAATTTTTTTAGCATAGAGTCCCAGGTCCGTGCCTGCGGCGATTTCTTCTCTCAGCATTTCGCCGGTGGCAATATAGGTCAGGTTAAATTTCTCCATCAGTAATTTCGATTGGGTTCCTTTTCCTGCTCCTGGCGGTCCGAAGAGTGCAACGTTCAATGTATTCATTGGGTTTCTCCTTTTCTTTTATTTTTTTATGCTGCCAAAAATGCATTGTAGAATATATTAAATAAAAAAGCAACCCTATTTCCTCTCTTTAATCCACCGCCAAGTTAATGGGAAGTATGGGAAATATGGGAGTTCTGGGAAGAATGGGAATATTTATTTTATCCCATAACTCCCATAACTCCCATAATTCCCATAATTCCCAGAACTCCCATAACTCCCACTTGCTTTTACAATACTCCCAAAGAATTGCCAGTGAATCCAGAGAGTCCCCCCCCCTTGAAAATTAATTATTATTTGGTTATAATTGCTTATAATGCGCACTAGCAAGGAAGGTAACTGATGAAAAAATTATTATTCTTTATAGTATTGTGGGTAATATTAAATGTCTGCGCCAATGCCCAGGAGATCACGTTGCAGCACGTGATGGACAAGGGTGTAATGTTTTATCCCATTGGCAACGATGAAATAATAATGACTATCCGCACCCAGGAAGAGGCAGACACCTTTTGGTTTTTACTCAATGCATACGGCAATAAAAAATTGGGCACGAATTTGAGTAGTCTCATTGAAGTGGTTCACTTGCTGTCATCCCCGGACGGAAAATATTTAGCGGTCCTCTCGGTAGGCGAAGGCCACCCAATCTTGGAAGTAGTGAATCTGGAAAAATTACGAACGGAATACGTGTACCAGGTATTACATGAAATTAATCCCTATCCGGGGGTCATCAATATTGATCACTGGGAAGGTTCTACATTGATCTTGGAAAGCGACATCCCATTACACCTAAAAAAAGAAGACCGCGAAACCAATCCCGATCCATTATTACCCTCACCCCAACTATTTTTATTAAACATCACCACGGGTACCATCACTACGGATAATTCGAGCCATTAACACTGTACCGGGAAGCCTTTTTATTATATAAAAAAGGTTCCCGGCTACCGTGCTCAAGCTAATTTATTTTAAAACGTCTAGATTGCTTTCCAGTGTTTCTGTTCCCGCCGTAAGTATCACCGTGTATTTTCCCGGTTCCACGTAGGGCGTTTTTGGTTTTTCTTTGGCGTCCTTGTCTTCCATCGCTTGTAAGTCCCAGATAATCGTATTGATTCCCGCATCACCCGTGGCTTTTATTACCTGCACTATTTTTCCTGCCGCGTTTTTAACAGTGACCAAAACCGGTTGTGTTTCTTTTAAATAATAGTGACAATAGGCTTTTTGACCCCCTGCATACCCCCACCATTCCAGAATAGGGAGGGTAGCGTTCGCAATGGAGAACAGATGAACCTTTTTTGCCAACAATTCATCGGTCATTTGCTGGAGATAAGAGACATCCATGGCCCAAGCACCGCGTCCATGGGTGGCTGCTAAGAGGATATTATCGCGGGGATGAACGATGAGATCATGAACATATGTGGTGGGGAAATTCCCAGCCAATACATGCCACGTTTTCCCACCATTCAGCGTCGCATAAACGCCGATGTCCGTGCCTACATAAAGCAGGTTTTTATTCTTCGGGTCCTCGCGAATTACATTCACTGGCCCGCTGGGAATATTACCGGTAATACTATGCCACGTTTTCCCATAATCGGTGGATTTCCATACATAGGCCACAAAATCATCATCCCGTTTACCGTTTTGAGTCATATAGACTGTGCCTAGATCATACGCCGAGGCTTCGATACGGGAAACCCACTTGCCATAAGGGAGACCTTTGGTCATTTCTGTCCAAGTCAACCCACTGTCTTTGGTCACATGGACGCGCCCATCATCCGTACCTGCATAAATCAATCCGAACTTCAACGGAGATTCAGAGATAGTAAAAAGGGTTTGGTACTGGATATCGCCTTTTTTGTTGGGATCATTATAAGACAAATCCGGGCTGATCCGTTCCCAGGATTCGCCGCGATTCATAGAGCGGAAAAGATAGTTCAGACCTAAATAGAGAATACGCGGGTTGTGGGAAGAGATAATAAACGGTGCCAACCATTGGCCGCGATAAGGTGGTTCTCCTTTGGGAGGTTTGGGCACGATTAATTCTGTTTTATTCGCTTTAAAATCAGTGCGCATGATGCTACCATAAAAACCAGCCGAATAAACGATATTTTCATCCGTGGGGTCAATGGCATGACGGCTTCCTTCCCCACCCGGGGCTGTTTCCCACACCTGGGCTGGAATATCATTGCGACCCTGACTCAAATCCACCACACCACGATAACTGCCATGGTCTTGAATGGAAGCATACACATGAAACGGTTGGGCGAGATCCACCATAATGGTAAATAATTGGACGAGAGGCACATTATCGGTAAAAACACGCCAGTTCTTGCCCATATCATAGGAAACGACCACGCCACCATCATTAACATTGACCAGATAAGAAGTATTGGCGGGATCGATCCATAAACCGTGCAAATCACCATGCATACCCACCAACTCGCGAAAGGTTTTCCCACCATCCTCGGAAATATTCAGGCCCAAACCCATCACGTAGATTCTGTTTTCATTGACAGGGTCGACTTTGATCTGGCCAAAGACCCAGCCATACGTTCCTGGCAGGTCTTCCATGTAAGTTGAATCCACGCTGGTTTTGCGCCAATTCTCGCCACCATCATCAGAACGATAAATGGTGGAACCCTTGATTCTATCACGGGAAGGGCGACCGTAAGAATCTGTTTCTTCGCTCTCGTTTTTCCCGGCAAACTCATAATTATCTATGAAGGCGTAGAGCACATTCGGTTTTGCCGCGCAGAGATCAATGCCGATACGACCCCGATTTTTCGCTTCGGTCAGACCATTATTAATTGGCTTCCACGTCGCGCCCCCATCCGTTGTTTTATAGATACCGCTGCCCGTATAATCCGCTTTATTGCGCGGGTCATTCCATTTCAGACGAATGCGTTGCCAAGTAGACATATATAATGTATCCGGGTGAGTTGGGTCCATGACCAAGTCAATCGCCCCTGTTTTTTCATTGTCATAAAATACTTTTTCCCAGGTAGTGCCACCATCCGTCGTTTTATACACCCCGCGGTCCACATTATTTGTCCACTCGTGACCCGAAGCCGCCACATACACTATATCCGGGTTCGTCGGATGGATCACAATGCGGGGAATCGTATACGTGCCAGTTAATCCCATGTGTTTCCAGGTTTTGCCTGCATCCGTTGATTTAAACACGCCAATGCCCGCGTTAGAACTGCGGAAAATATTCGCTTCCCCTGTTCCGATCCAGATAATATCCGGGTTTGATGGCGCCAGAGTAATATCGCCGATAGCCGTTGAAGCTGCATGTTGGAAGATAGGTTCCCAGGTGACCCCTTCATTTTCTGTTTTCCAGACCCCACCTGTTGCGCCAGCCACATAGATCACGTAATTCTTGCCTTTGGGAGTGACTACATCCACATCTGTCATCCGTCCGCTGATGTTTTTAGGCCCCAGGAACTGCCACTGCATATTTTTTAAAAGCGAGACTTCTTTTAAAGCCACGTGGTCCCCGTACCACTGCAAACGCAACTGCGCATCCGTGGATTGAATCAACTTTTCCTCTGCCATCACGGCTGTTGAGAGCAACAGGGCGAGTACAAAAAACAATAAAATATTTTTTCTTAAATACTTCGGGTACTGTAAAAAACTCATGGTGTTTCCTCCTTATTATATACGCTGTTATAATCTACAATAAATAGTCTTACTGTACTGCTTTAATGTTATACGTTCAGGCAGAAAAAATTGTTTTTTTTCTTTCATTGTATTATACTATATATTATACTATATTATATAATCATATTATAACATACCACTGATTGAAAAGGAGGATATTAAATGAGTAACAAGACACGCACCGCAAACGGGGCATACAGCAGTATCCAAAAAGGATGGGATATGAAGAGGCGTGATTTTCTAAAAATCACCGGTAGTATTGGCACTATCGTTGGTTCTGGACTGGTTCTGGGCACACCCAGCCTCTGGTCACAGGAAACAAAACCCACGACACCACCGCCCTTACCCAAAACCAACGTGGAAGACGTACTTAAAGTTCCCAAGAGCACCTATTCCCTGCCCGGTCTCTTTCCTGGACGGGTGATTGAAACGTCTAATGCCAATGCCATGACTACTGAAAAAGTGGACGCAACTATTGTAGCCCAAATGGTAGAAAAAGGCATTACCGGGTTAACCGGCAAAAATATGAAAGAGAGTTTTAACCTCTTCTTTAAGAAAGACGATGTCGTCGGTTTAAAAGTGAATCCCGTGGGCGCCGGTTTGATCAATACCCGCATCGAAGTGGTCGAGGCTGTCATCAACTGGCTGAAAAGCAATGGTTTACCCCTGAAGAATATCATTATTTGGGACCGTTTTGATTACATGCTCAAAGATGCTGGTTTTACAGCCGAACGATTCCCTGGTGTCGGTATAGAAGGCTTGCAAACCATGGATGAAGCGGCGGCTGAAGGCAAAACACAGGACAACTCCAAATGGTTGGATGCGTCGGGTCAACATATCAGCATTAATAATTTTGATAAAAACGTGTTTTATCTCGCCGATGTGGATGGTCCGAAAGATTTGCCTTATCTCAACCAGCACGTGGTGAATGGTAAGCACTCCTTTTTTGGAAAATTGCTGACCCAAAAATTAACCAAGATCATCAATCTGCCTGTTTTCAAAAACACGGGGAATGGTGTTTCAATGGCCACTAAAAACATGGGTTACGGGGCTATTTGTAATACTGGGCGGTTGCACATGCCGTTATTTTTTAATGTGTGTACCGAGGTACTCGCGTTCCCCGTTATCCGGGACAAAATGGTACTCAATATCATTGATGGTTTACGTGCCCAGTACGATGGTGGTCCAATGCCCAATGCCGAATTCACCTATTTGTATAATACCCTGTTTTTCGCCACCGATCCTTTTGCCATGGACATGATCTGTCACAATATCATAACCGAAAAACGACGCGAAATGAAAGTCAAAGGCTTCAATGAACATCCCCGCTACTCTGAATACCTCCGTTACGCTGAAAAATTGGGCCTGGGTATCGCGGACCCAAAAAAAATCAGCCACGTGAAAGTATAAGCCTGGAAAAATAAAATAAAATGGTGGGTAAAAAACAATTAACCCTGTTAGGAATGTTATCTTGGATACTCCTTTTTGCGCTTGTTTCCTGTAGGATACAGGCGCAAGAAGCCGTCCATCTGTTCCCGGACAGTTTTTATGTACCGGGCTGGGAAAAGATGGGCCCGGAACGGGAGTTCAATAAAAATGGTCTCTATGGTCACATTGATGGTGGTTCCGAATTGTTCTTGGAAATGGGCTTTGAAATACTGAAACTGCAAAAGTATGGGAATGCCACCAAGGATGAGATCGCAATCGAAACGTACCGCATGGACAGCGCGGAAGCGGCACTGGGAATTTACCTGATCAACTGCGGCACGGAAACTCCACTACCAGGAATCCAAGAACGAAACTCGGGCGATGATTACCAAGTGATGGTTCAGAAAGGTCAATACTATGTGAAAGTCAATAATTTCTCTGGGAAGAGTTCCTTGTTACCTGTTTTGGTTCAATTGGCTAATGGAACCTTAAAAAATATTCCGCAGAAACCCGTGGCCGACCTTTTTGCCCTGTTGCCGCTGGATAATCGTGTTAAAAGTTCGGAACTGCTCATTCGTGGGCCATATACCTTGCAAGCCATTTTCATTTTGGGTGAAGGAGACATTCTGCAATTGCACAATACTATTTTTGGTGTGAGTGCCCAGTATCTTGATGAAGATAAAAACACTTACACCCAAATTTTTGTTCCTTACCCCGATGTGACATTGGCCCGGCAGGCCTTTGATTATCTGCGACAGCATCTTGATTCTTACATCAAAGTAGTCGAAACCCGTGATACGTTCCTCTCTTTCACTGACTTTCGCGGCAAAAAGGGGATCGTCGAAATAGCTGCCAATATCATTCATATCAAGGTGAACCTAACAAAATAATTTTTTGTTTAATTTTTATTGACAAACCATTTCAGATTTGCTATATCTTATAAATAGGATAACGCAATGAAAAAATATATATAGATATATATAGACATATATAGAATTTAAGATAGAAAGAAGGAGGACAGAATATGAACAAAAAATGTTTGGTAAAAGGAATTATCTCGGCTGTAGTCTTAATGATCGTATTGATCGTCATGCCATGTGTCGGTTCAAATGACCTCAATGCCGCACCGGGTAATGCGGCCATCGAAAAAATTAAATCCGTGGGGAAGCTAGTCGTGGGAACCAGTGCAGATTATCCACCCTATGAATTTTATCTTCTCAATGACAAGGATGGTGAACTCGTGGGTATTGATATTGATATAGCCAAGGTCATTGCCCAGGAATTGGGAGTCAAGTTAGTGATCAAAGACCTGATCTTCAGCCGTATTTTTAACGCCTTGGATACCGATCAAATTGATCTTGCTATCGCTGGTTTGCATCCCACCGAAGAACGAAAGAAAATCGCTTCTTTTTCTGATATCTATTACCAAGCGATCCAGAGCATCGTGATTCAGAAAGAAAACGCGGAAAAGATTACCACGGTGGAAGATTTAAGAGGGAAAAGAGTGGGCACGCAAAAAGACACGATTCAACAAGAAATGGCCACCCAACAAATCGTGGGCGCGGAATTCATCGTTCGTGAAACCATTGAAGAATTGGTCATCAGTCTTAAAAAAGGACTGGTTGATGCGATCATCTTGGAAAAACCAGTGGCTGATTCCTATCTCCGCCAAGAAAAAACATTCTCCTCCATCCAATGCGAAAGATTCGACAATATGCTGGGTTCTGCTATAGCTGTTAAAAAAGGAAACCAGGAACTCCTGAATGAAATCAACCGCATCCTGGCAAAACTTAAAGAGGAAAACCACATCAACGAATTTGTCGAGAATGCAAAAATGCTAACTGATAAACGTTAAACTAACAACAGACTAACGATTAAATAACGCTTAAATCAATCGTAAGTCAATGAATGGACGATGTGGACCCAACGCAAAAGATTTTTTGTCCACATCGTCCACTCAGTCCACATCGTCCATATCGTCCATCATGTTTTAAAAAAAATGCCAGTAACCCCAGATTAAAAATAACCTATTGACTTATCAAGCGAAATAGTATACAATAATCTTTTAGAATCAATAATACCCAATATGGTGAAAATGGTGGATGTAGCTCAAGGGTAGAGTATCGGTCTGTGGCACCGAGTGTTGGGGGTTCAAATCCCCTCATCCACCCCACCTTTTTTTATCCTTCCCTTTTATCCCCCCTTATTATTTCCCCTGGTTAATGTTGTATTCCTTTAAAATCTCAGCGAACTTTTCCACTGGGATTTGGGCGCGAATGCGTAACATGTTTTGTTTGGACAATTCCGCATTGGGAGAACCATAACGCGAAAAAATCGCGTAGGCTTGCACGGCATAACGCAACGCCGTTTCCCATTCTTCCCTTTCATAAAAGAGTATTCCCAATTGACCATAAGTAATCGCCACCCCCATCAAATCACCTGTCTTTTCCCGTAACTCCACAGCCTTTTGATAGTGGTTCAGAGCTTGCTCTTGATCGCCTTTATTTTGATAGATACGTCCCACCTGATGGTGACCCGCAGCCATTCCTTTTTCTTCTTTTGCTTTCTCAAAATCAACCAATGATTTCTCAAAATGATCCAACGCCACATCCATGTTACCCCACCGTTGCTGAATCAAGCCGATTTGACCCCGACTGTACCCGCTGGATTTAAAATCTCCCAGTTTTTCATTCAAAGCCAACGCCTTTTGATAAAACTCAAACGCAGGCTCCAGCTTTCCTTGCACAAAATTGACATTTCCCATTTGATGCCACAACACCGCTTTCCCCCGCTGATTATCTAGCGCGTCTCTTTCGATTAGCGAACGTTCGTAATAGTCCAACGCTTCCCCAAACTGTCCCTGTTCATCATGAATACGGCCCAATTGTTCCAAGTCCAACCCCATACTTTTGCGATTGTTTTTTTCCGTGTTGATAGCCAAGGCTTTTTTATATTTAGCAAAAGCCTCGTTATAATTTCCCTTTCGTTTATGAATCGCGCCTATTTGTTCCAGATGGTCCGCTAACGCCGACAAATAGTCAGTTCCCAATCCCTCGTAAGTCGCCAGCGCCCGTTCAAAATAATCCAACGCCTCATCATCCTTCCCTTTTGCTTCATAGAGCATGCCGATTTGTCCCAGATTCAACCCGCTAGCAGCCAAGTTACCTTGCGATAGATTGAGTTCGTTTGACGCCTCATAATTTTTCAACGCCTCATCCAAACGACCAAACAACGCATACATCATTCCCAACCGATTATAAAGGTGCAGCCGATTCTGTTCCCCCAGTTCTTTCGCATGACGTTCCAACTCCCGCACCAAGTCAAAAGCCCACTGCGGATACCCCATCGTACAAAAATGGGGGTCTAACGTAAACGTTAATACCGCTGCCGCTTCTACCATTCCCGCTTGTAAATAGTGCCAACGTGCTTCCAATTGTGATTCATCATCTTGTCGGGCCGCAAAATACCGCGCCGCGACACTGTACGCATGTTTTAATACTTCTTCGCCCATTTGTCCGCGCACAATACCCGCCACAAACCGAGGCACTTTATACCCCACATCCCCGCCTGTTTCCACAACCCCAACCCCGTATCCCACAGCCAATGCTTGGCTAATTTCTGCTGTAATCGTAATCCCATGCATAACCAGTGCATCTGGCGACACAACACCCCGATACACCGCCAGAATTTCCAGTGCATCACGAACTGTTTTCTCTGTTTGTGCCAGTAACGCTGCCACTAACAAATAGGAAAAATCCGTGTTCTCACTCTCTTTATGAAGCACCCGATCGGTTAAATGCGGCACCCGTTCCCGCAATTCAGACCAACGAAAACGTCCAGTGGGAAAGAGCACGCGGGCAATCTGTTCCAACATGGGCACGACGCGTGGAAACCCACCCATCTCAAAATAAAGTGTTTGCAACGATGGTTCATCCAACCGCTTCAACCACTCGGTCTTTAATACAGACTGCTGAAACTCCAACCACGAAAACAACGCCACTGACACCACTGGAAATTTTGGAATTTCATAACAACTGGTAAAAAGCATCACCGCCTCTTTTTTTGCCAGTGAATCCTTTAAAAAGGTGAGCAGTTCATGTAACCGTTCATTACGAAATTTTCCATCGCTGTCCAGGTTCTCGTCAAAGTCTTCGAATGCCAGCACCAGTTTTTGTTTATAGATAAAATCCCCCAGTAGTTTCTCCAGTTTTTCCTTATATTCCCCTTGGTCAGTAAAAATAGTTTCTGCAGCCTCGATTCCTGCTTTTAGGGCGTGTTCTGCCAATCGTTTCAGAAAAATTTCCGCCGAGATTTGACCTTCAAAAGAGATCACAGTGAATTTTTTTTTCCGTAGCCCCCCGACAATTTGTTCCAGTAGCACTGATTTCCCCGAACCACCAATGCCTTGCAATACAATCGCTGTTTCCCCTTTTTTAATCTTCAGCGAGACCTCTTGCACCATCTCACGTCTGTTGATGAACATATTATTATTTTTTTCCTGTAACGTTGTCTTCTGTTTTTTAATAATTTTTTTGGCCATTTTAGTATTTTATCCCCGATTCTTCGTTTCTTCCAGTCCGTATTCGTAGGAATCCATCAGTCGTGATGATTCCGTTTCCAGAAAGCGTTTGATATATTGGCCGCAATTGCTGCCGATTTTATTTTCTTCCCGTTCGCCAATACTCACAATCACATCGTAACCTGCCGCCCGTAACAACCCTGCAATACCCGGTTCATCCGCAGGGGAATCACCTTTTACCTCGTTAACAATCTCATTCTGCAACGCTCTTACCGTTGGATTAACCGGTGTGATCTTGATCATAAAAACAGCCGGATCAAAACGTCCCAATAATTTCGGTACTGAGAGCCGAGTATCCTCTGCCAGGGCAAAATTTAACGTGATTTTGCGGTCCCCTTGCTCCCTATTATAAAAACGACGTCCATAAGAGGCAATCTGGTTGAATTCCCACTTCTTCACCGGCACCCATTTATCCCGTTGCGCACTATCGGTCGAATGCAATGAAAATTGCAACTGGAAACGCCCATAACTATAATACTGGTTCTTAATCTCCAGCAATCTTTCAAAAAAGAACTCGCTTCCTTTAGGTGCCACCGTCGAAAGACTCGGTAACAATCCCGGTGCATCATAGCGGGAAGGTAATGTTTCCAGCACCGCCAACACATCAGGATTAAGTGCTGGTTCCCCCATGCGGGAAAATTGAATCTTAAATTTCCGCACCGGCACAGTGCCGCCTGGGAAATATTTTTCAACCAGGTAGTCCACCTGGGCGAGAATCTCTTCTTTGGATAACTTGCCCTGATACCAACCTCCCGCATCACATATCGCACACCCTACCGGACAACCAAAAAGAGTAGAAAGAATCAACACCCATTTTTCTTCTTTAGGAACCGGTGGTTGCACCGATTCCACGAATTCGATGTACTTGCCCGCCCCCATTTCCGCCAGATAAACCATTGCGATGTCTTGGGTTCCTGCCATTGCCGTTACTTTCATAGTTGACCCCCGAGTGGAGAGCAGTAATTTATTTCCCCAAAAGCGTGGGGGACGCCGTCCCCTTTCTGCTCGCCGGAGACAGAAATAGTATTTGTTTTAGCGAGATGGTCATTAATCTTCATTGCTATTTCAATGCCGTTTCCTGTGGCGATGGCGACTTGGCGTAAGCCACCGTTAACCACATCACCTGCAAAAAAAAGACGGCCTTGAGCCATCAGTGCTTCTTTCTTTTCCAGGCAATAATTATCCCAGCAGGGTAATTCCTGCTCCCGTCCAATAGCCAGGACCATGTAATCGCAATCCAGTATCGCTTGTTTTGTTTGATCGCCTGTTTTTTTAATATAGGTCATCTTTAGCCCCCTATTTTTTCCTTTTTCCACTTTAATGGGCACAGTCGAGCCGATTAAAGTAATCCGTTGCGACTCTTGAACCCGTCGTTGCAGTAGTGGCAATGCTTTTATTTCCTCATGGCGGTGGAGAATCGTCACCTCGTTATGAATGCTCAGGTTTAGTGCATAGTCAAAGGCAATATCGCCCCCGCCAATCACTACCATACACTTTCCTTTTTCTGGTAATAGCCGAACCACCTCGTATTTAACCAATCCCCGCAGTTCTCTGGGGATTATAGTAAGGAATGCATCTTTTCGTGGTTTCGTACCCGTTGCAATCACCAGAATATCTGCTTCGTAGCAGTCGTGAGCCGCATCCAGAATAAACCGTTCCCGATTTATCTCGTACCCAATCGTATGCACTTTTTTTTTCACCACCTGCACCTTGTAGTATTTCAAATGAGCTTTGAAAGCGTCCACCAATTGTGGACCCGAAATGCCAGGGAAAAATCCCGGATAATTTTCCACCCATTGTGCGTTCCACAGTAAACCGCCCAGTCTTTTTTTCTCAAAGATCACCGGTTGCAGATCAAAGCGTGACAATTGAATCGCTGCCGCCATACCTGCCGGCCCCCCGCCCACAATAGCCACTTTTATCCACCGATTAATCATTCTTTCCCCCCACAATTTCCCCCGTTAATACAGGCACCACAAAACCATGGGAAAGTGTGAGCAATGATGCGCGGTGGAATTGCAGATTATAAGTCGCCGTTGCATCCACCACAAAAAACACTTCAAAGCCCCGCATAAAAGCCGATCTTGCCGTGCTTTCGCAACACAGATGCGTCATCACCCCAGTGATTACCACTTGATGAATGCCCAGTGTTTTTAGTTCTGTTTCCAGATTTGTTTTAAAGAACGCATCGTATTGTGATTTATCCAGGCATTTGACCCGATCATCCGTGATATCTCCAATCACCTCGCACAACCCATTGCTAGCTGTCAATAATTCTCGCCACCACCTATTCATCCCCCCTGCATTTTCCATAGTATTAACATGTCGTGTCTGAAACACCCGCCCCCCACGCTCCAGAAAACATTCCTGCAATTTTTTTATATTCGGAACAATCGCTTCAGCCGAAGGAATAAAGGCGTGGGACACCCGTTCCAGAAAATAGCATTGCATATCCAAAACCAGCAAAGCCACACTATCGTTCTGTATCGTCCATTTCCGTTTCCGGTAAAAAGGAGCGATCTCGTTCAGCAGTTGCGAGGCCGTTGTAGCAAGCGAGTCTTTAGTAAAATAGTCCTCTTTCATCCAGTTACACTCTGTTTATTTCATTGCGAGTCACATGTAGCTTACATTCGTTCCGAGAATATAACTATAGCACATTTAGCACTGAAAAACAACTAGGAAAAAGGCAACAATCGACCGCAAAGTCAATGGGAGTTATGGGAAGTCTGGGAATTATGGGAATTATGGGATAAATAGAAAGATTCCCAAAATTCCCAGACTTCCCATAACTCCCATAATTCCCATTCCTCCCATCTTATTTAAGAGGCTTTTAAAGTTTTAACAGTGAATCCACATATCCATAAAAAAAAAATTCCCCAAAAAAAGTATTGACTTTTCCAGTCCAATTCTTTACTATATAATCATGATAATTCAGACACTCATTACTACGTGTTCGCCCATGACAGTTCAAGTCCAATACTTGAAGTGCCTACCTGCACAGGAATAATGCCACTGAACCAAAGAAAAAGACAAGCATACCAAGAAAATAGACAAGGGGACCGCAGAAAAGAACAAGAAGTCTGCGGAAGAAGACAACAAGACCAAGGAAAAAGACAAGAAGTCTGCGGAAAAAGACAAGAAGACAACGGAAAAAGACAACAGAACCCCGGAAAAAGACAACAAGACCGCAAAAAAATACAACTTCACCATGTTTTTAACCCGTTTGCAGAGCGAACTCGCGTATTTCACTTCAACCAAGAGATAAACTTAGCAAGCAATCAGACAAAGGAGAATGTTATCCACTTCAATTCCAAATAAAAGACTAAAAAAGGTGATAATCATGTCAAAATTTACCCAACAAACACTCAAGCAAAAGATTTTGGACGTAAAGAACGCTTTAACCCTCTTAAAACAAGAGAATTTCCCCCAACAATTGTCTGAATATGGTTATAATCAGGAAACAATAGCAATAGGTCAACGATTATACGAAGAAGCCTCAGCGCTTATCGCGGAAAAAAATGCGGCGGACCTCAACATGAAACGCGCACTTCAAAAAATAGACAAAGCCATAGAGATTGCCAAGACATTTTACAATGAACAGGTCGCTATTGCACGGGTCGCGTTTACCAAAGACCCCATGTGCAGCAAAATATTAAATATCAATGGCAGAAGAAAAAAAACCTTCAACGGATGGGTCAAACAAGCCGAGACTTTCTACTTTTACGCCCAAAACCCGGAAATACTCGTTCACTTGCAACGTTTCGGAACCACATTGGCCAAATTACACCATGGCCAACAATTAATTACCAAACTATCCGATTTGTATTCCAAAAAAATTGACACAAAAGGTTTGGCCCAAGTCGCCACGGAGAGTAGGAACAAAAAATGCGCCGAATTATTTGCATGGTACTGGGATTTCAAACGAATTGCCCAAATTGCCCTCGGTAAAAATTCCCAACAACTCGAACGTTTTGGCATTACCGTCTATTCCTCAGGCAACAAACCCAAAAAGAACGCCGAATAAAAAAAAAAGATGTCCACAGATTAAACAGATTTCCACAGATTAGCACAGATTTTTTTTAATGAATAACATGTGTTCTACTGTAAGTTGCTCGACATTAACTTGAAATCCAAAGGAATATGGATTATAATAGACTTTTGGAACAGGAGGATTTATGGCAATACCTTTAAAGAAGCAAGATGAATTGTTTACATATGGCGATTACCTGACATGGCCCGACGAAGAAAGATGGGAGATCATTGATGGTATTCCATATGATATGTCCCCCGCGCCCAATTATTATCACCAGGATATCTCCGGGAAGCTATTTATTGAGATAGGACTATTCCTTAAAGGCAAACAGTGCAAGGTTTTGTCTGCTCCCTTTGACGTCCGGCTCCCGGAAAAAGATGAAAGCGATGACGAAACCCTCACTGTAGTACAACCCGATATTTCCGTGATCTGTGATCGCTCAAAATTGGATAAACGAGGGTGCAAGGGAGCACCCGATCTGATTATTGAAATACTCTCTCCCGCTACTTCCAAAAAAGACCGCATGACCAAGTATTTATTATATGAACGGTTCGGCGTCAAAGAGTACTGGCTCGTTTCTCCCGACGAAAAACTCGTCGAAGTATACATCCTGGGAGAGAATGGCAAATACCGCCAGCATGAATTTTATACCGAAGAAAATGTTCTCCCCTGTTTTGTACTGCCAGGCTTAAATATCACTCTGGCCGAAATATTTGTCGAAGAATAGGAGGCATCATGGGACTACCTTTAAAGAAAACCGATGAATTCTTTACATATGGTGATTACCTCACGTGGCCCGACGAAGAAAGATGGGAGATCATTGATGGCATTCCTTATGATATGTCCCCTGCGCCCCATCCTTTTCACCAATATATCGTTGCGAAATTAACCTCAAAGATAGAACAATTTCTTAATGGAAAAAAATGCCAGGTTTACCCGGCTCCTTTTGACGTCCGCTTCCCGGAACATAATCAAAATGATGACGAAACCCTCACCGTGGTACAACCCGATATTTCCGTGATCTGTGATCTATCCAGATTGGATAATAGGGGTTACAAGGGAGCACCCGATCTGGTAATTGAAATCCTCTCCCCTGCCACTTCCAAAAAGGACCGCATGACCAAGTATTATTTGTACGAACGATTCGGCGTCAAAGAGTACTGGCTTGTTTCCCCCGAAGACAAAACCATCCAAGTATACATCCTGCAAGAGAATGGCAAATATGGCAGACATGAAGTTTATTCTGTGGAACAAATCCTCCCCTGTTTCACCCTGCCAGGCTTAAATATCAATCTGGCAGAAGTATTTGGCTAAAAAACAAACCCCAAATAATCAGCAATGCGCGACGATTCATTGGATTTTAGGATGATCAGGATGCAGTGAGAGAAGAACAAGGGACTTTTGTTTTACATTCTTAAAGGTTTGGGGCTTGCCAAGCATTTATTCCCAACAATCTTGGTCATCCTTTAATCCCACGCATCACGGTTCAGACAATATTTAGGAAAAGGCATAGAAAAAACATCCATTGAATAAACCACCACCCAAAATAATATGCATTAATCCAATTCAAAATCACGTTCATGCAAAATGCTGCTCTAAAATAAAAGGATAACAGGTAAAAAAATATTTTTAATGCATTATGGACTTGAAATAAAAGGAATTATTGTGTATAATAAGTTTTTAAAACAGGAGGAACTATGGCTGGACCTTTAAGAACAAATAATGAATTATTTACATACGGCGATTATGTGACTTGGCTTGATGACAAGAGATGGGAACTGATTGATGGCATTACTTACGATATGACCCCTACTCCAAATACTTATCACCAAGAACTCTCAGGGAAACTATCAACTGAGATATATGTATTTCTTAAGGGGACAAAATGCCATGTCTACTACGCTCCTTTTGACGTCCGGCTCCCGGAAGCCAATCAAAGCGATGAAGAAACACTTAATGTCGTGCAACCTGATATTTCCGTGATCTGTGATCGTTCAAAATTAGATGACTATGGCTGCAAAGGCGCCCCTGATTTGATCATTGAAATCCTCTCCCCTGCCACTTCCAAAAAAGACCGCATAACTAAATTTGAATTGTATGAACGATTCAAAGTTAAAGAATACTGGCTGGTTCACCCCGATGAAAGATTCGTGCAAGTGTTCACTCTGGGAGAAAATGGTCAATACGGCAGACCAGAGTTTTATACCAATACACAAATCCTCCCGTGTTTTATCCTCCCAGGCTTAAATATCAATCTTGCAGAAGTATTTGGAGAAGAAGAGGAAGAAGCAGAAAAGATTGGAAAAGATTAGAGGTAACGTTTTTCCTTCTTTCTCAATTCAACAGACACTGTCTGTTGAATTGGCCCAACTCCTCTCATTTGCAAATTGCTTCCATCTTTTTCAACACTCCGCCACCAAAAAACCACTGACAGGACTATCCGCCGAATAATCCCCCATCTTCTCATGGAATAATGGGAAATAAACCCGGAAAATAGACCCCTTTCCCAATTCACTCTCCACCTCGATCTTCCCATTGTACTCATCCAGAATATGCTTGACTACAAAAAGTCCCAATCCCGTCCCCCGCCCCTCTTCTTTCGTGGTGAAAAGCGGCTTGAAGATATTCTTTACGATTTCTTCATCCATACCCGTGCCTGTATCGGTAAAATCTAAACGCACCATGTCATCCCCACAACGCTGGAGCAAAATCGTCAGAGTCCCACCACAATCCCCAATCGCTTGCAATGCATTGATACACAGATTCATCACCACCTGCTGCAACTTAACCGCATTGCTCTTCATAAAAATATCCTCTTCCGGTTTGGACCAAATAATGCGCACATCCTCTGGTAACGTCGTGGATAGAATAGACACGATCTCGTCTACCAGATCACTGACATTAAAATTAATGAACTTTTCATCCATCCGCGAGAACTTTAAAATTTGATTGACCAATCCCGAGGCTTTTTCCCCCGCTTTCCTGATCTTGTCCATACTCTGAACTTCAATAGTAGCCAACAAATTCTCCTCGATCAACAAATTGGAATAGCCCACAATAATAGAAATAAGATTGCTCAGATCATGCACCGCCCCAGCAGCCATCACGCCCACTAAATCCATTTTCTGGGAAATTACCAGTTGTTTCTCCAAAGCCCGATTCTTTTCCAAGATCAAGTCGCGGTACTCTTTTAATTTTAACACGTTTTTAATACGCGCCACCATGTCCTCTTTATTCACCGGCTTATTCAACAAATCCACCGCTCCCAATTCCAAGGCCTGGCATTTTAAATTTCGATCCGGGAACCCAGTCAGAATCACTACCGGGATTTGTTTCGTATCATCATCTGCCTGAAGCTTTTCCAACAATTCCAAACCCGTCATTTCAGGCATACGAATATCCGAGATAATGACATCTATATTTTGCTCCCTGACAATTCTTAATGCCTCTTTCCCATTTAGCGCGAATTCCATTTGCCAATCGTCGCGATACTCCCTCAACAGTCGCTTGATGCCATCCAACACAAATTGCTCATCATCTACAAATAGTATTCGTTCCATTTACTGATCTCCTTCTTTTTCCAAGGGTAAGCGAATATAAAAAGTTGTTCCTTCCCCTACTTTACTGGTAAATTCGAGTTTTCCATTATGTTTCTCGGCAATCACATTGTGTGCCAAACTAAGCCCCTGCCCAGTTCCTTTTCCTACCTGCTTGGTAGTAAAAAAAGGATTAAAGATACTGTTGCGGTTTGATTCGGGGATACCCACACCCGTATCCTTAATAGAAATCACCACCTCGTCGTTTTCTAAAAAGGTTGCAATCGTGATCGTACCAATCTCCCCAGTTTCCTCTATCGCATCCACCGCATTCACCAACAGATTCAAGAATACTTGGCTCAACTCCCCCGGATAACAGGGAATAGCAGGCAACCGCTCAAATAATTCCAGGCGAAGCTCCGCTTTTCTGTTAATAGAATTCTGCAACACCACCAACGCTGACTTTAACAACTCATTAAGATTCCACTTCTCCTTGAACCCCCGCCCCGGGTAAGAGTAATCGGTCATACTCTGGATGATCTCGGAAACCTTGGCCACACCATTGATGATCTGGTCCGACGCTTTTGGCACTTCCTCCAAAATATAATCGAGATCATATTCTTTCATCAACTCTTTGAACCGCACAACCAAATCACTACGATTCGATTGCTCCAAGTCAGGCAGTATCCTGCGGATCATATTAAACATATTAACAATATCATTAAATGAATCCCCGACAAAACGGGCATTATGCCCGATATACTGCAACGGAGTTTTTATTTCATGGGCAATCCCCGAAGCCATCTGGCCCAAAGCTTCCAATTTCTTCGAGAGATTCAATAATAACTCTTCTTCCTTGCGATTCGTAATATCCTTGGCCATCAATAAAAAGCCCAGCTTTTTACCGGCACGGTCCAGAATCGGACTGATATTAGACAACAGCAACTTGGTGCCATTTCCCTTGGCAACGAGGTCCACCGTGATTTCAATCTCCGTAAAAGGTTGCTCCTGCGACAATCCCTTTTCAATGATCATGGCCAATACTTCGCTCGCAATCGATTCCTTCAATACTTCAACAAAAGGACAATGCAACGCCAACTCTTTCGGAATGCAAAAAAATTCAACCGCAACTTTGTTCCATTGAAAAATCAGACCATTGCAATCCACCGCAATAAACACCGAGGAAATAGACGTTAATAATTTCTCATTCTCAGCATGACGCAGTTCAGCCAGATCGCGGGCCCGTTCCATTTCATCGTGCGATTCTTTCAACAGTTCCTGCACCCGTTTCTGCTCTGCCAATTTCAACCGTAACAACTTGGTGCGCATCAAATGGGCTGTAAGCACCAAAAGAAAAAGAAAGAGCAGCAAACCAATACGAAACCACCACGTCTCCCAGAAAGGAGGGGTGATAGTTATCTTCAAGGAAGCTTCCCGCCCCCAACAACCATCGCTGTTGGAACCTTTAACACGAAAAACATATTGACCGGGAGCAAGCTGGGTATACCCGGCAAACCGTTTCGTATAATCCCGGGGTACCCAAGCAGGATCAACACCTTCCATTTTATATAAATACTTGTTCTTACTGGGAATAGCAAAATCCAACGAAGCGAACTCAATGGCAAAAACAGACTGCTTATAACTCAAAGTAATACGCTCCATCTCGGTCACACAATTGGGTAGGAAAGGCTCATTAAATACCAAAAAATCAGTGATCACGACAGAAGGTGGCACCGTGTTATCCTTTATTCTGTCCGGATAAAAAGCATTAAACCCATTAATGCCTCCAAAAAACATCTCGCCATCACCCGCTGCTTTATAACACGCATGGCCCGTAAATTCATTGCTTTGCAAGCCATCGCGAACATCATAGTTCTTGCATCGCACGTTTCTCGGATTAAATTTACTCAATCCTTTATCCGTGCTCAGCCAGAGATTGCCCTCGTTATCTTCGAGTATACCATTAATCATATCCGAGGGTAATCCATCATCCACCTGATTGAATAACGTGCTCTTTCCCTCTTTTTTTTTCCTAAAATGGGAGAAGATTCCCTTGACAGGGTCCACCAAACGATTCAAACCACCCCCGTAAGTACCCACCCACAACGTACCCGAACGATCCGTAAGAATCGAAGAAATACTGTCCATACTTAAACCATTGTCATCAATGTTACTGTATTTATAGGCCCTAAAGGTTTTCTTGTCCCGGTCAAAGCGATTGAGTCCCTGAATTGTACCCACCCACAACACACCGTTGGGGTCTTCATAGATACAAGACACATGTGGGGAACTCAAAGCGGTCAGGTCTTCCAGTTTCCAATTAAAGCTCGCAAATGTCCCCGTCGTCGAAAAGAAACGATTCAAGCCCCCATTTTCAGTGCCCACCCAGACAGTCCCGCTCCGATCCACAAAAATAACGCTGATAAAATCATCACTCAATGAGTCGGGATTATTTTTATCATGCTGGAATAGTTGGAATTTTTCTGTTTGCCGATCAAAACAACTAACCCCACCACCCCGCGTCCCAACCCAAATGTTTCCCTGCTGGTCGCCATAGATCGCAGAGACCCGTTTGTCATTGGAACCCGTATCCGGCGGCATATAGTGTTTCATTGCTCCCGATTCCCGGTTAAATTCAGTCAAACCTTCATTCGTACCAATCCATAATATATCGTTACCGTCTTTAAATATCGACCACACGAATTCGTTTTTCAAACTATGTTCATTTCCCGGTTCTACAGTCCAGTGGGCGAATTCACTCTTACGTTCATCCAATTTATTTAACCCGCTCTCCGTGCCAATCCAAAGAATTCCCGAGCGGTCCATATAAAGCGAATACACTTTATCGTTGCTCAAACTGTCAGGTATGCCCGCACGTTTTAAGTATCTCACAAAACGCTCTTCACCAATATCAAAGCGATTCAAACCACCACCGTATGTTCCCACCCACAACGTCTCCGGGTTGTACCGATCCATCCACAAAGAAGAGATATGATTGCAACTCAAGCCCGTGGTTTTGTTTTCCGGCCCTTTTTGATAATACCGAACCATGTTACCCACCGGATTGAACCGGATCACCCCCCCACCACCCGTTCCCAGCCACAAAATACCTCCCGCCCCACCTGTGATCACCCGGACAACCGTGTTCTCTTGTGTCTCCATTGGAACATCCAGTTTGATCCAGGTAAAATCACCCGTCTTGGGATTAAAACGATAGAGTCCGCACTGGGTTCCCAACCAAAACTGACTCCCCCGGTCTTGATACATCGCATAAACTTTAAATGTATTGGAAAGTTCCGCATGTCTTGTTTCTTGCACACAATCCATCGGCAGGTAATGAGAAAATGTTCCGGTTTGAGGGTCAAACTTATTCAAACCACCCCCATCCGTACCCACCCACAAGATACCTTGCTTATCTTCATAGATGGAAAGAATAGAATCGTGACTTAAACTAGTAGGATCCTCCGGGTCATTGACAAAGGGAAAAAATGTCTCTTTCAAACGGTCAAACCGATTCAATCCATCTTTGGTTCCTACCCAGAGAACACCTTGGCTATCTTCAAAAAGCACCTCGACACTATCGTTGCTCAGACTATCCTTTTTTTCATGTTCATGACTGTAAATCTTAAACGAGTGCCCATCGTAACGATTTAAGCCTCCTTCTGTACCCAGCCATAAAAACCCCCGCTTATCTTGAAGAATGCACTTGATCGTGTTTTGCGAAATCCCATCTTCCACCGTAAGACGCTCAAAAGTCAAGGTTGTGGGATAAGGGAAAATAGTAGAGTGCAGATTTAGCATCAATAAAAATAATAAATATCTGCCAACCATTCGCCGCACACCAAAAATTGTCGTTTCCATTTTCAACTCTATCCTCATTCTCATTGCGTAATATCAATTATAAGCTAAAAAATAATTACACGCAACAATTTTTTTTTATTTTTTTTCATTTTTGATTTGCATTAAACTCCTCATTTGGATATAATATACTGCGAAGAGATTTGACTGGTATATAAAATAAAATTTAAAATATTAAGGAGGAAACAAAACATGCCACGTCCAAAAATCATTGAGATCACTGTGAAAGTGGAATTACCAGATGGAAGTACCCAAACTATCCCGGTAAAACCTGACATCATGGCTATTTTCTTCACCGATGTAGCCGTGGAAAAAATGCTGGGAATATTTTACAAAAACGAGCCCGGCCACTACATGAAACGATCAGAGTCGCTTACAGCCTTTGAACAAAAAATCACCGATGAGGTTTTTGGCCCCCCAGACCCCGCAAACCCAACCCCCGAGAACGACGAAATCGAGTTAACCCCAGCGGTAATTGACCAAATATGGAACGCTGAAAACAAAAGCGGACTCGGTTTACCAATGCTCGGTAAAATTCCACCCTGCATCATCTGTTGAGGTTTTTTACAACTTCGGGTTAAGAACCATTTCATAGGGTTTAGAACCCACCCTCCATTGCTGACGTGGAGGTTATGAATGAGTTCAGATTAAGTGTAGGTTCTGATTGAAAAAGTTAAGCGGGCAGAAAAAGAAACATGGCAAAGGATATTATTTGAAATCATAATTGGCCCGCTTGACTATTCCCTCCGTCCTAAAGATACCACCAGCCCACAGAAACACGTTTAAGCAAAATAAAATTAAATAAAAAGACCACTATTATAGGATACGTTTTGATAGTTCACTTGGTCGGGTCCCAGTTTTCCACGTTCCTTGATATCGTAAATCTTATTCATGGCGCATAACACCGGTTCGTTTAAGTTCAATTCTTCCAGAATACTATAGTCAATAGTGTCAGGAATCCCGCCAGGACCATCCAGTAACCTCCCCTTTGATTCAGCATGTTTTATTGCATTGGCAATATAAACAGCCAGTACTGGCGAAAAAGTTTTATCATAATAATCCCTGGGCCGATGATGATAGGCCACTGTTTCTACTAACAGTTCTGGCAAACCCCATAATCCCAGCAAATAGGCCCCTAACCGGGCATGATCCACGCCCAATAATTCATTCTCCACTTCAAATGTGGGTTGTTGAGAATGTAACGCCTGTAATTTTATCTTCAAATAATTCCCTTTAAAATTCGTCAGCAGGATTAATTTCCCCACATCATGGATCATCCCGCCAATAAACGCATCATTGCCAATGCTGCGGTTCCCAGAAACCTCCAGCGCAATGATCCGCGCATAATTGGCCACCTCCATACTGTGCTCGAATATCGCTGTTAATTCTTTTTTGGCCGCACCAGTAACAGGGAATTTGTTACAGATTTCCAAGTACAACACCAATCCTTTTAATAGGTCCACCCCCAACAATACCACCGCCTGATTAATATCTCTTATATCATGCCGAACCCCCAGAAAAGGGGAGTTGGCCAATTGCAACACTTTGACCACTAACCCCGGGTCTTTTTCAATAATGGCGACAATCTCTTTTACCGACCCACCCACTATCGCCCGTTGCATTTCCAAGTGCATTTGAGGATAGGAAGGAAGCGCATGGATTTTATTGATCAAGCACAACAAACTCTGATCATTCAAATCTTTCATCAAGTGGATCACGCGCAACAACGTATTTTTTAACAATGTGGCATCTACAGGTTTGAGTAAGAACTGATGAGCTGTTTCCAGTGCAGCCAACATGTTCTTGACATCCGCATTGGCAGAAACAATAATCCGCGCCACCTCGGGATGATTGGCACGCACAATGTGCATTAATTCGATTCCTGTAATACCCGATAATGACAATTCGCTGACAATCGCACTATAGGAATGCTGCTCCAAACGTTCCAATGCCGCCTCACCACTGGCAACAGAATCCATCTCCCACTCTTTACGCATTTTAAACAACACTCTCTCCAAGCCATTAAGAACATCTTGATTCTCATCTACAAAAAGAATTCGTTCCATTTATTTTCCAACCTCCAGCAGGTCTTGGCAAAAAATCCAGTTTCTATCCCTATTATCATCCATATTATCTGCATTCATTTCAATTATAAAGCAAAAATTCTATTTTTTCAACAAAAAAATTTATTCCTGTCATTTTTTTCGCAATTTTTAAAGCGAATCTCCCCATTCATCCAAAATGCCGGGACAAAACACCGATTTATTTGTGGAACTACTCTTTTTTTTTCATTTTCACCGCGTAATTACCATGGGGGGGCTTGCCAAAAAGTGGTTTTTTTGTTAAAACCATTACTTAAGAGCTTCAACTTTCTTGAAATAGTGAAACTTGGCTTGTGAATACAAAGATTTCAAAACGGAGGACATAGTGCATGGCTAACGAAAAGCCGGATTTAACCCCGCAGGACCGCGAATGGCTCAGTGAACTGGGAATCACGGAAGCACAGATCATAACGCAAATAGAAAAATTCAAACGGGGGCCAGTGGCAATGAAACTAATCAGACCAGCCAGAATTGGGGATGGCATCCTTCGTCTTGAAGAACACCAAAACGATAACTCGATTGCCTGCTATGAAAAAGCCCCGGCTTCAGTGAAGTTTCTCAAATTTGTTCCCGCTTCCGGGGCAGCCACTCGCATGTTTAAAACCCTGATCCATTTTAATCGCCATCAACAAACCATAACTCGCGCTGAAATAAAAGAAAAAGCAGCCCTCGGCAGCAAAGATGACCAGTTCCTCCTTGATTTTATGGCTGGTTTGGAAAATGGCAGCTTTGCCTTTTGCGAGGATCTCAACCAAGCACTACTCTCCCAAGAAAACGGAGTATCCTTGCAATCACTGCTTCACCAAGGCGACTACAAAGAAATTCTGGACACGTTGCTCACGGAAAAAGGTTTGAATTACGGCAACCTTCCCAAAGCACTCATTAAATTTCACAACTACCCTGACCATTCCCGTACAGCGATTGAAGAACACTTGGCGGAAGGCAGGGGGTATGCTAAAAACAAATCCGGCGATATTTATCTTCATCTCACCGTTCCCCCCCTATTTAAAGAGACCATTGCAGAACTTCTAAACAACGTCAAAACTCACTACCAAGGAAAAGGCGAGGTCTTTCATATCGACTATTCTCTACAAAACCCGGCCACGGATACAGTCGCCGTGGACGAAGACAACCAGTTGTGCCGCGACAGTAACAAAAAACTGATTCTCCGTCCGGGTGGTCACGGTGCGGTAATAGAAAACCTCAATACCTTGGATGGCGATATTATCTTTATCAAAAACATCGACAACGTCGTTCCAGATCATTTAAAAGCGGAAACTATCCGATATAAAAAAATATTGGCTGGTTACTTGTTAAATATCCAATCCAACGTTTCTTCTTTTCTGAAACGTCTTACCACGGGCCAAGTCACGCGGTCAGAAATCACCGAAATCGCCACATTCGCCACCCAGAAATTAAATATCCCCTTCCCTGACAACAATCCCTCTCTAATGACACTCCAAGAGAAAACAGAATTCCTAATCAATAAACTAAACCGCCCCATCCGGGTCTGCGGCATGGTGAGAAATGAAGGAGACCCAGGTGGTGGCCCTTTCTGGGTTTTGGGTGAAGATAACACCGCCTCTTTGCAAATTATTGAAAATGCCCAGATCGATAAAACCTCTAAAACTCATCGTGATATCTTGGCCAACTCCACCCATTTTAATCCGGTTGACCTCGTATGTGGTATAAAAAAC
Source organism: uncultured Clostridia bacterium (assembly GCA_964502145.1). Lineage (GTDB taxonomy): Bacteria > Acidobacteriota > Aminicenantia > UBA2199 > UBA2199 > CAZCVI01. The sequence goes on from CAZCVI010000025.1 coordinate 63,230, forward strand.
TTCCGGGGTGAAAAATTTGACCTTTCCCTATTTACGGATCCCAATACATATTTTATCTCGGAAAAATCCACTGCTGGTCACACGTTAAAGGCCCTTGAATTGCCCGGACTCTGGAATGGCGCCATGGCCAACTGGATTACGATCTTCATTGAAGTCCCCATCATCACCTTTAATCCGATCAAAACAGTAAACGACCTGTTACGGGACACGCATCATTAAATCCCTTGAATAGGAGTAAAAGCAAATGAATACAAAGAAGAAGTTGCCCCTCAGTATATCCACATTACCAAGATTGATTAACGAGAATTATCTCTATGTGGATAAGACCCAATATATCTATAAATTATTGGTACAGAGCGGGGCGTTTTTTTTATCCCGCCCCCGGCGATTTGGGAAATCATTGTTGATTTCCACATTAAAAGAGATATTCCAAGGCAATAAAGACCTCTTCAAGGATTGTTGGATTTATGATCGCATCCCATGGGAAAAATACCCGGTGATCCACCTGGATTTCCTGAGAGTCGATTATAATAGTCTGGGACTGGATAAAGCCCTAAATAATGTCTTGAATCGGATTGCAGAGGAACATGGTGTCCAGTTGCGGGGGGATAGTATTTCCGAACTATTCGACGACTTAATCAGTAAATTGTCCAAAGATCAGCCGGTTATAATCCTTTTCGATGAATACGATAAACCGATAACAGATTATCTTGACCATTTGGAAAAGGCAGAAGAGAACCGAAATACCCTCAAAAATTTCTATTCTATCCTCAAGGGCCAGCAACAAAATATTCATTTCCTCTTTTTGACCGGTGTTTCCCGCTTCAGCCGCCTGTCCGTTTTCAGCGACCTGAACCATCTGGTGGATATCAGTTTTCATGAAGATTTTGTGTCCTTACTTGGATATACCACCGAGGAGATAGAAATCAATTTCCATGAATATATTCAAGAATATGCAGCCAAGGTTCCTGATTATTCTCAAGAAGAACTGTTTAAAAAACTGAAAGAGTATTATAACGGGTATTCCTGGGATGGCGAGACGTTTGTTTACAATCCCATTTCAATAATGAATTTTTTCTACTATAAAAAATTTAAATCCTTCTGGTTTGCTACCGGTACACCTACCTTTCTGGCAAAAATGGCAAGAACTGGGGGGATTGATGTACGAAAATGGGAAGAACTGAAAGTAAACGAGCAATTCTTTGATAAATTCGATATCTCCAATATCAGCACCAACCTATTACTTTTTCAAACCGGTTATTTAACTATCAAAAAACACGTGGGCGACAAGTATATTCTATCCTACCCGAACCGCGAGGTAGAGAACGCATTCCTCTATAATCTGGTAGAAGAGTTCTCAGGACAGAACCAGGAGATTTCTGACAGTCTGGGTCTGGAGATAAAAGAGTCACTGGAAAACAATGACATAAAAGGCTTTATTGATAAAATGAAATCTTTCCTCGCCGCGATTCCCTATACCCTGGTGACGGGAGACGTGGAAAAATACTATCACCTGGTTTTTTATCTGGTCTTAAAGCTGGCGATGGGCAAAGTAAACCCGGAACATTTTAGCAATCGTGGCCGCATGGACATGCTGGTTGAGACAGACCATTATATATATATCCTGGAATTTAAAATGAGTAGCGCTGAAAAAGCCCTGCAACAGATCAATGATAAAGCATATTATGAACAATACCTGAGACAACCGAAAAAAATTGTTCTGATCGGGATAGGTTTTTCCCCAGAAAAAAGAAATATCTCCGATTATCTCCAAAGCGAAATAACTCCTGGGTAACCTACCCTACTTTCCCCATTCATGCAAAGATAAGCGATTACCATCATACTTGCCATAGGTGAAATGTTTCATCCAATCCCCACAATTAAGATAAACCTTACTACTACCTGCCTCTTCTCTCAACAGGGGTAAATGAATGTGCCCCATCACCACGTAATCAAAACCACATTTAAATTTTTCCTGGGCGAACCGATAATACTCCTCGGACCAGGAATGTTTTTCGATCTTCACCAGCTTACGACTGGAAGAAGAGGTCCAACGGGCCAATTGCATACCCCAATCAGCAGGAATAAATGTTTTGAATAAAAAATTGGCCACAGGATGGCGAATAATCCGTTTTAATAACCGATACCCACGGTCTTCCCGTGCATACCCGTCACCATGGGCGACAAAAAAAGATTTGCCTGCCACAACAAATTCCCGCTGCCCAGCAAAACAACGGAGCCCAACTTCCCGCTCCAAAAATGTCCCGGTATAAAAATCATGGTTGCCAGTAATAAACACGACTTCTATTCCCGCTTCAATCAATTGCCGCAAACGACACAAAATGGGAAACCAATACCTGGGAATAACATGATACCACTGGAACCAAAAATCAAAAATATCCCCCACTAAATACAATGCCCCTGTATTTCCCTCTTCTTGAATATAATGCAGGAAATCCATCAGCTTGCCTCGCTTCTCCCGCTCCACATCATCTTCCACAAATCCCAAATGGGCATCGGAAACAAAATAAATATTCCTCACGTTTGCACCTTCTTCTTTATTTCCTTGATTTTGTTCTTTATTCATCGACTGCTCTGTCCCCCGGATTATTTTTCGAGATTGATGGTCTTGATCAAAGACGCCACTTTATCATTGACTGCTATATCCCCATCATAAAAGAGCGAGAGAAAAGGAATTTTAAACTTATCCTTGATCTCCAATAAAATAGAACCAGCTAATGTACCGGGCATACAGCCAAATGGCGCGACATTTACGACCATGTTTGCTCCCTGCTGGGCAAACAGAATGGCTCGCCCTATGGTTAAAATAGCCTCGCCTTCAAACGCCTGGGGCAAATACGGCGAACCTGCTTCAAGTAACTCTTTGATACCGGGTTCATGGCGATCAAACATTATTTCCCGCGCTGCTTCATAATAACTACGCTCGGTTTTAAAAAGAAAATAATTACTGACAAGTGAACCCCCGCGTTTCAAAAAATTCTGCCGCCGATTTCTGGACGCGAAACGTTCCATGTACACCACATACAGCAACCACTCATGCACGGGAGTTAACCATGCTTCGCCGCCATTGGCTTCGATTACTTTTACCAAGTCCCCATTGGCAAAGGCATTGTGGCGAACATAAATTTCTCCCACTATGCCCACTAACGGTTTTTTCTCGCGCACGCGGTGGATGGTAGCAAAACGTGACGCTATTTTTTTGATCCCCTTGAGAGGATTGTCACCCTTTTCCAACACTATTTCCAATTGCCGGAGACTCTTCTCATACAATTCATCCGCATCACCCGGGGTTCGTTCATAGGGTCTGACCCGGGTTAGCATTTTAAAAAGAATATCGGAGCACATGGTGGCATGCATCAACAAACGCCGCAACCCACCGGGGAAACCCTGGTAAGAATTAGTAGAACTGGGAGAAATAATATCGACATGGGTCAATCCCATACGATGAAACACGAGCCGATCCAATAAATTGTACTGACCAAAACGACACGGACCCTCGGTGGTGGGCATAAAAAGAATATGACGGCGATTGTCTTGCAAATGCTTGATTTTTTTAAGAAACCCACCCAATGTTAAAGTCATGGGCAAACACTCGCCGCCACGCAGATGTTTTTTGCCCAATACGAGTGCTTCTTGATCTTCCAATTCCAGAGGTCGGGCATCGTAACCATAACAGCGAAACGCAGCGGCATAAAATATGGCACCGGAAGGAATAATGGGAGGTATCCATACGGTACCCCGGGTATCTGCTTTGCGTGAAGCTGAAAAAATATCGGGCATTTTTTCGCGCGGCAGTGGCACGCCTGCTTTCATGTATTCTGCTACTACATCCAAAAAAGCCTCGATACGGGTCAGATACCCGCCATCGGAATCATGTTCATCCAATTCCAAGATCAACATGGGCTTGCCAGACAATTCCTCCTCGGCAAAGGTGAGCAAACAACTGTCCGGCCCACAATTAAAATTGGATAAATAAATAGGAAATACATTTTTAAACGATGCGACCATTTTTAACGCCGCCAGAATCCGTTGACCGTTCTTCCAGAAGATATTATGATAATTCCCCACGGCTAAATCGGCGCTATCCAACGTTAACATATCAATCGGCACCACGGTGTAACCCATCGCGGCAATCTTCTCGGGTAACCCCAGGTTCACTCCTTTATCATGGAGATTGTACGAACGCCCCATTAGTAAAAATACCGGTTTCCCTGTGTGGACTGCTTCTTGTAATTGTGCTGTGCCCATCTTTTCCAATCGTAACCAGGTTTTTTTCCAGGTTTTATAAGCCCGTGCAAATGCAGTGAGCACCTCTTTTTTTTTCACCCCCAAGCGCTCTTTTAATGATTCATAAAGATTTTCCCCGATCACATTAAGCGAATCCCGTAAATCAAGCACGGGGGCAAGTAGGCTCTTTGTGGAAATACCATTGCGATTGAGCATGGATTTAATAATGGCAGGACTACTCTCCACGTAAGGACAGAAATAACTGTGGGCGGTTTTTAATTGGGGTTCATCGGCAATCATATAAGGCAAAAATACATGGTTCTCGCTGGCAGTTTCGTTTTGTTTGTCCAGAGTTTTGGCCAGATGCCCCACCGCGACTTTTACTGGAAAACAAAAATCCCCGGAAGCCATTTTCGCGGCATATTTCTTGACTGACGCGTCGGTGCGCCCAGAAATCACGACGCGGTAACCCAAGTCATTAAAAAAATGCACCCATAAGGGCAGAAAAGTATGACTGGTCAATGCATGAATCAGTGTTACAGTGCCCTTCTCTTTGGTTTCGGCTTTAGGGTGATATTTAATATGATTTTTTATATGAAACACGTTTTCCCTTTCTTTGAATAATTGGAATTGGGGGCTTTCTTTGCGGATATTTTCCTCTGGGTCGCGCCCGCACTGGTAACCCCAGGAGAATTCGCGGTTATTGTGATGGGACATTCGGGTAACAAAATTGATGCGGCAGTTATTGCGGCACAAACGACACAGTTGTGTACGGGAAACGACTTGCATGTTCAATGCTTCACGGCCCACAAAAGCAGATAAATGGTTCTCCTTGTTCAGGTGTAATGGTTCCACAAAATCATGGGCGCGTAATGCGGCACCCACTGCGCCCATGAGATGACAATGGGGTGAAACTGTGACCTCTACTTCCAATAAATTCTCTAATGCGGCGACCAAGCCCTGGTTTCGTGCGGTGGCGCCCTGGAAAAAGATGCGGCTGCCACTGATGCGGCGATTACCGACGACGCGGTTCAAATAATTTTGAATCACGGAGTAAAGCACGGAGGCCAATGCTTCTTCCTTGGTGAATCCTTCGGTCAAAAGCGCGCGTAAATCCTGTTCCATGAACACGGTGCAACGGTCTGAAGTTACTGGTGGGGCAATGCCAGCAGTGATTGCGCCGATTTCATGAACATCAAATCCCAATTTGCGGGCTTGTTCTTCGACAAAGGAACCGGTCCCGGCAGCGCACACATAATTCATATTCACATCGGTTACATAACCATTTTGCAAGCGGATATATTTGGCATCCTGCCCACCTATTTCGAAGATAGTTTCTACTTCGGGGTAAAAATGAGCGGCGCCTGTACCATGGGCGGAAATCTCATTGACAATCAAATCGGCGCCAAAAATCTCGCCCACGAGTTTCCGACCGGAACCGGTAGTGCCAAACGCAGTGATAGATAGTTCTTGTTCTGCGCTACTCATTGCTATTATCTTATAAAAGGAAGCAAAAATATTTTTAGCTGCCCATACGGGGTCGCCTGCTGTTTTTCCATATATATCAAATAGCGGGGTGTGGCTTCCTGCTTCGAGCACGGCGAGTTTGGTACTGGTGGAACCAATATCCATGCCCAATATAATAGTTTGCACGTCGTGTAGGGAGTGATGGATGCGGATTTCATTATGATAGTCATCTATTTCTGGTTGAGGCATGGGGGGAAAGGTACTGCGGTTTAAAGTGAGGGGGGGCATGCGTTGAAATTTCTTTTTTTGGTGAAAAAAATCAATCTGTAAATCCGCGATATGTTTTCCTTGGGTCAGGGAGGCACCGCGAGCAATCAATGCTTCATGGGCCAACCCAACAGAAGTGATCCATTCGACCTGGGGATGTAATTTTCTAAACCAGCGCATGACTTCTTGGTTAAGGGAAACACCGCCGCAAATCATAATTTTGTCCTTGAGTTCCTCGCCGCGAAACAGGGTGCTTACAGAGGAAATCACCAGGCTGCGACACAGACCGGCCCACATCTCATCTTTGATGCGTCCTTCTTGTTGGTGATGGATCAGATCGCTTTTAGCAAAGACGGTGCAGCGACTGGCAATTAGTGGGGGGTCGTTGATATCGAGTTCACCTTGTTGTTCGAGATTGATTTGCAGGCGTTCTGCTTGTTCTTCGAGAAACAAACCGGTGCCTGCGGCACAGAGTGTATTGCAGGCAATATCGACTACTTTGCCATCTTTGACAGTATAAAGGGTCAGTGAAGAGGCGCCGATATCTATAATCTGTCCTTTTTCGCCGGAGAAGATATCTTTGCCAGCGGATAAAAAGCAAGATAATGCAACTGCTTCCTCCACATACAGTCCAGCGAGGCTTTCGGTGATTTCTCGTCCGCCTTTCCCAGTGAACACGCATGAATCGTCATGTTGTAATCCTTTTAATATTACTCGCAGGGTATCTGCAATTTTCCCGCCGTGCCGATACCGTGAAACTGAAGCGGCGGTTCTATGGTAAACAGTAATAAATGTTGTACCAATATCTATTCCATAAAAGTGACCCATATATTTTCTCCTAAAAACATACAAAAAAAAAATCGCAACATCCTGTTATTATTATACTGAGCGGATTTTATTTGCAGATATCCATTTTATAAGAAAGGGCAGTAGAATTCAAGACGGCTGGAAAAAAGATTAGGGAAAAAGATGAATTATCATTGATAAACGATTGATAAACGATTGGACCAATGGGGAGAAGGCAGGGAAATTAGCTAAAAAATGCAAGCAGGATGTTTGCACTACATGCGGGCGAGTTTCTTAGACAAAGGGGGTGAATGTTTTCAAATGCGATTAATTCTCTCTTTTAAATCTTGCCACTCTGGTAACCATGAGGAAATGTCCTCTGTAGACTCCTCAATGCCGACCAATATTTTTTCCTTGAATACCGATGCATGAAAAAAACCATTATCTGCACACCATTTATTCATAGCCCAGAACAGATCCTTTCCAGAAAAAGCATAAAGATAGTTGTCGTATCTCGGACCATTTTGACATTCAGCCAGATAAAATTCGAATTTGTTAATTACCTCGGTTATGTCAATGCGCAGTGTTTTAGTCTGCTCTTCAACGACTTCTTTGATTGCATGACAACAACTGTCTTTATCAAAAGCATCTGGGAAGAGATGGTCATCCTTTCCCCGTGCCTTGCCGAAAGAGGAAGGCATAGCTTTAAAGCTAATACGGCTGACACTAAGGGCGATTCTGGCTGCTTGATATATCGCAATGCAATCTCTGGCAGATTCCAAAGCCTTGAGGTAATCTACTGGCCCAGGTGCCTGTTGACCCAATGCATGTGCCACCACAACTGGATCAATAAGATAATTCTCGATCTCTTTTCGTTCCCATCGCCACCCATACATTTCGTCTTTACCAAGTGTCCAATCCTTTGCGCGGTTAGCCGGTGTTGTCCACTTATCAATGAAATCGCCATCAATAATGCCGTAAACAGTATCAGGGGGCAATACTTTTCGCAAAGAGGTTATTTTATTCCCCATGCCGTATTTACTACCTTCGGGTTTAACCTCGCCATTTCCGCCAAGCAACCTTCCAATGACACGTACATCAGGACTGTTCTTGCCACCCTCACAAAGGAGTATACTTACAGGCATAACCGACCTCCTTTGAATCGATATATGGCTTCAGGACTGCCAAGGGAAGAGATAGCTTCGGAATGAGTGGTAAAAATAAACTGGCACTTCGGTCCAATCACGGGAAGCGCGTGAAACAATGACTGGGCTAGAGGTGGATGCAGGTTCAAATCAATTTCATCAATTAATACCACGCTGTTTCTGATCTGCATACGGACAAATTCAAATAACATGGGAAAAACGGATTGCTCACCAGCGGACATTTCCTCTATATCATAAGTACGGTTTCCATCAGAGAGCATGAAATAATATTCCTCCGGCGCGGGAACACCGCCATTATACATGGCCTCCAATCCGCTGAAAGAATGATCGGGAAATATTCTTTTATAGATATTTTCCAGTTCCAATAACCAGTCTTTTCGCCCATTGTGACCGACAAACTGGTTAAGTTTCCAGTAGTTTAAATACCGGCGCAGTCTTGAAACGCCAATATCATAAGATACCCGCTCTGTTTTTTCATTAATATTTGGCTCAATAGGCAGGGTGGCGAGATTCCGCAACTGATCGAACCAAAAAAAACCGGGCAATTTATCAAAGTAATCCCGCAACAGTGGCTCAGTCTGCATCAACTGGGTCAGGTAAAAACGTCCCTTGAGCTGACAGAGATTACTTTTTGAATTTTTCCCATGGGCGTCAATCGCTTCAATGCTTTCTCCATGAAGGCGCAGGGTGAGTTTGTTGTTTTTTGCCGGAATTGTTTTATATTTAGGCTTGGTTAGCTCAATCCATTTTTTTGCCACGTCGACCGTGGCTTCAATTTCTTCGTCGGAGAAGTGAACATCAAGTTCAATGAGCGGTATCCCCCATCTTGCATAACGCCCAGGAACCCAACCCAGCCAATCGAATTCTGAAATAGCATTGATCTGACCCGATACCATGGAAAGACAAAGAGTTATTGCCTGCAAGACGGTTGTTTTCCCTGTGCCATTGTCACCAAGCATCATAAAAGAATTGGAAATATCCTGGGTAAGATTGTTTATGAAACTGATTTCCAACTCTTTGAACCGTTTAAAGTTTTCCAATCTTATTTTTGAAATTTTCATGTCTGATTCTCCCAAAAGATACGGCGTAACGATGGCAATACATAACCGGAGTATACAATGTGGAGGAGGGAACGTGGAGCCAGGCGGAGTCGAACCGCCATCTCAGCCTTGCGAAGGCTGCGTTCTCCCAATAAACCATGGCCCCATTCACATTATTTTAATTCGCATAAGTTAATCATAACACGTTATTCATAACACGTTGATCATAACAAATTTTTAACCATGCCGCGGATTTTCTGCCATCTGGCTTCATCCATTTTAGCACCGATTACTTCGACAACGTTTCCAGAAGTAATTGCTCCTATTTTACCACAAGTCTCCATGCTTTGTCCATTAACTAAGCCAAAAAAAAATCCGGATGCATATAAATCTCCGGCACCGGTAGTATCTATGGCATTGGCTTTAATCGCTTCGACATGATATGTCTGACCTTTTTGGCGGATTAAAGAGCCTTCTTTGCCAATTTTGACAATGGCAATCTGGCATTTTTTCGCGATATCTTGCAAGGCAGCTTCGGGATCGTTTTTCCCGGTGAATGCGCGGGCCTCTTCTTCATTGGCAAAAACAACATCGACGTAACGGTCAACAATATCATGGAGAAAATCAAGGTTGGCGGCGACAATATTATAACTGGCAAGATCAATGGAAATAGTAATGCCATTCTCATGGGCTATTTTTGCAGCGGCCTGGACAAGGGCATGATTCTGCACGAGATAACCTTCGAGATGAAAATAATCGTACTTCAAAAAATGATCGGGGGCTAAATCACTGGCATCCAATTCAATGGCAGCGCCAAGATAGGTGGCAAAAGTGCGCTCGGAATCAGGAGAAATCAAAACAATGGATTTACCACTATCCTCTTTCCCAGGAAACAGGGTGGCACAAATATTACATTGACTCATATAAGAACGAAAAAAATCGCCGTATTCATCCAAACCGATCTTGCCAATATACCCGGCAGGCCCACCCAATAAAGCCAAACCGTGAATGGTGTTGGCGACAGAACCACCGGAAGATTTCCGGTGCTTAACTTTTAACTCCAAAGGCGCAGCATGTAATAAGACGGCTTTCATCTTCTCTTTATCCACGAGGGTCATACTGCCTTTTTGCAATTGGAATTTTTCCAATAAAGCATCCTCTTCAAGACTGATTAATACATCGACCAAGGCATTGCCGATTCCTAAAACTGATTTCATCTGATTTCTCCTTGTATTTGGAATACGATCATCATACTACGACGATGAAATGGTGCGCTCACACCGTGAATATGTGAATACTGGGTTGGACTCATAAAACGCCACTGGCTTTCATATATTCTGCTAAATGATTGAGCAACCGTTGTGTTTCTGCTGCATTTTTTTCCTGGGCGGCATATTGGAGCTCTTTGGCGATATCTGTGCCTTCATCGTAACCGAACACACCGGCTGTACCTTTGATATCATGCGCAATTCTGGCTATTTCAGTAAAATTACCCTCGGTATACAATGCGGGTAACTCAACGAGATAATTGGAAATAGAATCCTTGAACTCTTCTCTTAAATCTTGCATAAAAATTTCATCCGAATCGGTCATTTAATTTCCTCCATGATTGGATTTTTATATCTATTGGTCCATTGCTATCAGATCACAGTTTTCCGTGGATAACGCGTTCCACATTATTTTTTTCGTCAACCAACAGGATATTGACACTACTGGAATCGAGTTCGCGTTCATCCAACAAGGCGTAAGCGGCGACAATGATCCTGTCTCCGACGGAAACGAGGTGCGCGGCTGCGCCATTCATAATAAAATCCCGCGAACCACTGGGCGCGGAAATAACATAGGTTGTTAACCGGTTGCCATTGGTAATATTATATACATCAACTTTCTGAAACTCTCTTAAACCTGCTTCCCGAATCAGATCACTGTCGATAGAAATACTACCGGAATAATTGAGATCAGCGCCGGTAACCCTGGCATTATGAATCTTGGCTATCAAAAATGGAATCAACATGTTATATTTCTCCTAAAATAAAATTATCGATCAATCGGGTCTTCCCGACCCAGACAGCACCGGCGACCAAGGTGTTTTGGAGGTCTATTTGTTCGCGATGTTCTAATTGATCGAGGCTCACGACTTCGATATAATCAATGGTTATGGCGGGATTTTTAGCGATCTCGCTTTGGATGAGTTGGATGATCTTGTCGACATGGTGCCAGCCATTTTTAATGGCCTCTTTAGAGCTGACTAAAGCGCGGGGAAAAGACAATGCGGCTTGTCTTTCTTCGGGGGACAAATAGGTGTTGCGTGACGAGAGGGCAAGGCCATCAACATCGCGGATAATGGGTAACGCACAAACATGGGTATCCAAATCCAAATCGCGGGCCATCTTCTTGATGATAATGACTTGTTGTGCATCCTTGCTGCCAAAATAAGCACGATTGGGATGTACTATGTTAAACAGTTTTAACACGATGGTGGCAACACCCCGGAAATGACCGGGCCGCGACTTTCCACATAATTGTTGGTCCAACTCTTCAACCTGGACAAAGGTACGATATGGAGGGGGATACAACTGCTCGCGGTCAGGAATAAACACGATATCCACGCCAACCTCTGCCAACAAACTCAAATCGCGTTCCAAATTGCGTGGATAATTGCCGAAATCTTCTTTGGGTCCGAATTGGGTGGGATTGACAAAAATAGATACGATGGTGACATCATTTTCTAGTCGACTCTGTCGCACTAAACTTAAATGCCCTTCATGCAAATAACCCATGGTGGGCACAAACCCGATGGTTCGGCCAAAACCACGATATATATCGCGTTCATGCTTTAATTCGTCAACTGTTCTGAGCTGTTTCATCGTTTAATTCCTTGCGGGGTTTTTCTTTCTGGCTAAAACTCTCGGTTTCACCGGGAAAATTCCCTTGCTGCACATCTGTGATATAGAGGGTCAACGCGCCATGGATAGCAGAATATATATCGGCATATTGGCGGACAAATTTAGGCAGATACGAACGGGTTAAGCCCACGAGATCGTGGAACACGAGAATCTGACCATCACAATACTTTCCTGCACCTATGCCAATAGTAGGGATCGAGATACTGGCGGTGATTTGTTGGGCCAATTCAAGCGGGATGGATTCCAATACAATGGCAAAAACCCCCAGCTTTTCCAATTCTTTGGCTTGTTGGAGAATGTCCTGGGCGTTTTTTTTGAGTTTGCCCTGGATTTTAAAGCCACCGAGAGAATGAACGGATTGGGGCGTTAAGCCAAGATGTCCCATCACGGGAATTTCGGCATTAATAATAGCCTCTATGACAGAATATCTTTTTTCCCCGCCTTCCAGTTTGACAGCTTCGGCGCCGCCCTCTTTCATAAAACGAATGGCATTGGCGACTGCGTCTTTGGGATCACAATGAAAGGAACCAAACGGCATGTCTGCGACTACAAGGGAAAGGGGATTGGCTGAGGCAACGAGACGAGTATGATAGATCATCTCATCCATGGTGACTTTTAAAGTGTTGGACTGCCCATGCAACACCATGCCCAGCGAATCGCCAACTAATATCAGATCAATACCCGCATCCGAGGCCACACGCGCGGTGGGAAAATCATAGGCGGTCACGGCAGTGATCTTCTCGCCTAATTTCTTTTTTCTCTTGAGAGAGACAACGGTTAGTTTTTTTTCAAGCGGGTGCATAGTATCGCGTTCCTTTTTTATGTTCTTTAATCTCTTTTAACAGGTGGCGGATATCGGATTCCCGGCTCAGATCGATTTTCTCCATATTAACAACGAGCATGGGTGAACTTTTGTGATTAAAAAAATAGTAGTTAAACGCTTCAAATACATCGCGCCAGTACTCGTTGGGAACATTTTTTTCAGATTCACTGCCGGTTTGTCCGATGCGTTTCAACATTTCGGCAAAGGAAATCTGTAAATAAATCACGAGATCGGGATTAACGACATCCTCGGAAAAAATATTGAATATTTTTTTATAGATATCGAGTTCCTCATCGGCGAGGACTTGATGGGCGTAGATGCTATCGGTAAAAAAAGCATAATCGCTGACAGTGGTCTTTTGGAACAAGCCCTTCTGATTGACCTCAACTTGCTGGGCATAGCGATTGAGGAGATAAATCAGTTGCGTTTTTAAGGCCACGGAATTGGCGGCACCGGCCAATGATTGATAATAGGTATTTAGGAATGGATTCTCCTTATTATCCAGTATCAACCGTGCATTAAATTCTCCTGCAAGAATTTCAGCCAGCCTTGTTTTACCGGACTTGACAAGCCCATCGACAATAATATACTTATATTCATTCATTTTAGCTTGAATTATACCATTGTTTCTAGCCGATGTAAATCAAATTTCTCTCCGGCGGCAAATTTGCCAAATTTTCTGCTTATATTTCGGGTTTTGGATGGTTTTTGGGGTCGGACGTCGGATAAAAATGGGGGTCACGTGGTGTATTGGGTTGTTTATTTTTGTGGGTAATATTTTGGCTTATGCTGTTGCTTATTCTTTCCAGTAATCATATAATTAAACATTAAAACGGTATTGACGTTTATTATGGCGCAGGAGGTATAATAACCATGGATGAAGTGAAGAACGAGATATTGGGTAAATTATTTTCTGGTAATAAGCAATTACCAACTATCCCGGAGTTGTATGTGAGGTTTAACCAGTTGATTGAGGATCCGATGACTCCGAACAAGAAAATAGCGGACCTGTTGATGAAAGACCAGTCGATGGTAACCAAAATCCTCCGTTTGTCTAACAGCGCGCTTTATGGGAAGAGGCAGGAAATCACGAACTTGGCTATGGCGATTACGTTCTTAGGCATTGCGACGTTGAAGAACTTGATCTTGCAAATTTCCTTGGTTCGGGTCTTCTCTTTTGAGAGTCAGAAGATTCCCGAGTTCAAAATAAACACTTTTTGGGAGCACTCGCTGGCAACGGCTTATTTTTCGAACCTGTTGATCAAAAAACTCAAGATACCTCCGAATGAAAATTATTATTTGGGTGGACTATTGCATGATATTGGGAAGTTAGTGACCTACCAGTATTACCCGGAAAAATTCGAGGCGATTATCCTGGCGCAGATAGAAAAAAAGGTGCCGGACTTTGTGGCGGAAGAAGAAATCATGGGGGTCGATCACACGGATATTGGAGTGTACTTCGGGGAGAAATGGAAATTTAAAAAAGAGATTCTCCAGGCAATCGCAGCGCATCATTCGACGCAAACGGGATTGAAATTACATGTGGGGGTTGTGCGGGTGGCGAATATGTTGGCTAAAACAGCGGGTTTATGTTTCCCCTGGGACACGCAACTTTTTCAATTGGTAGGTGATCCAACGTGGGAATCACTGGCGAATTATGCGCCGCAGGATATGGATTTAGAAAACATCATTACGGAGATGATGGAAGAAGCGGATAATGTCAAGGAATCGGTGAAAACACTGCTAGAAGGGGGAAACTAGCGATGACTGAACTGGAAATAATCCTTGATAAAATGAAACAGGTTATTGCAGGAGCGGCGCAGTTTCAAGAGGAAGAATTCCGTTTGATACTGGAAGGGTTGGTCAATAAAGGTGGCAGGGATGCAGAATTTTATCTGGTGAGTGTGATTACCTCGGTCACGGTCCCGGAAATTGTGCGGGCGAACGTGATTCGTTGCACGGGTTATCTTCGTAACCCGGTGTATCTGGTGCCGTTAAAAAAGATCATTGATCAAGAACCTCGCCTGGGATTAAAGAAAGCGGCGGTCATCGCGCTCTCTAAATTTAATAATCAACGGGCGCTCAATATTTTAAACGCCTCCTTGCAAAGCATTCAAAACCCCTACTTGCTGACCACTATTAATGAGCAGATCAGTTATATTAAAAAGAACAATCCGATCCTGGGATTACTGCCGAAATTTTTAAAAGGAGACCAAGATAAAAAATCCTTCATGGTGGTGATTGACATTTTCAAAAAAATACTGACGGCGGAGGACGCGACTATTTTTGTGAACTACTTGCGCCACGAGGATCGGGCGATTCGTTGTGGGTCATTTGAAATTCTGTGCGCCACATCGGAACGAACCATGCAAATCAATATCCTGGATTATTTCTACCAGCGGATGCACCCGACACCACAACAAGAGGAAGGGGCCACATTACCACCAGTAGAAGATGAAGAAGCGCTATCATTGGCAACCCAAGCCAAAATATTCTTCCTCCGTTTCCCAGCGATTATTCTGACCCAGTTGCGTCGTCTGAGCGGCCTCTATGCGCACACGACGAACGAGAAAGTAAAAAAAATCATCATCTCTATCCTCTGCCACTCCCGCGCACCGCAAGCATTGACGTTTATCAAAGAAATCTATGACAACAGCGATCCGCAATACAAAGAATTTATCATCGAAGAATCGGCGGGCAATGAACAGGCAGTGGAATTCCTCTTTGAAAAATACCAGAGCGGGCAGGATTTGAAAGAAAAAGTGGTAAGAGCACTTTTAAACAGTCAAAAAGGCTTCGGCTACTTCTCGGCGCACTTTCTGGAATTTGAAGAACCAGTCCAAGAAATGATTGTGAAGAACCTGCCGGAAGTCATTAAACCGCAGATGGTAGGATTTATCAAAACTATTTTCCTGTCGGACCGGACCTCGGTAAAAACGCTGATCTTAAGACGTGTCCGCGACAATTTTCTGTTCTCTTTTCAAGACATTCTTTTTGCCCCGGAGCGTTTGGATGAGTTTCTGGAACTGGAAAACCACTATCTGGATACGATATCCCGTCTCTTTCCGGTGATGACGGTCAAAATGTTACTGGAAAAAATTTCCTCGGCGGAATTGGAGATATCAAAAACGAAGCGTTACTTGCAACGTATCGTGGATATCTCCAGGCAGGAGCTACTGGTTAATATTAAAGACAACAACCTGTTGGAATTGCTGGTTTTAAAAGTGATCGGTGCGTGCAGCCCAGAATTAAACGACATGTTATTAACGACCTTGGAACAATTAAAAACCCTGGACCGGATTACCTTCAAAAACATCTATGATGCCTCAAGTCTATATAGTCTGCAACGGGGCGACCACCTGGTGGAAGAAGAAGCGATGGCGCAAAAACGAATCAAAGACAACCTCCAGAACCTTAACGAGGATATCCGCAAAGTGGAATCGCTGGAAAAGGAGATCAAAACGGTGCTGGCTAAAGTGGTCCCAGATTTAACCCAGCTCAAAAGAGCGATTGAAACCTATCATATTGGCGCGGCCTTTCGCATTGAACACCTGATCCAGATCATCACGGATTACTTCACAAAAGCGGATGAAAAAACCATTCCAATGTGGCGGGAATTTTTCAAGGGCTTCCCGTTGCTCATGCAAATGGTTCGCGAAGCCAGAACGCCGCTGGGTAAAAAGGAAGATGGCACACCGGAAGAATCCATCCAAGATCAACTGCGCCTTGTCCTTCGGTTCGAGGAAAAACATCTGGCTGCCCTTTTTAAAGATCAATTCAAGGAAATCTTGCCGAATTTTAAAGTGGTTATAGACGCGCTGGAATTGGAACCGACAGATATGCTCTTCTGCGATTCCCAGGCGCTAAGAAATTATATAAACTCGGGTACACTCAATACGAAACGTGTCTTCGTGCTGCTGGAAAACCGCAATGAATTCAATAACTTTAAAGCAATCAATCCAAAAAGTTTTATCAGACCGGTTTCAGTGTATCGCGCAGTTAAAATGATCCTGCAAGAGTTATATCTGGTCAAACCCTGATGACTTGGCCGAATTTCCCGGATATACGTTTTTAAAAAGAGTTTAATCCATAAAAAGTTCAACAAAAACGTCTATATTTTTACTTTACCCCTTGAATTTTTCTCCGATTTTCAATAAGATATGTACTATGAGTAAACAGAAGAAAAAATACGACGCTATGCCTAAATCAGAGGAAAAACCGATCCAGCCAAAAACGGGTGATATATTTGAAATGGAAGGTGTTATCCTAGAAACTCTCCCCAATGCTTCCTTCATTGTGGAATTGGAAAACAAGCACAAAATACTGGCGGTTATTTCCGGTAGATTGCGTAAGAATTATATCCGCATCCTCCCCGGTGATAAAGTACAGGTGGAAATTTCGCCCTATGACCTAACCAAAGGACGTATCACTTACCGGTACAAATAAGCACTTCCCGGTGTCTGGACGCGGTGCCCTCTCCAGTGGTATTTTTTCAGACTTTATTCATTAATACTTTCTTTAATTGGTTTTTCGAGATGTGGTGCGTCTCTTTAAAATAGGTGTAGAGGTCTTCCAGGCTGTTTAATTTTAGGTTGCTTGGGTCTGTCGTGTCCCGCGTTTCCGTTTGCCCATCAATCAGAATCACCATTTCCCCTAACAAGGTTTCCCCCGCCATTATTTCGGTTACTGTCCCCAGTGCGCCGCGTATAAATTTCTCATTTTTTTTACTTAACTCTTTAACGACAACAAATTTACGGTTCCCCAGAACCGATGCGGCACGATTTAAAAAGGTGGCGGTGCGCCGGGGGGATTCATAAAAGATAAGGGTATAGGGAAGGCTAACCAATTGCTGTAGGAACCGGGTCAATTCATTGGTTTTGCGTGGTGGGAAACCAAGAAAAAGAAACGGGTGGGGTTGCAACCCAGAACAAACCAACGCGGGCACAAAAGCGGTGGGTCCAGGCAATGAAATGACTTCAATATGATGATCAATGGCTTGCTTAATAAGAATAAACCCGGGATCGGAAATAGCAGGTGTTCCAGAATCGGTAATTAATGCGACATTGCGCCCGGCTAATAATTGGGTGATGATTTGAGTCGCTTTCTCTTGTTCCTTCGGTTTATAATAACTGACCAGTTTCTTTTTGATGCCCAGGTGATTGAGGAGTTTTAATGAGTACCGCGTATCTTCAGCGGCAATAACATCAACGAGCTTCAATGTGTCGATGGCACGCAGGGTAATATCCAACAAATTACCAATGGGAACAGGAACAATATATAAAGCCATGATAAACCTCTTGGGAAATGAATGGTCTTACTTGTTCCAATCCCTGGGGAAACGGAAATCAAGTCCTATAGTCCGGGATAACAATTTGGCCACAGGTGGCATGGTGCGTTTATACTGGGAATTCACAATCATCCGTTTAATTCGTTCAATATCCTTGCTGTGGTATCCTGCTTGTTCTAATTCCCTGTCCTGTTTTCTGCCATCAATCATTTGAAACAATATTTCATCCAATTGTTTATAGGTAATACCGATTTCCCCTTCATCCGTTTGGTCTTGCCAGAGGTCCGCAGAGGGTTTTTTGGAGATGATCTGGTCAGGAATTCCCAGGTGGTGGGCCAAAGCAAAAACCTGGGTTTTGTACAAGTCGCCAATAGGTAAAAAAGCAGCGGCAGAATCACCAAAAATGGTAGAATAACCAATCAACAACTCGCTTTTATTGGATGTTCCCACCACCAGTGCCTTTTTTCGCGCCGATTGGTCATATAATATGGACATCCGTTCCCGGGCGCATTTGTTGCCCAGCAGCATTTTGTCTGTGGCTGGATAACGATCAAAATAAGCATCAATAGAGGGTGAAATATCAATAATTTCATGGGCGACAGACAATAACTCGCAGATTGTTTTCCCGTCAGTCACGCTGGAAGGGGAAGAGAGTTTGTAGGGCATTAATAAACCAAAAGTATGGGAACTACCGAGTGCGCGTTGCATGAGCGCGAGCACGACAGCCGAATCTATGCCGCCGGATACGCCTACGATACCGTTTTTAAAGTTGTTCTTGTAAACGGCGTCTCTGATAAAATTAACGAGTAACTGCTCCACTGTTTCGACGTGTATTTCAAGCATGTAATATCCTTTTTAATTCTTTTAAGATTAAATCCGGTTTTTCATCCCGTGCATAATTATGACTGATGCGCGAAGAGCGGACGCTTTGCATGGAGATGTCCACGTCAAAACTATCATCTTCAAAATAGTTGCCTTTTTTGACGATGCCCCGTCCAGCCTCGGCGAAAAACGAACCGCCACCAAACCCGATACCATCTTCAAAACCGGACCGATTAACAAAAATATAATGCTGGTGGTGATGAATGGCAAATACCTCGCCCAATCGTTCCCATAATTTCAAAGAAGCCATACCTTCTGGGCCAAGACCACGGAAAGGGCTGTTAGAAATAGCAATTAAAAAATCAACGTTTTGCAAATAGTACAAGTAGGCATTGATAGGAAAGAGGATTTCCCGGCAAATGAGGATTCCGGCAGTAAAACCCGATTTTTCCAATGGGAAACTTTGGAAGGTATCACCGGCTTTAAAGATCATTCCTTCTTCGAACATTCCAAAATTGGGGAGTTGTACTTTGCGGTGGGTGTGGAGGAGTGTGCCGTGGGAGAAATAGAGTGCGCAGTTATAAATAATACCGGGAATTTCTTCGAAAGGTGCTCCCACGAGGATATCGATATCCCGGCTTAATGCTTCCAGCATCCGTAGGGTGGGATCGTTGGGGGTTAACGCGATATCATAGATGATATCTTTTAAAAAATACCCGCTGATACTGAGTTCAGGAAAAATGATCAGCTCGATTTTATCGGTAATAGCCTGGGTGATTTGCAAGCGGTGGAATTCCATATTCTTGGACACGTTTCCCAGCGTGGGACTGAATTGTATGGCTCGTATTTTCATTGTATTAATATATCATAGAATAATCAATTAAGCAATTACCTGGATTCACCGCCAAGTTTCAGAAAAAACTGGACTATCTGGACTTACTGGACATTCTGGACTTACTGGACTTCACAAAACCTTTGATTTTTCCAGCTTGTCCAGTAAGTATAGTATGTCCAGATAGTCCAGCGTGCCACGGTTAGCCGTGGCTCTTTTTAAAACTTGGCAGTGGATTCAACAATTAGGGCAACAACACTTGGATTCACGGTCACATTTTTAAAATCGTTGTGGACTATATGGACAACATGGATGATGTGGACAAAAAATTAAAATTTTTAGGAAGATCCGAAAGGAAACGGTGTGCTTCAGGCTTGAATAGAGAATAATTTTGGTTGCTTGAGTCAAAAACAGTGGTGAATTGAGAGAATATGGGTAGAAGAAAGGAAAAATAGGGGGGTTATGTGTTCCTTCTGGCTTACATTCTCTTTCGTTTGCGGTTATAATTCCTGTTTTTATGGTGCAATCATGAGGATCAGGGGTGCAATGTCTAAATACAGTGGTGCAATTATAACTTGCCAGGGGAGTGTATAATATTTTGTGTAAATTCATTTTCACGATATTTCAAATATGATA
>CAZCVI010000026.1:0-83130 GCA_964502145.1 uncultured Clostridia bacterium
ACGGGCGAGACCATCAGGAAAAGGGGGAAAACTAGGCTCAGTTGTCTAATTAGGGTTATAATGTTCTTAAATTTTGAACCATTTTTAAATTTTTTACCTTCCGCTTCTGTAAACCAGAATAAGATAGTGACCCAAAAAGGGAACAGGAAAAAATCCCGCAGAAGTCTCTTTGCTCATCGAAATCTTTTTTGAGAGATTTCTACAAAAAAATATCATAATCATCAGGGACACGAGATTCTCCTTGCCACAACATTCTAAACTGACACGTATTCCTTTCAATCTTATATTTTAAACAGATAACCGGTTAATCAGTATTTTTGTTGATATGTCTAAACACAACATCCAGTGCCTTGTTGATTAATATGTTCCAATTTTCCCCTTCAACAATAGTAGCTCCTGTATCTTTTGCATTTTTTATTATCTGATTATGTAATACGATCCTCTCGTCGATACCCACAAAATTTTGCGCGGTTTGGCGCATATGGGTAGATCTTTTTCTCAACCGATAGTTTTCATTGATTCGATCTTCAGAGGCATTAATGAAAAACAAGAGATGGTTGTTTTTTTTTATGGATTGCCATAAGTTACTGTTGGGCAAAATATGTATCCCTTCAACAATCGTGGACATCCCTTTTGCAAGAGCATATTCGATCAAAGAAAGGATAAATGGTTCGATGATCTTTGTTTGTGCCTCCAGTCCTTGATATAAAGTTTCTTGATTTTTTGATTGGGACACAAGTTGCCAGACATCCCAGGTCTCGTATTGCAAAAGGTTATCGGTATTAAATTGCCGAATAATTTGGCGTACAAAATCAGTAGAGATGATATTTCG
This sequence comes from uncultured Clostridia bacterium, assembly GCA_964502145.1. GTDB lineage: Bacteria > Acidobacteriota > Aminicenantia > UBA2199 > UBA2199 > CAZCVI01. The sequence goes on from CAZCVI010000026.1 coordinate 833, forward strand.
TATGCCTAGTGTTTTAGCCAATTCCCATGCGATTGTCGATTTTCCTGTGGCCGCACCGCCGCCCATAAAAATAATTAGCGCATTCTTATTATCCGGTTGGCGTTTGTAATATTCGCTAAGGTTTGCTTCATATTTGAATATCAAATTATAATACGAGTCACTGTGAGGGAATACGGGTTGAAAAACAGAATGGGCCTCCTTTGAAAGACTCTTATACTTCCAGATATTATCATAATATTTGCTAAATTGATTCCATAAAATAGAGTCTTTCCTGATCTCAATATATGGGGTTTTATAACCGGGGTTATTGGATTCATACCAGCCTACCAACATCCCATTGTCCCATATCACGAAATTCCATAATGCCCTTGGCTCGCTAAATAATCTTAAATTAATGCGATCTCCAAATTTATTTTTTATGATATCAATTCTTCTTATGGATTCTTCCACATCTTTTTGAAAATCCAACGAAGCGTACTTTTCTCCCAATTCACTCTTTCTTCTTTGCAGTGCCTCGCTGTCCGGAAAATAAATTAGCATGTCAAATTTCATTTCCCGATTGCCCTCTACAAGCAATTTAAATAACCGGGTATTGGGAGCATCAGATTCAATAATCAACGAATAACCTTTCAAATTCATTGTTTTTATTTTAGAGCTGCTTAATAAATCTGGAAGAACTCTTTCAAAGGCTTTTTCCCTATTCTTATGAATACGTGATACTCCCAGGTATTTTTCAGACGGTTTGAGCCCAAGGAAAAACACGGTTATTCTACCGCGAAATTTATATAACCCAAATATCGCACCTGCGATAGTGATAATACTGGCTATTATAGAAATATTTGTCACCATTTTACTTTTCCTCCGTGCCCATAGTGCCCCTGGCAGCATTTACCCAAGCAATTATTTTTTTGGAGTCCCAGTTACCATTTTTTCCGGTGTTAAATTCACCACAACCAACAAGAATGCACTGGTCTTCGAAAATCTCAATCATCCCAGAAATAATTGACTTGGTGGTTTTTGTAAAAATAGGTAAAAAGGGAATACTCATTTTGGTTTTTAAGTCATTCAAATCCTTGGCGATCTTTTTGGCTTTAGCCACCTGCTCCATATCATTCAAAATAGGTGTCCCGATATGAACGGCGTTTAAACCTGCAGCCATTGACAGTTGAATCATTGGAAAGATACCAAACGTATTTTGCATACTCTTGAATCCCACCCGGTGTCCCCATAAAAAAACGTTTGCTGCTGCCCCAGATGCCACTCGCTGTACGGTTTGAAACCCAACCATCAAAAAATTAACCATGGCGGCTTTTAACCCTTTGAGGCAAAGTTCTTCAATCCAGTCATCGCGATGAACAACACCACTGACATTGGGAACATATATTCCCAATCCCCGGGTGCCTGCTTCCAGCGAATCCAAGGATTCCTGGATGGCGGCTACCTCCTGTACCATCCTCTCGAAAGATGGGAAATAGGTTTCATCTTCCTTGATGAAATCCCCACCCAATTTTACAAACTCAATGCACAAACGCATCCGTTCTTTAAGAGTCAAATGGTATGATGGTTTTATTACTGTGGCCAAAAAAGGTGTCTTCCTTATCGGAATGCAAGGGAAGCGCCGCGACGAATTCCATGATTGTAAGTGATTGGTTATCCATTGATTATCTATGAATTCCAAGCGAAACTCCCCATAATCCAGAATATTTCCCCATAGTTGACTCATAATACCGGCAAAACCAGCGAAGTCCAATTGTATCCTGGGCAATTTGATGGAAAACCATTGCCTTCCTTCGCTTTCTCCAAGATCAGACAGGTGATTTCCAAAAGACTCGGTGGTTAAGTTGACGATCTCCTCGTGGCTGGGTAAAATGCGAAATGTTTGGCCATAGAGCAAATCTTGAAGCATCGATTCAATAATCCGTGGCCTTTTCCAATGACTTTTTTTACAGGAGTATATTATTTTATAAAAATCAGGCATGAGAAACCAACCTCCTTTTAAATTTTTCCCCGATAATAAAAGATTCCTTCTTAGAAATATCTCGAAGAAAGGTTTTACGATTGGGCCTTAATGATGCGGATTTTTGAAACAGGTCACAGAAATCAAACGCTAATAAATTCATTATATCATCGCTTTGAATCAGACCAATCTCTTTTCCCAATCCAAGGTAATAATCGCATAAATCTTCACTGATAACCATCAAAGAAATTAGCATCCCCATAAATACAAGAACCCCATGGGGCGATTGGAACCCGGATTTCTGTAAAAAATAGGCAATCATATGATCACAAGATGCGCCTATAGAATTATCGCCACAAACCCTCATAAGCATTCCTTTATAAGAAAGTGCCATAGACAGAGAGATGATGCGGACTTCATCGGAAGTATTCGATTTCCAAATCTCAAAGAGGGTATTCACAAGATTTTTTATTTCCTCCCAAAGTGGCGAAAATTCTTCCTTCCCGTGTGTTAATAAATAATCATACACTGACGTGACTAAACCGGCCACTTCGCCCACTCCTTGGAGATTTTTATGCAGTCCTTCACTCTGGCACAACTTCCAATCAAGGATGACAACACTTGGGAAATGCATTATTAATGCCGCTTCATCAGCAGATCCATGATAACGATCGGTTAGAAAACTATCATTGGAAAGTGGGAGCGGGCAAGTGGCATAGTTAATACCATTTTTAAATGAATCCAAACGCGCCATATCATGCTGTTTGGTCCTGCCAATGGAGAGAATTATACCATCATCGTCAAATGTGTGTTTGATAATTTTATTGGAAAATGTTTTAAATATTTTATTATTTTTTATGAAGGTTTCCAGTGCATTGTGTCCGCAATAAAAAGATATTCTCCCATCGTTGAAATCCACATCATATAATCCTTCATTCACAAGCTGTCTGGACGCAAAAAGAATTTTTTGAAAATAATTTTCAGTCATTTTCCATCAAACGGAAGATATCCTCACTCGGGGTCCAATTTAAAAAAACCAATTTATTTCCCATGGGATCCAGATGAATACAACCCAAAGCACCACTGTGAATGGAGAAAATCTGGCGATAATTTGTCATTGGTATGGATAACCATTCACACAAGGCGATGCGGAGAAATGTTTTATGGGACACAATTAATATAGTTCCCTCTTTTTCCATGATTTGGCTCCGAAAAGAAATGGCGCGTTTGACCACATCATAAGGATTCTCTCCACCTGGAGGTATGGTTATATCCGGTGAATGAAACCATTGTCGTAACAAGTCGGGATATTTTAGTTTGATTTCCGTTTTGGTTAATCCTTCCCAGTCTCCAAAATCGATTTCCCGGATATCAGAATTCACCTCGTAAGGTGCAGCCAGTTTCCCGCTGATAATTTTGGTGCTTTCTACAGCTCGTATAAGCGGGCTTGTGATAATATGATCAATGGTTAGGATATTTTTTAATTCCAGGGCAATCTTATTTATTTGATTGATTCCGGTTGATGATAGAGAAGGATCTGTTCTACCACAAAACCGGTCTAAATCTTCATTTAACCATGTTGACCCATGCCGTAAAAAATAGAGAGTTTTCGATTTCATTTTGATCCTATTATAATTATCTAAACTGTTCCAATAACGTTTTAAGTTCTTGTTCGAATTCTTTTATTCTACCTGGAGTAAATGGAGTGACTCTCATTCCTCTAATATCAAAGGGCAATTTATTTTCTATTTTTTCGTTTCCATCATTGGCGCAAACAATGATAGTAGGTTTTCCAATGGCATGCGAATAACCAAGCTCATACATGGCATTGGGATTTCCCCCGGTTATATCGGCAATGACGACCCCAGCTTCTTTCAAAAAAATGACAATATCATCAATGATTTGGCCTAAATTATGAGAACAATCGGCTCGTTGCGGCAAAAAACCCGCTGCTTCAATCACCGGTATCATGGTATGCCATAAATAATCCGAATGCATTGCCCTAAAGGGCATAATTATAAAACAAGAAGGTTTTAGAAGTTTTCTCAGGATATTAAGACACACTTTTACCAATTCTTCTGGGCTAGCTCCGTTTTCAATCTTCTGAAGTTCAGGGGAACCTTCTTCCAACTTCAGGAGGTTCAACAATTCTGTCCTCAGTTTTTTCTCCTCCCATACCTCTTTTGATTTTCCGCCAAAGCAAGCCATGGGAATAACAACCTTATTGGAAGCAATACTGTATTCGATAATCTGTCCCGAACCTTCTTGTCCGGCGATAACAATTACAGCATCGGCCCTGGAAACCAGTTCAAAACGACGTGCCGGAGTGGATTTGGCTCGTTCTAAAAATACCAGACCAATATGAAAAAGATCGGTGCGATTATCTCTGGGATGAAGGGTGATAATTTTTTCATTTTCTATTACCGGATTATTTATGGCTTTTTGTGCACCAAATGCGGCATGAAAATCAATCCCGCCAGTAAAATCATTTTCACCCACGCCTTTCGCTCCACCTGTTATTAAGCGCCAATCCGGTTCGTTTACAATAGCGGCGCCCATCTTTTCGGCGAAACTTCTTTTTACTTCATGCAATTCCCGTAAATCCTTGCTGCCTGCGACAAGAATAGTTTTTTTCATTTCAGCTCCTTGTCATAGATTATAGTATATTTGGATTTGAAATTCAATGAAATAATCCCGATTTCAGAAGTCCTGGCAATTTTTTCCTGAGATATCAAGCGGTCCAAGCATTCAGTGCTCTTTGGGCAAATCCCGTGATTTCCACAGGAAATAAATGGCGGGATACACCAATAACTCCATGAGAAAAGAAGTAAACAATCCCCCCACCATGGGGGCGGTGACTCGTTTCATCATGTCAGCACCAGCACCAATACTCCACATGATAGGCATTAAACCAACGGCAGTCGCCGCCACGGTCATCATCTTGGGACGAATCCGCTTGACGGAACCATGAACGACGGCTTCGGTGAGTTCGGCTTTATTATTTAATAGGTTTTTACGCTTGGCTTCATCATAGGAAAGATCAAGGAACAATAACATAAAAACACCCGTTTCAGCATCCAATCCCATCAACGCAATCATGCCCACCCACGCGGCAATAGATACATTGTACCCTAAGAAATACATCAACCACACGGCTCCCACGACTGAAAAAGGCACGGCCATCATCACTAAAAATGTTTTGAACACGGACTTGGTATTCAAAAAAAGCAATAAGAAAATCAAGGCAATAGTGATAGGAATAATCAAGGTCAACCGCTCTTTCACCCGCATCATATTTTCAAACTGACCACTCCATATCAAGAGATACCCGGTAGGTAACGTGATACCTTTTTCAACTACTTCTTTGGCCTCGGTAACATAGGACCCAATATCACGATCCGCTATATCGACAAATACATAGCCCGCTAACATGCCATTTTCATTACGAATCATGGACGGACCACTGGAAATTGTTATGTCGGCCACCTCTGCAATAGGCACCTGGAGTCCATTCATGTTGGCAACTAAAATACGCCCCAATAAATCAAGATTATCCCTGTAATCACGGGCATAACGAAGATTAACAGAGTATCGCTCACGCCCTTCAATAGTAGTGGTGATGGTTTCGCCACCGACGGCAGCCATAATCGTCATTTGCACATCATCCACTGTCAAACCATAACGGGCCAACGCCTCACGACGAGGCGTAAAGTCAACAAAAAAACCACCAGCGGCTCGTTCGGCAAACACACTGCGCGTGCCGGGAATGTTTTTCACTAATTTTTCCATCTCCTCGCCTAACCGCTGGATTTCTTTGAGATCACTGCCCAGAATTTTTATCCCCACCGGAGTACGTACCCCGGTGGTTAACATATCAATCCTCGCTTTGATGGGCATGGTCCACGCATTCGTATTCCCAGGAATTTGTAACGCCTGATTCATTTCATCCACCAGTTCCTGCCAGGAAATACGATCGGGCCAAATGGGCCTGAACAATCCCTTTAACCAATCGGGTGACCATGCCGAATACCAACGTTTTTTCTGTCGCCATTCCGCTTGCGGTTTTAAAACAACGGTGGTCTCCATCATGGAAAAAGGGGCGGGATCGGTGGAGGTGTCAGCACGCCCGGCTTTACCGTATACACTGACAACTTCAGGAAAGGATTTGATCACCCGATCTTCCAATTCCATTAAACGCTGCGCCTCGGTCACGGATAAGCCAGGCAACGTAGTGGGCATATATAATATAGTACCCTCATTCAAGGGCGGCATAAATTCCCGGCCCAAACTGAAATACACAGGCAAGGAAACAACAACAATCAGAACGGCAATCAAGATTACTTTCTTGGGATGCCGCAACACAAAACGACAGGGCTTTTCATATAACCAAAAAAGAATTCGACTGATGGGGTGTTTCGCCTCGGGGTAATATTTTCCAACTACCACGGCATTGACTATTTTACCCGCCCATTTGGGACGTATCTTATAAGGTTCCATGCGGGTAAATAACATGCGCACAGCAGGGTCAAGAGTGATGGCCAAGATAGCGGCCAACACTAAAGCCAATGTTTTGGTATAAGCGAGAGGAGTAAATAAGCGACCCTCTTGATCCACGAGCGTAAAAACGGGCAAAAAGGATACGGCAATAACGAGGAGAGAAAAGAACACAGAGGGGCCTACCTCGGTGAGCGCTGCCAAACGAATCTTATGAAAATCTCCTTGCCGCCCTTCTTCCTGCCAATGTTCCAGTTTTTTATAGGCGTTTTCCACTTCCACGATGGCACCATCGACCAACACTCCGATGCTGATGGCAATACCTGCAAGACTCATGATGTTGGAAGAGATACGAAGATAAAACATGGGAATAAATGCCAACAACACGGAAACCGGAATGGTGATAATAGGCACGAGGGCAGAAGGAATGTGCCACAGGAAAAGAAGAATCACGAGACTAACGATAATCATCTCCAACAGAAGTTCATGTTTGAGGTTATCGATGGAGTGATTGATTAATTCGGAACGGTCATACGTGGTTACAATTTCCACGCCCTTGGGCAGCGAAGATTTCATACTGGCGAGTTTTTCTTTGACTCGTTCGATCACGGTGCGGGCGTTTTCGCCGTGACGCATGATGACGATGCCGCCCACGGTATCCCCCTGGCCATTAAAATCGGCAATACCACGGCGCATCTGCGGACCAAGGGAAATTGAAGCGACATCCCGCAACAACACGGGGGTACCATTCATGTCGTTTTTAATCATAATTTGTTCCAGATCAGTGCGACTTTTAATATATCCTTGGGCCCGGACCATGTATTCGCGCCCAGACCATTCGATTAAACGACCCCCTACTTCATTGTTACTCTTGCGGATAGCTTCCACCACCATGGCAATAGAAATTTTATAACCTAACAAACGGTTGGGGTCAATGGTGATTTGATATTGTTTCTGAAACCCGCCAATGCCTGCGACCTCGGCCACACCGGGCACACTTTGCAACGCGTAACGCAAATACCAATCTTGAAATGAACGAATTTCAGCGAGATTATGAGTACCGCTCCGATCAACGAGAGCATATTGATAAACCCACCCCACGCCAGTAGCATCTGGACCCAATTCAGTCTTAGCGCCTTCCGGGAGACTGCCCTGAATCTTGGCGAGGTATTCAAGAACACGACTGCGAGCCCAATAAATATCGGTGCCATCATTAAAGATTACATACACATAGGAAAAACCAAAATCTGAAAACCCACGGATGGCTTTTACTTTCGGTGTCCCCAACAAAGAGGTAATAATAGGATAGGTAACCTGATCTTCGACGATATCGGGAGAACGATCCCACTTGGTGTACACAATGACCTGTGTATCGGAAAGATCAGGGATAGCATCAAGGGGAATATGATACAACACATAACCTGCATAAAACACAGCGCCCAAAGTCAACAAAATAACCAGCAACCGATTGTGGGCGGAAAATTCAATTATTCGTTTAATCATGGTTTTTTCCTATTTACCAGTGATGACCGCTTGCAATGCCGCCTTCAATGAGGATTCGGAATCAATCAGGAAATTAGCGGAAGTCACGACTTTATCACCTTCATACAAACCGCTAATTAATTCGAACAGCTCGCCACTACGTGCCCCGATTTTTACTTCTACTGGCAGCAATTGGTTTTCTTTGCCCACCACAAACACATAGTCGCGGTCACCACCCCGCATGACAGCGCTACCGGGAATAGTTAACTTCTCACCCAGCTCAATTTTCAAACGGGCGTCCGCGTACATTTCCGGTTTAAAGTAAAATTCCGGGTTAGCAATTTCAAAACGTGCCTTTAGGGTACGGGTCATAGGGTCCAGGGTGGGGTCCAAGAAGACGATCTTACCGGGAAAGGATTGTTCCGGTTGATTTGGCAGTGTGATTTCCAATGCCGTGCCAATCTTGACATAGGGCAGGTCAACCTCGTAGATATCCACCAGTCCCCAGACATGCGTCAGGTCCGTAATCAACATCAAGGATTCACCTGCCATGATCTTTTGGCCCGGTAAAACCATTTTTTCACTCACCACGCCCGAAGCCGGAGCAAAGAGGGTCAGTGTTTTTTGTGTTTCCCCGCTATTTTCGATCTGTGTGATTTGTTTGTCGGTTATTTCCCACAGCTTTAAACGTTGCCGTGCCGCTTGCAGAAGATTTTGTCCTTGGCGGGCCAGTGTTTCATACTCTTTGCCTGTAAATTCCCGCACCATGGCGACCGCCGTGAGTAATTCTTGTTGCGCTTCCACCAGTTCCGGGCTATAGATAGAGAGTAGCGGGGCGCCTTTTTTTACTAATTGGCCCGTGACGTTAACGTTTAGTTTTTCCACCCAGCCTTCAATACGGGAGGTGACGCGGACTTGTCGTGTTTCATCCACAGCGATGCGGGCAGAAGTGCGGATGTCGCGGCTTAATTGTTTTAGTTCCACAGTGCCATACGTTAATCCGAGGCGTTTGCTAGCTACCGGGGAAATGGTAACAGAGGCCAAACCCTTTGTGCCCATGCCGACTGCCGTTTCCACTTTATCCGTGTCAGGGATAGGCACAAGGTTCATACCGCAGATGGGGCATTCGCCCATTTTATCCGCCGTGTAGGTGGGATGCATGGGGCAATGGAACATCTTGTGCTGGTGGGATTCTGCTTTATCTGCCACGGCTTGTGTCTGGCTTTGGCCTGCCGCTTTTTTCTCTCCGCAGGCGTTGCAGGTGAAGACTAAAACAGAGATCAGGGTAATAAAACTGAATATATAAATAATAGGATTTGGTTTCATTTGTGTTTACTCCTTAATGGGCAGCAGGGGTGAGGCGGTTATAGATTCAATAACAGCCAGGGCGTTCCACAACTGCACCAATTCACGTTGATAGGCCAGTTCAGCGGAAAATTGAGTGGAAATATCACTCAGCAACGCCATAAAATCGGTCTTGTTGACCGGGTAGGCGGAGAACGATGATTCCAACGCCAACCGGGCCGGGGGGATAATGCGGGTTTTATATAATTGAATGAGGTTTGCAGAGGTTTTTGCACGCAGGAAATTATCGTTTAGTACCATCTGCATATCGTTTGTCATGAAAGAAGTTTCCTGTTTGGCGCTTTCAGCCAGTGCTTGGGCTTCGTGCCAGCGGGGGAATTGTTTACGTCCGGCAAACAGGGGTATTGTCACACCCAGCATCAGTTGAACCATCGCCGGTAATTTTCCCTTGTATTCATATGTTGCATTCACGGTCACATCTGGTTTGAATTCCTTGCGGGCCATGGTTACCATTAGGGAGCGTTCGGCTGCCATCGCCTCGGCTTCTTTAAGACGTGGGGATTGTTTCAGTAGAGTTTCCTGCAATTGGGCCAAAGAGACTGGAATCGTCTCGCAGGCAATAGCTTCTGGTTTATCCAGCGGGTGGTCAGCCGGGTAATTCAGCAGGAGATTGATGGTGGCTTCTTTCATTTTAATCATCTCTTTCATCGGGATAATCATTTCGTCCATGCGGGAGATTTCCAGTTGTGTTTTGAAGATATCACTTTGAATACCGCTGCCCACCGCATAGCGGGTTTCAGTTAGAACCAGGACCTTTTGCATTAATTCCTTTTGTTTTTCCGTGATATTGACAGCTTGGTAGGCGTAATAAAGATCAAAATAGGCCATTTTTACCTGTTTGAAAATATCCAGTTTCGTCGCTTCCAGTGCGTGAAGTCGTCCTTCGTGAGCTTGGCGGGCTATATCCCCGGCCAAATGGAGTTTGCCGTAGAGGGGGAACATTTGTGATAGAGAGAACATGATACCGCTGGAAGGATCTTTGCCGATCATCCATTCCGAGAGTCCCATGTGTTTGATGCCTATTTCAATCATGGGGTCTGGGAGGGTTTGGGCTGGTTTGATGCGAAAGGAATAAGCCAAGACTTCTTGTTCTGACGCTTTGATTTTGGGGTTTTTAACAGCCGCAGTGGTCAGCAATTCTTTCAAAGACAGCGGCTTGTCTTCCACTGCCAATAAATTAGAAGCCATCAGCCCACATGATATAATATATATCGTATATATCAGAATTAATTTTTCCATTACCTTTATAACATTCATGGTTCACCTATTCGCGGCAAGATATGATACCGCACCGGTTTCCATTCTAAGAGAATAAGAAAGGAAAGTCAACAGCATATTGAAAAAATATTCCCACCCATCAAACACTCTTTTGATTATGAAGGAAGTATCAGTGACTATGCCAAAAGTTTGGAGAGGCTGCTTGTTTTCTTAACCCGGTTTTATGGGCAACGGGCTGTTATTTTGATTGATGAGTACGATGCTCCAGCTCTAACCGGTTATAATAATGATTATTATGAAGAAGTGATCAATTTCATCAGTATTTTTATGAGCGGCGGATTAAAAGATACGGGCCAATACTTGGAAAAAGGAATTATAACAGGTATCATGAGGATTGCCAAGGAATCGATTTTCTCTGGGTTCAATAATCCCGGGGTATACACATTACTCTCGTCAAAGTTTAGCGACCATTTTGGCTTCACTGAAACAGAAGTAAGAACAATGTTGGAAGATTTTCAGGTTATGGACATGATTGAACAAGTGCAGTTGTGGTATAACGGTTACTTCTTCGGTGGCAAGGTTATTTATAATCCTTGGTCCATTATTAATTTCCTAAATGATGAAGAAAAAGAATTGATTCCTTATTGGGTCAATACTTCCGACAATAAGATCGTGAATTATTTACTGTCCAAGGGCGGCATGGAACTGAGGAAAGAAATGGAACAACTGATCCGTGGTGATTCCATAGAAAAAGCTATTGACGAGAATATCGTTCTTAAAGATATCTCTACAGATGAGGAGGTATTGTGGAGTTTTCTATTAATGGGAGGATACCTGAAGCAAACCACCAAAAGAATGGATGAGGTCTCCGATAGATTTTTTTATACCCTTTCTATTCCCAATAAAGAAGTAAAAACAATATATACCCGGATTATCCGTCGCTATTTTTCCGAAAAGATAGAAAACGAGAAGTTAGAGATCATGCTCAAAGCTCTGATTGAAGGCGATATCCAACTCTTCGAGAAAATGTTAAAACAAATTGTGCTGGCCGTCTTCAGTTATCATGATTTTGGTGGTGAACCGGAGAAAGTATATCATGCACTCGTGGCAGGTCTGCTGATTTGGATCACCAATACCCATGAAGTCAGATCCAACCGCGAATCCGGTTACGGCAGATATGATATTATGATTATTCCCAAAGATGTTTCCAAGATCGGTTATGTGATCGAGTTCAAATCGGTGGCTAGTGATGAGCATGAAACAATAGAAACAGCCTTAGAAGCTGCCCTGTCCCAAATCGAAGCGAAACAATACGAAACAGAACTCAAAGAACGCGGCATCACAAACATCAAAAAACTGGCCATTGCCTTTTTAGGCAAAGCTGTTTCTGTGAAAGAAAGAGGGAAAGAGTAAAACTTAATGGCTTGAGCGTTGCTGATTCTCTAATCATTCTCCATTAATCCTTTCTCTTTCATCCACTGGTCGTTGAATATGGTGGAGAGGTAACGGGAAGCACTATCAGGAAAGATAGTGGCAATACGTGCGGGTTTGTCCAATGAACGGGCGAGTTTTAATACACCCCACAATGCGGCACCACTGGAACCACCAGCAAGAATTCCTTCTTCACGCACGAGTTGGCGAGCATGAAGAAAGGATTCACGGTCGGTAACCTGGTACATGTCATCAATCAATTCAAATTCCACGGTCTTAAGCAGGAACTCGTCACCCAACCCTTCAATCAAATAGGGACTGGAGGGGGTGATTTTACCGGTATGGAAGTAATCATAAAAGATAGAGCCCTTGGGATCGATCGCAATGATTTTGATACGGGGGTCTTTCTCTTTGAGGTAACGAGACACACCGGAAATAGTGCCACCTGTACCAATACCAGCTACGAAATAATCAATCCGGCCTGCCATTTGTTCCCAGATTTCAGGGCCGGTAGTAGTATAGTGGGTCTCGTTGTTTTCGCGGTTACTGTGTTGGTCCGGGAAATAACAACCGGGGGTTGACGCCACCAAACGGGGCGTAATATTATTATAACTGTCGGGCGATGCGGGGGGGAGTTTGCTGTCCACCATGTGTATTTCTACACCGAGTGCTTTCAATTGGTCCATTTTTTCTTTGCTCATGGAGTCTCGAACTACTACTTTTAAGCGATACCCTTTTTGCAAGGCTACCAGCGCCAAGCCTACCGCCGTATTGCCCGAAGAATTCTCTATAATCAATTGACCGTTTTTGATACGCCCGTCTTGCTCTGCTTTTTCAATCATATGACGGGCGACGCGGTCTTTTATACTGCCCATGGGATTGAGAAATTCCAGCTTCGCATAAATCTCGCTCTTTATCCCATCCGTAATTTTATTCAACCTGACCATGGGAGTATTCCCCACTACATCAAGAATGCTCTGATACACCTGCTCGTTTCTATTATTCATGTAGAATTCCTTTATTTCCTCGTATTTTATTTCTGGTTCTGTAAAAATAAATTCAGTACATGATAGTTTATCCCAAATTATCAGAACTGTAAAGATATTTTTTTCGTATAATAATTATGTCACCTGTGAAAACTATCATATAATATAGTCTTAATTAAACTGCAAAAAAGGAAAAGATCATGATATATACGAATTTCATTTTTTTCATCGTGGCCATAGCCACCTTTGCCATGTCACCGGGGAAAGGGACCAATCTCGTTTTGTTTCCTTTAAACCTTGTGTTAATTGTCTTGTCGATCGTGGGGTTTTGGATTTTTAACCGCAACAAGTTCATGAAACTGCGCTTCGACCTGGAGAATGAAAACATCTCAATGACTGAAGCCAAAAGACTTTTCCCGCGGATAATCACGCGAAATCTGGCAGCGGCGGTTTTTTTATTTACCCTGGCGACGTATCTCTTCGATTTAAAAAAACTGTTGGTGCAAGTGCCAGGAATCGGGAACATGGGCATCGCGATTAATATGGCCGGGTTACTGGTATTCATCCTGTACATGGCAATTGTATGGTACTGGGCTTTTTTGGCTCTGGGCGAGGTGTTTCACATCGGCAAGTCTGCCGCACATTACGTGGTGGACAATATCAAGTTCAACTTGGTTACCGTGATACCGTGGCTCCTGTTTATTGCAGCCAATGATTTTTTTAATATTGATAATGTCCCCTTGTTGTTTCAAGTGGGCATCTTCATTGCCATGATGGTGATCTTGTCGATCTTCTCGCCATTGTTAATCGTGTGGTTATGGGATTGTAAACCGCTGGAAGACGGGGAGTTAAAAAACGAAATTTTAACCTACTGCGCGGCGCAAGGGGTTAAATTTAAAGAGATTATGTCTTGGAACGCGTTGAACCAAAGTCTGGTCACGGCTGGAGTGATTGGGTTGCTGTATCCGTTCCGGTACTTGATGCTGACACCGGAATTAATGAAGATGCTCAATAAAGATGAACTGATGGCTGTGGTCAGTCATGAAACAGCCCATGTCAAGAAAAAACACATGCTCTATTATCTGATATTCTTTATCGGGTTTTTAGTGGTGAGTATTGGTTGTGAAGACTGGTTGGTTGTATTGCTTACCACCCCGATTGGTACAGCCATGCGTTTATCTATCAATGATACCCTGTTGAATCTTTTCCAGGTTTCTGTGACTATTGCCACGTTTATCATTTATTTCCGTTTTATATTTGGTTTTTTTATGCGTAATTTTGAGCGTCAGGCAGATGTATTTTGTTTTGAATCCGGTATCAACCCGGCCCACATGATTGGTTCCTTCATGAAGTTAGGCGGGAGCGATGAGGGGAAAAAGTCCAACTGGCATCATTTCACTATTTCGCAACGTATGGAGTTTATTAATCGCTGCCTGGAACAACCGCAACGTATCACCGCACATGCGCGTAAGCTGAACCGATTTATTGCTGGTTTTATGGGTGTTCTGATTATATTGGCCATACTTTCTCTTTACCCGAACGCGATGAAGACGCCCTATCAAATAAACTTGTCGCAAATAGAAGCGGATATGCATAGTCGCATCAGCTTGGAACCGGACAATTTTAAATGGTATTCCGTATTGGGGATGGTCTCTTTTGAATTGCAGAAATGGCAACAGGCGCGGGATGCATACGAACACTCGCTCAAACTGAACATCCGGCAACCGGAAATACTCAACAATCTGGCCTGGTTTTATTTAACATGCCCGGAACAAAAACACTTGGATAACCACCGGGCACTGAACTTGGCCCGCGATGCGATCAAGTTACAGCAAGCCCCACATATCTACGATACGTTGGCAGAAGCTTATTTCCAAAATGGCATGTACCAGGAAGCGTATCTGGCAGCCTACCAAGCCCTGGCTATGGCGACTGAAAATATTCTGTACTTTAAAAAACAACTGGAAAAGATGCACAAATACTATGTCAAATCGAAATCCAGTATTAATATCTAATTAATATTTAGCTCCAGACCCTTTCTGGCAATGGCTGAACATTGCCAGCACATTGCCAGAATAGTGTCAGAACCTTTTGGGCACAACCCAACACAAATAATTATTTGGCAGCCATCAATTTTAAAACAACTTGGTCCAACAACTTCTTGTTGTTGATCAGGGTCAATGAATACCCCGACAAGTCTTTGGTAAATTTTTGCATTAACCGGATAAAAGAGGGGTCTGATTTCATCGTGGTGATTCTTTCCAATACCTTGGCCAATGTGGTCTCACTCTCACGGAAGATTTGTTTGAAGCGTCTGGCCTGGATATCCAAGCGGAAGACAGAGTTCAAGAAATCGTCTTTCGTGATACAGATGGGATACAAGAGATCGTAAGCTTTATACAGTGTGTCCAGATCATTGGTTGCCAATTCTTTTTTGAAGCTTAGTACCATCCCCTTGGTGGTCTTGAAAAAGTCCAGCAATTCTTTTTCAGAGGGTTTGGGCACCACTGGGAGTTTGGGCCAATCGGGGATCAATGCTTCCCACCGATAAGGTTCTGACAGTAAAAACCAGGCGGTGGCAAAACACACGGGATAAAAAATACGCTGGGAAGCCGGGACAAAATCGGTCATGTGCTTCAGGTGTTCTTCCAAAAATACTAAAAATTCTTCATAGGTTTTCATTATCTTTTAATCCTCCAATTCCAGGGCAGCTAAAAACGCTTCTTGCGGTATATCTACCTTGCCAATTCGTTTCATGCGTTTCTTCCCTTTCTTTTGTTTGTCCAGTAGTTTCATTTTTCGTGAAATGTCGCCGCCATAACATTTGGCCAGCACGTTTTTTCCCACTGATTTGACCACAGTCCTGGCAATTACCCGTTTATTCAGTGCGGCCTGGATTACCACTTCGAATAGTTGTCGGGGAATAACCGTTTTCATCTTGGAAGTCAATTGACTTCCGATAGTATACGCTTTTTCACGATGAACGATGAGTGCCAAGGCATCAATAGGATCCCCATTGATCAGGATATCCATTTTGATCAAGGGGGAATCCCGATAATCTTTAAACTCGTAGTCAAAAGAAGCATAGCCCTGGGAAATCGATTTTATCTTATTGAAAAAATCATACAATACTTCTGCCAATGGGAGTTCGTATGTTAAATGAACCCGCTGGGCACTGATATAATCCATTTTTTTATGCACACCCCGACGCGTTTGCAACAATTTCAGAACATTGCCCAGATAGGCATCGGGAGTGATGATAATGGCTTCGATAAACGGTTCTTCAATTTTGCGTATATATTGGGGTTCAGGCAATTGGCCGGGGGATTCAATCTCGAAGACTTCGCCCTTGGTATTGGTAACCCGGTAGCGCACGGAAGGCGCGGTAGTCACAATAGAAAGATTGTATTCCCGTTCCAATCGTTCCTGGATAATCTCTTTATGGAGCAATCCTAAAAACCCGAGACGAAAGCCAATGCCTAAGGCCGGGGAAGATTCCGGTTCATAGTTCAGGGAGGAATCGTTGAGGGTTAATTTTTCGATGGCGTCGCGTAATTCCTCGTGGCTTGTTCCCGATGAAGGATAAAAGCCAGCAAACACCATGGACTGGGGTTCTTTAAAACCGGGCAATGCTACCACGCCGGATTCTTTGGCCAGGGTAACGGTATCTCCGATTTTAACTTCGTGGATATTTTTGATCGTACCGATAATGTAACCTACTTCTCCGGCAGACAATTCTTTCATTGGTTTGGGTTTAGGGGTATGGACACCCAATTCGCTGATCTCATATTCCGAGCCATTGGATAAGAATTTAATACGATCGCCTTTCTTCAAGAGGCCGTCGATGATACGCACGAGAATAATCACGCCCCGGTACGCATCGAACCAAGAATCAAAGATCAAGGCTTTAAGTGGGCCATCAGGATTGCCCTGGGGTGATGGAATCCGTTTGATAATGGCGGGAATAATCTGATCTACGCCCTCGCCGCTCTTGGCACTGACTTTTAATGCCTCGTCGCGGCTGATACCGATGACACTTTCCATCTGGTCCAGTGATTTTTCCAATTCATTGTTGGGCAGATCGATTTTATTCATGATGGGGATTAAGACCAGATCGTTTTCCATGGCCAGGTAGGTATTGGCGACGGTTTGCGCTTCCACTCCCTGGGTGGCATCAATCACCAGCAGGGCTCCCTCGCACGCTGAAAGGGACCGGGAAACCTCGTAATTAAAATCAATGTGCCCGGGGGTATCAATTAAATTCAATATATAATCCTGGCCCTCGGGATCGGTATAATTCAAACATACAAAATGGGATTTGATCGTGATCCCTCGTTCCCGTTCCAGGTCCATTGAATCTAAGACCTGTTCTTGCATATCCCGTTTGGAGATCGCACCGGTTATTTCCAGCAGCCGGTCCGAAAGAGTAGTTTTGCCGTGATCGATATGGGCAATTATAGAAAAATTCCTAATGTGTTTCATTTTTTTATTCCTGTTACTGCATATACTGGAGAAGAATATAATAATTTGTTTAGTTTGTCAACATTACTATTGAACTCTCTGGCCAAGGTGTTTTGTGGCGCAATGCCTTCTAGCTGTTCATTGAGGAGTTCTTCCGGGTAAATAATAGCGACGTCAAAAAACCCGGAGCTTTCTACCAGATAACGCATGAATTCTGGATGCAGAGGCTTTTTGTGCGTGACATCCAGAAAATAAATATTGCTTAATGCAAAAATGGAGAGCGGGTTAACCGTCTCCAATACCATGGGGGTTCCGGTTCGTAAAACCCGGCGTCCTTCTATCACGAGATCGCGAAGATAGTCCGGTTCGAGGTGTTCGATTACCTGCGCGGAAAAGATTCCGCCTAAACAGGCATCTGGGAGTTGTTTAAGATGGGCGAGTGCATCGCTCAGAGAGCATGTTAGCCCTTTTTCCTGTGCCAATTGGAGCATGGAGGGTGACATA
Organism: uncultured Clostridia bacterium; assembly: GCA_964502145.1. Classification (GTDB taxonomy): domain Bacteria; phylum Acidobacteriota; class Aminicenantia; order UBA2199; family UBA2199; genus CAZCVI01. The sequence continues at coordinate 18,731 of CAZCVI010000026.1, forward strand.
TCAATACCGGTCGCTTTTTTTCCAGTGGCCTGTATCAATTCGATGAACTCGCCGCGGCCACACCCGATATCCAAGATATCGTCAGTATTGGCAAAAATGGGTAAATAGCCGCGCAGTTTTTCCCTTACCTTTTCTTCAGAACCGCGGAACCGCTGTTCGAAATCAGCGTAACGGTACACGGACAATTCTGCTTTGAAATCCAACAACTTCGTGGTCAGGTCGGTTCTGCCAGTGTCGTCAGCACGGATGACGGCTGTTTTATCATTTATGGCCGTGATTAAATGGTCCAGCGATGTCTCCAGGGTGATAAAATTCGTTAGCAGTGTTTTGACATTGGAGTATTCTGCTTCCAATTTTTCGATCTTCCATTGGAGAGATTTGAAGACCATTGTCGAATGATTATTGGAGTAGGCGTCCCATTCCTTGTCTTGGATGGTGATCAAGTCGTTGAGATTATCGTTTAACTGTAATAATGTTTCATCGAGCGCTTTTTTATTTGTATTGAAGAGAGTCGAGAGGAATCCCCGCTTCTTTAGCAGACGGGCAAGGGATAAAAAGGTCTCTTTTAATTGTGCCTGTTTTTCCTTCCGTTTTTCTACCAGTTCTTCAATTATCCTTCTCATTATCTGTTTTTTTATTTTTATCTGTATCCGGGCTTTCTGGCGTCGCTTTCAAAGAATTTTTAAAATTCATAATACCTTCACCCAAGCCTTTGCCCAGTTGCGGTAATTTTTTACCGCCAAACAAAACCGCAATCACAATCACAATCAATAATATTTCCCAAATTCCTAAACTTCCAAACATTTTTGTTTTCTCCTTAATAGGCATTTTAAAGCTTTATGAAACATAAGTCAAGGGGTAAAGTCGTATCTATTCCGTTTTCTGGCAGTAGGTATCTATGAATCTCTTATACGTTTCTGGCAACGATTTTATTTGACTCGGGCTAGATTGCAGTATAATCATGGTGATGGCATGAGTATCAGTTATGATTCTGGATTAAAACATCATGGGGATAGGAAGCAGTCAATGGGTTTGGGGGTACACCTATTCCCAGCCATTCATTTATGGCTTAATTATGCCTTCTTTTCTGTAAAAAAGGCATACAACGAGTGGTTTTTACCTTTACATTTCCTTCTTCCATGGTACAATGTGTCAATGTTCTGGTGAACTTTGCTGTTTTTGCGATGCAATGTCTTGTTGTCGCGGTAAACTGTGTCATTCTTGAAGTGGAATCAGTCATTTTCATGGTACACTCTCTAAATGTCGGGGTGCATTCATTAAATGCAGCGGTGCAATCATTAAATGTCATAGTACAATGTCTAAATGTTATGATGCAATGTCTAAATGTTATGATGCAATGTCTAAATGCAGCGGTGCAATCTCTATATGTTGCGGTGCAATATCTAATTGCAGTGCTGAAATGTCTAATTGCAGTGCTGAAATGTCTAATTGCAGTGTTACAATCATAACTTGCTCTACTGAAACGTGTTCTTTCCATCCTAAAGTATCTACTTGCACAGGTGCAATGTCCAAGTTCCACTCTACTTTGCCTTCTAAAATTCGCAACAATGTCTCGACAAACCTGGATTGTCTTTTTTCATTGATCAAGTGGGTGGAATATTAGTGAATGTGGAGTGATGTTGCGTCTATAATACTCCAAAACCGAAAAAACGAATAGAAACCAGGAACTTATTGCCATATAGGAAAGGGAAGCGGTGCAAAAACTGAATAGATACTCGGAAGCCACTTGACACGTTTTGACCTTTGGATTAATATAGAACCATGAGCGAAGAACAAAATTTAAAACTATTACCATATGGCATTTCCCGTTTCCATACTATTCGTGAGAAGAATCGTTATTATGTGGATAAAACCAGGTATATCAAAATTATTGAAGATAAAGGGGATTTCTTATTCTTCGTCCGTCCCCGCCGTTTCGGCAAATCTCTTTTCCTTTCAACCATGGAATTGTACTATGATATCAATCAGAAAGAAAACTTCGATGCGATGTTTAAAGGCACCGATATCCATCAAAACCCCACGGTTGAAAAAAACAGTTACCTGGTTTTAAAGCTGGACTTTTCTGCCGTGGAACCCAATAGTTCCAATTTGGAATCGGCATTCTTCAAGTATATCAGGGATACTGCGATGACTTTCCTCATAAGGTATAAGAAACTACTGGGTGTCAATATCAAAGAAGCGAAAGCTGAATTCACTTCCCATACCAGCGCTGCGACCCTTATGAATACTTTTTTGAATTATTGCATGGAAAGTGAACAAAAGCTTTATGTAATTATCGACGAATACGACAACTTTGCCAATACGATATTATCTACCACTGGCACCCAAGAATATCTTGGTATCACACATGGTAAGGGTTTTTTTCGGGCCTTCTTTAATGTGCTTAAAAGCGGGACTTCGGGAGAGTACGCCCCCATTTCCCGGTTATTTATGACCGGTGTCTCACCCATCACCCTGGACGACGTGACCTCCGGTTTTAACATTGCCACCAACATCTCACTTGATGATGACATCAACGAGATGGTGGGCTTTAATCGCGCAGAGGTAGAGGCATTGATCGAATACTACCGTCAAAGCGGGAAAATTCCCCACTCTACCTCGGAACTATTGGACATGATGAGTTACTGGTATAACCATTACCGCTTTTCCATGGACGCCGAGCAAGAAGTATTCAACTCGGTACAGGTGTTATACTTCTTGCGCGAATATTTAAAAAAATCCATTATCCCCCAAGCACTCATAGATGAAAATATTCGCATGGATTATAATAAAATCCGCCACCTGATTATTCTTGACCAGGAAGGCAAGGTCGAAACCAATGGGAATTTCTCCATGCTCAAAGAGATCATTGAAAACGGTTCGGTTCATGCCACCATAAAAAGCCGCTTTCCCATCTCCGAACTGACCACCCCGGAAAACTTCATCAGCCTCCTGTATTACTTTGGGTTGTTAACTATAATCGGTTCCGATGAAGAAAATAACGCCATCCTCGCCATACCTAACGAAACGATCAAACGGTTATACTATGACTATATTAAAGCCTCCTACGAGGAGACCGGCACATTTTCCCTTAATTTAAAACAATACTCCACGTTGATGAACGATATGGCCTTTCACGGAAATTGGGAGCCATTAATCCAGTACATCACCACGCTGATGGCGCAATCCACTGGCTTGCGGGATTACATCACCGGGGAAAAGGTCGTCCAAGCCTTCTTAAATGTCTACCTGGGACTCACCAACTTATATTATCTCCATTCGGAAAGGGAGTTCAATAAAGGATATGCCGATCTGGTAATGGAACCTTTTTTAGCGCAATATCCAACGATTCAATACGCTTACTTCATTGAACTCAAATACCTGAAAGCGACTTTAGCCAAACCGGATGATTCACCATTCCCAGAATTGGACGATAAAATTAAAGCACTTCGTCGCGAAGCAGAAACGCAACTCCACCAATACGCCCTGGATGATAAATTCCAAAAAACCATCGGCCAAACAAAACTGCGTAAACTGGTTTTGGTTTTTGCCGGGCATCGTTTGGTCTACCACGGGGAAGCTTAGATATAATGGGCGTAAGGGATAGGTGTGAATGCTGCAAATCCGCTTCTTCCTTCTGCATACTATAGGTACTTCTTAAAAGGCAAAACCGTAAGCAGAATTCTTACTGTATTTCAAGGTTACGGATTACTCAACGTAAGCTGAATTCACCGCCAATTCTTTGAGAGTACCATAAAATCAAGTGGGAGTTACGTGAGTAACGGGAATGATGGGAAGAATGGGAATTTTTTTGTTTATCCCATCATTCCCATCATTCCCATAATTCCCATAATTCCCATTAAGTTGGCGGTGAATCCAGGTCCCATTTATATCTGGCTGGAAAGCGCTGGCTTTAAAGACAAAAAGAAATAACATCCATTTAATAGAATAATATAAGGGTATTCTTGCCTGTCCCCAAAAATGCCCACCACCTATAACCATAAAAATATTATTATGGTGGGCATGTGATCCCAGTCCCCATTTGAAAGGCAGAAAAAGGAGTGGTGGATATCGGAAGCCACTTGACACGTTTTGACCTTTGGATTAATATAGAACCATGAGCGAAGAACAAAATTTAAAACTATTACCATATGGCATTTCCCGTTTCCATACTATTCGTGAGAAGAATCGTTATTATGTGGATAAAACCAGGTATATCAAAATTATTGAAGATAAAGGGGATTTCTTATTCTTCGTCCGTCCCCGCCGTTTCGGCAAATCTCTTTTCCTTTCAACCATGGAATTGTACTATGATATCAATCAGAAAGAAAACTTCGATGCGATGTTTAAAGGCACCGATATCCACCAAAACCCCACGGTTGAAAAAAATAGTTACTTGATTTTAAAGCTGGACTTTTCTGCCGTGGATGCAGATAGTTCCAATTTAAAATCCGCATTCTTCACGTATCTTTTGGATGCTATCCAGGATTTTGTAAACAAGTACAGCAAACTACTGGATGTGGATATTGAAAAAGCGGACGCTGAATTCGTTTCTCGAACAAGTCCTGCCATTCTTATGAATACCTTTTTAAAGTATTGCAAGAAAAACGGTCAAAAACTTTACGTGATTATCGACGAATACGACAACTTTGCCAATACGATATTATCTACCACTGGCACCCAAGAATATCTTGGTATCACACATGGTAAGGGTTTTTTTCGGGCCTTCTTTAATGTGCTTAAAAGCGGGACTTCGGGAGAGTACGCCCCCATTTCCCGGTTATTTATGACCGGTGTCTCACCCATCACCCTGGACGACGTGACCTCCGGTTTTAACATTGCCACCAACATCTCACTTGATGATGACATCAACGAGATGGTGGGCTTTAATCGCGCAGAGGTAGAGGCATTGATCGAATACTACCGTCAAAGCGGGAAAATTCCCCACTCTACCTCGGAACTATTGGACATGATGAGTTACTGGTATAACCATTACCGCTTTTCCATGGACGCCGAGCAAGAAGTATTCAACTCGGTACAGGTGTTATACTTCTTGCGCGAATATTTAAAAAAATCCATTATCCCCCAAGCACTCATAGATGAAAATATTCGCATGGATTATAATAAAATCCGCCACCTGATTATTCTTGACCAGGAAGGCAAGGTCGAAACCAATGGGAATTTCTCCATGCTCAAAGAGATCATTGAAAACGGTTCGGTTCATGCCACCATAAAAAGCCGCTTTCCCATCTCCGAACTGACCACCCCGGAAAACTTCATCAGCCTCCTGTATTACTTTGGGTTGTTAACTATAATCGGTTCCGATGAAGAAAATAACGCCATCCTCGCCATACCTAACGAAACGATCAAACGGTTATACTATGACTATATTAAAGCCTCCTACGAGGAGACCGGCACATTTTCCCTTAATTTAAAACAATACTCCACGTTGATGAACGATATGGCCTTTCACGGAAATTGGGAGCCATTAATCCAGTACATCACCACGCTGATGGCGCAATCCACTGGCTTGCGGGATTACATCACCGGGGAAAAGGTCGTCCAAGCCTTCTTAAATGTCTACCTGGGACTCACCAACTTATATTATCTCCATTCGGAAAGGGAGTTCAATAAAGGATATGCCGATCTGGTAATGGAACCTTTTTTAGCGCAATATCCAACGATTCAATACGCTTACTTCATTGAACTCAAATACCTGAAAGCGACTTTAGCCAAACCGGATGATTCACCATTCCCAGAATTGGACGATAAAATTAAAGCACTTCGTCGCGAAGCAGAAACGCAACTCCACCAATATGCCCTGGATGATAAATTCCAAAAAACCATCGGCCAAACAAAACTAATTAAACTGGTCTTGGTTTTTGCCGGGCATCGTTTGGTCTACCACGGAGAAGCTTAGCCTTTCCACCCGGCCAGATGCCCCTTTAATTACCAAAACCCCCACGTCGATGCAAAACTCGTCCACCCTTCCATTCTTTTTTTAAAGAATAGCCCCGGCTTAAGTTGATTTATTTCGCAAAATTTGTTATATTAAACAGTATGAGATTAAATAAAATGCAAATTGAACATTTGGCCTTTACTATCGTCAAAGGTCTAGTGAATGATAACGCGATTATCACCGAAGATAAGGAATCACTCCTCCATCAGGTGGAAGCCCTCATCGGAAAAGAACTGGAAAAAGAGGACCAACTGGATGAACAGGTCAAAGAAATACTAAAAGACAAACTGGATGAAATTCGCAACTCCAATGTGGATTACTATGAGATGTTCAAAATGGTCAAATCCAAACTGGCAGAAAAGGAGAATATAGTGATATGAGTCTGAAACTGTCGAGAAACAAAGTCAACTGCCTGGCCACAATTATTACAGCTCACATCGAAAAAAATGAAGAGCTCGACTATAATGGCGATATCGGGAATATCCGTTTTAAAATATATCACTTGATCATGGAAGAACTACGACTTTTCGAAGAAGTTGAAAATAAAGCCAGAGAAAAGATGAGCACCCAGAAACGAGGCGTTCCTGAAGGCTCAAGAGAATGGGAAATCCTCTTCCGCAAATACGTGACGGAAGAACTAAATTCATTAGGCAAATTTTGGAGTTAATACCATTGTCTTGTACCCCTGATGTTTCCCAAACTTAATAGTATTTTTCCGCTCTCCACTAAACCAAATAACCAAATCAAATAGTTAAAATCTCATTTTTTTTTAATCTCCACTTGTTTTTTGTTTGACTACTATGGTAACATATTGCCATGGGCTTAATAAAAATTAAAAAAGGTTTAAATGTTCCGATTACCGGAGAACCTGAACAGGTTATCTCCACAGGTAATCCATCACAGAAAGTGGCCTTGCTGGGCTACGACTACGTAGGCTTGAAACCGACATTGGCAGTCAATGTGGGCGACAAAGTCAAAATCGGTCAATTGCTCTTCACAGACAAAAAAATGGCAGGGGTGAACTTTACCGCGCCTGCGGCTGGAACAGTAATTGAAATCAACCGCGGTGACAAACGGAGTTTTGAATCCATGGTGATCGAGGTAGAAAACAAAGAAGAAGAGATACTCTTCCCTTCTTTCACCCCATCCCAACTGCTAACCCTGGAACCTGAACAAATAAAAAAGCAATTGCTTGATTCAGGACTCTGGATAGCTCTACGAGCGCGCCCTTTAGGAAAAGTAGCAGACCCGGCAATCACCCCTCATTCACTGTTCATCACGGCGATGGATACGAACCCTCTGGCACCCTCAATAGAGAACATACTGGCGGATACCAACAATCAAGATTCATTTAAAAACGGTCTGATAGTGATCTCTAAATTAATCACCGGTCACATGTTCTTATGCAAATCTCCGGGTGCCTCCATACCCGTGATTGATCTGGAACGGTTGTCCGTGGAAGAATTTTCCGGTCCACACCCGGCTGGCAATGTGGGAACTCACATTCATTTCCTCGATCCGGTTAACCGCCACAAAACAGTATGGCACCTGGACGCTCAAGACGTAATGGCCTGGGGTAAGTTCTTTACTTCCGGTCATATTCCCGTGGAACGGATTGTAGCGCTGGCGGGTCCGATGGTCAAACACCCCCGACTTATCCAAACCCGTATCGGCGCCTGTATGGAAAGTATCTCCCAAAATGAATTAAAAGAGAGCGAGTATGGCATGCGGGTCATTTCTGGTTCTGTTTTGTCTGGACGTCAAGCTGTTGGCACCATGGCCTATCTGGGCCGCTATCACCAACAGGTTTCGGTGGTGGCAGAAGGGAAAAAACGTGTTTTCCTCGGTTGGCTCAGCCCCGGTTTTAATCTCTTTTCCTTCAAACGTATCTTAATGTCCAGTCTCTTGCCCAAAAAGAAATTCAATTTCACTACCGACCAGAACGGAGGACAACGGGCGGTATTCCCAGTGGGCTCGTATGATTCGGTCATGCCTATGGACACGGAAATCACCTATCTATTGCGGGCACTGATGGTTGACGATATCGAAGAAGCGGAAAACCTGGGCTGCTTGGAAATGGTGGAAGAAGACCTGGCGCTATGCTCCTTTGTATCTCCAGCCAAGAACGAGTACGGTCAGGTACTGAGACGAAATTTAACCCTGATTGATAAAGAAGGATAAGGAAAGATAATGAAATTCTTGAGAAAATTTCTTGATAAGCAGGAAAAACACTTTGTAAAAGGTGGAAAACTGCAACGGTTGTTTCCGTTGTACGAAGCAATAGATACTTTTTTATATACACCGGGAAAAGTCACGTCAGGCGCTTCACATATCCGCGATGCTATGGATTTCAAACGGATGATGATGGTCGTGGTAATCGCACTGCTCCCCGCAGTGATCATGGGACTCTATAATATAGGTTACCAAGCTAACCTGGAACTGGTCTCGCGTATGGGCACGGCTGCGGCCCAAGGATGGCGTATTCAATTACTGACAGCCCTGGGAATCGGCTTGAACGCCACCAATGTCTTTGCCTGTTTCTTCCATGGCCTGCTCTATTTCTTACCGGTTTATATTGTGACGGTAGTAGTGGGCGGAACCTGGGAAGTGATCTTTGCGACAATACGGAAACATGAAATCCAGGAAGGCTTCCTGGTTACCAGTTTGTTGTTTCCTTTGATCTTGCCTCCGGCTATTCCATTATGGCAAGTCGCTCTGGGTATCTCTTTTGGCGTGGTGATTGGAAAAGAAGTATATGGTGGTGTGGGTATGAATATTTTTAACCCCGCGTTAGTAGGTCGTATATTCCTCTTTTTCGCTTATCCCGCGCAGATTTCAGGCGATGCTGTCTGGGTGGCCGTTGATGGTGTCAGTAAAGCGACTCCTCTGTCCGTGCTGACCGATCCACTGGCAAAACTTACAGTCACGTGGTGGGATGCGTTTATTGGCATTATCCCCGGTTCTATGGGAGAAACTTCCACCCTGGCGATTCTATTGGGTGCTGTAGTGCTCATCGCTACCGGGATTGGTTCTTGGCGTATTATGGCCAGTGTGTTGGGAGGAATGGTCGGGTTGTCCCTATTTTTTAATATTGTAGGCAGTCCCACTAATCCCATGTTTGCCGTTACTCCCGTGTGGCATTTGGTGTTGGGTGGATTTGCTTTCGGAACAGTATTTATGGCCACTGATCCAGTCAGTGCCGCAATTACTCGGAAAGGACAATATATATATGGCCTTGTCATTGGCTGTTTGGTAGTGATGGTGCGGGTACTAAACCCGGCCTTCCCGGAAGGTATGATGCTGGCTATCCTGTTTGGAAATCTCCTGGCCCCATTAGTTGATCGAATCGTTATCAATAAAAATATAAAGAGGAGGAAACTCCGTTATGACCTCAAATAATGAATCGGTAAAAAATATAATCACTGTAGCCCTGGTTATTTGTCTGGTTTGTTCCATCCTGGTATCTACTGCAACAGTAGTATTAAAACCTTTACAAGATACCAATAAACGGTTGGAAAAAAAGAAAAACGTGCTGATGGCGGGAAATCTATTGGCAGGAAAAAACCCGGATGTGGAAAAGATTTTTGCAGAAAAAATCCATGCCATTGTCATCGACTTAAAAACAGGCTTGGAATTGCCCAAGGAAAAATTAACCGGCGACTTGAACCCGGAGAAATTTGATATTATCAAGGTTTCCCAGAATCCAACTTCCAGTCAACTCCTCCCCAGCAATAAAGATATTGCCGGGATCAAACGCATCCCCTTGTACTCGCTGCTTTATTTCGCAAAAGAGGACAATAAAATCAACAAGATCATCTTCCCTATTTATGGACAGGGATTGTGGTCCACCTTATATGGTTTTATTGCATTGGATCAAGATTTAAAAACTATTGGTGGTATCACTTTTTACGAGCATGGTGAGACCCCCGGTTTGGGCGGTGAAGTGGATAATCTCAAATGGAAAGCAACCTGGAAAGGGAAGATTGCCTTTGACCAGAACGATCAATACCTCTTGAAGGTTATTAAAGGAAAAACATCCCCCAATGCCACCAGTGAAGTGGATGGCCTTTCCGGTGCTACTCTGACCACCCGTGGCGTGGATAACTTGGTTCGTTTCTGGTTTGGGCCCGATGGTTTTGGTCCTTTTTTAGCCAAATTAAGAAAGGAGGGCGTAACACATGAATAATATTAAAAAAATACTGACAGAACCACTTCTTAATAATAATCCCGTCACCTTTGCGGTGTTGGGAATATGTTCTTCATTGGCCGTGACCTCCAAGATGGAAACAGCGTTTATCATGTCACTGTCCGTCACGCTGGTCTTGGGATTTGCTGGTTTTGCGGTTAGTTTGGTTCGTAATCGCATTGCTTCCAGTACCCGTATTCTGGTAGAGATGACCATCATCGCTTCCCTCGTTATAGTAGCCGATCAATTGATTAAAGCGTATGCCTTTAATGCCAGTAAACAATTATCCGTTTATGTCGGTTTGATCATCACCAATTGTATTTTGATGGGCCGTGCCGAAGCGTATGCCCTGATAAATCCACCTATCCAGAGTTTTTTTGATGGGATAGGGAATGGACTCGGCTATTCTGCCATTCTGATGACCCTCGGTGTGATCCGGGAGATTCTCGGTTCCGGTAAATTTTTTGGCATGACCGTTTTGCCTCTTAATACCGATGGTGGGTGGTATGTGCCCAATGGGTTATTGTTACTGCCTGCCAGTGCGTTCTTTCTCATCGGCGGTATTATCTGGATCATACGAACCTATAAGAAAGATCAAGTGGAGAAGGACTGATGATTGAACACTATATAAGTCTATTTATCAAATCCATATTTATTGAGAATATGGCGCTGGCCTTTTTCCTCGGCATGTGTACCTTTCTGGCGGTTTCCAAGAAAGTCGAAATCGCCGTGGGTTTAGGTGTGGCTGTCACTGTAGTACAAGCGATTACCGTGCCCGTGAATAATCTGATTTACGTCCATGTCTTGAAAGAAAACGCGCTCAGTTGGATCGGATTAAAAGGGGTGGACCTCACCTTCCTTGGTTTGATCACCTATATCGGCGTGATTGCAGCCATTGTTCAGGTTCTGGAAATGGTCTTGGACAAGTATTTTCCCAAGCTGTATAATGCCCTGGGAATCTTCCTCCCGCTCATCACCGTGAACTGTGCCATTTTAGGCGGTGCGTTGATCATGGTAAAGAATGATTATATCTTTGCTGAGAGCGTGGTGTATGGATTTGGGTCCGGTGCAGGTTGGGCGTTGGCTATTATTACAATGGCTGGTATCCGCGAGAAAATGAAGTACAGCAATGTCCCTGAAGGCCTCCGAGGTCTCGGCATCACCTTCATCACCGCGGGTCTGATGGCTATGGCGTTCATGTTGTTTTCCGGCATACAGTTATAAACATTGAGCTATTGAATATGAAGAGAATGGTGAAATAATGAGCGGATTAAGTCTAATATTAGTGGGCGTAGGCATGTTCATCTTCATTGTCATCGCCTTGGTTCTTGTCATCGTGTTTGCCAGGTCCAAACTGGTAAGTAGCGGTACAGTCAAGATCGTGATCAATGACGATAAAGACAACCCTATCGTTGTTCCCGTCGGTGGCAAGCTGGTTGGGGCTCTCGCTTCCCAGCGTATATTTGTTTCTTCAGCTTGTGGCGGTGGCGGAAGTTGTGGTCAGTGTACCGTCAAGGTGTTGGAAGGCGGTGGTGATATTCTACCCACTGAAATGTCCAAGATTAACCGGAAAGAAGCACGCGAAGGCATACGACTCTCTTGTCAGGTGCCAGTCAAACAGGATATGAGGATCGAAATACCACCCGAGGTATTCAGTGTTAAGCAGTGGCAGTGTACCGTTCGTTCCAATCGCAATGTCGCCACCTTTATCAAAGAGCTGGTTTTAGATTTGCCAGTGGGTGAAGCCGTTGATTTTCGGGCCGGTGGTTATATTCAGATCGAAGTGCCCGCGCACACCGTGTATTACAAAGATTTTATTGTGGAAGAGGAGTATAAACCGGATTGGGATAAGTACAATTTGTGGCAGTATGTTTCCAAGGTAGAGGAACCCGTAGTGCGAGCTTATTCCATGGCCAATTATCCCGGTGAGAAGGGGATTATCATGTTGAATATCCGAATTGCTACCCCACCACCGCGCATGCCCCATTTGCCACCGGGTAAAATGTCCTCTTATCTCTTTAATCTTAAACCCGGCGATAAAATTAACATCACTGGTCCGTTCGGTGAATTTTATGCCAAGGATACCCAGAATGAAATGGTTTTTATTGGTGGGGGTGCTGGTATGGCTCCGATGCGGGCCCATATTTTCGACCAGTTGCGACGGTTGCATTCCAAGCGGAAAATGTCTTATTGGTATGGCGCCCGGAGTTTCAGGGAAATGTTTTATGTGGAAGATTTCGATATGTTAGCCAAGGAGAACGAAAACTTTACCTGGAACGTGGGACTCTCAGAACCTTTACCTGAAGATAATTGGACGGGTTATGTTGGGTTCATTCATCAGGTGTTGTATCAAAACTATCTCAAGAATCATTCGGCACCCGAAGATTGTGAATATTACATGTGTGGTCCACCCATGATGAATGAAGCAGTGACCAAAATGTTAGAGAGTTTAGGTGTGGAACCCGAAAACATCATGTTCGATGATTTTGGTTGATGTATCATATCCGGCCAATCCATCCTTTAATTAAAAGCTTTGGGAAGTCAAGAAACCCTTTCTCGAAAGGGTTTCTTGCCGCCGGAGGCATTTATTTATAGCATAGCAGATATTAAATTTACATGAGGTGAGCCATGAATCGTTGGGGACGTTTTATTTCCCTTTTAAGTTTCAGTTTTTTTCTTATCGTCAGTGTTCAGTGCAGTAAAACAAATTCCAGTTCAAATGATGGCCAGGATAGAGCCATAATTCATTTGGAAGGGAATACCATGGGCACCACGTATAACGTGAAGTTTGTGCTTGGGAGTACTAAGGTTGCCAGTGAAGTAGTTAAGCAGGAGATGATGGTTCGTATTGATGAAGTATTAAACGCCGTGAATCTTAAGATGTCTACCTATATCCCTGATTCCGAGTTGTCCCGTTTCAATCGTTATAGTGGCACCGATTCGTTTCCTGTATCAGATGATACCGCCATCGTGTTTGAGGAATCGCGGCGCATCAGTGAGATGTCCGGTGGGGCGTTTGATATTACCGTTGGGCCATTGGTGAATCTGTGGGGGTTTGGGCCCACCAAAAATAGAGGTCAAGTTCCTTCCGATCAAGAGATTCAGGCCGTAAGGGATATCATTGGTTATGGAAAAATAACCATTCAGACATCACCGCCAGCCATAAAAAAAGAAAATCCCCGGGTGTACTGTGATCTTTCTGCTATAGCCAAGGGGTTTGGCGTCGATAAAGTGTCACTGTATCTCGAATCCAAGGGTTATGCCAATTACATGGTAGAAATCGGCGGTGAAGTGCGAACTAAAGGCAAAAAACCTGGCAATAACTTTTGGCATGTCGCCATTGCCGCCCCGGATGGAAGTGCTTCTTATCAGAAAGTGTTAGTATTTAAAGATTTAGCTATGGCCACTTCCGGTGATTATCATAATTATTTTGAGAAAGATGGCGTGCGTTATTCTCATACCATGGACCCCACTACAGGCAAGCCCATTGTGCATAATTTGGCTTCTGTTTCCGTCGTTCATAAATCCTGTATGACAGCCGATGCCATTGCCACTGCCTTGAATGTGTTAGGACCAGAAAAAGGGTATGAACTGGCCCTTAAAGAGCATTTACCTATCTTTATGATTGTGCATGAAAAGGGGTCTTTTGTAGAAAAGATGACCCCGGAGTTTACCAAGTTGTTAGGAGAAACCAAATGAAATTTTTAATTCCGATATTCTTTTTTATGGTTGCGATCGTGGGTATGTTGGCCGCGCTCCAGTTTTCAAAATATAAAAAGCGTAAAACCGGTTGTTGTGGTGCTCATGCTGAATGTTCCCATCATCGTGATAAAAAAGAGGAGTCCCAAGACGATTGTTCTTGAGTTAAGACATGAAACGGGTGCCCCAGGTCAGTCATTTGCAGCAGTGGATATTTAGTGATGGTTCGCAGCCTATGCAGATGCGCGTGATGAAGGCTGAAGAAATAGGCAATCAGGAGCATTTTCATAAGCTTATGGTTGAGTATTTTTATGTGATTCAAGGACATATGAAACTAGCTGTTAATGACGTGCAGATGGACATGCAGCCCGATGATTTAATCGTAGTTGAACCGGGGGAGCGGCATGTAGTGGTGGAGAAATCCGATGATCTCATATTATTGTTACTGATGCCACCGCCAGTACCCGACGATAAAGTGTTAGTCTAGAACCGATGGGTTAATTTACTCTATAAAACTACCCACAGACCTTCTTTCCGTGTTCCTTCACGTTTTAATTTGCCTGCTTTTTTTAATGCGCGGAAGTATTTTTCGACAGCGCGAGTAGAGATACCTAGTTCTTTTGAGATATCTGGTATTGTAAGAGTTGCTGTCTGTTGGAGTAGTATTAATATACTATCTAATTTCTTACCCGAACCTTTTTCTAATTTCTTTCCCGAACTCTTACCCGAACCTTTTTCTAATTTCTTACCCGAACTCTTACCCGAACCTTTTTCCGCATACTTTACCGAAGTTTTTTCTAACTCTATATCCTTTATGGAAGCCACTTCAGAGGTATTCGCTAAATTCTTACCCGAACCTTTTTCTAATTTCTTACCCGAACTCTTACCCGAACCTTTTTTCGCTTTCTTTACCGAAGTTTTTTCTAACTCTATATCGTTTATGGAAGCCACTTCGGAGGTATTCACCAAATTCTTTACCGAAGTTTTTTCCGATTTCTTACCCGAACCTTTTTTCGCATTCTTTACCGAAGTCTTTTCTAACTCTATATCATTTATGGAAGCCTGTTCAGAGGTATTCGTTAAATTCTTTACCGAAGTTTTTTCTAATTCCTTTTCCGAACCATTTTCCAATTTCTTTTCCGAACCACTTTCTAAATCAAAATCATTTCCTGAAGCCACTTCCGAAGCTTTTCCCAAATTCTTTTCCGAACCATTTCCCAATTCCTTTTCCGAACCTTCTTCTAATTTCTTACCCGAACCATTTTCCATTTTCGCATTATTCTTCAAGAAACTGGAATGAATAGGAAATTTCACAACAAAATAGGTCCTGTCTTCGTCGGTAATAAAACTGGGGGCAGGGGAACCATTGGCCTCAATCTTCCTTAATATCTTGGGAATACCAGTGCCCCGCCCTTCTGTGAGTTCAAGCTCTTTTAGAAATTCGCCAAGTCTCCGATTGCGATAACGGCGCGCAGGAAAGTGGTATTGCTCGATGTCTTCTTTGCGAATGGACCGATCTGGTCCAGGAAAACTGGTTACTATGATTTCGTCGGGCAGAATCTGTATCTCTACCGGTTCCCTGATTTCATAATCACGATGATATACAGCGTTGCATACTGCCTCTTCTATAGCTGCAAAAGGATAATTAAAAAACCGGGAAGCCTCCGGACGATCTGAATGCTTGATTACCTTTTCTTGGATCACCGTGGCATGAATATGAGACAGAGCATTTTGCAACATGCGATTCAGCGGCCCTTTAAAAACATTTTCCGTAAAACTGTCCACCCCCTTCCCCTGTGGAAAATGAACGATGTCAATCTGAGCCTCTGGAAAAAAACGTTCGGGATGCTCGTTAAAAAACATGAGTCCCACGTTTTTAGGGGAGACAAATTCTGTAGGTCCGTCCACGATGTTCATTTGGCGGCAGAGTTGCACGAAGTCCATTGATGCGGCTGATTCATACAAATCGCTTTTTACTTTTTGCAAATAGGAACGAATCAACCCCAAGTCAAGGTCGTTTAGTGTGGCAGTATGATGCCGACGATCATCAAAGGGGATTTTTGCCGCCAATGTCATCAATTCTGCCTCGTCTTGAAACATAGTACGAAGGGTCACAGAACCTTTCCGAATGTAATAGGCATATTCATGAGTATTATTGGATATCAAAACCGGGGCTTTATAAGGGCGACTTTGCCCACCCATGGCCCATAGGACCAGAATATGTTTTCCATTTATTTCATAAGGTGCCACCATTGGATGGTAATAAGGAATAATCCGATGGCCCAGTTCAATGATCTCTTTTTGAATAGCATCCAAGCGTTCCGGAGATAATCCTTTCGGTGGTAAGACCGGGCGTCCATTCTCTTCTTCGACGCCAATGATGAGATATCCACCACCAAGATTATGAAAATCATTGGCAAAGGCACACAATGTATGAATGGCATTCTGAGGATTCCAACCTGCTTTGAATTCCAGGCGTTCCCATTCCACGTTGCGGCCAGCTAATATATCATGCACATTGATTGGAAGTTTCATGCTGCAACCTTCAGTCCTATGAAGGTATTTTACGGTTTTTGCAATTGATTGTCAAGATCAAACAGCAATTCAAAATTAGAATTGCTGGATGAATCCTAGATTCACCATCAGATTCTTGAAAAAACATGGACGATATGGACAGAATGATTTCAACAATTTGGCGGTGGATTTAGGGAAATTTCCTTCGGTTGACACATTCACAAAATTATTGTACAATCTTGATTTAGATAAAATCGCGATAAATCAAGATTTCAACGTCAAAGGGATTCAGAAAATGAAGAATTATGTGATTGGGACACTGATTGTGGCCTTGTTGGTTCTTTCCAGCATTATTTACAAGGATAAAAAGATAGTGGGGGCTGGGTTTCCCATTCAAGAGGAGACCAAAGCCAGGGCTCACGATATCGACGTGCCCTTTTATTTATATATCTTCTTTTCAAAAACGAATTGCAGCAGTTGTCTGGAGATCATTCACACCTTGAACAGCCTGCCACCCCAATTCATTGTCTCTGGATTCGTGCCGGAAAACGAGTTAAACGATGAGAAGGATTTGCGTCTTGTTTCTGGAGCTGTATTTCCTTTGTTGGGTTTCGATACATGCCCAAAATATCTCCCTTGGTATACCCCTACTATCCTCGGTGTCTCTCCCAATGGGAAGATACTGTTCACGCTACCCGCTATTCCCAACCAAAAAGATTATCTGGAAAAGTTTCTGAATGAACTATATAGTAAGTTATATCCTTCTTTCTTAGAAGAAAAGCTCACAAAATAAAATAAACAATAAATGGAGGAAAGTATTATGAAAAAAATGATGAAGGTAATTATGGCGTTGTTAATGCTTGCAGGTATTTCATTCGCGATTGTCAATTTTTGTGCTCCTGAGATCAAAGCGTCTGAAAGACCAAAAGTTGACGGGACAGTAACCGATGACGGATGCGTTGGCGAGCCTCTCAATTGTTAAGAACATGTGTACCTGAAATTTGATGACCTGTGCTGTTGAAACACAAGAATGCGTATAGGAATACCTTTTAATTCAGACGGAAAGGTCTTCCTATGATTTTACAAGTTGCTATTAATGGTGATTTAGAGGTGAATAGAATGAGAAATTTAAAAAGACTGATGTTCTTGGCGGTTATTATTATTACCTTCACCACGCTGACGATACCTGGAATGGATATTAAACTGATAAAAAAAGTAAAACTGTCCCAAGATACGACCATACTTGAAAAGGTTCAAGATTTTTGCTTGACCGAAGATGAACTATTCTTGATTCCAGATTCTAAAGCGGGAAACATAAAAATCTATGAGAATAATGGAAAATTGGTTAAAACATTGGGTCGGAGTGGTCTTGGCCCAAATGAATTTTTGAAACCAACCTACTGCTTTTATAATAAAAAAGAGGAGTTTCAATTTGGCATTCTTGATGCCAGAATAAAAAAAATATTTCTGTATCAAAGAACGGGGAAACTGGATTTTAAGAGAAGCAAAGAAACTCTTTGCCTTACAGGTGGGTATAGCCTTAAAAAAAAAGGAAATGTTCTATTGATTTCAGGGTTCAAACGCGCTCCAAATGGAAATGCCTATGATTTATATTCTATTGATTTAATGAGAAATCAAACCTCTTTTCTATTACCCTCGCATCATAAATATGGTTTAAAGTCATTTGAAGAATACGACTTCCAATATAAACAGAGACCGGATATCTCCACAATAGGGATAAGTGGTTGGTTTGATATTCAAGGAACTGACGTTTATTTTGTCTGGTATGGTGATTTGAAAATTATAAAAATGAACATAGACTCCGGTACACTTAACTTTTTCGGAGAGAAAACCCCTCATTATATTAAACCTTCCGCCTCTAAACAGATGATTGAAGCGTATAGAGCTGGTGATTTTAAGGTCGTAAAAAACGAAAAGACCAAGATGTCTTACGTCAGAAACATTTTTGCAAGCCCGAAACACGTTCTCCTGGTCTATGAAGGACCTACCAAAAAGGAAGGGGTATCCAATGTGTGGGTTCAGTTCTACACATTGGCGGGAAAGTTCTTGCAAGAGCTCCCGGTACCATGCCAACCCGAGAGCCTGTTCTATTTCGATAAAGACAAATCCATGTTATACGCTCTGGGAATTGAAGCGGATGCCGAACTTAATGAAGAAAACATCATGCTGGTATACAAGGTGACCGAGTAACGACTCTTTAATCGTGCCTCTTTTCCTTTCAAACGGAAATGATACCAATTACTCCTTGATTTGGGGGCCGTGGTTCTGATAACGGGCGATAAGTTCCGGGTTATTCTCTTTGAAACGCAGGAAAAAAGCCATGACCTCATGCTTAAGCAACGGAATCTGAGCCATACACGCGACTAATTCTTGCTCTTCTTTATCTAAGGGCAGGACGGGGGCACTCTCCAATTCTGTTTTCACCGGTGACGGCGTGGTTTCAAGCTCTTTTTCTCTAAAATACCGGGGCCCCTTGTCAGCAATCAACCAATCCAGCGAAACATTAAACGTATGGGATAAAACATGCAGGGACGGATAACTAGGAAAGGTTGAGCCGGTTTCATTTTTAACATAAGTCGTCCGCACTACTCCAAAATGCGCCGCCAACTCCTCCGGGGATAACTTTAAATCCTCATGAACCTCATTCATCCCTACTTTTTTTTCACAGAAATATCCTGTTGCATGTTCGGACCGGTGAGAGATGACTGAAGGAGGAGAAAAGAGCAGGAAAACACGTGAAATGGGAATACTTTTTTATAACTGGAACATTACCTCGAAACGCAACCAGTTGGAATTATCGGCGCCAGTGAAATAAAAATCCCCGGGATTAAAATGTTCCCAGATAAAATGGGCCGTGGTGAACGTATTGATCTTCATATTCACCCGCCCCATGATCAAATCGCCCCGCGTCTTACCCGCTCCACCGGTGAACGAACCTTTTCCTCTCTCCACGGCCCCCAAACGAAAATAAGTCATGGTCAAATTGATTCCCGGTGTCAAATCCATTAGGAAGGAGAGATACAACGTCTTCAAATTACTCCAATATGCTACCCCATGTTCTTTGGCTAGGGTATAAATATAGGATTCGCTCCATTTGGGCCAGCGACTATAGACAGGATCCCAGCCTTCCATTTTAGCGGTGGCGGGATTGTCACCACCCAGATAAATACCACCCAGTGTCAGTGTTCTAAGCAGTGGCACTTTATTGCTCAAGGTATAATCCAAATGACCGTATCCAGCCAGCGCAGAACGATCAAAAGCACCATAGCTGCCAAATTGATAGGCCCCTTCCATTGTCAATGACAAATCCTTGAGTAATGAATGTTGTACACGTGTGCCAAAGGTATTAATACCCGATTCAATCGGCAATTTATCCGTGCGGTCGACATACTTATGAATAAAATAAGCTTCGATGCCCGTTTTTTTCAACAATCCAGTGTAATAAAGGCCAAGGGCTCCCTCAGGTTGGTCTACCAAGGGTTGATCCTGATGGTTGATGAGCGGTAAAATAGTATCCGTTACTGGTTGATAGGAGTAAAAAGCGGTTAAGCGTTGGTTTTTAGACCATTGATAATCCGCCCGCAACGCGTTAAAATAGAGGGAACGGGAACCATCCAGCGCATTGCCATCCATCATGACAAACCCCTCCCCAAACATGATGTTCTGCCGCCCCACCGTAAGGGTCAACGGCGATTGACCAATGTTTTTCCACTTGACATATAGCTGGTCGAAAAAAATTTCATGGATTTTAAACGGTTTATTCTTGGGCACCAGATAATGGCGGAACTCATTGGTCAATTTAACCATTACTTCGACGTGGGCACTGGGATTCCACAACGCGGCCAGACTGGTGCGATTGCGGGTGTAACCCGAGGCATCATTGGCGTCCTCATCCAAACCCACGGCATTGTCCCACCCTTCAAAACGAAACCGCTGGGAGAAACTTATTTTAAACTTGGCGGACACTTGCTCCGTGCTCACCTCCGCACCCAGAGTGAAAACTGTCAAACACACCATCATTATGACCACAATACCCAATAGAAATCTCATGTACAACACCATATCCCAAGTATTTTTTCTGCCATGAACCCGAATGACCCCATAATTGGTTCCCGCTCTTTGTTTATTATAAGCCGAACTCTTTTAACAACTCGTCGATCATGCCCTGCTTGGAAGAGTTGTCTTCGTTGGGGTCCGAGATATAGCGGATTTCCCGGATGAACGAGGAATCTTTCTCCTCGATTTTTTCCTTTACTTTTAATAGGATCAACACCTTGATCAGGTTATCATAGATTTGTGTCAGTTTCTTCAGTATTTTTTCCAGTTTCTGGCGGTTGATATCTTCGAATTCCAGCGAGGTAATAATTTTAAAAGCATTTGTTTGTAAATGGGCCAGGGCGGAGTCGATATTGTCCAATTCACCTTGAACCGCTGGTTTTTCACCTATCTTTTCTTTTATCGTCGCCATATTGGCAGAGATAATGCCCGCATCCGTCACGATGGACTCTGAATGGTCCATCACCTGCATGACGCCCTCCTCGGTGGTCTTGGAAATATGCTGCAAATGAGAGGAAATTTGCTGCACATCGGTCGAATCCACGCCCACTTTATAACCGACTTCCTCAAGACTACGAATCACTTCGCCGAAATTAGATGCCAATTCAGTGGCCTCTTTTTCGATTAAGCTCAAGTCGATTTCATCGTAGCGGCCGTCTTTTAATAATCCTGAAATAGAAATAACCTGGCTGATCAACCATTGCCTTTTATCTTCTTCGGTCATCGGGTAAAACCTCCTGTTGCTAAATTAGCGGTATTTTTTTTGTGTTTTATAATAATTTTCCTTGTCCACGTACATCCGTTTATCCGCCTCATCCTTTAAGCGTGTATGTTCCACTTCAGTTGAACAGGCGCCGCCCAGAGAGAAACGAATCGGAAAGGTTTCCCCCTTTAATGCAAACGACGCGTTTTCCTGGATTTCCTTGAATCGTTGGGTGACCTCTTCCAATTGGGTCCGTGAACAATTGGAGAGCAAGATTACAAATTCGTCGCCGCCAATGCGGTAAATCGCATCCGCGCTACGGATGTTTTTGCTTAATAAGCGGGCCGTATGTCCCAGTAACAAGTCCCCGGCCTCGTGTCCGATATGGTCATTAATCGCTTTTAGCCCATTCAAATCGGTTAAAATCAATGATAGGGGTTGTCCGTAACGCAACGATAGCTCCGTTTCCTCGGCAAACCGTTTGTCAAAATAATAACGGTTAAACACGCCAGTCAAACCATCCGTTTGTGCTACTTCTTCCAGTTTGCGTTGCAGTTCCAGGTTTTCCAGCAGATCGTTGACCTGCATCAGGAACAATTCCAGAATGGAGCGGTCCATTACTTTACCCGGGCGGTAAAGAAAAAGACAACCGATCAACTTTCCCTTGTCCACCATTTCTTGCACCGTGTAAAGGCTGGTGCCCGGTTCCGCCATAATTCCAGAAGAATCCTCTGGCAGCAGAAATATTTCGCATTCCCGGCTCATTGTGGCCGGGGCTGAACCACGGACCGAGCGACCCGCAATAGAATGAATGATGCGGTTGCGTTCCGATTCCGTGATTTCCCCAGTAAAATGGGCATTCTTGATTTTTCCCGATTCATTAAACAGTAAGATCGCCCCTTTTTCACATTGGAACGTCTCGATAATCGAAGTGATCACCGCCTCCAGAATCGCTTCCAGGTCGCGCATTTGGCCGATACGCACGTTGATGTTGGACAACCTTTTTAAAATATCGTTCTGCTCTGCAATCAGACGGTTCGCGTTCTCCAGTTCTTCTTGTTGCTTCTTGATTTCCTGGATCAGGTTGATTTCTTTTGTTGTATCGCGAAAGATGATGATAAATTTATCTTTTGCCCGATGGATTTCAGCCGTGATCAGGCGGTTGCCGTTTTCTGTCACAAAGGTTTTTTTGTTTTTTTGTGCGTCTTGTTGCACGCTCTTCAGGATACATCCCTCGCAGGGTTTTATTTCGCCCACGAAATTATAGCATTTTTTAAGGTTTAGCTTCGCATGGATGCGAAAAAAACCCTTGATCGTGTGGTTGGCAAACGAGACATCGTAGTTTTCCGAGACGATGAGGATGCCCACCGGTAGTTCTTTGCCCAGCAGTTGCTGGTATATTTCATAGGTGCCCGTCAGTTCTTGCAACTGTTTTTTCAGTTGTTTTAGCGCCAGCATTTCGAAGGTAATATTCCTCAGCAGGAAGAGAGTTTCCCGGTGATTTATTCCGAATTCCAGCAGTTCCCAGGATGTATCATTAAACGTGACCACCGTTTTGTTGTCGCTTTTGCTCGTTACTTGTGCCAGTAATTGGTGCGGTGTTTCGATACCCGGGAAAACCGCCCCGAACAAGGGGTTGCGTACAAGAAACCGTTCGTTTTGAGTGCTTATTCCTATCGCCATAGCCAGCGGGCTGCCGGGGAGATCAGAATCAAGGTTCAGCAGAAATTGATTTTCTTTCATCGTGTACAGTACGTCCATCCTTTTCAGTACCACTTAAATTGTATAAAAAAACTGGGATTATTTCAAGATAAAAGAAAAGATTTTTGCGTTGCCTTGTTATAGAAGGAGGAAAAAAGAATACGTGCAGAGTTTCGTGGTGATGGAATAAATTAAAAAAAATCATCGGCCACGCCATCGTTATAGACTATCTGGACATACTGGACATTCTGGACCAACTGGACTTCCCCAAACCCGCGAATTTTGTCCAGCTTGTCCAGTAAGTCCAGAGCGTCCAGAAAGTCCAGCTTGCCACGATTATCCGTGGTGCTTATAAAAATGGCCGTGAATCCAATAAATCTTAAATCCACCCTCATTTTTTTTGACAAACGGAACTTCTCAAAACCCTTTGATTCTTGGATGATTTCTTTTTTTTCGCTGGACATTGTGGGAAAAAACTGAATAGATACAAGAAAAGAGCTTGACAAATGGGGAAAAATAGGATAAAGTATCCTTTGCATATACGAGGTAATGATGAGACTGAATAAAAACAACAAGACTTTTTTACCAGAAAAAGCCGAAGGTAAGACAAAATGGTGGCTGATTGACGCCCAAGATGCCGTGCTTGGCAGATTGGCGACAAGAGTGGCCGATATTCTACGGGGCAAAAATAAAGCCCAGTATACTCCTTTTTTTGATATCGGAGATTTTGTCATTATAATCAACGCCGATAAAGTGAAACTCACTGGCAGCAAAGAAACACAAAAGATGTATTACCGTCACTCCGGTTACATGGGTGGCATGAAGGAAACATCTTACATGCGCATGAAAGCAACCCACCCCGAC
The DNA here is from genome assembly GCA_964502145.1 of uncultured Clostridia bacterium. Lineage (GTDB taxonomy): Bacteria > Acidobacteriota > Aminicenantia > UBA2199 > UBA2199 > CAZCVI01. The sequence continues at coordinate 42,434 of CAZCVI010000026.1, forward strand.
CGCATCATCACCCACGCGGTCAAAGGCATGCTGCCTAAGAATAAACTGAGTCGACAAATTCTAAAGAAATTAAAAGTGTACGCGGGTCCTGAGCATAAGCATATTGCTCAAAAACCGGAAACACTGAAAGTGTAAATTAACAGGAGGAACAGCTTGAGTATCGTCCAATATTACGGAACAGGTAGAAGAAAAAGAAGCGTCGCAAGAGTTTATTTACGGCCTGGAAAAGGCGAGTTTAAATTAATCGTCAAAAAAAGGAAAAGAGTGTTTGATGAATATTTTCCATTAATGATTCATAAGATAACCATCAATAAGCCTCTTTCTATCACCAGCACGATGGAACACTTTGACGTGTTCATCAACGTTCACGGTGGTGGTTTATCAGCACAAACAAATGCCATCAGACTTGGACTGGCACGCGCACTGCTGGAATACAATTCGGAACTTCGCCCGGCATTAAAGAAAGCCGGACTGCTCACCAGAGATGCCAGAGAAAAAGAGAGCAAGAAATACGGACTCCTTAAGGCCAGAAAAGCATCTCAGTACCACAAGAGATAAGGAGGATTATATGGTTTCTGTAAATATGAGAGAAATGCTGGAAGCAGGGGTGCATTTTGGCCATCAGGTTCGCAAGTGGAACCCCAAAATGAAACCCTTTATTTATGGGAAAAAGAATGGGATATATATCATTAATTTACAGACGTCCATCGAGCTATTCAAAACCGCCCTGGATTTCGTAACTGAAGTGGTTGCATCCGGAAAAGAAGCGCTGATTGTCGGCACTAAAAAGCAAGCCCAAGCCATTATCACTGAAGTAGCTGAAAATAGCGGCATGCATTATGTCAACACACGCTGGTTAGGTGGTTTGCTGACCAATTTCCCCATGATCAAAAAAAGTATCGAGAAACTAATTGATCTGGATGAAATGAAAAAAGATGGACGCTGGGAAGTTAAGCCGAAAAAAGAACAGTCCCGCATGGAAAAAAGATACAAAAAACTCTATAAGAACCTGTGGGGCATGCGCAATATCAAAGGTATACCCGGCGTATTGATCGTGATTGATTCCAACTTTGAAGAAATCGCGGTAGAAGAAGCCAAAAAGCTCGGTATTCCTATCGTGGGTATTGTGGACACCAACGCCAACCCTGAAGATATTAATTACCCTGTTCCCGGCAATGATGATGCAATTCGTTCCATCAAGCTGTTTGCTTCAAAATTCGGCGAAGCTGTGAAAGTGGGACTGGCCAAACGGATTTCCGATTCCTTAAACCAGGATAAAAAATACGCTGACATGCAAGAGAATGCCGTTCAAGAAGAAGTAGCCAGTGACACGGCCACTGATGATTTAATCACCCAAGACGCAAGCAGCACCCATTAAAATAACGATTAACGCATAGCGTTACATTGCTGACACTTTTGTGTATAGGAGAAGTAAACATGTCTGTAGATATGGAGCTAGTAAAAAAACTGCGAGAACAAACCGGTGTGGGTATTCTCGAATGTAAAAAAGCAATTGCCGAGGCCGATAATAATTACGAAAAGGCCGAGGAATTGCTCCGTAAAAAAGGTTTCGAAAAAGCAAAATCAAAAGCATCACGCGAAACCAAACAAGGAGCTATCGGTTCTTATATTCATTCCAATTACAAGATTGGCGTCTTGATGGAATTGGGTTGCGAGACCGATTTTGTTGCCCGTAACGAGGATTTCCTCGGTCTACATAAAGATATCTGCATGCAAATTGCAGCCATGAACCCCAAATATATCTCGGAACAAGAGATTCCCGAAGCCGCATTGGCCAAAGAAAAAGAAATTTTCCTGGAACAGTTAAAAGGTTCCGGTAAACCTGAAAATATTCTGGAAAAAATCGTCGAAGGCAAGATCCAGAAGTACTTCACGGAAGTATGCCTGCTAAAGCAAGCCTTTTTTAAAGACGATTCCAAGACTATTGAAGCTTTAATTTCTGAAAAAATCCATAAGTTAGGCGAGAATATCACCATTAAGCGTTTTGTCCGCTATCAAGTAGGCGAAGAGCTTTAATAACCGCCAGTACAATTCCAGTAACGAGATAGAAATAAGAAAAAATCATGGATGAAGCTCCCTGTTATAAGCGTGTGTTATTAAAGCTAAGCGGGGAGTCCTTCAAGGGTGACCAAGAATCCGGCATTGCCGAGGACAATGTCACCTCCATGGCTGAACAGATAAAAAAGATTCACGATGCGGGCGTCCAACTCGCTATTGTCGTGGGTGGTGGCAACTTTTTCAGGGGAGTGCGATCGAATAATTTTGGAATTGATCGCACTTCCGCCGACTACATGGGCATGCTCGCTACCGTGATCAACGGGATAGCCTTTCGCGATGTATTGGAAAACCAGGGACTGCGGGCACAGCTTGTTTCTGCCCTGGAAATAAAAGCGGTAGCCGAGCTATACGATCAAAAAAAAGTGCTCCGTTATCTGGAAAAAGGCCGCATTGTTGTTTTTGTTGCCGGGACGGGGAGTCCCTACTTTACCACTGATACGGGTGCCGCGCTCCGTGCTGTGCAAATCAAAGCGGACATCTTTTTAAAAGCCACCATGGTGGATGGTGTTTATTCCGATGATCCGAAAAAAGTGGCGACTGCTTTAAAATTCCACCGCATTTCATACCGGGAAGTACTGGAGAAAGAACTGAAAGTGCTTGACAGTACAGCGGTAGCTTTCTGTATGGAAAACAATTTGCCAATCAAAATATTCGATGTGACCCAACCGGGTAATATCATCAATGCCATCACCGATGAACATATCGGCACAACGATCTATTAGAATCTATGAGACAAGGAGTTAACCATGATTAAAGAGACCTTGGATGAAGCCAAAGAATCATTAAACGAAGTTCCCGAACTCTTCAAAAAAGAAATATCCAAATTTAGAACCGGCAGAGCCTCCGTGGCTATTCTAGATGGTGTGAGTGTGACCTATTACGGTACCATGACCCCGATCAACCAGGTGGCAACCCTATCGGTTCCCGATGCCAATCTGATTGTGATCCAACCATGGGAAACCAATATCATCAATGACATTGTCAAAGCCATCCGCAATTTTAACAGCAATATGAACCCTATTTCCGACGGCAGGGTCATCAAATTACCCGTGCCACCGATGGATGAACAGCGCCGCTTGGACATCATCAAAACAATGAAGAAATATATGGAAGAACGCAAAACCTCCATCCGCAACATTCGCCGTGAATTCAGGGATATGTTCAAGTTAATGAAAGAAGATAAAGATATCACGGAAGATGAGGAAAAACGGGCGTATGACGATTTGCAAAAACTGGTGGATGATTGTGTCAAAGAAATTGATGAGATCGCCAGAATCAAAGAAAAGCACATTATGAATGATTAATTTTGCATGATTACCACTGCGAACTCCCAGGATAAGGATATATTAACATCGTATTTGACCGTGGCCAGTTATGAGATGGACTCTTTTGGCCATGTCAATAACGCCGTGTTCTTAAATTATCTTGAAAAAGCCCGCTGTGATTTTATGATTGCCAAGGGTTTGGCTTTCAAAGACTTTTTTACCTGGGATAGGTACCCCGTGGTGGTTCGTGCTCATGTGGAATATAAATTTCCCGCCCAGGCCGATGACCATTTATTAATCAAAGGCTGGATCCGCCTTCATACCGCGACCAGTTTTACTCTGCAATACGAGATCACCAACCAAGACAACGGGAAATTGGTGCTAACTGGTGAGACCGTTCACGTGTTTGTGGATGGGAAGAATCACCCCTGCCGTATTCCCTCGGAGTTTTCAAGAAAATTTCTCCCTACAAAAAAAGATTAGCCCACGAATTACGCGAATTTACACGAATAACACGAAAAAGACGTTTTGTTTCGTGAAATTCGTGTAATTCGTGGGGTTCTTTTCTTTTTTTCTATTCGGCTTTAATCCTCTATTCTTCAAATGGGACAGATACTACCTTGTCATAAATCTCTTTTTCAAGCGTTGCGATTTCTTCCTTGACTTTATCCAGGATATTTTCAAAGGGGATGATTGTGGGTTCATGGGCTGTTCGTCGTTTCAGTTCCACACCGCCTTTTTTCATGGCGCGACCGCTCACTGTTAGACGGATAGGAGTCCCCATCAGGTCCGCATCCGCGAATTTAACCCCGGGTTGTTCATCGCGATCATCGTATAACACATCAATACCCAGCGCACACAGATCATTGTAGAGCGTATCACCACTTTGGGCAATACTTTCATCCTTGCCTGACGCCAATAACACGATGTGAACCTGGAACGGGGCCACTGTAATCGGCCAGATCAAACCTTTCTCATCGTTGTGCTCCTCGGCAATACAGCCCAGCAACCTACCGCTACCAATACCATAAGAACCCATGACCACCGGTTTCTTCTTGCCATCTTTATCTAAAAAGTTGCAACCCAAGTATTCACTGTAGCGCGTACCCAACTTAAAGATATTGCCTGTTTCCACACCTCGGGAAGTAATCATTGGTGCTTCGCAGTTGGGACAAAGCGCCCCATCCCCCGCCGCCGCAATATCACAAACAATTCCTGCTTCATAATCCCGGCCATAGTTTACATTCATGAGATGATAGCCTGCCTCGTTAGCTCCAGCTACCAGATTGGGGGACTTGGCCACTAAATCATCTACTACCACAAAAATATCTTTCGCTGTTATACCTATCGGCGAACCATATCCCGGTTCCGCACCTACCGTGCGAATCTGTGCTTCGCTCGCTGGCACCAGATTCTTCGCTTTGACCACGTTCGCCAGTTTTGTCTCGTTTAATTCCATGTCACCACGGACAATCGCCAGTACAAATTTATCGACATCCACGTCATTCTCACTGATTGTGGCCATCATAAACAACGCTTTCGCTGTCTTTGTCGCTGGTATCTTTAAAAACTGACACAAGTCCTCGATAGTTGAAGCATTCGGTGTCGCCACTTTTTCCAGCGGTAGTAATTCTTCGTGCCCCGGTTCTCCTTTTTTGAAATGGGCAATCTGGCGGTTCGCACGGTATCCGCATGTCTTGCAGATTAAAAGCGTATCTTCGCCAATAGGTGTCAGGTACATGTATTCATGCGCCATACTGCCACCCATCACCCCCACATCCGACCGCACGGCCATCACTGGTAACCCGCACCGGTTAAAAATATTAAAATAAGATTGGTAATGCGCCCGATATTGACTGTCCAATCCTTCAAAATCCGCATCCAAAGTATAACTATCCAACATGGTGAATTCGCGCACCCGGACCAATCCGGCACGCGGACGCGGATCGTCGCGGAACTTGGTTTGAATATGATACACCAACTGCGGTAATTGACGGTAAGAATGGATTTCTTTCCGTGTTAGGTCTGCCACTACTTCTTCGTGTGTCATCGCCAACACCATATCCCGTCCCGACCGATCTTTGAACCGTGCCATTTCCGCGCCGATCTGGTACCATCGTTGTGTTTCTTGCCAAATACTTGCCGGGTGCGTGACCGGCATCGTGATTTCTTGCCCGCCGATCTTATTTATCTCATCGCGCATAATATTCTCAATCCGGGTTAGCGCCCGTTTGGCCAATGGCATATACGTAAATATTCCCGCTGCCAATTGCCGGATATAACCCGCTCGCTCTAATAACTGATGGGAAACAGTCCGCGCATCTGACGGTGCTTCCCGCAGGGTCTGACTAAACATCTTACTCATTCGCATTTACAATTCCTCCTGACTTCCAAATGATTGCTTTTATTTTACCAGCTTTTGCAGTAAAAAGACACTGGTAAACCACATTTTTTCCCAAATCAATTGGATTAAACGTAAAATAGACGAATCCCCCTGTAAATTTTCCCTGGGTCAAAATTCTTTTAAGTCAGATTATTTTTTAATGGCGTGTAAATTCAAAAGTAGCTGACGTAGTATATGTATACGTAGCGCCCGCCTCATCCTGAGCTTTCATGCTCACCGTTATATTATCCGGGTTTAACCCCTTATAGATGTCGCCTGATTTCGGTGTGGTTGTTTCGATATAAACATAAAGCCACAGGTCCGCTAACTCGCTTGTACTCAGCAACACATCCCCTACCGCACTATTATGATCATTTTTTAAAAAAGTCAGCACCGGCGTAGTTCCCGCGTTTACGATGATCTCCCAGTCCGCCAGTGACGCTTTCAGGCTCTCACGTGCAATGGCTGGTTGCTTGATGCGTAGCCAACCCTGCACAATAATCGTACTGGTGTTTGACTGGGAGGAATATGAACCGCTACCCGCCACTTTTTCCCATGAAAATTCCATTTCCAACTTCTTGCATGAAGTCGTTAGGACCAACAGCGAAAAAATAATAATCACACAACCCAATGTTTTTTTCATTGCAACCTCCTATCTTAAATATTATACACACAATAATATATAAAATGCAATTCCCCTTCCCCAAAAAAAGAAAAAAAGACAGGGACAGCGATTGATTTTTTTTTCAAAATTTGTTAAGGTAATAATACTACTTAAAAGTTAGATGACTTTTTAAGATCATCTGACACCGGAGGTATTTTATGGGTATTAAAGAGATTTTTAAAGCAGGAAGCACCGAATTTAAGAGGCGCTCAGAGCTGGGAAAAGTAAAACGGGACCAAAAAGCGAAACAAAAGCTCTATGAGGACCAATTGGCAGCACTGGGACAAAAAGCCTGGGAATCGCATATTGATATCACCCAGTACAGCGAAACCGAAAAAATGATCGCCATGATTCAGAAGCAATTGGAGGAACTAAAGACCTTCCAATCCAGCTTGGAAACACAGAAAAAGGAGACCGAAGACCGCCGAACAAAAGAAAACGAACGGTTTGAAACTCAACGCAAAGAGGTGGAAGGCAAGAAAAAAACCGTGGACACCCGGTTGGAGGAAGAGAAAAAGGTGTTAAAAGAAGCTCAGAAAACGTCTGAGAATGCCAAGAACCGCCTGACGCAGATATTAAAAGAGGAAGAATCCCTCAACAAAAAATTAGCGGATGTGCAGACCCCGGAACAGGAAAAAAGCACCATCCGCGAAAAGCTAGCCGCCTTTCCTGCCGAACAAGAGGCATTGGAACAAAAGAAAAAAGAAACCTGGGACGCTATCACCCGCACCAACCAGCTTATCGTTCCCATCGAGGAGGAATCGACCCTACATCAAAAAGAAATCGAGAGAATCCGCACTGAACAAAAAGCAGCACTGGCTCAACTGGATAAATTTTTGGCTGATCTGAAAGCAAAACAAAATGACACGGCCAAAAAAATTACCGATGCCAATACGGAGCAGACCAATAATTTCAAACAATTGGGCACTCAAATCACCGCTGGTGGAGTAGACAATACCGCAGTCGGGCCAGAAATGTCAGCCGTGCAAAACACGGCCAAAGAGATGGCGATTCTGAACACTGAAGCCGAAAGATTAGAAGCACTCGGTACTGGTCAATCCCGTGGTGCATTATGGAAGATGATCGGTTTGATTGCTGCTGCCGTATTGATCGTCGTTGGTTTGATTATTCTTATTTCTTGTTTGCTCAAACCCAAGGATAGATACACCTCGCCCTTTGCCGGGATGGGAACCTCTCAGACCGCAGACCCGATAAAACAATCCCTCCCGCCAGACGCCGCAAACGCGATGAAACAATTTCAGAATGCCACGGGTGATCTCAAGACCGCATCGGAGAAAATGCAGGGGGGTAAGATTATTGTTGCCGATAAAGACACTATGATTGCGGCACTTCCTGCTGTCAGTGGTTGGCAAATTTCATCCCCCTCTTATAGTCGCACCCAGATGGGACAAATGGATAGTTCTCATTTAAGCGCCATATACAAGACTCCCGATTCACGCCAAGTCGAAGTTTCCATTACCGATGCCGGTAATTCTTCTGCTCTTCTGGCTGCTACCCAGTATCTCTTCTCATCGAACTTTTCCACAGAAGACGAGAATGGTTACGAAAAAATCTCCACTTACAACAATATTCCCGTGATCGAAAAATACAACAAGCAATCGAAACAGGCTCACTTGACCTTCATCATCAAAAAACGCTATATCATCGCGCTAAACACTTCGGGTGCAGACAGTATCAACGTTTTGAAACAATTCGTGCCCAGTTTCAACTTAGCAAAATTACAATAGTTTACAATTTCTCTGCCAGCCAGGGGGCGCTTTTAAAAAGTTGTCCCCTGGAACCCTGGCAATTTTTTAAAATAAATCTAGTGCCGGGGTTAAATTCTTCTCCACCGTGATATAATACTTGACCAAAAGAATTGAATATAGAAGGAGAAAAAAAAATGAGTATGCAAACCATAAACCCCGCCACTGGGGAAACCATAAACACTTATCCCACGGTCACTGACGCTGACGCCTTAGCAACAGTTCACGCTTGTCATGACGCATTTTTATCCTGGCAGAAAGTTCCTTTTACCGAGCGGGCCAGTTTAATGAAGAAAGCCGGTCAATTATTACGGGACCGTGCCGAAGAATTTGCCAAATTAATGGCCCTGGAAATGGGGAAAGTCATAAAAGAGGGTCGTTCCGAGATCAATAAATGTGCCTTGGTCTGCGATTATTACGCTGATAACGCCGCAGAGTTCTTAAAAAACGAAATCATAAACACCGATGCATCCAAGAGTTTTGTTTCCTTTCAGCCTATTGGGGTTGTACTCGCCGTGATGCCTTGGAATTTTCCTTTTTGGCAAGTGTGGCGTTTTGCAGCCCCCGCCTTAATGGCTGGGAATACCGGCGTGTTAAAACATGCCTCCAATGTTCCCGGTTGTGCTCTTGCTATTGAGAAGGTATTTATTGATGCCGGGTTCCCGCCCCATGTCTTTCGCACCCTTATGATTGGGAGCAAACAAGTCAGTGCTATCATCGAAAACCCCTTGGTTAAAGCGGTTACCTTAACAGGCAGCACCCCCGCAGGAAAAGCTGTGGCTGCCAAAGCCGGTGCCATGTTAAAAAAGACTGTACTCGAATTAGGTGGTAGCGATGCCTATGTCATATTAGAAGACGCCAATTTAGAAGAAGCAGTGAATGCCTGTGTATTAAGTCGTTTAATTAATGCTGGGCAAAGTTGTATTGCAGCCAAACGTTTTGTGGTAGTAGAACCCGTTAAAGCTCGTTTTGAAGCATTGTTCCTGCAAAAAATGCAAGCCCAGAAAATGGGCAATCCTTTGGAAGAAGATGTGACTGTCGGCCCGCAAGCTCGTTTTGATTTACGGGATGAATTGCATCAGCAAGTAGTATCCAGTATCCAGAAAGGGGCGCGTTGTCTTCTGGGTGGTCAGGTTCCTGTTGGTTTAGGCGCGTTTTATCCGCCCACCGTTTTGACCGATGTTAAAAAAGGGATGCCTGCCTATGATGAAGAACTATTTGGACCCGTTGCTGCCATCATTCCTGTCAAAGATGAAGCTGAAGCCATCCGTGTGGCCAATGATTCAATTTTTGGTTTAGGAGCCGCCGTGTTCACTGCCAATCAGGAAAAAGGAGAACGTTTAGCAGAAAAAGAGATTCAAGCTGGCTGTTGTTTTGTGAATACCTTTGTTCGTTCTGATCCCAGGCTGCCTTTTGGAGGCATTAAAGAGAGTGGCTACGGGCGGGAGCTTGCGCATTTTGGTATCAAGGAATTCGTAAACATCAAGACCGTATTTATTAAATAGACAGCACGGTCTAAATTCTCCGCTTAAAAGAGAAAAAAAAGTAGCCCACGAATTATCACGAAATTAAAAGAAGACCACAGATTACACAGATTAAAATGATTACCCTGATTGGTTTATTTCTTTTTGTCATAGCCATCTTTTAATCTGTGTCAATCATTTCAATCTGTGTAATCTGTGGTTTCTTTTTTTTTCATCTATTACCTATGGCCCGAACTGTTACTATTATGCTCCTTTTAATTCGTGTAAATTCGGGAAATTCGTGGGGCCTTCTTTTACAGTGTATTGACGATTTCAATATCAAGACCCGTGATCTTACAAATAAAATCTACGGTAGAACCATTTTCTTTCATGGTTCGTGCAAGTTCACGAGTTTTATTCATTGCGCCTTCTTCAAGCCCTTTTTCAAATCCTTGTGCATGTCCTTCTTCCAGTCCTTTTTCCCTGGCGAATTGTTCTTCGAATCGTATCGTTTCGGCGTAGCTGGCTTGAGAACTTAGGTTTTCCAAGTAACGGTCATATATCCGCCGTTCTTTAGGAGTCATAGAAATCTCTTTCAACTTTTCCCGTGCCTCTGCCAAACCTTTGGCTTTAAATTCATCTTTGATTTCGCTGTTCTTTAAAAAATAGATCCATTCATCCAGAGTGTCACGGGCCTGATCATCGAATTTATTGACCCTGAGAATATAATGATCGGGGAAAATCGCGGAGATAGAAGGATGATTAAATAATTTTTTTTGCGATTCAGACAGCAGTAATTCATCATTTTTATGAATTCCTTTGAAAGTAGTTAAACCATGATACACGTAATCCGAACCCTGTCCCAGGTCAAAATAGACAATGCTGATCGTGACGATCTTTTTGGTTTCTCTATAAGACATCCCCTTATATATATTTTCCACGATAGCTTTAGAGGTATTGTATAAAATCTTATAGAAATAATCCAATTCACGGGTATTCTGGATTTCGACGATAAACAATTCCCCGCTGGAATCTTTCACATTGATATCCACGCGGTTGGACTTATCTTCTTCCGTCTCACGATTACTTTCACTTTCAATAATATCTTGAATTTGTATATCTTTCCCCAGCAACTCGCTCAGGAAACCTTCCAAGATGCCGAAGTTGGCTTTGCTGCGCAATATTTTCTTAATTGCCCAATCAAATCGAACATGTGTTTGTGTATTCATACCACTATTCTAATATAAAAAGGCGAATATTTCAACCAGTAAATAGAAGGACCATAAAAATAATCGTGGTAAAACTGATGGAACGACTACCGCTCCCCTTCATAACTCCTCCCAATTAATTCACCCTGGATTCACCATCATTTTTATAACTACCACGGATAACCGTGGCAAGCTGGACTATCTGGACATACTGGACTTACTGGACAAGCTTGAAAAATCAAAGATTTTGTGAAGTCCAGTTAGTCCAGAATGTCCATTATGTCCAGATAGTCCAGTTTTTTCAGAAACTTGGCGGTGGATTTAGGTCACAACAGCCTATTGCAATTTAATGTATTCCTTCCCCATTGCAAAACTCAATGATGAATCGTACCAGTACTTCGGCTGTGGTCACCACCGAATCAAAATCCACATATTCCTCCGCAGCATGCAACCCATCACCCGCTGGACCAAAATTAACCGTGGGAATCCCTGCGGCAGCTAAAAGCGCCGTGTCCATCCAGAAAGAAGCACCCGCAATGACAGGTTCTTTTCCCAGTACGTACCGGGCCGCTCGTTCCAAGGTTAAGACAATATCACTCGACCTGGAAATTTCAAAGGGTTGCCGATAATAGTCTCGTCGATAAGAAGCAACGAACAATCGATCCTCCTCAGCAATCTTTTTCAACAAATACCGGTATTCTTCATCAATATCTTCCGGTAATTCGTTCGGTATCGTGCGTCGTTCCAATTGGATTTTACAGTAATCCGGATAGGTACTCCATTCTGTTCCTCCTTGGATGAGCGAGGCATGAAGCGATGGGTTTCCCAGCAAAGGATGAGTTCTTCCCGACAAAACTGCCCAATCGAACCCGTCCAATATCGCCAGAACCTTTCCCGCTTTCATAATTGCATCGATCCCTTTCTCAGGCATACTGCCATGCGCCGCTCTGCCCATAATCTCAATGGTACTCCAAACAAACCCTTTGTGTGCCGTCACAATCTGTAAATCGGTTGGTTCACAGACCACCGCCCCATCTGTAATATATTCTTTTAATAACGCTTCCGTGCCCATGGAAACATATTCCTCGTCCGCCACACCCGCGATAATCACATCGCCTTGCAAACGTATCCCAGAACGAATAATGGCTTGTACTGCCATCACCTGTGCCGCAATACCCCCTTTCATATCCAATGCGCCACGCCCGTATACATCCCCATCGCGAAAGCTAGGCACAAAAGGTTCAATATGCATGGAACGGGCAGTCACCGTATCCATATGACCATTTAACATTAAAGAACGTCCCCCACCCGTACCTTTTAGAACTCCAATCACATTCACACGGTTCGTTCCCAACTCCTGAAAGCGAACCTCAAGCCCCATGCCCCGCAACACGTCACCAATATAATGGGCGATCTCCAACTCGCCTTTTCCCTCGGTTCCCAAACTGGGGTTCACTGAATTAATGGAAATTAACTTCTGTAAGAATTGCAATAATTCATCTCTATCGACGTGAATATTTTTTATTTCATTCATCGGTTTACTCCTTTTACTAAAGGTTATTTTATAGGAGATGCTGGTTTTTTGCAACTGCCATAATATGAAAAAGATGGAAGTTAGGAGGCTAGGATGTTAGGAAAAAGAAAACGGTGGAAGACCGCTTCTACTCATGGCGACCAATGCTGATGGTGAAGCTGGTTACTTTTTTGTCGCCGTCCTGGTGATACTCGGGGATACAAGAGGTTCCTACTGGTGTATAGGGATCAAAGATTACCAGATACCCCTCGTCTGCGCCAGCGGTGGCCAAATATTTACGGGTCACCTGGAGAATGCCATCTTTTTTTATAGTTGAAATAGTGTTATGGTGATTCACTTTGGTTTCGATAATATATTTATGCCCCTTATAGGACAACAGAACATCCATTCGTCCTAGACTGTTCCATTTCCAAACGATGCTCTTAAACCAAATATTCCTGTATCGAGACATCCTGAAGTACTCCCGCCTCGTAAAAAAAAACCTTGAGAAGAAAATCTTTATAGATATTATTGGCCACCACCGCTTGCCCCTTATGGTTTTTAATCAGGCCGTACTGTTCCAACCAGGATTGTTCTTCATCGTAAGGCTGGTACTCCACATGATCAAAAACGATCTCCACAAAGGTTTCCTTGTACAGTTTCGCTTTCTCGTAGAGGTTGTCGAAGTGGTCGTTTTTTTCTTGCATAAGCAGTTGAATCGCTTGTTCCACATCTTTTTCAGTGATGGGTTCAATGGTTCCCGGTTTAATGTTCACCGTCAGTATCGTACCCATGCGGTTAACCAGCCAAGTTTGGCCACCCGTTTCCGCGTGTATCTTTTTTATTGCTTCAGGGGTGAAGGGTTGGTTGGTTTCTGCCGTGTATTGGGCGTAGAGGTCTTGCACATTTTTTAAAGAGAAGGGGGGTAGCTCCACATGGTCGGCAATATTAAAAGGTGAGACACCTCCCACCACCAATTTGGTAATATTGCGAATCCCAATCAAACCCACGGAATAGAGAGCTTTCTGGCCCGTGATTTTGTATTTAAGATATAGTTCTCGCAAGGAGGTTAAAAAATTTCCCAACTCCGTGATGGGAATACCATCGAACTCGTCGATGACCACCACGATCTTCTTGAATTGAAGTATCCGATTCAACTCTTCAAAAAGAATCATAAAAGAAACATGGTCCTTCAAATGATGGCTTTTTAAAAATTGAAATACGGTTTCAGATTTCTCGCAGCCGATGTCTTGCAGGCGATTGACCAGTTGTGGAAACAAATTCCTTTCAATTTCTGCATAAAATTTTTCATTGTTAAAACTATTGAAATACTGAAAACTCAGGAATAACACCACGTATGTTTTGTCTTGGTGCAGCTCTCGTCTGAGCATTTCCAGGAAAGTGGTTTTACCCGACTGTCGCGGCGCAAAGATAGAAAAATAGCGGCCAAGGTCGATCAAGGTTTTAATATCTTGGTTTTTGACACTGGTCACATTGTCTAAGGGCACATAATAAGACGTTAGGGGATTCACTGTCCCTGAATCTTCAAAGTAACGTTTCGGCGTTTGATAGCTGGTATGATTGATATCCATGTTTTTATCCTGCATTCTTTCATTTTATGGCACAGGAGCGGATTTGTCAAGAGACTTCCTAAAACGTGCGGAAAATAGTTGACTTCTCTATTCTCTTCCGGTATATTATCTTTTTACCGGGAGAACCTTGGCCGATGAATAAGAAACCTTTAACAACAAGGGGACAGGTGAGAATACCAAAAAAAGCTCTTCCCCAACGGGCATCCAATCTGACCATCATGGAAAAGAACCTGGAGATTATAAAGAAAAAATTAGGATGGTAGGGAAAAGATGGACATTAGGAAGATTATTATGAAAGATTTTAAAATGGTTGATAAATTTGCTGAATGTGTCTATAATATAAAGGATGAAAAACAAACTAAGAATGTTGAAAGAGCTTAAAGATGCTTTGATGGTCTGCTTTGGAGAGGATATTCAATCGGTTATTCTCTTCGGGTCGCGGGTCACGGGGAAGGCGCATCTGGATTCGGATTACGATGTATTAATTATTCTGAAGTGCGATTATGATTGGCAATACGAGCAAAAGATCATTTCCGAGGTCTATAATCTTGAATTGAAGTATGAGGTATTCATTGATTTAAAGATCATTTCGGCGCGAGAGTTGCAGCATACCATCAAAGGTATGCTTCCATTATATGCGGAAGCTATTCAAAAAGGGATACACGTATGACGATTACCAATGAAGCGAGAGAGATCGTACTTAAGTATCGGTTAGAACAGGCGCATGAAATGGTCGACGAAGCCCGCTTTTTGATTGATAACAATAAGCTGAAGACTGCGGTCAATCGGATATATTATGGGATGTTTTATATTTTGTGCGGCTTGGCATTGAAGTATCAATTCAGTACTTCAAAACATCACCAATTGCTCGGCTGGTTTAATAAGACTTTCATCAAGGAAAAAATCATTGATCAAAAATATGGCGATATCATTCGTAAATCTTTCAGCAAGCGCTCTGATAGTGATTACGGCGTAATGGTAAAATTTGAGAAAATGGATGTTGAGAAGATGTTGGAGGATATGAAGGAATTTATTGCTGTAATTGAAAGACTTATTTTCGATTAACTATCTGACCAATCAAAGATGTTTTTTTGCCTACCCCCAATTGGTCCTGAGAATTAGACGAAAGTAAGGAAGACAAAGGGAAAAGATGGAAATTAGGAAGCAACCCCGCCAAGGTCGCTGCGCTCTGTGGGATTATAACCGGAAAGAAACTCTGGCCATTCGGAGTTCTTGGAAACAGTTGAATAAAATAATGCGACAAGGATGTCGCGTCTACGTAGACGCGCCATCCTGGCGCATTAATAAGCGGCGAATCCAATAACGGCAGGCTTCCCATCGGAATTGTTTTGCGGTATAATGGGGGCGATACAAATTAGTAAATCCACAAGAACGACGAGGTGAAACATGATATTGGTACTGAATTGCATGATGGAAAAGAATCTGGCCACATCATTCGACAAGGCTATTTTAAGACCGATAGAAAAGAGCGGTAAAAAAGCGGAATTCGTCCGCGTCACAGGACCGGAAAAACTTCCGGACCCGTCGCTTTATTCCCATGTCATCCTTTCAGGCTCGGAAGCGTCAGCGATAAATGATATGCCCTGGGATAACCCGTTGCAAGAGGTGATTAAACAGTGT
Organism: uncultured Clostridia bacterium; assembly: GCA_964502145.1. GTDB lineage: Bacteria > Acidobacteriota > Aminicenantia > UBA2199 > UBA2199 > CAZCVI01. Next base: position 58,008 of record CAZCVI010000026.1, read on the forward strand.
GTGACCTTAAAGAAACCATTTCTGGGCATTTGTTACGGTCACCAATTCCTGGCTGGTACTCTGGCAGATAGAAAACAAGTGGTCAAAGCGGTGACGCCTGAATTCGGTTGGACCAACATTCATCTGCTTTCCAATCCTCTGTTCGAAGGCCTGCCACAGAACCATATCAGCATGGTCTCTCACTTTGATATGGTGCAACAATTACCCGCTGAATTCAACATTATTGCTTCCTCCCGCCTATGTAACATCCATGCTTATCAATATCGTGACCTGCCAATCTGGGGTCTGCAATTCCACCCGGAATACAATGCTGATGAAGCCAAAGAAATTTTTGACGCGTTACATGAAGAAGAACCTAATTTTCCCTCTTTATATGATGCCTCACTACTCCCCATGGTCAACTTCGCACAAAATGAACGTATCTTACTGAACTTTCTCACCATTCACGGGTGAACCCATGACTATTTTAACCGTGGACGATTCAAAAACGTTTCAGGCGGCTATGGCTGCGATTCTTTGTGATATTGGGTATACAGAAATCGTGCAAAAGGAATCGGCAGTGGAAGCTATCCGCTTTCTGCGTTCGATGGAAGATAATACCAATGGGCTGGCTGTAGATGTGATCCTGATGGACCTGGTAATGCCAAGAATGAATGGTATTGAAGCGGTCCGGGCTATAAAACAAGTGGACTTCCTCAAAGACATTCCGATTATTATGGTAAGCGCTATGGATGAAGAGAAAAAAATTGAAGAGGCATTTACTGCGGGCGCGGTGGATTTTATTGGCAAACCAGTTAAAAAACTGGAATTACAAGCTCGCTTGCGCTCGGTCTTAAAATTAAAATCAGAAATGGATTGCCGCAAAGCTCGGGAACAAGAATTGGAAAAAATGGTGGAAGAATTACGCCAATCTATCGCTGAAATCAACACGCTCAACGGTTTGTTACCGATCTGTGCCTATTGCAAAAAAATCAGGGATGACAAGGGGTATTGGCAGCAAGTCGAGAATTATGTGACGGAACGTTCCCAGGCCAGTTTTTCCCATAGTATTTGCCCGGAATGTCTTCGCCACCATCACCCCAAACAAGCCGAGAAATTACTGCAAGACAATGAGGAATCCTGACTTTTAATCGTAAATTCAGTGTTCGCCCTAACCAGAAACGCCAAAACAAGAATTACTGAAAATATCGCCTGGTTGTGTTTATATTTTTTTATTTGTGTTACAATACCCATGTTTAGAATTCAAATAAAAAAATAACCCTGACTATCAGGGAAAAACAAAACGAGGTGACACCATGCTTAATATAGCACTCTTTGGCCCTCCTGGGGCTGGTAAAGGCACGCAATCCAAACTTCTGATGGATAAATACAAACTGATCTATATTTCTACCGGCGACATTCTCCGCCAAGAGATCAGCGAAGGCTCCGATCTGGGACTGGAAGCCAAAAGCATCATTGAAAAAGGCGGTCTGGTCTCCGACGAAATCATCGTCCAAATCATTGAAAAAAAAATAGAGACCAATCCTGAATCCAACGGCTTTCTTTTCGACGGCTTTCCCAGAACCTTTGTGCAAGCCTATATCCTGGAAGGTCTTTTATTAAAAAAACACACTTCCCTGATGAGTTTAATCAGCCTGGAAGTACCCCGTGCAGAATGTGTCAAACGACTCTTAAACCGCGCCAAAGATTCCGGGCGCTCCGACGACACCAAAGAGGTGATCGAGTACCGCCTGGATGAATATGACGAAAAAACCATTCCTGTCCTTGATTTTTATAAAGAGCGAGGCATACTCACCGCGCTCAATGGTCTGGGTACGATAGCGGAAATCTCGGCCAGAATCATCGGCTCCATTGAACGGGATTTGAAAAAAGTGCAGTTGAATGTCGTGCTTTTCGGCTACCCTGGAGCAGGTAGAGGAACGCAAGGCAAGAATTTGGCAGAAAAATTCAATCTGGTTTATGTCTCCACCGGCGATATGCTCATCGAGGAAGTCAAAAATAATACCGATATCGGCGCCAATATCAAACAATTAATGGAAAAAGGGTTCATGGTGCCCGATGCTATTGTCATCAAATTAATCGAAAAGAAGATCGCTGAAAGCAAGGAAGTGAATGGTTTTATTTTCAAAGGATTTCCCAGGACTATTGTACAGGCGTACATACTGGACGGTTTACTCAGAAAACGCAATTCGTCAATTTCCTGTGTCCTGAACTTGCATGTGCCAGTATTGGAATTGGTCAAACGATTGGCTGCACGCGGCAAGACTACCCAGAAAATGAGCTATGACACGCAGACGGAAACCATTGTCCAACGATTGGAAGAACATGAACGCAAAGCTGCCGGGGTGCTGAAGTATTATCAGAAAGAGAAAAAATGCTTCACTATCGACGGCACAGGCGACAAAAATAAAATATTCGAGGCATTGTCCAAAAGCATTGAACTGGTCTTTAAAAACGTCCGCTAAGTAATAAACACGATGTTTTATTTTAAGGGATGCCGCCGGCGGCTTTTATTTTTTTTGTGGTTATTTTTTCAGGGATATGATAAAATAGCGTTTATTATAAAACCACTAGGAGGAATACGATGAGACATAGAGATATCGTGGCAGTTATTGTAGATAACCGGAACGAAACAGCGGTTAATGTGCAGAAGATTTTGACAGGCTGGGGTTGTATGATTAAAACAAGACTGGGTCTTCACGACGGCGTCCTGGACAAATGCAGTCAAACTGGCCTGATCATTCTGGAAATGGTGGGCGAAACGGAAAAACTGGAAGAATTCGTGCGCAAACTAAACCTGATCAAAGGAGCCCAGGCCAAACACATGCGCCTGGACCTCAAAGAAGACGTTCAATAAGAAATTCAATACGCATTCCCACGCCTCAAACTTGCCAAGACGCGGCGTAATCCTTGGACGTGGGCACGGCTAATTGGAAAAAATCATGGGACGGAACCGACTGAATATGCAAACCATCCCGCTTCCACTCCAATTGCACAAAAAAGAGTTCCCCCGCTTTTAGATTCATGGCAGTCAAGGAAATAGCCAATTCAATGATACTGCCCACCGCTACATTCATATCCACGCGCGCTTCCTGACCCGCTACCGCAGGTGCAATCACTGGGAAACGGAAATGCTTTTTTTCTTTTCTGAAAATCACGTCCAATGAATACTGCTTCTCCAGATAAAAAGAGGCATCTTTTTCTGTATCTATACGCAGGAAAAAATAATGGTCATCAAACCCATAATAGAGAGTATGGGTAAAAGCATGGGCACTGGTCATGGCACCACCCGCGGCAGAAGTTTCCAACCGCCCCGCATTGAGCCACTCGAAATAACTGCTCACCCGTCCATCAATCTGAGGCGCCAAGGGCGCTAATGGTAGCACTATCTTTATATTTCCCGCTCGTACAGTAGCCGCAGAAGACACTGCCGTATATAACTCCACTGGTACTTCAAGATGAAGTATTTCAAATACCTTTTGCAAATTCTTGCGAAACAGATTATCAAATATATCCAGATCAGGGGTGTAATTCTCTTTTCCAAACCACCAGAACCAATCACTGCCCTGCGCAATAGCTAAATAATGCCGTACATCCAACAATTGCTCCGGCGTTAAAGCGTCTTTACGCGACTCGATAGCCAAGCGGGTTTTTTCCAGTAAACGCCACGCTTTGCGATCTTCTTCATCACCTATCCAGATATCAAAGTTCCCATTAATCCAGGAACCTGCCTTGTAATGCGGGATGATACCGGGTTTAATATGCAAAACATCTGAGAAAGTCACTGTTTCCAGTTGGTCATCCTCGCTGACCCGTTGGAAAAATTCGCATAGGAACTCGCGACCGCTGTTCCGATAATACTCCCAGGCATTTTCACCATCTAAAATAATAGGAATCACCAGCTCTTGCCCGGAAACAGCAGGAATCTCCTTGAGCCGCTCCACCAAATCAGCCGCAGCACGGGAAGCAGACATCTTGCGATAATGAAAGCCGATTAAATCCGATAAATGACGGTCGCGGAAAAAGATACGGATATTCGATTCACGGCCATTTTTTCCAGGTGAAAGGACATACGGTTTATACAACACCTCGGGATTCTGAACAATAAAATGGTTGTCACGTAAAATAGGGACACCCAGGGACTTACTTAAATTCTCTTCATCCGTGGCCGTCCACAAAACCCCGAGATTCTCCATGATGTCCACTACTTCCCGCGATAAACTCCCCTCGGACGGCCACACGCCCGCAGGAGTTTTTCCAAAGGTCTTTTTCATATAAGTTAACGCGCTCTCCAATTGCGAAAGCGCATCTTGGGGCCACGAAAAATTCAAATCATACGGAGGAATAGTAGGGTTGGTCTCCCGCCCCAATTGTGGTTCCAGCAACAACGGTAAAATCGGATGGTAAAAAGGCGTGGTAGAAATCTCGATCTGTCCGCTTTCGGCAAATTGACGGTAACACGGAACAATCTTGCCCATCAACTCCATCTCCTTATCCCGCACCACCTGTTTGTCTGCCTCGGTGAAATGCTCGCCTTTCTTGATCAACTCTTTGATTGGTCCATCATTCTTTTTATACTCTTCATCGAAATGACTCAAGGAATACCAGACCTGCAAATCACGCATTTCAGCACTGGAAAAAATTCGTAACCAATCAGCCGGACTGGTGATCGTGCCCGCATACAGTTCTTTTTTCTCAAACAGAAATTTGTAACGCGGATAAGGTTTGATCAGGTTGCGGGTATTGGCGGAAAAGAAGTGGCGCACCAGGGCGCTGGCCTCTTCGGGTGATAATGACCCTGTTTCCCGATTAAACAATTCTTGAAAAGTGTCTTTTTCTCCGTGCAGATATCCTTCCAATTGCACCAATAGTGATGGTACTAGGTTATAGGTGGCCTTTATTTTAGGAAAATCCTTTAAAAGTGCCACCATACCATAATAATCCTTCAACGCATGCATCCGCACCCAGGGAAAATCAAAGGTCTGACTATACGGGTTCCGGTAATAGGGTTGATGCATATGCCATAAGAACGCGATTTTTCGTTTCAAGCCAGTCAACCTATCCTTGTTCACCTGGTTCTTTGAGTTCCAGCAACACGCCCGCGAAACTTTTGGGGTGGGCAAAGGCGATTTTTGCATTATGGGCACCCAGCCTCGGGGTAGTGTCGATCATACGGATATCTTTGGCTGTAAAATCATTGATCTGGGCTTGCAAGTCATCCACTTCAAAGGCGATATGATGAATCCCCGTGCCTCTTTTCTCAATAAATTTTCCGACCGGTGAATCTGCTTCCGTGGGAGCTGTTAATTCGATATGCACGTCCCCGACCTGAAAAAAGGCCACCTTTACTTTCTGGTCTGCCACCACTTCAGAACCCAAAAACTCCAAGCCCAATACATCTCGATAACGGGCGATTTCTTCATCCAGGTCTTGCACCGCGATGGCGATATGGTCGATTTTTTTAATCATTGTTCCTCCTGCTTTCTTGTGCAGCATTTTTATAGCTATTTTTATATGTATTATAGAACGGTTAACATGACGGTCCCTAAAGAATCTATGATATACGAATAAGCAGAAGAAATCAATCCCCCCCCAGCAACCTAATTCCTCTTCTCGCCTGTTCTCTTTTCATGCCTTTTTCCAAAACTTGACAGCGTGGCCTTTGTGTGTTAGTGTGTTAACATCTAACAAATTCTGCAAGGTAAAAAATCATGGAAAAACACGAAGAAGAAAAGATAAAAATCGGCTATCAAGGCATTGAAGGCAGCAATACATTCAAATGCGCCCAATCCATGGCCAAAAAATTAGGCCTACGACACTACGAACTCCTCCCCCTGGTCAACTCGCAAAACGTCGTGGATGCGCTCATCCATAAAGAAATTATATATGGTGTTCTGGCTATTCAAAACAATTACGCGGGTCCAGTCCAAGAATCACAGGATGCTATCAAAGATATCCCGCTGGAAACAGTTCTCTCCGAACAAATGCCCATTCACCACGCCGCTTTTAAAAAAAATAAAAAGACCCGCAACTTGGCTATTGACCTCGTCGTTTCCCATGAACAAGCCCTGAAACAATGTTTCTTAAGCATCAAAAAGTTATTCCCCAACGCCACTCTCCAAGCTATTGAAGATACAGCCATCGGTGCTAAAGACCTGGCCGAAGGCAAATACGGCTTCCGCACTGCCGTCATTTGTAGCTCCAGCGCTGGTGGAAAATACAAACTGTGGATGGAAAAAGCCCAAATCCAAGACCACAAAGACAATACCACCGAATTCCAAATGTTTAAAATCTCCGATTCAGTAGAAAAAATCAATTAACCCTTCACTGCTTTTTTTATTCGTTTCATTTGTATTGTCCAATTGAATTCACCGCCAAGTTAATGGGAATAATGGGAAGTATGGGAGTTATGAGAGTTATGGGATAAACAAAATTATTCCCATTCCTCTCATAACTCCCATACTTCCCATTATTCCCATTATTCCCATACTTCCCATAACTCCCATTCTTCCCATACTTCCCATTGCATTATTGACAGAAAAGTGCCTTTGGAGTACTATATGAATAAATGGATTAACTTTAAATTAAATTTTTCAAGGAGGAATGAATGCGTTATATTGCAAGTTTTATGTTGATCTTGAGTATTATGATAAGCGGTGGTTCGTGCCTTTTCGCCGCAGACCCGCACCCCTTCACTGTAAAGGATCTCCTGGCCATGGACCGAATTTCTGGCCAAGCTGTATCGCCTGATGGCAAATGGATCGTGTTTGTCATTCGCACCACGGATATAGAAGCCAATAAAGGCCTCACCGACTTGTGGCTGATTGGCATTGACGGCAAAGGCCTTCGCCGCCTCACCTCGAACCCTGCCTCGGATACCAGTCCTGTATGGTCCAAGGACGGGAAATATATTTACTTTCTCTCTACCCGCTCCGATTCCCAACAAGTATGGCGTATTGCCGCGGATGGTGGAGAAGCCACGAAAATAACCGACGAAAAACTCGACGTCGATAACCTCAAACTCTCCCCAGATGGTACCCAAATCGCTTTCACCATGGAAGTGTACCCCACCGACTCCCCGGCTGACACGGTTAAAAAGATGGATGAGGAAAAAAAGAACAAGGCCACGGGTAAAATCTATGACAAACTCTTCTTCCGCCACTGGGACTCCTGGGAAGATGGTCTTCGTTCTCATATTTTTGTTATGCCCAGCACTGGTGGTACCCCTGTTGATGTCATGAAGGGCGTGGATGCGGATTCGCCGCTTAAGCCTTTTGGGGGTTCCGAGGAATTTACTTTCACCCCCGACAATAAAGGAATAGTCTACACCGCTTCCAGCAGCAAGGGCAGTGAAGCTGCTTGGTCTACCAATTACGATCTCTTTTGGGTGCCCATTGACGGTTCCCAAACAGCCAAAAACCTCACTGCGGCCAATCTTGCCTGGGATACGACCCCGGTTTTCTCCAATGACGGCAAAACAATGGCTTATTTAGCCATGAAACGACCCGGCTTTGAAGCCGACCGCTTCACTATCATCCTGCGTTCTTGGGCGGATGGCAAAGAACAGGTACTAACGGAAAAGTGGGATCGCTCGGCCAACACCATTGTCTGGGAACCCAAAGACAAAGTCATCTATACCTATTCCCCTAATCTGGGCCAACAATCCATTTTTGCGATAGATATTAAAACCGGTCAAGCCACTGTAATAGTGGAAAAAGGCCAGACCACCAGCATTGAGTACACCAAAGATAAAATCCTCTACAGCCTTAATTCTCTGAGTAGTCCGGCTGAACTCTACTGCTACGATTTGAAAACAAAAAAATCCCAGCAGGTCACCTTCATCAATAAAGAAAAACTTGCTGCTGTCAAACTTGGCGAACACGAGCAATTCACTTTCAAAGGATGGAATGATGAAACGGTTTGGTGTTATGTCATGAAGCCTATTGACTTTACCCCCGCGCAAAAGTACCCTATCGCCTTTCTAATTCATGGTGGTCCTCAGGGTTCTTTTGGCAATGACTTTCACTATCGTTGGAACCCCAATATCTATGCCGCTCGTGGTTATGCAGTGGTAATGGTGGATTTTCATGGTTCGACTGGTTATGGTCAAGCCTTCACTGATTCTATTAGTGGGGATTGGGGGGGTAAACCTCTTGAAGACCTGCAAAAAGGGTTGGCTGCCGCAGTAGAGAAATATCCTTGGATGGATGGAGACCGTGTGGCCGCTCTGGGTGCTTCTTATGGTGGATATATGATTAACTGGATTGCAGGGAATTGGTCCGGTCGTTTTCGTTGTCTTGTGGCTCATGATGGAAACATAGACGAGCGCTTGGCTTATTATGATACCGAAGAGTTATGGTTCCCTGAATGGGATCACAAAGGTACGCCATGGGACAATCCAGAAGGATATACCAAGCACAATCCTATTGAGTACGTCAAGAACTGGAAAACCCCGACGCTGATTGTGCATGGTGGGAAGGATTACCGTGTCGTAGAGACCCAGGGTTTCTCTGCGTTCACTGCTTTGCAGCGAAAAGGCATTCCCAGCAAATTACTGTACTTTCCCGACGAGAACCATTGGGTGCTAAAACCGCAAAACTCTATCCTCTGGCACAACACCGTGTTGGATTGGTTGGATGAATATACAAAGAAATAAAAAGTATTGTTAATAATAAAAGCTTTTGGGGGTCCAGGGGCCTTTTCTCGAAAAGGTCCTTGGCCGCCGGAGGTTGATATTTAATCGAGTATGATCATTTCGTACTGGAAGATACTCAATATACGGAGACTATTTTTATTTCCAGCTTGATTTATCGGTATAACTCAAGTAGAATACAAATAAAATAAAAGAGTTCAGAACATGGATCAAACAACAGTTTTAGAAAACGTTAAAGGATACATTGCTTATTTGCAGAAAAACCAGTTGGATGTCCGTGCGGTTTATCTTTTCGGCTCCTTTGCCAAGGGCCTCGCCAATGAAAACAGTGATATCGACCTTGCCATTGTTTTAAGAGGAATGGAAAACAGCTTTTTAACCCAGGTCCAATTGATGAAGTACAGAAGAGACTTCGATTTAAGAATCGAACCCCATCCCTTCTTTGAAACGGATTTTACCCCCTCCAATCCCTTTGCAAACGAGATCATCAGCACAGGCATCGCCGTGGCAATGTGTGTCGCAAGAACTTAGACGCTTAGCATACCCCAAACGTCACAACAATTCGTAAGCCATATCTTTAATCAACCTCCATGCAACGCGCACGTGGCGTTCTTGCTGAAAGGTCTGCCCAATCACCAGTCGCAAGGTAAACATGCCGTTCAACTTCGTGTGGGTGAGATATATTTTTCCGCTATCATTCAATGTTTCCATTAATTTCTGGTTGAATTTATCCAAGGCGTCTTCACCCTCGATAGATTCGTGTCTAAAACGAAAACACACCGTGGCAAAAGGCACGGGTGCCAATAATTCAAAGTCAGGGGAACCTAAAATATCAGCCGCTAACCGTTCCGCCCATTTAATATGGCCCCGTATTTTTTCCTGAAGCCCAGCAACGCCATAACTACGAATCACAAACCATAACTTCAACGCTCGGAACCGACGACCCAATTGAATCCCCCAATCCCGATAATTATTCACCTGTTCCCCTTCTTTCGTCTTCAAATATTCCGGTAAGATTTCAAAGGAACGAATCAAAACTTCCTTGCTCTTTACATAATAGACCGAGCAATCAAAATTGGTGAACATCCATTTATGGGGATTAAAAACAAAACTATCCGCCATTTCAATCCCTTTTAACAAATCCCGTTTCTCTGGTAATAGCAGTGCAGTCCCCGCATAAGCTGCATCCACATGCAACCACAAACCATATCGTTGACAAATCAAACCAATCGCTGCCAACGGGTCAATCGCTGTCGAACCCGTCGTTCCAAAAGCAGAGACCACTGCCATCGGTACATATCCTGCGGCCAAATCGTTCTGCACCATTTCTGCCAGTTTCTCAGGAATCAAAGCAAAAACACGATCTACTGGCACCTTGCGTAAATTCTCTTTCCCTATGCCAATCGCTTTAACAGCTTTCTCAATCGAAGAGTGGGCTTCAGTTGAACAATACACAATGAATTTTTGTCGCTCAAATAAGCCATCTTTATTCACCGCGAACTGCGATAACTTCTCGCGGGCGCTAATCAAGGCGCACATTGTGGCTGTTGAGGCTGTATCTTGAATCACTCCGGTAAAACCAACCGGTAACCCGATTAATTCAGCTACCCATTCCATCACCCGTTCTTCCAATTCTGTGGCTGCGGGCGAGGTTTGCCAACTCATGCATTGCGCACCCAACGCAGCAGTCAACATCTCTCCCAACAAAGACGGGAAACTGGTATTGGCATTAAAATAAGCAAAAAAAGAAGGATGTTGCCAATGCGTAATGCCCGGCATAATTACCTTTTGAAAATCAGCGAATATCGTATCAAAAGATTCCCCCGTTTTTGGTGGTGACTGTGGTAATTGCTTGATAATCTCTCCCGGTTTGACCTGTGATTTTACCGGGTACTGTTCCACGTGTTCATAATAATCCGCCATCCAATCCACCATCTCGTGTGCCCGTTTTCTAAACTCTTCGCGTTCCATTATAATTTCCTAGCTTGTCCACTAATTCTTTCACCTGTTATTATTTGAATGAGAAAAAAAATAACTGCGTGCGTCACCATATACACCGCTCTCTTTCAGCAGGGACAGAACATTAGGAAATGTCCTGCCCCGTGAAACTGAAAGTTTCAGAGTCTCAGCCATCGTGGAAATGCACTAATATTTATTATAACAATTCCACTGGCTGGTCGCCTCACACACCACATTTCGCTGATAGGGAAGTCCATCATCCTGATCATAGCAATGGACTGTGTAATAAGAGACACAAATTGCACCCACCTCACAATAACTGCCTATAAAAAATGAATTTTCATATTCATCTGGGGTGTTACACTGGTTTTCTATATACCAATCGCAATTACTAAACCCGAAGCATTCATAGGTCATTATGGAATACATTAAAGGTTCCGTGATTGCGATCACGGTGATGACAACCATGATAAGACCAACCGTATACCACAAGAATTTTTTCATCCTACTTCCTCCTATTGTTTACTCTTAAATATTGATACACTGCTTTCTTCTACCCCATAAAACAATTGATTTCGTTTAGCAAGAATTCGTTGAACATTATTGGGCTGGCAATAATAGATCGCGCGCAATACGCCTTGCAAATCGAATTTATAAACGGGAGCATGTTTGGTGCCTTGACGAGCGGTGAATAAATAAAAAAATGATTCATTGTCTTTATCCACAAAAAAATCTCCAAACATAGTCACAGTTGTATTATTATTTTTAAATCTTTTCTGATATTTCTTAATTCTATCCGAACATTTAATTAATGCGCGTTCAGGCCAAATTTTAAGCTGCTTTAGAAGTTTTCCCTCCTTAAATATATAAAGTATTGAAGCGCGAGCTAAATAGACAAGCAATCGACCATCGGATAAAACGTCAAATATTATCTCAAGACTCGATGGGGGAAATGCATCTGGATGCCTAGTATCATACCATGGGGCGTTAATCAGATATTGGTCCACTTCCCCTTTATCTAACAGCCGATATTTCAATTTCAAGTCTTTATCCAAGACATCAATGCCATGTGTTATAGGGGATATTGTATAGACATTTTGAAATTTATCCACAACAGGGATAAAGCTAAGGCCACCATATGTAATCAATCGTATTTCCTTGATTGGAATTGCCTGTCTATCGAAAGCAATAATTTTTTTATTTAAGGGAGCGATGAAGTACAGGTACCCGTTTTGGGAAAAATACAAAGAGTGGTAAGAATTTCCTTTTTTCATGGCCTCATATGGACCCTGACCATGTTTTAGGAAGACCTTTCTCAGCTTCAAATCCTTTCCGAACGAGAACACTTTCGTTAAAAGATCATCAAAAACAAAAAAGCCACCTTGATCATCCGTCACTATATCCTGTGGCCGGGCGAAGAAGTTTTCCTCATCAATTTCCTCATCGATTCTTCCCACTTTCTCCAAGGGAATATACATGGAATCCTTTTCGATATGAGTTGGGACAGGATTTTTTATCACCACCGGTTTCCCCGCGATTAAGCCAACAGGTAAAACAAACCAGACTGCACCGATAAAGGTGAGCCAAAACCTCGTTGACATGGTCATTTATTCTCCTCCTTTTCCTGCTTTATTATTTTTAAGGAATTTTTTTATCGTCCTCAAGATATAAGTATAATCGTCTCCGTCGAGAGTCTCAAGTCTAATGAAGTCGACGTTGTTATTCATATACAGAATGCTATGTGCATAGTTGTGTTGGAGTCGCAACTGATTTTTGAATTTGTCCATGTCAACCGGTGAATAATAAGTGAAGCCGGGATGCGCAGTTTCTTGATAATCGAACATTTCCTGAGGTGATCCCAGCCATATCCCATATATCTCCACTTCATCATTTACTGCAATTGCAAGACGTTTATAAAAATTCTGGTTCGTGTTGCAAGAAATACATGGCTGTTTGGGGATAAAAATGAGGTGCGGTTTCCCATTGTTTAGGAGTGAAGCATCCACTCTCCGATTATCCGTTCCCACCAAATCGAAATAATCGATTCGCTCTCCTTTCAGAAGATGGGTCAAAGCCCCCTTCATTTTGACAATTTGACGGTTTTGCTTGATGGTCAGGAAAATCAAGAAAACAATAACAAGAATTAAAGCCAAAATTACTGCTAAAATAAAATGCTTTCTCTTATTCATAAAAGGATATATAGCATTTTATGAATTGTTTTGCAATACCTATAACGTTTTTTATATTTTTTTTCAAGGAACGATCATGGTGTGATACCGCCTGACACGTTCAATGAAGCCTCCGCTAGAAAAAACCATATCAAAAAGAACCTTTGCCCACGAATTATCACGAATTTACACGAAAGAACCTTTTTAATTCTTTTAATTCGCGTTAATTCGTGAAATTCGTGGGCGTCTTTTTCTTTTAATTCTCCTGGAAATTGGCAAGAGCATCAATCGAAACCGGTTTTAATGGCGGCCTGACATTAAATAAACCGTTAACCTCTGCACTCTTACCAGTCACCGCGCTTAAAATGTCATAAATCACCGGGCCACACGTTCTACCCTGACAATTCCCCATTGTCAGGCGCATTCCAGACTTCAATGCTTGCGGTGTATTGTACCCGGCGGCAATTCCTTCCTTGACTTCCTTCATCGTGATATCCTCGCACCGACAAATTGTCGTGTCATCGGGAATATCCAGGATAGCTGGAGCAGGCACATGGTACAGAGAATTAAAACAGTGGGCAAAACCAAGATGATGACGCCGTTTCTTAGTCCATGTTTGCAATTGCTGTTGATACGTCGTTTCATCCAAGCGATCAAACTTCTTCAAAATACTCAGCGCCGCAATTTTACCCTCATCAATCGATTTAAACGCGCCACCCACGCCCGTGATCTCGCCCGCGGCAAAAATATTGGGCACCGAAGTTTCCAAGCCATCATTCACTTTCACAATCCAGCCACCCAATGAGGCAACATACTCCAAACCACATCCTGCCAGTTGTGGTGCTTCAATATTGGGCGTAAAACCATACCCTACAGCCAGTGCATTCGTTTTGTATATTTTTTCCGTGCCCGTGATTAATTGGCCATCACTATTTGCTTTGCCTACCACCACTTCTTCTAACACACCATTACCCCGCGCTTCCACGATCTTGCGGCGGTACTTTACCGATACACCTGAAAAGAAGAGCTTGGACAAAAACTTGCCACCCTCCACCACTTTCGCCATCTGAAACACCAACTGCGGAAGCATCTGCACTTTATCTATCATGCCACTTTGTTCCAACACGGCCATCACATGTCCCTTGTTCTTGAGGAACTCATAGGCCACTGAAAAAAGGAACAAACCAGACCCACCAATCAACATATTCTTGGCGGGTAAGATACCGGAACTTTTTATCATCACCTGAACCATGCCAGTTGAATACACACCCGGTAGTGTCCACCCTTTAAAAGGCAGGAACCGTTCCCTGGCACCCGTGGCGAATAAAAGCACATCGCAGGTAATATCCAGAATCTCTTTTCGTTCCGATTCTAACATGAGCCGGTTGTGCGGATATATCCCGATCACATTCGTCCGGTTCATGATCGTGATTTTCTTTTGTTTCACATTCTCTACAAAAGCGAAACCGATTTTTTTAACATGGTCTGGCTGATAACCGGGGAAATCGCCCAGGTGGTCCGGGATTTTCCGTAATAATTGTCCGCCGATGTGGAGGTTCTCATCTACCATCAGGACAGACAATTGGTGATCTGCCAGGATGCTGGCCGCAGCCAAACCCGAGAAGCCGCTGCCCACGATGACTACATTGTAATTTTGTTGGTGGTTTAGGTTACTCATCGATCTCTACCTTCATATTATTTTCCACTTCCGTCATGCAGGAGCGGATGTTGGGGGTGCCGTTTACAGTCACCATGCATTCAAAACACACACCCATGCCGCACAATGCGCCGCGCGGGTCCTTTTTGAGAGGACTCCGTTTCAGACATTTATACCCTGCGGCCAGTAGCGCTGCCAGGAGAGTTTCCCCTTGGAATGCTGCTACTTCTTTGCCGTTTACCCAGAAGGTCACCGGTTCTTTTCTTCTTATGCCATTAATTCGTAAGTTATCCATGATTTACCTCATTAAAAGGGTTAAAATTTAAATTACAGGACACTGCGGTTTTTGTCAAGGGGTAATCGTAATTTCCTTGGAAATTCTGCCGGAGTTTTTATTTTTTTATGTCCCCTCCACCTTCCACAAACTGGCCAGCATAATTAAAAAATTTCCTGCACTTCCAACCGCCCGTCCACCGAGCTGTCCGTGTCCTTGGGGTATAGTCGTCTGAGTTCTGCGACTTCTTTTTGGGAAAACACCGGGGAACCGTCAGGATTACCAAGAGTAATAATGATAAAAACACCTACCCCTTTTCAAAATGGACTATTCAAAAACGTTTGGTTTTGGTATCCATCCATGATCCTGGTGAAAACTTCATAGATGGAATCCATTGTAGTAATGCTGAGTCTATCAATAAGAACGTCATCTAAAGTTTGAATATCAGCACCATGGGCGATATTGTTTCGTTGATAAACAAGTATATCAAGGTTTTTACTGAATGGAACTTCCGGTAGAGGTTCCAAATTAAATCGAGACATAATATCGTTAATTACTTTTAAATTGACATTGGACTTTGTGGGGATTTGAGTTTCCAAATTAACTCTGTTTTTTCTATAATTATAGATGTCTCCAACCAAGACACTTTTTTTTTCGAAATTCTTCCTGCCATCACCCAAATTGTATTTGACATCAATATCATGAATAATAATATTTTTACTTAGCACGGTTGGCGATAAATCCAATTGATTGATGTATCGTATATATATACTGAGTCCAGTTTGAACAAAACCTTCCCAGAGCGCGTAAAATGACGGTATAGAGTTTTTCTGAAGTATTCTTTTTTGAAGATCAGAGAATGGGTGCATAATGTGGAGTGTCTTCAGAATTGTTATTTCCTCCATACGCCAATCGACTTCACGCTGTAACTCTTCTCTTAATCCAGCCATGGTTTATTTCTCTTTCAGTATTTGAATGGCACGTTCAATTCTTTTGACTACCCTCGTGCTGCTGTTGGATGCCGCGCCAGTATATTTTCTAAAAAGCTCATCCCCCTTGAGTTTATTGATTATAGTTCTAATATCCTCCAAATTGGCTTTTTCATAATAATCAATCCTTAACCCCATACCTATAGTTATGGCATCGAAAAGACTTGTTGAAAAAATACCGTTTTTGAATCTGAAGATCTCAGTGCCCAACGGCCGGAGCATTTTTATAATTCTTAAAAAAAGCGTTTCAAGACTATGATCAATTCTGTTATTTGTAACTACATCCCGCATAAAGTCTGTCATATGACGAGAAATAACAGACTTAACATTTTTCCAGTTGTGAAACAGAGAGAAAAAACGTAGTACTAATTCTTCCAAGTACAGTTCCGCCAACTGTTTTTCGGTGGGCTCAATCAGGGCGACGAAAACTTCCTCGTTGGCGATGCGTTTTAGGAGGTTATTAAATTCATTGGAAATTCCTCTAAAAATGCAATTCCTGATTTCCTGGTCCGTCAAGGGAGACCCCCCGGTATTCAGTCTGTTAAAAAGTTCGTATCGCATATCAAACTTGCTGTTCCACTTTATAATCTCAACCCGGCAAACGGCTCTCTTAATGTTGAGCTGAAATTTTAAAGGCAATTTTGAATAGTTCAAACCTTCCAATGACTTAATCAAATCCCCTTCCGACAATTGCCAGAAATTTTTCTCCGGGGTAACTTTTAATACTCCGTAAAAAGACAAAACAGTAGACACTCTTTGCAAGCCATCGACAACTTCCCATTTCCCATCTCTGTCTTCTGCCACAAAAATTGGTGGTATCGGTATTCCCAGCAATAGGGATTCAATAAATCTGGTTTGCTGGTCAGCACTCCAACGAAAAAGTCTTTGAAATTCAGGATCAATGATTATTTCGCCTCTTTCAAACATATTGATAATTTCACCGAAAGACATATCTAAGCGGTCAGTATTTATACTGTTTCTGGCTATTGTAATTTCATCTTCAAGGTTCATTTTTAGTCTCCATAGTTTACAAATTATATATTACTCCAAAACTTTTGTCAAATACTACGCCCTTTTTTTTATCGAAAATCCCCGATCAGAACAAAAAGTGCCCAGTAAAAGGGATGTCTTTTCCCCCATTTCTCAATCATCTCATGGCGGGTACTGCTGTAAGGCGGTGATTTTGCCCGTGCGGGCATACATAAAGACTCTCGACATCACTATATTTTTTGGGAGGAGGAAAAAACTTGACATTTTGTTGGTTTTTATGTATTAGATTATTATGAAAAGAGAGATCTTTGGAGTGCCTTGGCTTCATTTGATGCCGGTTATTTCAAGGGTCAAACCAAATGAGGTGTTAATATGATTGAAAACTTTACTGAAGATCAAAAAATTCAACAAATTGCAGAAGCTTACGCTCTTGATGCTGTCGATTTTGCAAAAAATCACTTCAAACAAAAGCTTGACTGGAGTGATGGAAGCATCGCCAATATCGAAAAGATTCTGGGGGTGTTTCATGAGCAACTTGCTGAGGCTCAGCCCACCAAAGAAGAAGTGCTCCAGTTCGCGAAAATTTTTGGCAGTTATATCGGCGAAGTTTTTCGCCGGAACCATGGGGCGACATGGGGAATGGTTAATCTCAATGGAGAGGGTTTCCCCGGGTTGAAATCGAATGGCTCAGCCGGGCTTTTTTGGCCGTGGGGGCGGGTGCAAAACCGACTACTCAATGGTTCAGAAGACAATGTTTATCACTACTATCAAACCCTTGTAAAAAAAAATGGCGCTATTGGTGGCAATATTTCCTCTATAACTCAGCACCTAACGACCAAGAAGTCTTGGTGGCGCCGATTGTTTGGGGGTTAACACTTCACTCAAACCGGGTCTAAACCTTCTGTCTTATTTTCGCGCGGAGAAATGGCGTGTCTTTTCTTGCACATGGGAAAGTCAGTTTCTGAACCGTGATGCGTTGGATTATGGGATGACCGGGATTTTTTGAATTAATACTGGTGCTTAGTCATGCGCGGAATGCCGCGTCTACTCTCATAAATATTTCTAAACTCAACGCACCCTGCGGTATTCTTTAGCCCCAAAAAACATCCGCGATCCTGTTCACGGCATAAATAGGAAAAGTGTAAACCTGATCATAGACGGCAAAAATTTCTGCCGAAACACGAACACCCCAGGGCAGGTTACGTTCTTTCAGGAAGAGAAAAAGGCTTTGCATTTGCCCCCGGGTTCCTGCTTTCACCTCAACGGGTATAATTTTACCATGGGAAGAGATAATGTAATCCACTTCCGCATTGCTTGCTTTTGCTTCACGGTGCCAGTAGTAGAGTTGCGGGTGCAGGTAAGGGGATTGCTGGGCAATAAGTTCCAAGCCAACGAAAAGTTCCGATAAATTGCCCCGGTGGATCAACTGGCTAAAATCCTCGATAATAAACTGGGAAAGATCAAGTCCAAGCATTCGCTGGTAGATTCCCGTATCCAACACAAGGATTTTAAATTTTTTATGATCGATTTGCGCACCAAGGGGAAGACCACGGGCTGCAGTATGGTGTACCCTGTGGACAATCCCCGCCTTGATTAATAGCTCTAATGCATCTTTGTAGGCATGAGAGCTGACTTCTACAGAAGACACATTGGAATATTTAAATTTACTGCCAGTCTGTTGGACGGTGGAGTAAAATACTTCCTGGAGCCGCAGAACCGGAGATTTCTGGCTGTATTTGGCAAAATCATCGATAATGCTGGTAATAAGATTGTCAATGATTTTTTGACACCGTGACAGATCGTTATATTTTATGTAGGAAGCTACTGACTCGGGCATTCCGCCAATAATCATAAAGATTTTTAATTTATCCACTATTTTTTCGTGGAGTAATAGGTCAATCGGGT
The DNA here is from genome assembly GCA_964502145.1 of uncultured Clostridia bacterium. GTDB lineage: Bacteria > Acidobacteriota > Aminicenantia > UBA2199 > UBA2199 > CAZCVI01. The sequence goes on from CAZCVI010000026.1 coordinate 76,603, forward strand.
TTTGAGGGGATGAGGCACGGATAAGCTGGTCAAATCGCTCACCACCCGAAGCGACTAAGAATTCACTGAAGGTCATGGGGTACATAAAAAGTGATTCGATTCTCCCCACACCAAAAGAAGGTATCTCGGCCAGTGCGAATTCCAAGAGTGAACCGGCTGCTGCCATGTGTAAACGAGGCATTTTTTCATAAAAAAATCGTAACGATTTTAATGCATTGGGACAAGATTGGATTTCATCCAATAGGAGAAACGTCTCTCCTGGAATAATAGGAACATCAAAATACATGGAGAGTTTCTGGCATATTTCAAAGGGATTTAGAGATTTTTCAAAAACCTGTTTGATGGCGGGGATTTCCTCGAAGTTCACTTCAAGAAAATATTTAAAGGTCTCTCCCAATTTTCTCAGGCTGTATGTTTTTCCTACTTGGCGGGCACCGCGGACAAGGAGTATTTTTCTATCATCATTGTTTTTCCAATTTAAAAGTTCGTTATCAATGCATCTTTTCATGGTTTAGCTCCATTTCGTTTTTTATAAATACCAAAATACAAGGCAATTGTAGCTGATTTTTTGCAAAAATACAAGGCAATCAAGGGCACTTTTCTGCAAAAAGGAAAGGCAATGGGTAATTATTCATTCATTTTTCCCCGCGACTTCACCACTATTTCATCCCCAGAATTAATACTGCCCTAATTGTCCAGTTGGTCCAGTTTATTCACGTGTTTTCAGGTCAGCAATTTTCCTTTTTTAATTTCCAGAGGGGAGGAATGGCGTGTCTTTTCTTGCACACGGGAAAGTCAGTTTCTGAACCGTGATGCGTTGGATTATGGGATGACCGGGATTTTTTGAATTAATACATGGTGCTTATGGCTGGGAGGTTGTGATACTACCCTGCTCCTGAAAATTAAAAACAGAGGAAATAGGATGGGGAACTGACTGGTAAATGAGCGATTTAAATTGATACAGTATCATAAATTTAGATTGCATAAAATCACATGGCTCAGGGGGACGTTCTTTAGAATCGGTCTTATCAATTTAAAAATAAACGGGAATATCACTTGACATGCGCATAAGTCTATGTTATCTATAGGGTGATTGAAGAAATCAATGAAATTATAAAATATATTATAAAAGGAAACAACGAATGTTAAACAGATTAATGGCTTATATGGTGTTTTGGGTCCAGTGCCAATGGCACAAGGAGTCACTCCACTTAAAATTCATATTATCCCCCAAAAGCCTTGTTTCCCTTTTCCCAGATAGATATAATCCCCGGATTCCCCGCCACTTCTTTGAAAATACCGTAACCACACGCGGAAGTTATAGAAAATATGGTAAAACCGCGACTATTTCTATTTATCCCATAACTCCCATAATTCCCAGACTTCCCATAATTCCCATACTTCCCAGACTTCCCATAATTCCCAGACTTCCCATAACTCCCATTAACCATGCATCATATATACAACTATTCGGAAGCTACCCCTATAAATTTCCAAATATTTGCCCACCCCCCCAAAAATCATAGCCTATGATTCCACCAATCATAGGCGATAATTCCCCGAATCATAGGCTACAATTCCAAAATCATAGCCTATAATTCCACCAATCATAGGCTATAATTCCCAAAATCATCGGCTACAATTCCAAAATCATAGGCTATAATTCCAAAATCATCGGCTATGATTCCCAAACCTCTAACCAAGAGCAGCTCCTCCTCTAACCAAGTAGGAACATCTTATTTACAGTTATACTTACTTTTTTATTGGTATTAATGCCAAATAATATGTTATATGTCTCTCCCCTATTCTTACCTAACACCTTGTTTTTTTACCATTATGCCACAGCATGCGGGAAATTTCCTTATTTTTTTTGCGGGTGAACCCCAGGTGAGAAAAAATAAGATATTGCTAAAAACGACGTTTTGAGGTAAGATATAGGTTCAATTTGCGACTACAAGAAGAACAATACGTGTCGCCAAGGAGGATTTAATAAATGGCATTTAACTTGCGAAACAGACATTTTTTGAAAGAATTGGATTTTACCCCCCAAGAACTCAAATATTTACTCGACCTTTCCATTGATTTGAAAAAGGCGAAGTATGCAGGCACTGAACAACAGAGACTAAAGGGGAAAAACATCGCTTTGATTTTTGAGAAAGCATCCACACGAACCCGTTGCGCGTTTGAAGTCGCTGCTTTTGATCAGGGCGCCCACGTGACCTACCTCGGCCCCTCCGGTTCACAGATCGGGCAGAAAGAAACCATGAAAGATACGGCCCGCGTTCTCGGTCGCATGTATGATGCGATTGAATACCGTGGCTATGGCCAAGCTATCGTCGAAGAATTGGCCAAATATGCTGGCGTGCCCGTTTGGAACGGTTTGACCAACGAATTCCACCCTACCCAGATTCTGGCTGACTTTATGACCATGATGGAACACTCGGATAAACCACTGCATCAAGTAAAGTTCTGCTATATGGGCGATGCGCGCAACAATATGGGCAATTCACTGCTTATTGGCGCGGCGAAAATGGGCATGGATTTCAGGGCCGCTGCTCCGAAGAAATGCCACCAATCCGAAGAACTGCAAAAACAAGCGGCGGAAATCGCCAAAGAAACCGGCGCCAAGATTCTGATCACCGATGATGTGGCAGCAGCCGTTAAAGGCTGTGATTTCCTTTATACTGACGTCTGGGTCTCCATGGGCGAACCAGATTCAGCCTGGGCAGAACGAATCACCCTGCTGAAACCCTATCAAGTCAATAAAAAAGCCCTCGAATTAACTGGCAATCCCAAGGTCAAGTTCTTACATTGCTTACCGGCATTTCATAACCGGGATACCAAAGTAGGCGAAGACATTTTCCAGAAGTTCGGCTTGGATGGCATGGAAGTCACCGAAGAAGTATTCGAATCTCCGGCCTCCATCGTCTTTGACGAAGCCGAGAACCGCATGCACACCATCAAAGCGGTCATGGTAGCCACTTTAGGTCAATAATTAGCACCCTTTAGTATTACAAATAGTAAGAGGTGGGCTTTCCGGCCCACCTTTTTTTTCGCTTATTCATGCCGCGCTCCGTTACATGCCGCGTCTAAAATGTACCCCAAATTAAGCGCGTTGTGACTACGTCCTGACTTTTTCCGAGTATGGTGTAAAATAGTCATATGATCGAACGAAATGAGTATCAAAAATTGTGGGAAACGTTGTCCAAGGATAAAGCAATGATCCTCATGACGGGGCCCAGACAATCTGGCAAAACCTCTTTCACACCGGTGGTTTCCCCGAACCCTTTGTAAAAGGCAGTACCGATTTTTACAATCGCTGGGCACAATCGTATATTCAACAGGTGATTCGCGAGGATGTACGAAATTTTGCCGAAATTAGGAATATTGATACGATTGAGTTGCTATATTCCTTATTACCTTCAAAAGTAGGCAGCCCTTTCTCCCTGACTTCAGTGGCGCAAGATCTTCAGGTGACGTTTGATAGTATTAAAAGCTGGTTGATTCTTTTTGAAAAAGTGTTTCTGGTTTTTAATATCCCCCCATGGACAACCAAGATTTCACGGTCCATCTTAAAAGAGAAAAAGTGGTATTTATTCAATTATGCTGAAATCCAAGATGAAGGGGTGCGGTTTGAAAATATGGTGGCCGTAGAATTAAAACGCTTGCTCAGCTTTTGGAATGAAGTCGGTTCTGGGCGATTTTCACTGCATTACATTCGTAATAAAGAACAACAGGAAATTGATTTCCTGATTGCCGAAAATAATCAACCCATTCTATTAATCGAGGTCAAGTTCTCGCAAGACACGCCCTCAAAGAATTTATATTACTTTCAAAGTATGTTTAATATTCCTGCGGTTCAATTGGTTCATAAGGAAGGAATCTATAAACGGATAAAAAACGATAAAAACTCATTGTTAGTCATCACTGCACACCGCTGGCTCGCCTCATTGTAAGAAACTGCTAGGGACTGCGGGGACTGCGTCCCTTTACGCTGTGTCTTGTGGATGTTTATATAAACGGCTTCGCCAAGAGAAAAAAAACGGGTGCGGTTATGTAGGGGTTTAAAATCTTGAACCCAACCTCAACCCTCTCTGCCAATCTATTTTTATTTGCACGTTTTGTGGCGGTTGGTTTAAAATTTATCGGAACAATCAATAGGTAAACATTTCTACCAATTTATTACAAAGAGATTGCGAATCCATGTCTGTAATTTTTCCAATTTTTTTGAGCAAGCGGTGTTTATCTACTGTACGGATTTGATCCAAGACGATTTGGCTTTTTTTCCCTTGAAAATTTAGGTTTATCCGTGATGGATAGTTTTTATTGGCGGTGGTCATTGGGGCAATAATAACCGTGCTGATGTATTGATTCATTTCATCAGGGGAAACAAACACGCAAGGTCGTGTTTTTTTGATCTCAGACCCCTGGGTGGGATCCAGGTTAACCGTGTAGACATCGAATCGGTTCACTGTATATCCTGCCATTCTTCATCATCAAAATCATTTTTAAAATCTTCTATAATCAATTGATCATGTCCATTTTCGGCCATTTCCTTGAAAGACTCCGCCCAACCATCTCTTACTTTTTTCGGTTTAATAAAAAAACCATCTTTTTCTAAGTCAACCACTACTTTTCCTTTCAATTTGTAATGTTTGAGAAGGCTCTGGGGGAAGCGGATGCCCTTCGCGTTTCCTATCTGAATGATTTGCAGTTCCATATTTGACCTCCTTTGTTATTGTATTATAATTTCATTCACCCGTCAACTCATTTGAGCAAAATAAAAAATGACATCAATCCACCTGTTCCCAAAAACGCAAAAGAGATGACTTTTTATATTTATTGGTGTATACTGTTCTTTAGCAGAAAAAAACAAAGGGGTTGCCCATGGGAACAGTTTTTATCAGTTATAGCTGGAGTAGTACGCCAGAACATGACGACCGCGTTCTGGCTTTAGCCAATCAATTAAGGAAAAATGGTCTGGATTGTAATATTGATAAATACGAAACCAGCCCCGCTGAAGGCTGGCCCAAATGGATGGACCGTCAAATAGAAAAAGCAGAGCACGTCATTGTCATTTGTACAGAAGACTATTGGCAAAAAGTTATAGATGAAACTCTGCCAGGTGCCGGTAAAGGCATTAAATGGGAATCCTTGCTGATCTATCAACACGTGTACCAAAACAATTCCCATAACTCGCGGTTTATTCCCGTTGTATTTGACCCCAAGGATTGCTCATTCATCCCAACACCATTAAAAGCAGCCACGGTTTATTGTCTGAACTCCCAGAAGGGGTATGAATCTCTTTACCGTACCCTCACCCAGCAACCGGAAGTGGAGAAACCAGAACTGGGCCCCATATTAATACTTCCGCCCAAAGATGTGGCACTGAATTTTCCTGCTCCCACTCCCCCACCCAGTCCCAACAACATCTCCCTAGATCGCTTACCCTCCACCGGCGCACACCTCTTCGGCAGAGAAAACGAATTAAAACTGTTAGATTCCGCCTGGGCGGACCCCGACACGCATATTATCTCCCTGGTGGCCTGGGGCGGCGTGGGCAAAACGGCTTTGGTCAATCAATGGTTGAATCACATGGCTATGGATCACTATCGTGGCGCAGAAAAAATCTTTGGCTGGTCTTTTTACAGCCAGGGCGCCACCGAAGGCAAACAGGTCTCTGCGGATGAATTCTTTATGGAGACCCTGTTATGGTTCGGCGAAACAGATCCCCAAGCTGGTTCAGCCGTGGACAAGGGACGGCGTTTGGCGCGGTTGTTGCGGCAGCACAAATGCTTGCTCATCCTGGACGGCTTGGAACCGCTGCAATACCCTCCGGGTGAAGTACACGGCCTGGATGGCAAATTAAAGGACCAGGGAGTGGCCGCACTCTTAAAAGAGTTGGCCGTGGGCGGGTGCAACCCGGGCGGGTTGTGTGTCATCTCGACACGGGAACCCATCTGGGACTTAAAACAGCACGTGAACTACGGCCACCAAGAGCTTCTCTTGGAACATCTCGCCACGGACGCGGGCGTGGAATTGTTAAAGAGCCTGGGGGTGACCATGGGTGCGCCGCAGGATGTGCAGCAGGCGGTGCGCGAGTATAAGGGTCATGCGTTGGCGTTGACGTTGTTGGGGTTGTATATCAAAAACATGCACAAGGGGGATATTCGCCGCCGGGACAAAATCAGGCAATTAAACCAGTTAAAAAAGCACGAGGCATTTCATGCGCAGCATGTGATGGTGGCCTATGAAAGGTGGTTCGGTGAATCGGTGGAACGGGATATTCTGTTGCTGATGGGGTTGTTTGATCGTCCTGTGACCGAGGAAGTGCTGGCTGAATTGCTAAAAGAACCCGTGCTGCCGGGAGTCACAGAGCACGTGGTGGGCATTGGTGAAGAGGATTTTCAGAGTGCGTTAAGCCATCTGCGCGACGTGTCTTTGTTAGGTGCAGAAGCGGGGCACAAAACGGGCACGTTGGACTGCCACCCGTTGGTGCGGGAACATTTCGGGGCAACCTTGTGTGCG